>NZ_SDLS01000002.1:0-604305 GCF_004522315.1 Amycolatopsis sp. CFH S0740 | reverse complement strand
CCAACTTCTGCCGACGAATTTCTGACGCAGGACACTAGCCATACTGCGTTGGTTGGGGTTTGGGTTCGTTTGTTGATGTTGTGCCAGATCTTCGAGCCCGGGATCGCGCCGTCGCGAGCGAAGGCATAGATCATGCGGGAGTTCGCGGTCACGGAGGCCATGCCGCAGAACAGTTGGGCGCCGATGCAGATCAGGAGCAGGAATTTTCCGGTCACCGCGCCGGTCGCGTCGATGAAGATCTGGGCTGGCGGGACGCCGGTCGCCGAGTTGACGGCTCCGTCGTAGTCCTGGATCGCGAACGTCAGGCCGATCAGCAGGATCCAGCCCGCGACCAGGGACACGAGGATCGAGTTGATGATTCCGCGCGGGCCCGCTTTCGCGGCGTTCTTGGTTTCCTCCGTCATGTGCGCCGAGGCGTCGTAGCCAGTCAAGGTGTACTGCGCCAGCAACAACCCGAGCAAGAACACGTACGGCGCGGAACCCCAGCCGGTTTGGTTCACGAAGCTGCCGAAGACGAACGACGCTTCCTGATGCTTCGCCGGCACGAACACGAGTACGCCCACGATCACCAGCACGCCAACCAGATGCCACCACACGCTGACGCTGTTCAGCACCGCCACCACTCGCACGCCGAAGGTGTTCAGCACCCCGTGCACGACAAGAATGATGGCCAGCAACAGAATCGTGTGACCCGGCGTCGCGCTGAAGCCCCACTGCAGATCGAGGAACGCGTTGAGGAAGAGCGCGGCTCCGAAGTCGATGCCCGCGGTGACCGCGATCTGCCCGATCAGGTTGAACCAGCCGGTGAACCACGACCACGCCGGGCCGTTGCGGGTCGCCAGTTTCGCGGCCCAGTAATACAGTCCGCCCGCGGTCGGGTAGCTCGAGCACACCTCCGCCATGCCAAGCCCGACCAGCACCACGAACAGCCCGACCAGCGGCCAGCCCCAGATCATCGCCGCCGGGCCGCCGGTTTTCATGCCGAAGCCGTACAGCGTGAGGCAGCCGGACAGGATCGAGATGATCGTGAACGACACGGCGAAGTTCGAGAACGCCGACATCGTGCGTTTGAGTTCCTGCGCGTAGCCGAGCGCGTGCAGGCGAGCGCTGTCTTCGTCGGGTTGTCCGGTCTGCTGGTCGGAGACATCCATCGGGCACCCACCTGAAAGGTATGCGGACAGACCATTGAGAGTGCGCAGAAGTTAGCCCTCTCCGTTCACGGGTGTCAAGGTTTCGCTGGTCGCTGGGCGGAAGCTCCTCCGAACGGCGCAGGGCGGTCCGGGTCTGAGTGATCAACATGAGTCCAGTATCTCGAACGAATGTTCGAGAGAGCATCACTCGAACCGGTCGTCTCTGGGGTGACTGAGCGCGCAGGCCATGATCAGCGAGTGAGCGCCGAAGAGCTGGTCGCGATCGAGCTGGCCGACGAAGAACGCGAAGTACTGCGTCGCGGAGTGAATGAGTGGCGTGGGCCAGCACATTGCACTGAGGCGCTTGCCGTGGCGATGGGCTTCCGGAACGTGGCTGATCTGCACGAAGAAGGAAACCATCTGCATGCGGCGCTCACCGCGCACTCCATCGGCACGACGATTGAACAGCCGCGAAAAAGCCCGCCGGAGACGCGAAGGTCCCCGGCGGGCTGGGAGAAACGAAGAAAAACTCAGCGACCAGCGAAGTCCCGCACCGATTCCAGCGCAGTATCCGGCTGGTCGGCGAAGAATCCGTCGACCCCGGCCTTCAGGAACGCCGCTTCCTCCGCGAACACGTTGCCGAACGCGCTCGGGCTCGCCGAGGAGCGCAGGTTCGCCGGAAGGAACGGGTTTTCGTTGCGGAAGGTGTAGGGCTGCACCTCAAGACCGGCGCGGTGCGCGTCGGCGATCAGGGTGGTCGGCTTGCCGAGGTTGTCCTGCGCGTCGCGCGGGATGATCTGGCCCTTCTCCGGGCCGAGGTACTTCGCGTACTTCGCGATCTCGCGCAGGCCGGCGGGCGTGATCAGGTCGGCGTACGTGCGCTTGTCGCCCTTCGCGACGAAGTCGGCGGGAGCGCCCTTCGCCTCGGTCAGCTGCAGCAGCGGAACCCGCACCTGCTTGTGCAGCTCCTGGAGGTTCGACACCTCGAACGACTGGATGATCACCGGTGCGTTCGGCCGGTTCAGGCCGTTGCGGTTGAGGATCGACACGAGCTTCGGTTCGGTCGGGTTGCCGATCGAGCTGAAGTACGTCGAGTGCTTGACCTCCGGGTAGGTGCCCAGCGTCCGGTGCAGTTCGTGGCCGAGTCGCCGGGTCAGGTCGAGCACCTCCTGGTAGGTGGCGATCCGGTAGCGGCCGTCGTAGAGCTGGTTGTTCGGCCGGTTCTGCGGGATCCGCTCCTTGGCGTAGAGCGTCTTCAGCTCGGCGAGGGTGAAGTCCTCGGTGAACCAGCCGGTCATCTTTGTTCCGTCGATGACCTTCGTGGTCTTGCGCGAGGCGAACTCCGGGTGGGCCGCGACGTCGGTGGTGCCGCCGATCTCCGGCTCGTGCCGGGCGACGAGCTGGCCGTCCTTGGTCGGCACCAGGTCGACGTCGACGTAGTCCACGCCCATCCGGTAGGCGAGTTCGTACGACGCGAGCGTGTGCTCCGGGCGGTAGCCGGGCGCGCCCCGGTGTCCGACGATCACCGGGCCATCGTGCCGGGGACCGTGCGCGGCCGCACCCGCGGCCGTCTCCTCGCTCGCGGAGGCCGGGCCGATCGCGAGACCCGCGACGCCGAGCAGGGCCAGACCGGACAGGGCGAGCACGCCGAGGCGTTTGCGCTTCATGGGGGACCTTTCTCTACCGGGCGATCCGCAGCTCGCCACGACTACCGCGTCACCCTCACCGCCGCAAGCGTCGGGCGCGCGGCACCAGCCGGACGGGCGGTTGACAACCGGGTAAACGGTGGATGGCGGGCGAATCCGGACACCCGGGCGACCGGCGCCGGACCAGTCGTCCATCTGGTCCGGGCCGGGGTCGCGGACGGCGCGCTGCCGCGGCGCGACACGCACCGTTACGCTGTCCGGCGTGCGCGTACTGGTAATCGGCTCCGGCGCCCGGGAGCATGCACTCGTCCTCGCGGTGGCAGGCGACCCCGCGGTCACGGCGCTCGCTTGCGCCCCCGGCAATGCCGGCACGACTGCGGTCGCGGAGCAGCTCGGGGTCGAGCTCGCCGAGCCGGAGGCCGTCGCTGCCCTGGCCAAGGAATGGAAGGCCGATCTCGTCGTGATCGGGCCGGAGGTGCCGCTCGTCGCGGGCGTCGCCGACGCGGTGCGCGACGCTGGCATCGCCTGCTTCGGACCGTCTGCCGCGGCTGCGCGCATCGAGGGGTCGAAGGCGTTCGCGAAGGACGTCATGGCGGCCGCGAAGGTGCCGACAGCCCGCAGTGAGGTCGTCGACACTCCCGCGCGCCTCGACGCCGCGCTTCAGCGCTTCGGGCCCACCTGGGTCGTGAAGGACGACGGTCTCGCCGCCGGCAAGGGGGTGGTCGTGACCCAGGACGTCGAGGTCGCGCGCAAGCACGCGCTGATGCTGCTCGACGGCGGGCACCCGGTCCTCCTGGAGTCCTTTTTGGACGGCCCGGAGGCCTCGCTGTTCTGCTTCGTCGACGGCCGCACCGTGGTGCCGATGCTGCCCGCGCAGGACTTCAAGCGCGTCGGCGACGGCGACACCGGCCCGAACACCGGCGGCATGGGTGCCTACGCGCCGCTGCCGTGGGCGCCTGCCGACCTGGTGGACGACGTCGTCGCGCGGGTCGTGCAGCCGGTGGTGGACGAGCTCGCCGACCGGGGCAGCCCGTTCTCCGGCCTGCTCTACGCCGGTCTCGCGCTCACCTCGGAAGGCCCGCAGGTGATCGAGTTCAACTGCCGCTTCGGCGACCCCGAGACGCAGGTTGTGCTGGCGCTGCTGCGTACGTCGCTGGCGACAGTGCTGAACGCGACGGCCACCGGGAAGCTGGCTGAGCTACCGCCGCTGGAGTGGTCGGGCGGGGCCGCGGTCACCGTCGTGATCGCTGCTGACGGGTACCCGGGCAAGCCGCGCACTGGTGACGTCATCACCGGCGGAGAGATCGAAGGCGTGCTTCACGCGGGTACGCGGCGTCGCGACGACGGTGCGGTGATCTCGGCTGGCGGACGCGTGCTGTCCGTCGTCGGCACTGGTAAGACGCTTAAGGCGGCGCGTAAGCACGCGTACGAGACTGTCGAGCGCGTACACCTCGCTGGCTCGCACCATCGCACCGATATCGCACTGCGCGCGGCCAACGGGGAAGTAAGCGCTCCCGTCTAAGCAGCTTCTCCACGAAGTTCGCCTCGGGTTCACGCGCCGGTTGGTAGCCTCGAAACGGGTCCGTACGGTCACTGTCCGTATCACGGGAGGGGTTAGCGCATGCCGGGAAGCACACCGCTCACCGACCTGGCTTCGTCGGTTCCGGCAGCGCCGGGTGTGGCGGACATCGTGGTCGAGCCGGCGAAGCTGCTCGAGGTCGCGCGAGTGGTCGACGAGCAGGTCAGCGCGCTCGAAGACAAGCTCCTCACGCGGCTGGGCGAGTTGCGCGTCGACACTCCTTCGTCGGACACGGTGAGCGTCAACGCGATGGCTGCGTGGAACACCGTGGTCGCCGAAGGTGATCAGTCGTACGCCGCGCAGGTGCGCGCGTACGTCGCCAACCTGCACAAGCTTGTCGGACAGCTGCGCGAAGCAGCGAAGACGTACGAGGCCAGCGACGCGGACAAGGCTGCGGCGTTCGGGGACCGCGGTGCGCACGGCATCCACTAAGCCGCTCCTCGCCGTCGTCGCGGTGCTCGGGGTCGCGGGCTGCTCGTCAGGCGAGCAAGGCACCGCGTACCCCGTACAGCCCGCGATGAGTTCCCTGGCGCAGCAGACGAAAGCGGCCGCATTGCCGCCGAGGCCGTCGGACTTGCCGATCGCCGGTACCGATCCGTGCGACCTGCTGGGCCAGGCGCAGCTCGACCTGCTGAAGGTCACGAGCGTGCCGCGCAAGGCCGCCGACCCGAAGGACGGGCCCACCTGCGTGTTCGATTCGGACAAGACCGAGCCGTTCCACGCGCTGCACCTGCGGATCGTCAACGCGGACGTGCAGGAGTGGCTCACCGGATCGCGGCGCAAGAACAGCATGACCACCGCGGCCACCAGCGTCGAGGGCTATCCGGCGATCACGAACTACCGCGCGGCGGGCACCCCCGCTGACTGCGAGGTGCTCGTCGGCGTCGCCGCGGGACAGACCATGGCGGCACAGGAGTTCGCGGTCACCGCGGGCGCGTTCAGCCAGCCGCAGTTGTGCGACATCGCCACCCAGGCCGCCGGCCTGGCCGTGCAGGGCCTGAAGAACCGGACCTAGGGAGGGCGCGTGGAGATCTCCGAACTCGCGGGCAGGATCCGCGACCACCGTTTCGACGGGTGGACCGACACCGCCATCGCCGACGAGATCGAGAAGTTCGGCACCGGCGACGGCATCGCCAGCATCGCCACCGCGGTCGAGGCGCTGCGGGAAATCGCGACCGCGCTCGCGAGCACCGACCACACGCTGCGCGACCAGCTCGCGAAGCTCGGCGTCGAATGGCAGAGCCAGGCGGGCGGACAGGCCGGGCAGGTGCTGTCGGACCAGGCTGGCTTTTCGCAGGACGCGATGCAGAAGGTCACGCACACCGCGGAAATGCTTTTCGCGCAAGGGGAAGCGTTCAACCGCACCAAGTACAAGCTGCCCGACCCGGCCGCGGTGCGCAAAGGCGCGGAGAGCCTCACGCTCGTCGATTCGGTGGCGAGCTTCCTCGGGTTCGAGACCGATCACGCGGCTCAGGTGCAGGCGGCGGACAACGCGCGCGGCCAGGCGGTCGAGGCGTTGAACGCCTACGCCCAGCAGAGCGGTGAAAACCTGCTGTCCACCGAACCGTTGAGCCAGCCGCAGTCGCTCGCGATGGCCCAGCCCGGCAGCGGTCCGAGCCCGGTTGACCGCGCGGCCGCGGCGGTCGAGGTGACGCCGGACGGTCAGGTGCAGCCCGCCGCGGCGTCGGTGAAATCGCAGTACGTTCCCCCGCCGCCACCCCCGGCCCCGCCGGTCGTGGATCCGCCGACGCCCGCGTACGGCACGGCTTCGCAGGCACCGGCTCCTCGGCCGGTCGCGCCGGTGGTCGCGGCCAGCTACGTGCCGCCGTCCTCGCCGCCTCCTGCGGGCTGGGAGACGGGACCGGCACCGCACGGCAATCCGCCGCGCTCGGTCGGTTCGACCAACGGGCCGGGAATCCCCAGCGCGCCAAGCACTTCGGGTGGTTCCGGCGCGACACGGGTTCCGGGCGGGCCCGGGCAGTCCGGCACATTCCTGCCGACTGGTCCGCGTGGGACGAGCAGCGGATCCGAGAGCGGTCCGGTTAGCCGCGGAACCGTGGGCAGTTCCGAAAGTCTTGGCGGCACAAGCGGATCCGGTCGTTCGGCGTTCGGCGGTCAGGGCGGAAACCTCGGCGGTGCCGCGGGCGGCAGCTATCCCGCTGGCGGGCAGGAAAACCAAGCGCTGCAACGAGGCCGTCTGGTCGGCAGCGTCCCGCAGGCACCGGTGCCGCCCGTCGCCGAAACCCCCGGCAACGCCCCGGCCCCGCGTGCGGGAGGCGCGTCTGCCGGAGAAATCGGAGCAGGGGCCGCTGCTTTGGGCGCGGGAGTGGCCGGTGGCGCGCTTTCCGGCGACCGCGAACGGCAAGGCCGCGGGCAAGACGGTCAGCCGAAGGGCCCGGTCCGGCCGTTGCCGGTGGACGAGCTTCCCGAGGAAGAAGCCGTCGCGCTGCGGAAAGCCGAGCAGATCGCGCCGAAGTCGGGTGGCGGCGACGCCAAGTACCTCTCCGAAGCCGCGCCGCAGGAAAGCGACGACGAGCACGTGCGCCGCTTCGGCGTCGACGACAAGGACCTGTTCGCCGACGGCCGGATGGTGACGCGCGACGTCCTCGGCGACGGCACGGGAGACGTGCGCCGGCCGTGAATCTGGTACTGACCGCCCTCGAATTCGATGTGCTGTGGGAATCGCTTGACCTGGGCGGGCGTCCGGCCGCGCTCGCGGTTCCGTCGCCGGGACGCACGCACACCGAACGGGCCGAACTGATCGAGTCCGTCTGGGATTCGCTCGCGCAGCGACGGCTGGCGCGCGGCCGCCGTCCTTCCGGGACGGTGCTCGACCAACTGCATTTGCTGGCGCGTCCGCGGGAAGCTCTGGACGTCTGGGTGTGGGCGGACCGCGAGATCCGCGGCCGTGCGGTGAGCCGGGGCAGCCAAGCCGTGCTCGCGGTGGTCGACCGGGACGAGGTGTGGCTGATCCCCGCCGACGCCAGCGCGCTGGCCGACGCCGCGGTGACGGTGGCCGGATCGCTCGACCCAGGCGTCGGCCAGTCGGTCTCGGTACCGCACAGCACGCTCGTCGCCGCCGACGCGGCTGCCGCGGGTGATCCGAAAGCGCTGGTCACGGCCTTGGAAGACCGGGGTGTGGCGTTGTGGGAAGCGCAGGAACTGGCGGGCATGCTGATGGGACAGGCAGCCCGCGGCCAGTTCTGCGCGGAACGGGTCCTGCGGGACGGCACGGTGCGCCGCTCGCCGCACGTGGCGGCGTTCTACGACACCGATTCCGGGCGGTATCTGTTCCAGCTCACCGACGATTCGGACGGACACACCTGGGCGACGGTGAGCCCGGCGGACAACGCGGTGCTGGCGGAGCGGGTGCGGGAGTTGCAAGCCGCGATTTGACGCTTTCGGCTGACCGTTTTCTCCCGTTTCGACCACGTGCTAACCCGGTTCGGGGGTTCGCGGCCCGAAGTCGGACAGAACTGCACACGGCACGCGTCCGAAGTCTTAGAGTAAGCAGGGGAACCGAACCGGTCAGAGGAACGTCCGAACTGGTCGGGAAGCGAGTGTCGCGAAGGGGATGACGAACGGTGCCTGTCTACGACCCGGATTCCATGGCCATTGCCGCCAGGAACGTGGAGAAGCTGAAGGACGAGTTCGAAAAGTCCAAGAAGCACCTCACCGGCGTTGACGACGAGCCGGAAAGCCCGTTCGGCACGATGGGCGGCTCCAAGGACGTGCACGGCGCGGTCGGCACGTTCAAACAGGGCGTGCACAGCGAGTTCGACGCGGCCGGGAAGCTGATGGAGGCGACCAGCTTCATCATCAAGAAGGCCGCGGGGCTGATCCAGGAGACCGATCAGGTCCACAAGACCGACCTGACCGTCCACGAAGACCGCTGAGCAGGCACGAGGGGGCAAGAGCATGGCGCTGATCGACTACCCGCCGAACTGGAACGGCGTGGTCGAAAAAGCACAGAAGGTCGACAAGATCAACCCGGACGCGATCAGCAAAGCCGGGCAGCAGTTCAGCGACGCCGCGAAGCAGGCGGGCGACCACAGTGCCGCGCTGAACAATTCCACGAAGTCGTTGGCAGGCGGGGTGTGGGAAGGTCCGGCTGCGGACTCTTTCGTCGAGTACGTCACGCAGATCACCAAAGCGGGCGACAAGGTGCAGGGGCATCTTGACGAGGTCGGCAAGGACCTCACCCAGCTGTCGAGCGACCTCGGCGGGATCAAGAGCAAGGTCACCGAGGCCTTCAACACCGCCAAGTCGAACATCGACAAACGCATCAAGGAAGAGTCGGACAAAGCGCAGAAGGCGCAGGCTGCCGAGGCGGCGTACGCCAACGACAAGTCGGACAAGAAGGGCCCGCCGCCCAGCCCGACGTCGGCGAAGATCATCTCCGACGCGAACGAGGCGAACCAGAAGGACGCGACCAATGCCGAGCAGACCATCGACCCGCTGCTGAAGCAGGCCGACGACATGGTCAAGAAGTCCCAAGACCTGATGAAAACCCAGATCGAGGGCGGCTATTCGAAGGTCCCGCTCCCCAACTCGGACGGCACCGTTCCGCAGAGCACCGGCGGTCTGCACACCGGACACGGCGGCGGAGGTGGCGGCGGGGGCGGTCACCACGGCGGCGGTGGCGGTGGTGCCAGCGGTGGCGGCGGCGGTCTTGGCCCGAGCGGCGGTCCGCCCTCCTCGCCTCCGCCTGGCAACGTTCAGCAGTGGATCCAGGAAGCGATCAAGGCACTGCAGGCCGCGGGCGTGAACGTGACCGACGCGGACATCAAGAACATCTGGGCGATCATCCAGCACGAGTCCGGCGGCAATCCGAACGCGATCAACAACTGGGACTCGAACGCCGCGGCCGGGCATCCGTCCAAGGGGCTGATGCAGTGCATCGACTCGACGTTCAACGCGCACAAGCTGCCCGGGCACGACAACATCTACAACCCGGTCGACAACATCATCGCCGGCGTGCGGTACTCGCTCGACCGGTACGGCTCGATGTCCAACGTCCCGGGCATCGCGGCGATGGCGCACGGCGGCGCGTACCGCGGTTACTGACGGCACACCCCGCACGCGGTTCCGCCGGTTAGCCTGGCCGCATGGTCGACATCGGTGCTTTCGGCGGGCCCGCGTTGCGGGCAGGCGTGCCTCCTTTCCACGTGATGGACGTGCTGTCCGCGGCGCAGGCCCGGCAGCGCAGCCACGGCGACCTGATTTCGCTGGCCGCCGGGCAGCCGTCCGTGCCCGCTCCGGCGGCGGTGCTGCGGGCGGCACAGGAAGCGCTGGGCAAGCACACCCTCGGCTACACCGAACAGCTCGGCATTCCTGAGCTGCGCGAAGCCGTCGCCGGGCATTACCGGCGCACCTACGACATCGACGTGTCCGCCTCCGACGTCGTCATGACCACCGGTTCGTCCGGCGGGTTCCTGCTGTCGTTCCTCAGCGCGTTCGATCCCGGCGCGCGGGTCGCGATGGCTCGTCCTGGCTACCCGGCGTACCGGAATCTGCTGAACGTCCTCGGCTGCGAGGTCGTCGAGTTCGCGACCACGGCCGAGACGAATTTCCAGCCGACCGTCGAGCAGCTCGACCGGCTCGGGCCGATCGACGGGCTCATCGTCGCGAGTCCCAGCAACCCCACCGGGACCGTGCTGCCGCCGGGCGAGCTGGCCGCGATCTCCGGCTGGTGCGCCTCGCACGGCGTGCAGTTGATCAGCGACGAGATCTACCACGGCATCTCGTACGGCAAGCAGCTCGATTGCGCCTGGCAGTACGGCCGGGAAGCGCTGGTCCTCGGCTCGTTCTCGAAGTACTTCGCGATGACCGGCTGGCGGCTCGGCTGGATGCTGGTGCCGCAGCGCCTGCACCGCGCGGTCGACGTCCTCACCGGCAACTTCACCATCTGCCCGCCCGCGGTTTCGCAGTACGCGGCCGTCGCGGCGTTCACGCCGGAGTCGTACGCCGAAGCGGACGCACACGTCGAGCACTACCGGCGCAACCGCGACCTGCTGTTCGCCGGGCTGCGCGAGATCGGTCTCGACAAGCTCGCCCCGGCTGACGGCGCGTTCTACGCCTACGCCGACGTCTCCGACCACACCACCGACAGCCTGAGCTGGTGCCAGCGCTTGCTCGCCGACACCGGCCTCGCGATCACCCCGGGAATCGACTTCGACCCGGTCGACGGCGGCCGCTACGTGCGGTTTTCCTTCGCGGGCGCGACCGAGGACGTGACCGAAGGGCTGCGCCGGCTCGGCGGCTGGCTGGGGTGAATCCGGTCAGGGGAACCCGGAGATGTCCCTGAACGTTGGGCCAGCGTAGAGAGTTTCCGTCGCACGGATGGCACGCTGGAGGGCACCGGGCCGACGTGGCGCGGAAACGGCATCGGAGGAGCCATGTTCTGGAAGATCGTCGGAGCGCTCGTCGTGGCCTGGATCGCCTTCATGGTGATCGGGTCCGTGATCGGCTTCCTGTTCAAGGCCGTGCTGTGGATCGGCATCATCGGCGGGGTGCTGTTCCTGGGCACAGCGGCTTACGGGGCGATCACCGGGAAGAAGCAGTCGAAGCGCATCAGCCGCTGACCGGCGCCGAACCATACTGAGCAGACGAGACGGCTCCCGCGCCGGGAAGGTGCGGGAGCCGTTCGCCGTTCAGGCCAGTGCGGCGCGGGCGGCCTCGGCGCCGTCCCACAGGTGTCCGCGGATTCCGACCGCGCGGGCGCCGTCGATGTTGACCTGGCGGTCGTCGAAGAACAGGCACTCGTCCGGTTGGGCACCCAGTTTGTCCAGCAGCAGCTGGAAAATCTCGGCGTCCGGCTTGGCGACCTTCACGTCGCCGGAGAACAGCGTGTGCTTGAACAGCTTCGACCACTCCTGCTCGCGCACCCAGACGCCGAACGCCGACGGCGCGTTCGAGAGCAGCGCGAGCGAGGCGCCGGCGTCGGACAGCGACTGCAGCAGGTCGAGCGATCCCGGCGCGAGCTGTCCCCAGCCCGCGACGTCGAGCGCGGTCAGCTCGGCCGACAGCGCGTCGTCCACCTTCGCGCCCAGCTGGTCGCCGATCGACGTCCAGTACTCCAGGTCAGGGCAGCCGCGGTCGTACGGATCGCGCACGCTCCAGTACACCGGCTCGAACGTCTCGAGCGAGACGCCCATCGCGGCGGCCAGCTTCGGCACCGCGGCGGTGCGGAGGCTGAGCACCTCGCCGTAGTCGAACACGATCCAGTTGGTCACCCGAGTCCCCCAGGGTTTCAGGCGCCGGCTTTGATCCGGCGCAGTGCTTCGGCGATGTCGGCGGACGACAGGTCGCGGTGCGTCACGAACCGGACCTTGCCCGCCATGGGCAGGGCCTGGATGCCGAGCGAGCCGAGCCAGTTCAGCGCGGTCGGCACGTCAGGCACCCCGGCCAGAACGATATTGGTGTCCGGCGCCGGCACGTCCCAGCCGTGTTCGGAGAGGCCGTCGGCCAGCCGTTTCGCGAACTCGTGCGTCTCGGCCAGCTCGTCGACGCGGTCCAGCGCGACCAGGCACGCCGCGGCGAGCACCCCGCCTTGACGCACGCCGCCGCCGAGCATCTGCCGCATCCGGCGGGCCTGCTCGACGAACTCGACGCTGCCCGCGACGACCGAGCCGACCGGCGCGCCGAGGCCCTTGCTGAAGCACGCCGACACCGAGTCCACGCCGACCGTCAGGGCGGCGGGCGGCACCTGCAACGCGACCGCCGCGTGCCAGATCCGCGCGCCGTCGAGGTGCACGGTGAGCCCGGCCTGCTTCGCGACCGACAGCAGTTGCGCGTGCTCGTCGGGCGGAGTGACCGCGCCGCCGGCCGCGTTGTGCGTGTTCTCCAGGCACAACAGCGTGGTGCGGAGCGTGAAGTACGGGCCGGGGTTGCCGATCGCCGCTTCGAGCGTTTCCGGCAGGCACCGGCCGGGGCCCGCGTCGTGTTCGAGGATGTCCGGCATGCCGCCGGCCAGCCAGGCGGCCGAGCCGAGTTCGTTGACGAGCACGTGCGCGCCGCGGGTGGCGAGGAACCGGTCGCCTCGTCGCAGGTGGACGCTCAGCGCGATGAGGTTCGCCATCGTCCCGCTCGGCGTCCACAGCGCCGCGGGCATCCCGAGCGTCTGCGCGGCCCGGCGTTCGAGTTCGGCGATGGTCGGGTCGGTGCCGATGACGTTGTCGTCGACCTCGGCCTCGGCCATGGCCGCGCGCATGATCGCGTCCGGGCGGGTGACGGTGTCGGAACGGAAGTCGATCAGCTGCCCAGTCATGGTCACAGTCCGATCACATCACACAGGTGGGCGCGGCATCAATGCGGCGGGGGGTGGAACGTTTCCGGCCGGACGTGCAACCGTGGACGCCCCCGGATCCGTCCCTTCACCGGACATGGCCAGAGCGGAGCTGCAAAGCGCGTGGACCAGCGCGACGAACAGGAGTTCGCGGAGTACTTCGCCGCGAGGAGGGACGCCGTGCGCCGGACTGCCTATTTGATGTGCGGGGATTGGCACAAAGCCGACGACCTCGCGCAGACGGCGTTCGTCGCGTTGCACCGGAGGTGGAAGAAGATCAGAGACCGCGCGGCGACCGACGCGTACGTGCGCAAGACGCTCGTGCGCGCGGTCATCGACGAATCCCGCCGTCCGTGGCGGCGGGAGCGGCAGACCGAGGTACTGCCCGAACCTGTCGACGACAGTCCCGGGCTCGCCGAACGCGTCGCGACTCGCGAGGACTTGCTCGCGGCGCTGAAGGAAGTGCCGCCGAAGCAACGGGCGGTGCTGGTGCTGCGGTTCTTCGACGGACTGGACGTCGGGGCCGCGGCGACGGCGCTGGGCTGCAGCGAAGGCAACGTGAAGAGCCAGACGGCGCGCGGGCTGGCGAATCTGCGCCAGGTGCTGGAACGGGAGGTGGAGACCAATGGATGAGCGGGAAGCCGAGACGTTGTTCTCCGCCGGTCCCGGCGAGGTGCCGCCTCCGACGTTCTCGGTGGACGACGTGGTGCGCCGTTCGAAGCGCGAGACGCTGCGCCGGCGCAACCGGATCACCGTCGGCGCGGCGGCCGTGGTCGTGGCCGCCGGGTTCGGCACCTGGGGAATTGTGGGTATTTCGAGCGAGAAGTCCGATTCCAGCGCGAATTCCGTAGCCGCGCCGGTGCAACCCGGTGGGTCGGCGGCGCGTCCTTTCAGCAATGGGGATGACTTCCCGGGTCAGCCGTCTCGGCAGGGAGCCGGCGAAACCGGGAGGACCGGCCCTCGGGTCGAAGGCACCTCCGGGTGCGGACGGGTGGACTGGGAGCTCGCCACTGCCCTCGCTGGCGAGCTCCCAGGCCACTTGAATGCCGCGCAGGCTTCCCCAGGCAGCGTTTGTACGACGTCGTCGCGCGGCGCCGGGTTCCCGCTTCCGGACGGGACGATCGGCGCGGCGGTGTTCGCTCGCGGCACTGCAGTGAACGTGCCCACGCAACCGGCCGGAGCCGTCACCGTGCGTCAGCAAACCGGCAGCGGCGGAACTCTCGTGCTGGTCAGCGTGCCGGGGACTTCCGGGCATCCGGCACCGTACGCAACCGACCTCGCGCGCTTCGCTGCTTCGCTGGCCGCCCGGTTCTGATCGGCGGCCACCGGAGCGGCTGGCAGAATAACCGGACATGACGGCAGCAGCCACCACTCCCAAGGGCGAGCGACGACGGGCCGCGCTCGTCGAAGCCGCCGCTGAGCTGCTGGTCGAGGGCGGCTTCGACGCCGTCCGGCACCGCGCGGTCGCCGAGCGGGCGGGCCTGCCGCTGGCGTCCACGACGTACTACTTCGACTCGCTGGAAGAGCTCGTCACCGCCGCGGTGGAGCACCACGGGCAGACCGAGCTGGCGAACGGGCGACGGCAGCTCGAGGACCTGACGACCCGGAACCGGGGCGTGCAGGCGACCGTGGAACTCGTGCTGGACATGCTGCTCGGCCCGCAGAGCGGCGATCCGGAAGCCGACGCCGAGGCGGTCCTGCTGCGCTACGAACGCCTGGTCGCGACCGGGCGGCGGCCGTATCTGCGCCCGTTGATGCGGACGCTGTCCCAGCAGCTCAACGAACTGCTGACGGAGATCTTGGCCCGTTCCGGGACGCCGGTGGCCAAGGACGAACTGGACCGGCTGGTCGCACTGGTCGACGGGGCCGTGGTCAACGCGCTGATCGCGGTCGACCCGGCTCCGCGCGCCGCGGCCGGGCGGATGCTGCGGACCGCGCTCGCTGAGACCGTCCACTGAGGACTGTTACTCCGGATAGGCCGCCGTGGCGCGGATTTCGATCAGCAGTCCCGGGCTGGCGAGTCCGCTGACGCCGATCATCGACCACGCCGGGTACGGCTCGGCGGTCACGAGGCGCTTCTTGGCTTCCAGGAAACCGGGCAGGTGCTGGTGGATGTCGACGTGGTAGCTCGTGATGTCGACCAGCGCGGAGAGGCCGAGTCCTTCCAGACGAAGGATTTCCTCGATCCGGCGGAGCGCGATCTCGGTCTGTTCCTCGATGGTTTCCGCGATCTCTCCGTCCGGGCGACGGCCGATCGTCCCCGCGATGAAGAGGTGGTTGCCCGCGCGGACGGCGGCTGAGTAGCCGAAGCGGCTGAAGGCTGAGGCCCCGGACGGGCCGAAAACCTCGGAGTCCTCGGGGATTTTGACGGCGTACATGGTGGATCCCTTTCTCAGATGCCCCAGCGCGACGTGCGCGAGGCGCGTTCCAGCCGGGTTTCGCCATCGGCCGCGCGTTCCCGCAAGAAATCAGCGGGGACGGACGGGACTGGCGCGTTCTTCGGATTCTTCGCGGCCTGCGCGACGATCGCGTCGGTGAGCGAGCGGACCATCTCGAGCCGCGGGTAAGCGGCGTGGATCGCCACGCCCTCCTCGTCGGTGACGGCCGAGAGGTACTCGGCGCCGACCGGGCCGCCGAAGTCGACGGAGACCCCGGCGCGGACGAGCACGCACAGCGGACCACGGCGTTCCGCGATGCCCGCGGTGGTGTGCAAGGCGATGGCTTGCCAGACCTCGTCGGCGTCCGCGGTGGAAATCCCTTGCTTTGCCAGGAAACCAGCCGCTCGGTCGGCGCCTTCGACCTCGAAGCGTTCCACGTGCGGACCGTCCGGTGCGACGCCGATGTCGTGCATCACGCACGCGGCGAACAGCAGGTCGTCGGCATAGCCGGACACCGCCAGCCGGTCGGCGACCAGCCGCGCGAACAGGTAGGAGCGGACGCTGTGGTTGAACACTGACTGCGATTCCACCGGGCGGACGACCTCGAGGACGGCGTCCGCCAGCGGAGTCGCGGGCAGCGCGACCACCGGGTCCGAAAGGAGTTCGGTCATGCCTTCAAGCCTGGACCGCACCGCTCTGACCTGGCGAGTGGCAAGTTTGCCGTACTTCGATAGAATCTTGCCATGACGGTGCATCGGGTCGCGGTGCTGGCGCTCGACGGGGTCCTCCCGCTGGACCTGGCGATTCCGGCGCAGGTGTTCCAGGTCCGGCCGCAAACGCACTACGAGATGTCACTGTGCGCGCTCGGCCCGACGGTCGCGACCAGCGCCGGGTTCGAACTGGCCGCGGAAGGCGGGATCGAGGAGCTGCGCGCGGCGGACACGGTGATCGTGCCGGGGTACGACCCGATCGGCGAGACGCCGGAAGCGGCGGTCGAGCTGCTGGCCAAGGCCCGCGATCGGGGACGGCGGGTGGTGTCCATCTGCACCGGTGCGTTCGCGCTGGCCGTCGCGGGAGTGCTGGACGGCCTGCACGCCACGACGCATTGGGAATATATCGACGAATTCGAGCGGGCATACCCTTCGGTCCAGGTCGACCGGGATGTGCTTTACGTCGACGAGGGCGACGTGCTCACCTCAGCGGGCGTGTGTTGCGGCATCGATCTGTGCCTGCACATCGTGCGCCGCGATTTGGGTGCGGCGGTCGCCAATCGGATCGCACGTGGTCTCGTCGCCGCTCCGCATCGCGAAGGCGGTCAGGCCCAGTACGTGCCCGCGCCGCTCGCGGACGCTGGCGACGCTTCGCTGTCCGCCACGCGCGAATGGGCGTTGCAGCGGCTGGACGAATCGCTCAGCATCCGCCTGCTCGCCCGGCACGCGGAGATGTCGCAGCGGACGTTCCTGCGCAGGTTCGCCGAGGAAACCGGGACCACGCCGTTGCAGTGGCTGCTCAACGCCCGGCTCGGCAAAGCGCGCGAACTGCTGGAAACCACGGACTATTCGGTGGACCGGGTCGCGCGGGACTGCGGTCTCGGCACTCCGGCCAACCTGCGGCTGCACTTCCGGCGGACCCTCGGGACCACGCCGACCGCCTACCGCCGCGCGTTCACTTCCTGACCCGACCGCTTCGCGTCGGCGGCGGATTTCACCAGCAGCTCCAGCATCGCGGTCTCCGCGCCGACCGGGTCGTGCGCGGCGATGGCGTCGAGCACCCGGCGGTGACTCGGTACCGGATCGTCGGTGGGACCGGCGCTGTGGACGAGTTTGTCCCGCTCCGCCAAGCCGATCGCGATGACGCGTTCGATCTGGAGCAGGAAGTTGTTGTGCGCGGCGGTCAACAGGCTGCGGTGGAACGCGAGATCCGCCTCGACGCTCGCTTCCGGATCCGGTGCTTCGACCATTGCGTCGAGAGCGGATTCAAGCGCGGCAAGGTCTTCGGCGGTCGCACGTTCGGCAGCCATCCGCGCCGCCGCGGGCTCGACCACGGCGCGGACCTCGGCCAATTCGTCCAGCAGGCCAGCGTTTCCGCGTGCGGTGGTTTGCCAGCGCATGACGTCGGCGTCGAGCAGCTGCCAGCTCTCGCGCGGTTGCACGTAGGTGCCGTGCTTCTGCCGCGCGCCGATCATTCCCTTTGCTGCCAATACCTTAAGCGCTTCCCGCAGTGCGGTGAGGCTGATGTCGAGCTCCTCGCGCAGCGCGGGAAGGTCCAGCACCATGCCCTCGGGCCATTCGCCGGACAGAATGCGCGCGGCGAGTGTTTCCACGGTCTGTCCGTGCAGGCCGCGAGGGCGTTGGTCGGTCACCGGAGCGGGAGTACGCACGTCGGGGAGCCGGTCGGATACTTCCGGACGTTTGCGTTTCCCAATTCCTTCAACGGGAAAGCGGAAACGACATCGTCCTTGAAGGCGGCGGTGTAGCAGGTTCCGTCCGCTACCGCGAAGTTCCACGGGAACGAACCGCACGGCTGATCGGCCGTCGCGCGCAGCGGGGTCCCGGCGAACGACGTGATGCATTCCGGGCCGCGATTCGACAGGTAGATCCCGGAGTCGAGCACTTCCAGGTGCGCCACCAGGGATTCGCCGCCGGCCGCCGTCGCCGGGGTCGCCGCGACGAACTCGAACGCTCCCGGCGAAGTCTCGCGCATCGTGATCAGCTCGCCGGACAATTCCCCGGCCACGTAAGCGATTCCGTCCGCGCCGCGCACGAGCTGTCGCGGTCCCGTGCCCGGAGGGAGCGACGAGACGGCCAGCGGAGTTAGTTTTCCTTCGGGAGACAACTTGTAGCTGCGGATTTCGTCGGTGCCCAGATCGACGGCGCTCACCACCGAACTGTCCGCCGACGACACGGCCATGTGGACGTGCGGACCTTCCTGCCGGTCGGCGCGCGGTCCGCTTCCGGTGTGCTGCACCAGGTCCGTGCGTCCGTCGATCCGGCCGTCCTCGCGCAGGGCGAACACCGCGAGGCTGCCGCCGCCGTAGTTGGCGCACAACAGAAACCGGCCGTCCGGCGTCACCGCGAGATGGCACGGGCTGGCCCCGCCGGATTCGACCACGTCGAGCGCGACTAGCCCGTCGGAGACCGAAACGGAGGTGATCTCGCCGTAGCTCGTCTCGTTGGTCGCGTACACCATCGGCAGCGCGGGATGCTGGGTCAGCCAGGTCGGCGACACCATCGGCAACGTCGAATCCGCGGTCAGTGCGTTGCCGGAGCGCCGGAAAACCGCGATTCCCGTGCCGTTCCCGCCGGTTTCGGCGGTACGGCAGCCGACGAGTACGACGTCGCTCACGAGCTCTCCCTCACCAGTGCGGCCACTCGGGCCCGGATGTCCTCAGCGGATCCACGGGTCAGCGCCGACCCGATCCCGCAGGCGACGGCGCCCGCGTCGAGCCAGCGTGGCACGTCCTCGGGAGCGATTCCACCCGTCGGCACGAGCGGGGCTTGCGGAAGCGCGGCGCGCACGTCCTTGATCCACTGCGGGCCGAGCGCGGACGCGGGGAAAACCTTTACGGCATCAGCACCTTCCTCCATCGCGCGCACGATTTCGGTGACCGAACCGGTGCCGGGCAGCGCCGCGACGCCGTACCGATGAGCGGTACGCAAGACCTCGGTGTGCAGCGACGGGGAGACGAGAAACCGGGCCCCTGCCCGGATCGCGGCCGTCGCGGACGACTCGTCGAGCACCGTGCCGGCCCCGATGGTGGCGTCCGGATAGGCGGTGCTCAGCTCCTCGATCGCGACGAGCGCGCCCGCGTTGGTGAGCGGGACTTCGACCGACTTCAACCCGGCGTCGAGCACTGCCCGCGCGGCGGCGACGGCCGAGGCGGCGTCCGCCGTCCGCACGATTCCGACGACGCCCTGACGCACCGCTTCGCGCGTGATCTCCCACCGGTATCCCATGGCGGCCAGCCTAGCAGGCAAATTATAAATTACTAATTATTCTTGACTGTGGCTCGAGCGCCCCGGCATGCTTGCGAACCATGCGCACCGCCGTGGTGACCGGCGCGGCGTCCGGAATCGGAGCCGCGACCGCCCGTCAGCTCGAAGCCGACGGCTACCGGGTGATCGGCGTCGACCTCGCTCCCGTGTCCGGCGGCGTGCGAGGCGACGTGACGGATGACGAGACGTGGCAACGAGTTCTCGATCTGGCGGGCGAAGTCGACGCCGTGGTCAGCAACGCGTACCTGCCGACTTTGGGCCCACTGCACGAAACCGACCGCGCGCAATGGCAACGGCAGCTCGACGTGAACCTCACCGCGTCGTACCTGGCCGTCCGGGCCTGCCTGCCCTCGCTGCGCTCTCGGCGCGGCTCGGTGGTGCTGGTTTCCTCGGTACACGCGCGATTCGGGCTTCCCGGACATCCGGCGTACGCGGCCAGCAAAGGCGCATTGGTGTCTCTGGCGCGGCAATTGGCGGTGGAGTACGCGCCGGAGGTCCGGGTGAATTCGGTGCTTCCCGGTCCGGTCGAGACCGAGGCCTGGGACCGGATCAGCGCGGAAGACCGCGAACGCAGCGCCCGCGCGACACCGGCCGGACGGCTGGGCGACCCGGCCGAAGTCGCCGCGGTGATCGCGTTCCTGCTCTCGCCCGCGGCTTCGTTCGTGACGGGGGCGGACCTGACCGTCGACGGCGGCTGGTCGGCCGCGAAAGATTCTGCTTAGGAGACAAGGTGCAGATCACCGGGATCGAAACGTTCCTCGTCGCGCCACGCTGGTTGTTCCTCAAGATCAGCACCGACGAGGGCATCGGCGGCTGGGGTGAACCGGTCGTGGAAGGCCGCGCCGGGACCGTTCGCGCGGCCGTGCACGAGCTGGCCGAGCTGCTCGTCGGGAAGGATCCGCTGCGCATCGAGGACCACTGGCAGGTGCTGCGCCGAGGCGGCTTCTACCGCGGCGGCCCGGTGCTCTCCAGCGCGCTGGCCGGGTTCGACCAGGCGCTGTGGGACATCGCGGGCAAGGCCCGGAACGCGCCGGTGCACGAGCTGCTCGGCGGTCCGGTGCGCGACCGCGTGCGGGTGTATTCGTGGGTCGGCGGCGACCGTCCGGCGGGGATCTTCGACGCGGTGTCCGCGCAGGTAGAGCGGGGTTTCACCGCGGTGAAGATGAACGTCGCCGGTCCGCTCGGGCCGATCGCCACGCCCGCCGAGGCTCAGGCGGCGCTGGCCCGCGCGAGGGAGGCCAGGGAGGCGCTCGGACCCGACCGGGACCTGGCGATCGACTTCCACGGCCGCGTCTCGCCCGCGATGGCGCGGCGGCTGGTGAAGATGCTCGAAGAAGTACAGCCGATGTTCGTCGAGGAGCCGGTGCTGCCGGAACTGCCCGCCGACGTGGTGGCGTCGGTGGTCGAGGCTTCGACGGTGCCGATCGCGCTCGGGGAACGGCTGTTCTCGCGCTGGGAGTTCAAACCGGTGCTGGACGCGGGCGTCGCCGTGGTGCAGCCGGACCCGTCGCACGCGGGCGGCATCTCGGAGCTGCGCCGGATCGCCGCGCTGGCCGAGGTGTACGGCGCGAACCTGGCCCCGCACTGCCCGCTCGGCCCGATCTCGCTGGCCGCCGCGATGCAGGTCGCGTTCGCGACGCCGAACTTCCTCATCCAGGAGCAAAGCCTCGGCATGCACTACCACGACGGCCACGAGCCGGTCGCCTATCTCGCCGACGACGCGCTGTTCCGCTTCGTCGACGGCTGCGCCGCACGCCCGACCGCCCCCGGGCTCGGCATCGAGGTGGACGAGGAAGCGGTCCGCCGCGCGGACGAGACCGGACACGCCTGGCGGTCGCCGGTGTGGCGGCTGCCCGACGGCAGCTTCACGGAGTGGTGAGGTGTCGGCGGTGTCGCTTCCGATCGCGTGCGCGTTCAGGAAGTCGCCGACACCGGCCGGTCGGCGTGGTGGCTGAGACCTCCGCGATACGCGAGCGGTGACGAGCAGGACGGGTTGGCGATGCCGGTGCAAGACCCGCGTCGACGGTTGCGCCACGCCCCCGGGCTCGGCATCGAGGTGGACGAGGCCGCGGTCCGCCGCGCGGACGAGACCGGACACGCCTGGCGGTCGCCGGTGTGGCGGCTGCCCGACGGCAGCTTCACGGAGTGGTGACCGCCCCGCTGACCTGCGCAGGTATCGTGGCCGCGTGACGGACAAGCCCCGCATTCCGAACGTGCTCGCCGCCCGCTACGCCTCGCCTGAGCTGGTGGCGCTCTGGTCGCCCGAACGCAAGGTCGTGCTCGAGCGGCGGCTGTGGCTCGCCGTGCTGCGGGCCCAGGCCGAACTGGGCGTCGAGGTGCCCGACGGCGTCCTCGACGACTACGAGCGCGTGGTCGAGCAGGTCGACCTCGACTCGATCGCCGCGCGCGAACGCGTCACCCGGCACGACGTGAAGGCCCGGATCGAGGAGTTCAACGCCCTCGCCGGGCACGAGCACGTGCACAAGGGCATGACCTCGCGCGACCTCACCGAGAACGTCGAGCAGCTGCAGCAGCTGCGGTCGCTGGAACTGGTCCGCGGCCGCGTCGCCGCGGTGCTGTCGCGGCTGGCCGCGCTGGCGGTCGAGCACTCCGACCTGGTGATGGCCGGCCGCTCGCACAACGTCGCCGCGCAGGCGACCACCCTCGGCAAGCGCTTCGCGACCGCCGCCGACGAGCTGCTCGTCGCGTTCTCCCGGCTGGACAACCTGATCGAGCGCTACCCGCTGCGCGGCATCAAGGGCCCGGTCGGCACCGCGCAGGACATGCTCGACCTGCTCGGCGACGAGTCCACTTTGGACCAGCTGGAATCCCGGATCGCCGAGCACCTCGGCTTCGGCAACCGGTTCGTCAGCGTCGGCCAGGTGTACCCGCGTTCGCTCGACTTCGACGTGCTGTCCACTGTGGTCCAGCTCGCCGCCGCGCCGTCCAGCCTCGCCAAGACGATCCGGCTGATGGCCGGGCACGAGCTGGTCACCGAGGGCTTCAAGCCTGGCCAGGTCGGGTCGTCGGCCATGCCGCACAAGATGAACACCCGCTCGTGCGAGCGCGTGAACGGGCTCGCCGTGGTGCTGCGCGGCTACCTGTCGATGATCGGCGAACTGGCAGGCGACCAGTGGAACGAGGGCGACGTCTCGGATTCCGTGGTGCGCCGCGTCGCGCTGCCGGACGCGTTCTTCGCGCTCGACGGCCTGCTCGAAACCTTCCTCACCGTGCTCGGCGAGTTCGGCGCGTTCCCGGCCGTGGTCGAGCGTGAGCTTGATCGCTATCTCCCGTTCCTCGCGACCACGAAGGTGCTTATGGCGTCGGTGCGCCGGGGCGTCGGGCGTGAGACGGCTCACGAGGCCATCAAGGAGAACGCCGTCGGGGTCGCCCTCGCGATGCGCGAACGCGGCGCGGAGAACGACCTCCTCGACCGTCTCGCAGCCGACGAACGCCTCCCGCTCGACCGCGCTGACCTGGACGAACTCCTCGCCGACCGGATCTCGTTCACCGGCGTGGCCCCGCGTCAGGTCGAAGAAGTCGCGGCGCGCGTCGAGGACGTGCTCAAGCGGTTCCCGGACGCCGCGGCGTACGCGCCGCAGCCGATTCTGTGAGTGCGCGCACGTCGTCCACGTGCTGAGACGGCATTACTCGATCGGGCGAAGCTTTTAGTCTTCGTGCCGAACCCGGAAGCGCCAGGCCGCCACCCCGCGGCCTGGCGCTTCTTGTCTGCGCACGCCGGATATTCAGGAAGAAGTCATGAGAAAGATCCTCAGCACGCTCGCCGTCGTAGTCGCCGCCACCGCGGGCCTCACGGCGTGCGGATCCTCGGACGCTTCCGGGGAAACCCTGCGCGTCGGCACCCTCACCGACGCCCCGCCCAGCATCTACCTCGAAAACGGCCAGTTCACCGGGTACGACAACGAACTGCTGCGGGACATCGCCAAGCGCGAGGGCTTCCAGGTCGAGTTCGTCGGCACCGAGTTCTCCGGCTTGCTCGCCAAGGTCGCCGGCGGCCAGCTCGACATCGGCAGCTCGACGATCTCCGCGACGGCCGCGCGCAAGAAGACGGTGGCGTTCAGCAACGGCTACGACACCAGCTACACCACCGTCGTCAGCAAGAAGGGCGCCGCGCTGCCCGCCGCGAACTCGTTCGCGGGCAAGCGGGTCGGCGTCGTGCAGGGTTCGGTGCAGGACGAGTTCGCGGGCAAGCTCGCCGGTGCGCAGGTGGTCCGGTTCCCGGACTACAACGCCGGTTTCGCGCAGCTGAAGACCGGCGGTCTCGACGGCTGGGTCGTGCCGAAGGACATCGGCCAGAAGTACATCGACCAGAACCCGGCGATTCCGCTCGAATTCGGCTACACCGTCGCGGACAAGGACACCCCGTCCGCCTTCGCGGTCGCCAAGTCGAACCCGGAGCTGCTGAAGAAGATCAACGACGGTCTCGCCAAGGCGATCGCCGACGGCACCGCGGCCCGGCTGCACGCGCAGTTCTTCAAGCAGGCTCCGGTCGCGAAGGAGCTGGAGAAGGGCGGCCCCGGCCTCCCGGTGGCGAACTCCTGATGCGCGGGCACACTGGTGGCATGAAGAAACTGATCGTCACCGCCTTCGCGGCGGCACTGGTCGCCGGTCTCACCGCGTGCGGTGGCGACGCGGGCGAGACCCTGCGAGTCGGCACGCTGAGCGATTCCCGGCCCAACGCCTACCAGGAGAACGGCCAATTCACCGGCTTCGACAACGAGCTGCTGAAGGATATCGCCTCGAAAGAAGGCCTGAAGCTGGAATTCGTAGCGACCGATTTCTCGGCGCTGCTCGGCAGCGTCGCGAACGGCCGGTTCGACATCGGCAGTTCGGCGATCGCGCAGACCGACGAGCGCAAGAAGACGGTGGCGTTCAGCGATCCGTACAACTACCAGTCGCTTGGCATCGAGGCGAAGGCGACCGCGGGCATCACCGAGGAGAACTCGTTGACTGGCAAGCGGATCGGCGTGGTGCAGGGCACGGTATCGGACACCTGGCTCGCCGCGAACGCGCCGAAGGCACAGGCGGTCCGGTTCCCGAACGACGCGGCGGCGCTGAGCGCACTGAAGTCGGCGGCGATCGACGGCGCGGTGTTCGACCAGGTGTCCGCGGAGGATTACGCGAGCAAGAACCCCGAACTGAAGGTCACGAAGGCGATCACGACCAGCATCCCGCACGGATACGCGGCGCGGAAGGGCAACACCGAGCTGCTGGGCAAGCTGAACGACGGCATCAAGAAGGCCGTCGCGGACGGCACCTGGGCGAAGGTGCACCAGCAGTTCGAGCCGAGCATTCCGGTTCCCGCGGATTTCAAGACGAAGTAGCCTGATGGATCAGTTTTTCGACACTTTCCTCAACTGGCAGTACATCTGGGAAGTTTTCCCGGACCTGCTCAAGACCGGCCTGCTGAACACCCTGATCCTGTCGGTGGCGGCGGCTATTATCGGGACCCTGCTCGGCATGGTGCTCGCGGTGATGGGCCTGTCCACCAAACGCTGGCTGCGCTGGCCCGCGCGGGTGTACACGGACATTTTCCGTGGCCTGCCCGCGATCCTGACGATCCTCGTGATCGGCCAGGGCGTCGGCCTGCTCGCTCGCGGCCTGGTGGGCAACAACCCGTACCCGCTGGGCATCGCCGCGCTGAGCCTGATCGCCGCCGCGTACATCGGCGAGATCTTCCGGGCGGGCATCCAGAGCGTCGACAAGGGACAGCTGGAGGCGAGCCGCGCGCTCGGCATGAGCTACACCAAGGCGATGCTGCTGGTGGTCATCCCGCAGGGGGTGCGGCGAGTGCTGCCCGCGCTGGTGAACCAGTTCATCGCGCTGGTGAAGGACTCGACCCTGGTGTACTTCCTCGGTTTCCTTACCTCGCAACGGGAACTGTTCCGTATCGGCCAGGACCTGGCGGCCAACACCGGCAACCTGTCGCCCCTGGTCGCGGCGGGCGTGGTCTACCTGGTGATCACGGTTCCGTTGACGCACCTGGTGAACTACATCGACAAGCGGCTGCAGACCGGTCGAAAGGTGACCACGGAGACCAAGGAAATGATCGCGGGCGGGACGGTATGAGTACAGCGATTCGTTCGTCCTCGGTGGAACTGAAGGACATCCACGTCCGATTCGGGACGCTGGAAGTCCTGCGCGGGGTGAACCTGAATGTGCCGAGCGGCAGCACCACGTGCGTCATCGGCCCGTCCGGTTCTGGGAAATCGACTCTGCTGCGCTGTGTGAACCGCTTGCAGGAGCCGGACAGCGGCGACCTGCTGCTGGACGGGGAAAGCGTCATCTCCTCGGATCCGGACGCGCTGCGCCAGCGCGTGGGGATGGTGTTCCAGCACTTCAACCTGTTCGGACATCGTTCGGTGCTGGACAACATCGTGCTCCCCCTGCGCAGCGTACGCGGTCTGTCCAAAGAGGACGCCGTGGAAGTCGCCCGAGCGCGGCTGGCGGAAGTCGGACTCGCGGACAAAGCCCCGTACCGCCCGGCCGCGTTGTCCGGAGGCCAGCAACAGCGGGTGGCGATCGCCCGTGCGCTGGCGATGGAACCGGAAGTGATGCTCTTCGACGAGGCGACGAGTGCGCTGGACCCGGAGTTGGTGAAGGGCGTCCTGGACCTGATGGCTGGGCTGGCTTCGCGGGGCCTCACGCTGATCGTGGTGACGCACGAGATGGGCTTCGCCCGCAGCGTGGCCGACGAGGTCGCGTTCATGGACGCTGGGCGGATCGTGGAGCAGGGGACGCCGCAGCAGATGTTCGAGGCACCGGCTAGTCCTCGGTTGCAGCAGTTCTTGTCGCAGGTGTTGTAAGTCGCCGAGCCTGCCGCGCGGTGCCGAAGTACGTGAGGGGAACCCTGAGGGAATCAGATTCCCTCAGGGTTCCCCTCACGCACCTTCGCCAGAGCGGAGTCGCACAACCCGTCTCGCGGATGGCTGCGACGCCCACTCCCCTTCGGACGAACAGGTACCGTGAACCTCATGGGGACGATCTCGCGGCTCACGTATTACCCGGTCAAAGGCTGTGCCGGCACGACCGTCCAGACCGCCGACGTGACCCCGGCCGGTCTCGCGCACGACCGCGAGTTCATCGTCACCGCGGCCGACGGCGACTTCCGCAGCCAGCGCCGCTTCCCCGTCATGGCCGCCATCCGGCCGCGCCTCCTGGACGGCGGTGCTCGCCTCGCCCTGTCCGCGCCCGGCGTCGAGGACCTGACCATCGAGGTCCAGAAGGACGGCCGACGGCACCCCGCGGCCACCTTCAACTGGACCGGCGAGGGCGTCCACCAGGGCGCCGACGCCGCGGAGTGGTTCTCCACCGTCGTGGGTCAGCCGTCCGTGCTGCTCGGCGTCACCCCGGAGCATGACCGCGTCACGAGCGGTGAGACCCCCGGCACTGCGCGGTTCGCCGACGGGCACGCGGTCCTCGTGATCTCCGAGTCCTCTTTGGACCACCTGAACGAACGAATCGCCGAGCGCGGCGCCGAACCCGTGCCGATGGACCGCTTCCGGCCGAACCTCGTGATCCGCGGCTGGGCGGAACCGCACGCCGAGGACTCCGTCCGGCGGATGGAAGCCGGCGGGGCCGAGTTCGCCTACGCGAAGCTGTGCGTGCGCTGCGCGGTGCCGATGGTCGATCAGGAAACCGGCAAGCGCTCCGGTCCGGAGCCGATCCGCTCGCTGGCGGCGTACCACCGCGACCCGGACGGCGGCGTCCTCTTCGGCATGAAGGCGGCGGTGACCCGGCCCGGTCAGCTGGCGGTCGGCGACGCGGTGATGGTGCATTCCTCGGTCGGCCCGATCCGCAGCACCGAAGCCGCCGAACCGCCGTTGACCGCGACGGCCAGCTTGCCCGCCGAGTCGGTGTAGACGAGGTTCGCGCCGCGCGGCACGTCGGCGAAGGTCCGGCCGATCGTGGCGGACACCGCGACGTGCTCGCTGTGCACTGTCACCTCACCGGTCAAGCCGGTTAGTTCGAGGTCGGCGGGGGCGGCGGCGAGCTGGACGTTGCCGAAGTGGTCGACGGTCAGCACGTCCGACACGAGCTTGCCGGGAAACGCCGCGATCAGCGGCTCTGGCAGGCGCACCAGGTCGCGGATGGCGGGCCCGAAAGAGCCGGGGTGTGCACCGAGAGCGAGCTTCGCCGCGACGGGAGCGAAGATGTCTCGGCCGTGAAAGGTCGCGGACGTCGGCGTGCGCACGTCGATCACGTACGCCGCGTACACGCCGCCTAGCGCCTCTGCGGCAGGTAGAAGCAGACCGTTGTCCGGGCCGACGAGGATGCCGTGCGTCGCGACCACCACGATGCCGCGGCGCTCAGTGCCGACGCCTGGGTCGACGACAGCGAGGTGTACGGCCTTAGGCAGCGACGGCACGGTCTGCGCGAGCACTGCCGCGCCTGAGCGCACCTGCTGCGGCGGGACGAGGTGCGTCACGTCGAGAACGCGTACGTCGGGCGCGATGCCCGCGATGACCCCGTGGCAGGCGGCCACGAAGCCGTCGTGCAGCCCGTAGTCGGAGGTGAACGAAATCCAGCGGTAGGCCATGACCTGCATCATCCTCGCTGTAGCGGTGCTCGGGTTAGGGTGCAGCAGTGACGACGCTCGCCGATTACCCGAAGATCGCCGCCGGAAAAGTCCGGGACCTGTACGCGGTCGGGGACGACCACCTGCTGCTGGTCACCTCGGACCGCATCTCCGCTTACGACTTCATCCTGGACACGCCCATCCCCGACAAGGGCCGCGTGCTCACGGCGATGAGCGTGTTCTGGTTCGAGCAGCTGTCGGACCTGGTCCCGAACCACCTTGTCGCGTACGACGACCCGCGCATCCCTGCCGAGGTACGCGGGCGCGCGCTGCTCGTACGCCGTCTCGACATGCTTCCGGTCGAAGCTGTCGCGCGCGGGTACCTCACGGGGTCCGGGTACTCGGACTATCAGCGTACGGGCGCAGTGTGCGGCGTAGAGCTGCCTGAAGGGCTCGTGGAGGCATCGAAGCTGCCGTCGCCGATCTTCACGCCCGCGACGAAGGCGGCGTTCGGCGAGCACGACGAGAACGTTTCGTTCGACGCAGTGGTCGCGACTATCGGCGCGAAGCGCGCGGAGGAGCTACGCGAGGCGACGCTCGCGGTGTACCGCCGTGGCGCGGAAGTGGCGGCGAAGCGCGGAATCCTGCTGGCGGACACGAAGTTCGAGTTCGGAGTGGACGAGACGGGCGCGCTGGTGCTGGCGGACGAAGTGCTGACGCCGGATTCGTCGCGGTACTGGCCGGCGGAGGGGTACGAGCCGGGAAGGGTGCAGCCGTCGTTCGACAAGCAGTACGTGCGCAATTGGCTGACGGGGCCGGAGTCGGGTTGGGAGAGGGCGTCGAACGTACAGCCGCCGCCGTTGCCGAGTGAAGTGGTGGAGGCGACGAGGGGAAGGTACGTGGAGGTGTACGAGAGGCTGACGGGGTTGTCGCTGGAGGACTGGCTGTAGGCCGAGGAAGCAGCAGAGGGCCCAGGGAGAGAACCCCGAAAACTGTCGGCACCCCCTGACACACTGCAACCATGACCACACCGTACGCAACACCGCGCGCGAGGGCATTGGGCCTGGAGTTACGCGCGGCGCGGGAGAGAAGAAGACTGGGTGTAAGAGAGTTGGCCCGGTTGCTGGGGATGACGCCTGGTTTCGTGACGAACTGGGAAAGAGGACTGCGGCTGCCGAAGCCGGAGGACATCGGAGCGGTACTGGCGCACTGCAGGGTGATCGGGCCGGATCGCAGGCGAATAGTGGAGATGGCGCGAGGAGCGCGAGAGCAGGACTGGATAGACGGCGGCGGAGAAGAGCCGTACCTGGAATGGGAACGCACGGCGGAGGCAGTGTTCGGCTGGGAGCCGGAAGTGGTGCCGCCGCTGTTGCAGACGAGCGGGTACGCACGAGCGCTGTTGTCGAGCACTGCGGGCGTTGCGGCGGACGAAGTGGACGCGCGCGTAGCCGAGAGACTGTCGCGGCGCGCGGTGCTCGATTCGGGCGCGCGGTGTGTGCTGGTGCTGGGGGAAAGGGCGCTGCACAAGAGGATCGGCGACGCGGACGCGATGGCGGAGCAGCTGTGGCATCTGCGCGAGCGGTTGGCGGAAGGCAAGGCCGAGGTGCGAGTTGTCCCGGCGGGCCGCCGTCCCGATCTGGGCAGGGCGTTCACGATTTTCGATTTCGCGGACCTGCCCTCGATCGTCCACGAGCGGTTGCTGCGGGAGAGCGCCAGCAGCTCGAGTCCGGCGCGGGTGGCGAAATACCGCGAGGTGGCGGAAACGCTGCTGGAGCTGGCCCTGCCGAAACCCGAGACGGATGCCCTGCTGGAGTCGGCGCTACGGAAATTGTCGGTGCCGTAGGGCAGAGTGGGTGCCGGTGAAAGGAGCGGCATGAGCCGAGCTTTGGTGTTGGGCGGCGGTGGCGTCGCCGGGATCGCGTGGGCGACCGGATTGCTGACCGGGCTGGCGGAAGCGGGCCAGGACGTAGCCGATGCCGACGTGCTGATCGGCACGTCAGCAGGCGCGGCGGTGGCGGCACAGCTGGGCAGCGGATTGCCGCTGCCGCAGTTGTACGCGCGGCAAACCGATCCGGCCTTGCAAGCGGCGGAGATCGCGGCCGAGTTCGACCCGGAAAAGTTCGGCGAGGAGTTCGCCGCGGTGCTGGCTGGCGGCGGCACCGCGGCGGAAACCCGCCGGGCGATGGGAAAGTATGCCCTGGCCGCGGAAACCGTCCCGGAACCACGACGCCGCGCGGTGATCGAATCCCGTCTGCCGTCCCACGAGTGGCCCGAGCGCGCGGTGAAAATCGTTGCGGTGGAAGCGGAAACCGGTGAACCAGCGGTGTTCGACAGCTCGTCCGGCGTCTCGCTGGTCGCCGCGGTGGCGGCAAGCTGCGCAGTGCCCGGAATCTGGCCAGCAGTACCGATCAACGGCGGTCGGTACGTCGACGGCGGCGTCCGTTCCGCCTCGAATGCCGACTACGCAACAGGTTTCGCCCAGGTGACAGTGGTCGTCCCCATGGGTGCGGCGGAGCCATTCCCGACGGAACGGCCGTTCGACCAGGTACTGGTGAACCTGCGCTCGGCAGGAGCGAAGGTAGCGGTCTTGGAACCAGACGAGGCTTCCGTCGCGGCGATCGGCCCGAACCCACTGGACCCGGCAACCCGATCCGCAGCGGCGGCGGCCGGGTTGGCACAGGGACAACGGGGAGGGGTGGTGTGGGAGTGAGGCCACTCCACCACGTGACAGCTGGCTGCTGACCTCGGCAAGCCGCTTCCCGGCCCAGGCCGGTTGCTGCCGGTTGGGTGATGGGGCGGAGCCTGAGCTGCGCTGGCTCTCGGCGGGTTTCCGGTCTGGCGCGGGTTGGTTCGCTGCGCGTTTGCGGCGGGCGCGGAGCCCTGGCCTGCGGACCGCCCATTCCGGTCTGGGCTGGTCGCGGCCAGGTCCGGGTCGGCGCGGAGGCGCATTGGGCTGACTTTTGTCAAGCCCTGCCATCGTCGGCGCGGACTTGTCGGCTTCGAGCCCTCCGGAGTCCGCACTCCGCAAGGGTGAGCCGATTCGTCATTAATCGTTCACCACCCACGCCGACCGATGCCGGGTAGCGATTGCGTTCGCGCGGTAGCAGCGGGTGAAAGTCAGGTGCGCCCCGAAAAGCCAACCCCGCGGACGCCGCCGTCCTGGCACACTGGGGTTCGTGCTTCTGCTCATCAGCGGCAGCCTGCGGGCCGGTTCGGTCAATGCGGCTGTCATCGCTACCGCGGCTGGTTTTACGGCGTCCACTGTGTACGGTGGGCTCGCTGGGCTGCCGCACTTCAATCCGGACTTTGACCGGGATCCGTTGCCTGGCGAGGTTGTCGCGTTGCGGGAGGCGATCGGGGCGGCGGACGGTGTCCTGTTTTGCACCCCGGAATACGCCGGTGGCCTGCCGGGTTCCTTCAAGAATTTGCTCGACTGGACGATCGGCGGCGGGGAGATGTACGGCAAACCCGTCGCGTGGATCAACGCATCCTCGGTCGCCGCGCCGACTGGGGGTGCGGACGCGCATGACTCTCTCCGCAAAACCCTCACCTACGCGGGCACTCGCATCGTCGACGACGCTTGTGCTCGGATTCCGATTCCCCGCCAAGCTGTCGAGAACGGATCCCTCATCGATCCCGACCTGCGAGGGCGGGTCGCGGTCGCGGTGCGGCGGCTCGTGGAGGCGGCCAAACCGGTCAATCCGTGAGTCGCTGAGCCCAGTCGAGGAAGCTGTCCCGTTCGGCACCGGTCAGTACTGCGGCGGGCGGGGTGTTCGGGAGGGCTAGTACTACGGCGTCTTTCGGCAGGTCGCGGACCTGTTCTTCGGCAAGGGATGTCGGTGCCGCCGCTGAAGCGCGGAACAGGAAGGCCAGTGGGCCGGGGCCTAAAGACTCCACGATTTCGACGCGGCCGCGGCCGAAATCGCGTAGTTCCCCGGGTAGGACAGAGGCCTGTAGGGAACCTGCGGACAGGAGGATTGCGGGCCGCGGTTTTCCTGGGAGGGTGCCTGGTTCGGCGCGTAATTCGCTGCCGTTCCAGGGGGTTGCTGGAACCACAAGTCTTCGTCGCCACATGGCCATGGCGTGCAGGCTAACGCGAAAATCGGTGGCACTGCGGCATTTGCCCGGTTAGCGTCCGCAGGCGTGAGTTACGAGCATCCTCTCGCTTACCTCATCGGGATCGAAGGAGCGGCGTTGCTCCGCGCGTTCACCGGCGAGCACGATCGCGAGTTTGTCGAAGCGCGGCTGGCCGAGATTCGCGCGCTGCTGGCTGACGAGGACCTGGCCCACGGCGTTGAGGTAGCCCAGCTCGCGCCTAGAGACGCTTACGCTCGCTGGGCTGCCGCGTATGACTCCGGCGAGAACGCTGCGTTCGCTGACGAGCCTCACGTCGCGGCGATCCTTGACGCGATTCCGCCGGGTCGGGCGCTTGATGCTGCCTGCGGCACGGGGCGGCTCACCCGGCTGTTGGTCGAGCGCGGTCACCACGTGGTCGCCGTCGACGGTTCTCCGGAGATGCTCAGCCATGCCAAGGCCGACTCGACTTTCGTTGCTGACCTGCATGAACTTCCGGTCGATGACGGTTCGCAGGACGTCGTGCTCTGCGGTCTCGCGCTGTCGCACGTACCGGACCTGGCACCGGTGATCGCGGAGTTCGCTCGCGTCCTCGCTCCGGGCGGGCATCTCGTCCTTTCCGACGTGCATCCCGAGCAGGTCCAGCGCGGATCGATCCCGTCCGTGCGCACGGCCGACGGCGACCCGGCTCGGGTGCGGACGAGTCATCATCGCGTCGGTGATTACTTGCGTGCATTCTTTGCCGCCGGTCTCGCGCCGGTGAGCTGTGCGGAGCCGATTCCAGCCCTAACCGAACCGCGCCACGTGCCTGGTGGTGGGCCGTGGGATCTCTGGCCGTGGTCGTTGAACGGCCTGGTGCCGGACGCGTTGGCCGCGGCGGCGAAGGACGTGCCGTCGATGCTCATCTGGCACTGCCGCAAAGGCGCATAAAACCCAGCGGTGACTGTCCGCCGCGTAAGTCTCACTCGCAGTTCACGGAGCGGTCAGGCGGTCGCCACACGGCTGCGGCGCAATGGTGGCGTGGATGCTCGCCTGCTGGTCTCGCTGTCCGGGGTCACCACGCGCACGCTGCACCGTTGTGCGCATCTGGCGGCCGAACTCGAACGTCGGCATGTTCCGCTGTCGATCCTGCATGTCGCGCGCACCGAGGACGGGCCCGTGACAGCCTGGGTCCGTACGCGCGCCGCAGCGGGTGACTCGGTGTTGCTCAACGGCTACGACCACCGCATCCCGCCGACGCATCGCGCCGTGCACCTGGGGCGTAAGGCCGAGTTCGCCGTGCTTCCCGCGCACGAAGCGCGGCTTCGGCTCATCGCTGCGAAGGCCGCCCTCGACGCGACCGGCGTGACTGTTGACGGCTTCGCGCCGCCGCGTTGGCTGGCGTCGGCTGGCACTGTGCAGGCATTGCGGGAGCACGGCTTCACGCTGTGCGCTGACCAGAACGCCGTACGGGACCTGGTGACCGGCGAAATCCGGCGCGCGCGGGTGCAGGACTTCACGAGTCAGTCGCACCGTACGGAGACTGTCCGCTGCTTCGCGCTCGTACTCGCCTCCGCGCGGGCCGCGCGCCGAGGCGGGCTCGTGCGGCTTGGCATTGACGCCGCTGACCTCAGCCGCCCCGGCTTGCGGCAGGCGTTGCTGGACGCGGTGGACGTGGCCCTCGAAAACCGGGCCTTCGGGAGCACCTACGGCTCCCTGCGCCACACCGCTCCCGCGTCGCCCTAGACCTCCGTCGCGACGCCTCGCTCCAGCGCCTTCACCTCGGTGCCTTCCGGGGCGAGGTTCTGGAACAGCCCGTAGTGCATGTTCGCCGCCGCGTTGGCCAGCACCGCCTCGTGGATCGGCACCGAACGGTGCGGCGCGACCGCACGCAGGAAGTCCACCGCTTCGCCGGCCTTCAGCCACGGCGCCCCGGTGGGCAGGCCGAGCACGTCGACCTTCTGCTCGGGCACGAAGAGCGAGTCGCCCGGGTGGTAGAACGCGCCGTGGTCGACCAGGTAGCCGATGTTCGGGATCACCGGGATGTCGGCGTGGATCACCGCGTGCTCGCCGCCGGTGACCGACACCGAGGTGCCGCCGATCTCGAACGCGTCGCCGGGCTTGGCGACCTCGAACTCCAGGTGCAGCTTCTCGACGGCCTCGGCCGAGCCAGGGTCGACGATCAGCTTCGCGCCCGGGTTCGCCTTGAGCAGGCCGGGCAGCCGTTCGACGTCGAGGTGGTCGAAGTGCTGGTGGGTGATCAGCACCGCGGACAGTTCGCGCTCGTTCTCGAAGCCGGTGGAGAACGTGCCAGGATCGAGCAGAATCCGCTCCGCGGCGGTCTCGAGCAGTACGCAGGAATGTCCGAAATGGACGATCCGCATCAGGTTTTCTCCTTACCAAGATCGGTCGGTTCAACCCTACGCTCGTGGCCTGGTCCACGAGGGCGTCCAGCGAGGACTCCCGGTCGGAGGACTTTCCGCGCCAGTTCCGGGATGCCATGCTGGCGGGAAGCCCGGGCAACTGTTGGCAGAGTGTCAGCAACCTCGTAGCCTGGGGGTTCACCGAGACGGGGAGACGCCGATGACCGCGGTCCAGCCGAAGCCGACGCCCGTCGGCGAGACGTTCGATTCGCTCAGCCCGGCCACCGACGAGGTCGTCGGCACCTACCCGGTGCACACGGCCGATGAGGTCAGCGCCGCCGTCGAGCGGGCGAGGGCGGCTGCGCGCTGGTGGGACGGTCTCGGTTTCGCCGGGCGCGCGGAGCGGCTGCAGCGCTGGAAGGGCGTGCTGACCCGGCGGCTGCCGCAGTTGTGCCAGGTCGTGCGCGACGAGACCGGCAAGCCGATCGCGGACGCCCAGCTCGAGAGCGTGCTGGCGATCGAGCACATCGCGTGGGCGGCGAAGAACGCCCGCAAGGTGCTCGGCAAGCACCGCCGGTCGTCCGGCCTCCTGATGGCCAACCAGGCCGCGACCGTCGAGTACCTCCCGCTCGGCGTCGTCGGCGTGATCGGGCCTTGGAACTATCCGGTGTTCACCCCGCTCGGCTCGATCGCGTACGCGCTGGCCGCGGGCAACGCGGTGGTCTTCAAGCCGAGCGAGTACACCCCGGGTGTGGGTAAGTGGCTGGTGGACGCGTTCGCTGAGATCGTGCCGGAGCAGCCGGTGCTGCAGCTGGTGACCGGGTTCGGCGAGACCGGGGCCGCGCTGGTCGGCTCCGGGGTGGACAAGATCGCGTTCACCGGTTCCGCGGCCACCGGGAAGAAGATCATGGCCGGGGCCGCGAACACGCTGACCCCGGTGGTGATCGAGGCGGGCGGCAAGGACGCGCTGCTGGTGGACACGGACGCGGACCTCGAGGCGGCGGCTGATGCCACCGTCTGGGGCGCGTTCTCGAACTCCGGTCAGACCTGCATCGGCGTCGAGCGCGTCTACGTGCACGAACGCGTGGCCGACGAGTTCGTCGCCAAGGTGGTGGAGAAGGCGAAGAAGGTGCGCGCCGGCTCGGACGAGGACGCGCAGTACGGGCCGATCACCATGCCCTCGCAGCTGTCGGTGATCCGCGGGCACATCGAGGACGCGCTGAAGCGCGGCGGGAAAGCGCTGGTCGGCGGCGTGGAGAGCGTCGGCGACCGCTACGTGCAGCCGACCGTGCTGGTGGACGTGCCGGAGGACTCCGAGGCGGTGCGCGAGGAGACGTTCGGCCCGACGGTCACCATCGCCAGGGTCCGCGACATGGACGAAGCGGTGGAGAAGGCCAACGCGACCAAGTACGGGCTGGGTTCCACGGTGTTCTCCCGGGCGCGCGGTGCCGAGCTGGCGTCGCGGCTGCGTGCGGGGATGACCGCGGTGAACGCGCCGCTGTCGTTCGCCGGGATCGCGTCGCTGCCCTTCGGCGGCGTCGGCGACTCCGGGTTCGGCCGCATCCACGGCCCGGAAGGGCTGCGCGAGTTCGCCCGCCCGAAGGCAGTGGCCCGGCAGCGGTTCACCGCGCCGCTCACGCTCACGTCCTTCTCCCGCAAGGAATCCACGGACGCGCTGGTCGCCAAGCTGGTCACCGTCCTGCACGGCAAGCGTTAAGGAGCACTGTTGCCCGGCTTCGGCGATTTCCAGCACGAGATCTACTTCGCCGGATTGTCCGGCCGCGTTCCGGACCTGCCGATGTCGTACGCGGAACTGGAAACGCGTGCGGCTCAGGCGCTTCCGCCGTCCGTACTGTCCTATGTGGCCGGTGGGGCCGGCGACGAGCGGACCCAGCGCGGGAACGTCGAGGCATTCGAGCGCTGGGGCCTGGTCCCGCGGATGTTCGTGGGCGCGAAGGAACGCGACCTGTCGGTGGACCTGTACGGGATGAAGCTGCCGTCGCCGCTGTTCCTCGCGCCGGTCGGGGTGATCGGCCTGTGCGCGCAGGACGGCCACGGCGACCTCGCGACCGCGCGGGCCAGCGCCCGAACGGGCGTGCCGATGGTCGCTTCGACACTGAGCGTCGACCCGATGGAAACGCTCGTCCCGGAACTGGGCGACACTCCGGGCTTCTTCCAGCTGTACACGCCGACTGACCGTGACGTCGCCGCCTCGCTCGTGCAACGCGCCGAGGCGGCGGGCTTCCGCGGCATCGTGGTCACGCTCGACACCTGGGTGACCGGCTGGCGGCCGCGCGACCTGTCGACGGCGAACTTCCCGCAGCTGCGCGGGCATTGCCTGGCCAACTACTTCACCGACCCGGTGTTCCGGAAACGGCTCGGCAAGGCTCCGGAGGACGACCCGGCGGCCGCCGTCGGACTGTGGGCCCAGCTTTTCGGCAACCCGCTGACCTGGGAGGACCTGCCCTGGCTGCGCTCGCTGACCAAGCTTCCGCTGCTGGTGAAAGGCATCCAGCATCCCGACGACGCCCGCCGCGCCATCGACGGCGGGGTCGACGGGATCTACTGCTCCAACCATGGCGGACGGCAGGCCAACGGCGGTCTCCCGGCACTGGACTGCCTTGCCGAAGTGGTCGATGCCTCCGGCGGCACGCCGGTGCTGTTCGACTCCGGCGTGCGCTCCGGAGGCGACGTGGTCAAGGCGCTGGCCTTGGGCGCGACGGCGGTAGGCGTCGGCCGCCCGTACGCCTGGGGGTTGTCGTTGGCTGGTGAGGACGGCGTTGTCCATGTGCTGCGTACCTTGCTCGCTGAAGCTGACTTGATCATGGCTGTGGACGGCTATCCGACCCTGGCCGACCTCACCCGCGAAGCGCTGCGGCGAGTCGGCTAGACGCTTACGCGGGCAGGAAGTACCCCTCGCTCTCGTCCCACGGGATGTCGAAATCGTCGAGGTGTACGTGCCACTGCGCGTCCGGAAGGGTGCGGCGCAACTCGGTCACTGAGCCCAGCACGTGTTCGAGGATCGGCATGACCCGGTCGAGATCGAGCGGCATCTTGGTGGACCCAGCCACGATCGCGTCCGGCTCGACTTCCGAGTACAGGAAGAGAGATTCCTCGTCTGGGTAAGGAAAAGACGACTGGCGTGTGGTGACGACGCGTTCGACAGCGGCGGTCTCGGAAGCGGTGAGCGCGGTCGCCCGGCTCGCGGTGTAGTAGAGGGAAGTGCTCATGGGCCCGACTGTAACGACGGGGTCCGACAATTCCGGGAAAACAGTCATCCGGAACAGCCCACCCGCCCGTCGAGCAGGCAGCTACAATCGCCGCCCGTATGTGGTTTCAAGGAAAGTCCGGGCGGATCCTCGCCTGGTTGTCCGCACTCGGCGCGGTAGCCGTCGTCGCGGGCATCGCGGCCGTCATCAGCAGCTTCAACCCGGTTGACCTGCAGGTCTACCGCTTCGGTGCGGACGCGGCCGTCCAAGGCGGCGACCTTTACGGCCCGCTCCCGACCACCACAGCCGGGTCGATGCTGCCGTTCATCTACCCGCCGTTCGCCGCGATGCTCTTCTCGGCCCTGGCGCTCCCGCCGCTCTCGATCGCGTCGGTTCTGCTCGACGTCCTCTCCGCCGCGTCGCTCTGGGTGGTCTTGTACACCACGGTCCGCCACCTGTGGCGCAACTGGAATCGCCAGTCCACGGCCGTCGCCGCGTCCGCGCTCACCGTTGCGGCGCTTGCCTTCGAGCCCGTGCGCTCCACCATCGGCTTTGGACAGATCAACCTCGTCCTGATGGCACTGGTCGCCGTGGATTGCCTGGCGCCCAACCCTCGCTGGCCGCGCGGAATCCTCGTCGGCCTGGCCGCCGCGATCAAGGTGACGCCCGCTGGTTTCCTCCTTTTCTTCCTGCTCGCCAAGGATTTCCGCGCCGTCCGCAACGCCCTGCTCACCGGTGCCGGAGCGACCTTGCTCGGCTTCCTGATCGCCCCGCGCGCGTCCGCCGAGTACTTCTTCGGCGGCGGCCTCACCGGTGCCGACGGCTTCAGCGGCTCGCCCTACGCGACCAACCAGACCATCCAAGGCGCCCTCAACCGCCTCGCCCTGCTGCCGCCGGCCCACGACCTGCTGTGGCTGGCGTTGTCCGCGTTCGTCCTGGTCGCCGCCGTACTTGTCATGCGGCGCGTCGACAGTTCGCTCGGCTTCGTCGTCAACGCGGCCGCGGTGCTCGTCCTGTCCCCGATTTCCTGGTCGCACCACTGGGTTTGGGTGGTGCCCGCGACGCTCATCCTCGCCGCGCGCGTCCGCACGCTTCGCGCCGCCGCCGCGTTGGCCGCGGGCGCGTCGGTTTTCATCGCCGCGCCGCACACTTTTGTGCCCTCCAGCGGGATGCGGGAACTCGCGTGGGAACCGTGGCAGCACCTCGTCGGCGACGCCTATGTCCTTCTCGGCTTGGGTTTCCTTGCCTGGCAACTGTTCGCGGTGCAGTTCGCCCGGGTCCCCGAACTCGAACGGGTCGGTTAGGCGGAACCGGGCCAAACCAGCGTCACCAGGTCCCGGCCGGACGACCCGAGATCTGGTGGCATCTCCGGATCTATCCCCATCTCCAGCAGGGCTCGCTCGACCTCGCCGGCAGCGTCGGCAGGCAAGCACAACCGCCGCCGTACGACGTCCACTGTGGACGCGAACTCCGCGTACTCAGGCTCCGGCGGCCGCCGCCATTCCACGACTTCCGGCTCGATCCCCACTTCCGCGAGCGCCGCGAGACAGTCCCCGGCAGTCGGTCCAGCCGGTCGCTCGATGCCGTGAAACCGTTGCCACAAGGGATTAAGCTCAGTCAACGGATGCCGCGCGGCCGTCTCGACCACGACCCGCCGCCGCGCCGCCGCGGTGAGCGCCGCGGCGAACGGAGCCAGGTCGGGGACGTTGTAAACCACGTTCCCGCACACGACAACGTCCGCCACGCCGGCTTCGTCGGCGAGATCGGGCCACCGGCCGGGCAACAGCCGATGCTCCACGCCCGCGGCCCGCTCGGCAAACGCCGCGAGCAGCTCGTCGTCGGTGTCCAACGCCGTCACCGCGGTGACGTTCGACCGGCCGACCAGGGGCAGACTCGCCGCCCCGGCCGCCGCGCCGATGTCGAGCACCGTGCCTGGCTCCTGCAACGCTTCGGCGGCCAGTTGATAGGTCGCCCCGATCGGCGCGGCGATCTGCTGATCGGCTCGCCGCAGGAACACCTCGCGCGGCAGGACCCACGGCGATTCCGGAGGGTGCACGGTGTCCGGAATCGCCCAGGCGGCAAGGAGATCCCGCCAGGTTGACAGAGCGGTCATCGAGCCCGAATCAGATCAGCCGCCTTTTCCGCCACCATGATCGTCGGCGCGTTCGTGTTTCCGCGCGGCACCACGGGCATCACCGAAGCGTCCACCACCCGCAGCCCCGTAACCCCGCGCACCTTGAGATCCGGGTTGACCACCGCGTGCTCGCCGCTGCCCATCGCGCACGTGCCGACCGGGTGGTACAGCGTCTGCGTGTTCTGCCGGACATGCTCGGTCAACGCCTCGTCCGACAGCTCATGCGTCGCCGGCAGGAACGGCCGGTCCAGGAACTTCGCCAGCGGACCCGACCGTCCGATCTCGATCAGCGACCGCAGAGCGGACTTCACCGATTCCAGATCGATCGACTCCGCGTAGTAAGCCGGGTCGATTTCGGGCTTCCACAGCGGATTCGCCGACTTCAGCCGCAGCCGCCCGCGGCTCGCGACGTCGACCAGCGTGGCCGCCGACGTGAAGCCCGGACACGTGGGCTCGCGCATTCCGTTGTCGTAGAACAACGTCGGGGCCACGTGGATCTGCATGTCCGGCGCGGCCAGCCCGTCGCGGGTCGAGTAGAATGCGCCCGCCTCGCCGATGTTCGACGCGAGCGGGCCGCGTTTGGTCAGCTGGTAGCGCACCAATCCGGCGGGCGTCGCGGAGTCCGCGATGTCGGTCGTGCCCTTCGTCGACCAGATCACGCCGACCGCCGGGTGGTCGTGCAGGTTGTCGCCGACGCCGGGCAGCGCGGCGACCACGTCGATGCCCAGTTCGCGCAGATGCTCGGCCGGACCGACGCCGGACAGCATCAGCAACTGCGGCGAGTTGATCGCCCCGCCGGACAGCAGCACTTCGGCGTCCGCCCGGACCGTCGTCGGCACGCCCTTGTCGAGATAGGACACCCCGACCGCTCGGGTGCCCTCGAAAACCACCCGCGTGACCTGCGCGTTCGTCCGCACGGTCAGGTTCGGCCGCGACAACGCGGGTCGCAGGTATGCGTCCGCGGTGGACCAGCGGCGGCCGCGCTTGCAGGTGACCTGGTAGAGCCCGGCCCCCTCCTGCGACTCGCCGTTGAAGTCGTCGGTGTGCTTGAGCCCCCACGCGACCGCGCTGTCCACCCACGCGTGCGACAGCTCGTGGGTGAACCGCCGGTCCTCGACGTGCAGCGGGCCGTCCGTGCCGTGCAGCGGCCCGCCGAGGCGCTGGTTGCCCTCGGCGCGCTTGAAGTACGGCAGCACGTCGTCCCAGCCCCAGCCGGTGGCTCCGTGCGCATCGCGCCAGCCGTCGTAGTCGGCGCGGTTGCCGCGGATGTAGATCATCGCGTTGATCGACGAGCAGCCGCCGAGCATCCGGCCGCGCGGCCAGTACTCCCTCTTGCCGGTGTGCTTCTGCTCGACTGTCTCGTAGTTCCAGTCCCACTTCGTCTTGAACAGCGACGCGAACGCCGCCGGGATCCGGACCTCGTCCGCGGTGTCCTCGCCGCCGGCCTCGAGCAGCAGCACCCGCGCGGACGGGTCCTCGCTCAGCCGGTTCGCCAGCACGCAGCCCGCGCTGCCCGCGCCGACGATCACGTAGTCGAAGGAGTCCTGCTCTGGCACGCTGCCTCCCGGTGGTGTTGACACCCTGTCAACGACACATCATGGCGCAGGTCACGCTACGCGCAAGTCGCCGGAAAACCGATCAGTCAGAAGTGGCATCGAAGACGGTGACGCACACGCCGTCCGCCGCATCGTCGTCGGTCTCCACCCGGCCCTCTCCGGTCACGTCGTCCACCTTGGTGTCGAGGTGCACGATGGTCCGGCCCGCGGAGGTCAGCACGTCCGTCTTGCGCGGGGTGAGCTTGGTTTCGCCGTAGATCCACTGCTGGGTGCCGTTGCGAGTGGTGTCCTGGCACATGACCGACAGCGCCGCCGGGATGTCTCGCGCGTTGACCGCGTCGATGAACCTGGTCGCGGCGTCCGTGCCGTTCTTCACCGGGGGCCGCGGCTTCGGATCCGTCGACAGGCTGGCCAGCGGAGCCGGTTCGCCACCCGATTTGGTGTCGCGCACACACCAGCCTTTGTCGCTGGGGATGATCGCGATCCCGTAGGTGAGGTCGCCGGCGGTGATCGTCGCCGCGCGCTCCTGCTGGCCGGTCAGATGCACCGCGTTGCTGATCTTCGCGTCGCCCTTCGCGCTCCGGAAGGTCTGCTCGGCGGTGTAGGACCGCTTCGACCGGATCCTGCACCACAGCTCATTCAGCCCGGTCTGCTCGGTGATCGAGTTGGCGACCGACTGGGCCAGCTGCTCCGGCGTTCCCTGCGACGTCGTGTCCAGCTTCTCCTTGAAGAAGCCCGGCGTCACCCAGCTGCTGAAACTGCCCAGGCGGCGGCCCCTGCTGCGGTCCGCGCGGCGGATAAGGGCCCTGCTGCGGATACGGGCCTTGCGGCGGGTGGTTCACGTCTCCCCCTCGATACCGGTCTGTCTGCCGAGCAGGCTGGTGAAGTACGCTTCCCGTGCACCCACGACCTGCAGAAATAAGGAGCAGCCAGCCGTGGCTCGAGTCGTTGTCGACGTCATGCCCAAACCCGAGATCCTCGACCCGCAGGGCCAGGCGGTGGCGCGCGCGCTGCCGCGGCTCGGCTTCTCCGGGGTCGCCGACGTGCGCCAGGGGCGGCACTTCGAACTCGAGGTCGACGACGACGTCGATGACGAGACGCTGGCCAAGATGGCCGAGGGCTTCCTCGCCAACCCGGTGATCGAGCAGTGGACCATCCGGCGGGTGGAGGCGTGAGCGCCCGCATCGGCGTCATCACCTTCCCCGGCACGCTCGACGACGGCGACGCCGCCCGCGCGGTCCGCTACGCCGACGCCGAGGCGGTTTCGCTCTGGCACGCCGACGACGACCTCAAGGGCGTCGACGCGGTCGTCGTCCCCGGCGGCTTCTCCTACGGCGACTACCTGCGCGCCGGCGTGATCGCCCGCTACGCGCCGGTGATGTCCTCGGTCATCGACGCCGCGCACAAGGGCATGCCGGTGCTCGGCATCTGCAACGGCTTCCAGATCCTGTGCGAGGCCGGTCTGCTTCCCGGGGCGATGATCCGCAACGTCGGCCTGCACTTCGTGTGCCGCGACCAGTGGCTTCGCGTGGACAACAACGCCACCGCGTGGACCACGCGCTACGAGGCGGGCGCGGAGATCCTGATCCCGCTCAAGAACAACGACGGCTGCTACGTCGCCGACCAGTCCACTGTGGACATGCTGGAGGCGGAGGGCCGGGTCGCGTTCCGCTACGTCGGCGGCAACCCGAACGGCTCCCGCAACGACATCGCGGGCGTCACCAGCGAGAACGGCCGCGTGGTCGGTCTCATGCCGCACCCGGAGCACGCGATCGACGCGCTCACCGGTCCGTCCGACGACGGTCTCGGCATGTTCTACAGCGCGGTCGACGCGCTCGTGAAGGCCTGAGCCAAGCACCGAAAAGGGGTCCCGGGAAAACTTCCCGGGGCCCCTTTCGCGTTACTTGCTGTGGTCGCTGGAGAGCCAGCGCTCGGTGCGCACCCGCACCAGCACCGAGTTCTCCGTCAGCGAGCCCTCGACGAACTTCCGCGCCTCGGCCTCGGGCGCGTACCGCGAGGCGATGGCGAGCGCCTGCTCCTCCGTCGGAGCCGAGGACCGGTCCACGACCGGACCGGACACCGTCACATACTTGTACGGCTGGGTTTCCTGCTGCACCGTGAGGCTCAGCTTGCCCGCCGCCTCGATCGCCCGGTCCTTCGCCGATCCGCGGTCCATCCAGATCAGCAGTTCGCCGCCGGGCTCGTAGTCGTACCAAACCGGCACGGCGAGCGGGGCCGCGCCTTCCCGGCCGATTGACAGCACGCCCACTCGCTGCTCCGCGAGGAACTTCTCTCGTTCGTCCACCGTCATGACCGCCATCCGGCGTCACCCCCAGGCTAGGAAGATCAGGATCCGCTTGAGGCCAACGCCGGACGCCCCGCGGACATTCCGGTCTCGGGGGTCGGGCCGGGACGGCCGTGCTCAGCCGAGCCGGAAGACCAGTGCCGTGGACTGCGCGGTGTAGATCGCGCGGACTCCGTAAACGACCCCGTCTGCCCAGAACAAGCGGCAGAACCACGGTGCCAAGCTGCGATTGCCGGGACCCGTGAGCGAGACCGTGCGCACGGGTGTCACAGCTCCGGTGTCCAGTGAGAACTTGACGATGTGCTGATCAGGACCGTCCTGACCGGCGGAGACCACGGCGATCACCTGCCCGTTGTCCACCGCGAGCGGCGCCGCGACAATGCCGCCGCCGGGTGCCGGGACTTCCCAGCGTTTGGCGCCGGTGCGGAGGTCGAACGCGGCGAGGCGGTTGGGCTTCTGCGGGCTGGTCAGCGCGATCATCGTGGTGCCTGTGACGAGTGCTCGCGAACGTCGATGTGACGTGCCATTGGAGGCCCCGCTCAGGCTGTAGCCGAATCCGTCGTCGCCCATGAAGCCGTTCAACGCGTCTCCGGCATCGATGGTGGAAACCGGTTCGAGCGAGTCGTCGAGAGTTGCGTACATCCCTTTCGATGTATCGCTGAGATAGGCGACCAGCGGCGACGCGCTCACCCACGCCATCGTGAGGAAGGACTTGCTCTTCACGAACTCGTTGTGCTGCTTGATTTTTCCGGTCGCGGGATCGACGGCAACGGCGACGTACAAGCTGTCGCCGGAGTCCTTGGCGCTGCAGTGGGACAGCAGCACGAAGTCCGCACTCCGCGGCAGCCCGTCCGACGGGATGCAGTTCGAGTACACCTTCTCGTCGGTCGGTGGCGTGACCTCGGACCAGCGGACGGCGCCGGTGGCCGCGTCCAGCCCGAGCAGTTGCTGGTAGTGCACGACCACGACCGAACCGCCGACGATCTCCAGCACTGCGTGCTCGTCGAGTTTCGCCTGCGACGGGCTCCCCGACGAGGTGATGGGCATCGCCCGCTGCCACAGCAGCTTTCCCGCGTTGACATCCAGCACAGCCGCGCTCGAACAGAGATCCCCATAACCGACGGCGATGTGGTTGTCGACGACAGAGGTGCTCGCCCCGCAGAAATGGCCGGCGGGGGAAGGGATCCGCCAACGTTCCTTTCCGTCGCTCCGTGCGTACGCCACCGCATAGGTGTCGTTCACCAGCACCAGATCGTCGCCCACGACCCAGGAATCGATGCCGATGTCGTACGGCGCGATCCGGTCCGATCCCAGCTGCCACGGGCCTTGCTGGGATACCGCGATCGCGTGGCCGGGCACCTTGCCGCTGTTGAGCGCGAGCGGTACCGCGATAGCCGCGATCACCACAGCTGCCAGAAATGCCGAGATTCCGAGGACGGCCCGCCGGCCACCCTTTTTGTCAGTCACTACCCGCTCCCCCCTCGATGCGGGTAGTGTATTTGGGAAATCTGATTCCCCCAAAGTTCTGCCACGGTTTTCACCGCTTCGGATTTGTCGTCCGGGAATCGCGCTTCAGCTTGCCGCCGCGACTAGCCGCGAGTAGGGGCCGCCCGCCGCGATCAGGTCCTGGTGCGGGCCGAGTTCGGTGATGGTGCCGCCCTCGACCACCGCGACCCGGTCCGCCGCCGCGGCCGTGTGCAGCCGGTGCGCGATCGCGATCACCGTGCGGCCTTCGAGCACCGCGTTCAGCGACCGTTCCAGCTCGCGCGCCGAACCGGTGTCCAGCAGCGACGTCGCCTCGTCCAGTACCAGCGTGTGCGGGTCGGCCAGGACGACCCTGGCCAGCGCCAGTTGCTGCGCGAGACCGGCCGGAACCGCGTACGCGCCCGAGCCGAGCTTGGTGTCCAGCCCGTCCGGCAGTCCGGCCGCCCACTCCTCGGCGCCGGCGGATGCGAGCGCGTCCAGCAGTTCCTCGTCGGTCCAGTCCCCGCCGCCGCGCCGGGCAGGCAGGGCCAGGTTTTCCCGCAGCGTCCCGGAAAACGTGTGGTGTTCCTGCGTCAGCAGCAGCACCTCGCCGCGCAGCACGTCGTCCGCGAGCGTCGACACCTCGGTGCCGCCGACCCGGATCGAACCCGCGGTCGGCGCCGAGATCCCGGCCAGCAGCCTGCCCAACGTCGACTTGCCCGCACCGGACGGTCCGACGATCGCCAGCCGTTCCCCTCGCGGCACGCTCAGGCTGATGCCGTGCAGCACCTCGCGGTCGGAGGTGTAGCCGAACCGGACGTCGCGCACCTCGATGTCGCGCCCGCGCGGCACGTCGGTGACCTTGTCCGCCGATTCGGCAGGCTGCACGCCGATGATCCGGCGCGTCGCGGCTATCGCGACCTGCAGATCCTCCAGCCAGAACAGCGCCTCGCTGAGCGGAGCGGTCATCGCCTGCGCGTACGCCAGCATCGTCGTGATCGTGCCGAGCCCGGCCCAGCCCTGGCTGTAGGCGAACAAGCCCAGCAGCAGGAGCGCCGCGATCGGCAGCACGTAGCTGATCTCGAGCGACGGGAGCCAGCGCATCTGCAGCGCCCGCATCCGGCGTTCGCCGAGCGTCGCCTGGTCGAGTGCGTGATGTCCGGCGCGGACCCGCCGTTCGGTGAGGCTGAGCGCCTCCGAGGTCCGCGCGCCCTCCACGGTCTCGTGGGTGGTCGACTGCAGGTCGCCCCAGCGGTCGAGCATCCACGCGAACGCGCTCGGGATCTTCCGCTGGTACCAGATGTTCACCGGCACCAGGATCGGGATCGCCACCAGCAGGGCCAGCGCGAGCAGCGGCGACGTCACGATCATCGCGATGGTGGTGAACAGCACCGTCACCGCGGCGATCAGGATTTCCGGCGCGGCGAACCGCACCGCGACGTCCAGCCGGTTGATGTCGCTGGTCGCCCGGCTGAGCAGGTCGCCGGTGCCGGCCGCCTCGACGGTGCCCAGCGGAAGGCCGAGCGCGTTCGTGACGAACCGTTCGCGGGTCTGCGCGAGCACCCGTTCGCCGAACATCCGGCCGCGCAGCCGCGCCGCCTTCCTCGCCCACGCCTGCAGCACGAGCACCGCCACGAACGCGACGGCCAGCAGATCGACCCGCAGCGTCGTGCCGTGCTCGACGACGCCGTCCACGAGCCTGCCGAGCAGCTGCGGCCCGGCCAGCCCGACCACGGTGGCCAGGCAGAACAGCCCGAGCATCACGGAAAACTCGCGCCGGTGCTCGACCGCCACGCGTTTCGCCCAGCGCCGCACTTCGCGTTTCGACGCCAGCGGGAGCCGCGTCGTCATACCGTCACTGCCTTTCCGTGCACGACCTCGTCGGCCACGTTCCTCCACAGTGGACTCTGGCTGAACACCACCGTGGTCCTGCCGGTCCGCAATTCCTTGGCGCGCTGGGTGATCCGGGCTTCGGTGTGCGCGTCGACCGCCGACGTCGGCTCGTCGAGCAGCAGCACGTCGGGGTCGATCGCCAGCGCGCGGGCGAGGCTCAACCGCTGCCGCTGCCCACCGGACACCTCGCGGCCGCGTTCGCCGATCAGCTCGTCAACGCCGCGCGGCAGGGCCTCGATGATGTCCTCGGCGTCCGCCGCGTGCAGCGCCGCGAAGATGTCGACCCCGCGCGGGTGCTCCGGAGTCAGCTGATCACGCAGCACCCCGGAAAACCACAGGTCCTGGTTGTGCGCGTACACCACCCGCCTGCGCAGTTCGGCGAGCGCGACGCGATCCGCGGGAACCCCGCCGACCAGCACCTGCTCGCCCTCGTCCGCGTCGGCGAACCGGCTCATCCGGGCGGCGATCGCCTCCGCCTCGGCACCAAGATCGACCACGGTCAGCTTGCCCGGCGCGATCCGGATGCCGCTGGCGGTGTCCACCAGTTCCAGCGGACCGTCCGGCAGCGGCAGCGGCGACACCGGCTCGGCGAGCTTCGGCCGCAGGGCCAGCAGCCCGCACACCTTGCGCGCCGCGACGAGGCCCGAGCTGAGCGAGCTGACCTGTTCGGTCGCCGTGGCGACCGGCACCACCAGGAACGCCGAAAGGCCGTAGAACGCCACCAGTTCGCCGACGCTGATCGTGCCGTCGAGCGCGAGCCGCGCGCCCAGCCAGGTGATCGCCACCGTGACCAGCCCCGGCAGCAGGACCTCCGCGCCTGCCAGCCAGGATTCGCTGCGCCCGACCTCGACGCCGGAGCGCCGCACCAGCTGGCTCGCGTCGCGGAACCGGGCGAGGAATCGCCGTTCGCCGCCGACGCCGCGCAGGATCCGCAGCCCGGACACGATGTCCGCGCCGAGTGCGTTCACCTCGCTCAGGTTCTCCCGCTGCGCGGTTTTCCGCTTCTGCAGCGGCGCGAGCAGCGGACCGATGCCGAGCACCGCGAGCGGCACGCCGACCAGCGCGACCGTGCCCAGCACCGGCGAGGTGCCGAGCATCGCGATCCCGATGACCACGAACGCCACGATCGAACCGAACGTGCGGCCGATGACCTCGAACGCGTTGCCGACCCAGTTCATGTCCGACGACGTGACCGCGACGACGTTGCCGGTGGTGGTGGCGTCGCGCAGGGACGCGCCGAGCCGGGTCGTGTGGTCGGTGACCAGGCGCTGGGTGGAGCCCGCGCCGTGGATCCACATGCCGTACGACGCGAAGTGCAGCCCGGTGCCGAGCAGCGCCTGCGTCACGCCGAGCACGCCCGCGAGCAGCGCCCAGCGCCACAGCGCGGACGAGTCGCCGTCGGCGATCGCCCCGACGCCCCGGCCGATCACCAGCGGCAGCAGGGCGCTCGGCAGCGACCAGCCGGCCCCGGTGACGATCGCGGCGAGGACGAGCCCCGGCCGTGCGCGCAGGACCGCCAGCAGATACCGGACCGGCGTCGGACGTTCCGGGAGCCGGATGTCGGGGAAGCGGTACGTGGCGGAAAGCACGATCATTGACGCTAAGCCGCCGGGAGGCTCCGGCGCGACTCATTTATGCCTGGTGCGAGCAGGCCGGGCGGCTGTGGGTGTGACCCGGCCGACACGTAGTCTTAAGGCCGTGGCGAACCCTGACACGGATACCGTGACCAGCACAGTTGACACCACCGCAGTGGCCGCGGCGACCCCGGAAATGAGCCAGCCGTACGTCGAACTCGGCCTCGCCGAAGACGAGTACGCGCGGATCCGGGAAATCCTCGGCCGCCGGCCCACCGACGCCGAGCTCGCGATGTACTCGGTGATGTGGAGCGAGCACTGCTCCTACAAGTCCTCGAAGAAGCATCTGCGCTACTTCGGCGAAACCGCCACCGACGAGATGAAGGCCAAGATGCTGGCCGGCATCGGCGAGAACGCGGGCGTCGTCGACATCGGCGACGGCTGGGCGGTCACCTTCAAGGTGGAAAGCCACAACCATCCGTCCTATGTGGAGCCGTACCAGGGCGCGGCCACCGGCGTCGGCGGCATCGTGCGCGACATCATGGCGATGGGCGCGCGGCCGCTCGCGGTGCAGGACGCGCTGCGCTTCGGCCCGGCCGACGCGCCGGACACCAAGCGCGTGCTCCCCGGCGTGGTCGCGGGCGTCGGCGGCTACGGCAACTGCCTCGGCCTGCCGAACATCGGCGGCGAGCTGGTCTTCGACCCCTCCTACGCGGGAAACCCGCTGGTCAACGCGCTGTGCGTCGGGGCGATGCGCACCGAGGACCTGCACCTGGCGTTCGCCTCCGGTTCGGGCAACAAGATCATCCTGTTCGGCGCGCGCACCGGTCTCGACGGCATCGGCGGCGTGTCCGTGCTCGCCAGCGACACGTTCTCCGGCGACGAATCCGCGTCCGGGCGGCGGAAGCTGCCCAGCGTGCAGGTCGGCGACCCGTTCACCGAGAAGGTGCTCATCGAGTGCTGTCTCGACCTGTTCCGCGAGAAGCTGGTCGTCGGCATCCAGGACCTCGGCGGGGCCGGGCTCTCCTGCGCCACGTCCGAGCTGGCCGCGGCCGGCGACGGCGGCATGCACATCTACCTCGACCGGGTTCCGTTGCGCGCCACCGGGATGACGCCCGCCGAGGTGCTCTCCAGCGAATCGCAGGAGCGCATGTGCGCGGTCGTCGCGCCGGAGAACGTCGACGCGTTCATGGCGGTCTGCGCCAAGTGGGACGTCATCGCCACCGACATCGGCGAGGTCACCGACGGCGAGCACCTCGTCATCACCTGGAACGACGAGATCGTGGTCGACGTGCCCGCGCACACCGTCGCGCACCAGGGCCCGGTGTACGACCGCCCGATCGAGCGCCCGGCGTTCCAGGACGGCCTCGTCGCCGACACCTCCGCGAAGCTCCCGCGCCCGTCGACGCCCGAGGAACTGCGCGCGGACTTCCTGAAGCTCATCGCGTCGCCGAACCAGGCGTCGAAGGAATGGGTGACCGCGCAGTACGACCGCTACGTGCGCGGCAATTCGGTGCTGTCCCAGCCGTCCGACTCCGGCATGATCCGGATCGACGAGGAGAGCAACCGCGGCGTCTCGGTGGCCACCGACTGCAACGCGAAGTTCGTCTACCTCGACCCGTACCGCGGCGCGCAGCTCGCGCTGGCCGAGGCGTACCGGAACGTCGCCACCGGCGGCGCGACCCCGGTCGCGGTGTCCGACTGCCTCAACTTCGGCGCCCCGACCGACCCGGGCGTGATGTGGCAGTTCGAGCAGGCCGTGCACGGGCTCGCCGACGCGTGCGTCGAGCTGGGCATCCCGGTCACCGGCGGCAACGTCAGCTTCTTCAACCAGACCGGCGACACGGCGATCCTGCCGACCCCGGTGATCGCGGTGCTCGGCGTGATCGACGACGTCACCCGCCGCATCCCCACCGGCATCGGCGCGGAAGCGGGCGAGACGCTGCTGCTGCTCGGCGACACCCACGACGAGCTGGACGGTTCGGCCTGGGCCCGCGAACTGCACGGGCACCTCGGCGGCGTCCCGCCCCGCGTGGACCTGGCCCGCGAGAAGCTGCTGGCCGACGTCCTGGTCGCCGGTTCGCGCGACGGCATGATCTCCGCCGCGCACGACCTCGCCGACGGCGGTCTGGCACAGGCGCTCACCGAGACTGTCCTCATTGGACAGTGCGGGGCCCGGGTGTTCCTCGACCGCGACCAGGACCCGTTCGTGCAGCTGTTCTCCGAGTCGTCCGGCCGCGTGCTGGTGGCGGTCCCGCGCACGGAAGAGCTGCGGTTCACCGAAATGTGCACCGCGCGCGGTCTGCCGTGGCGCAAGACCGGCGTCGTCGACCCGGATTCCGGAGCGCTGGAGATCCAGGGCGTCACCGAGTTCTCCCTTGAAGAACTGCGCGAGAACTGGGAGAAGACCCTTCCGGCGCTGTTCGACTGAGCCCTCGTGAGTGCCGGCGCGGACCGGCGCCGGCACTCACGAGCGGAAGGTGACCACCTCCGCCAGCTCTGCCCGGGGAATCTCCGGCCGGGGCTCATCGGGATCCGCGTACCCGATCGACATGCCGCAGCCGAGGACATATCCGGGCGGCGGCTCCGCGATCTCTGTGACGCTCCGGTGGTACCGGCCCCACGCGATCTGCGCGCAGCTGTCGAGCCCTTCCTTGCGCAGCAGCAGCATCACGGTCTGCAGGAACATCCCCGCGTCCAGCCATTGCGGCGGAAGCATCTGCTCGTTCAAGTAGCAGAAAAGCGCGACCGGAGCACCGAAGCAGTCCCAATTCCGGACCCGGACCCGCTCCCGGCCCGCGTAATCCTCCCGCGCGACCCCGACCGCGCCGTAGCGCAGCGCGCCCAGCTCCTCGATCCGCCGCGCGTACTGCTCGGGCAACACTTGCGGATAGGGCAGCACCTGAGGCGGATCGCCGGTGTCGCCGTCCGCGATGCGCTGCCCGACCAGGTATTTCAGCTCGGCCAGCTTCGCGCCGGTCAGGACGTAAATCCGCCACGGCTGCAGATTTCCCCCAGACGGGGCGCGCAAGGCTGTGGCGAGGACTCGGGTCAGGACTTCGCCGGGTACCGGCTTGCCGAGGAAGCCGCGGACAGACCGCCGGGAACGCACCGCTTCGTAGACGTCCACGGTTTCTTGATGCTACTCAGATCGGCGCCGCGACATAGCCGCCATTCTGCGGATCCAGCTTCCAGCCGTCCGGCAGCGCTGCCTCCACCGGGCCGGAGAACGCCGTCCCGTCGAAAAGTACTTCCTTCGCGAAGGTCGCGCCCTTGAAGGTGGTCGGACCGGCGAACGTGGTGTGGGAGAAATTGGCCCGTTCCGAGAATTCGGTACCGGAGAACCAGGCCCGGTCGAGAAAAGTCGCGTTGCGGCAACGGAAAACGCCCACCAGACGGCCGGGGCCCGTGCCCGCTGCGGTGAAATAAGCCTGCCCGGTGAAGACGGAACCGCTGAGATTCGTGCTGCTGTACAGCGAAGCGTGCCGCAGCAGCAGGCTGCCGATCCGGCGGCGGGAAAGATCGAAGTACTCCAGGACCGCGCCGGTCAGGTCGAGATCCGGACCCGGTCCGTCCACATCGGACGGTGGCAGCAGATCCCGGATCAGCCGTTGCGCGGTGAGCCGCACCTGCAGCTCGCGTTCCTGCTCCGGCGTAACTTCATCATTGTCATAGCGGCCATGCGTGAACGGCCGCCGCAGATAAGAACACAGCACGTCCAGCACGGTCTGCCGATACTCCGGCCGCGTCCGCGCCAGCCCGGCCAGCGCGTGCAACGCGCCGACCCGCACCTGATCGGCCTCGTGGCCCAGCAATTCGACCGACTTGGCGAACCGCTCGTCGGAGATCCGCTCGCGGTCGACGTCGTGCCGCTGCTGCTCGATCACCTGCCGCGCCTCCTCGACGCGGCGGCGGCGATCGTTGAGCCACAACGCGTACAGCGCCACGACCGCGCCACCGGCGAGACCGGCGGTTTTCAACGCTTCACTACGGCTTGTCGCGGGGTCGGCGAGCAACCAGCCACCGACCCCGCACAGCAGTGCCACGGACGCGATCAACGTCCACAGCAGCGGCGAGCGCACCGGGTCAGAACGCGAGGATCAGGTACAGCCCCACGCAGTAGCCGCCACTGCGGTTCATGATGACCATCGTGCCGCTGGCGTCCTTGCCCGACAGCTTGCCGGTGATCCGGGCGCTCGTCGTGGCGCTGCCCGCGGTGACCTTGCTCAGCGTGAGCTGCGGGTCGCCGCTGGTGGTCTCGTCGATGCTGCGCTTCGACATGCTCTCGGTGCCCTGGCAGGCCATCGCGGTCGCGCCCGCCGCGTCCTTGGCGTTGAGCTTCGCGAGGAAGTCGTCGATGACCTGCTTCGCCTCGCCCGACGCGCCGCCCGAATCGGGGTCGTCGCTCGAATCCGTGGACGGCGACGACGAGTCGCTCGGCAGCGGAGCCTCCGACGACTGCGACGGGGCCGGGGCGGGCGGCTGCGCCTGCGTGGTGCCCTTGTCGTCCTTGCTCAGGAAGAACCCCGGCGCGACGAACCCGGTGATGCCGAGCGCGACCACCACGACGACCGCGACGGCGATGCCGATCCACAGGCCGGTCTTGTTGTTCTTCGGCGGCTCGCCGCCCGGTCCGCCCGGGTATTGCCCCTGGTCCCAGCCCTGCTGCGGGAACTGCTGGGTGCCGCCGTACGGCTGCTGCTGGTACCCCGGGTACTGCTGCTGAGCGTTCGGGTCCCAACCCTGCTGCTGCTGGGCGTTCGGGTCCCAGGCCTGCTGTTGCTGGGGGTTCGGGTATCCGCCCGGCTGCTGGGCCTGGTTGGGGTCCCACCCCGGCTGCTGCGGCACCCCGCCCGAGCCGGGCTGCTGCCAGCCCTGGCCGTAGGGGTCCCCGCCCTGTCCGGGCTGCGGTGGGTAAGTCATGTCCGGTTCCGCCTTCCTGCTGCACCGACTCGCGCCGCGGTCTGACGCCCCGCCGGCCCAGGCGGTTCCGTCTCCGCCCCAGGTCTGCATTGTGCAAGGCGGGCAAAGCTCGCACAAAAGCGGCTCCCGGCCGCCCCGCCCGGCAGGAGGAGGGGAGAACCGGGAGCCGCGTCCGTGCGCGCCCTCAGGTCAGCCGTTGGCGAGTGCCTGCAGCCGGTCGTAGGCGCCGTTGAACGTGTCCTGGTCCAGCGGGCTCGAGGTGTATTGCCACACGGTGTAGTAGCCCCAGTTGTACGGAAGCGTTCCGGCCGAGGACGCGTACCGCGCGACCCACAGCGGCGCGGTGCTGGAGAAATCGCCGCTGACGCACTGGTTCCACCAGTTCGTCGACGTGTAGATCACCGGCCAGCGGCCCGTTTTCGCGTGATAGGTGTCGTGGAAGTCCTTGATCCACGCCGTCATCGACGCCTTGCTCAGCCCGTAACAGGTCGCGCCGTAGGGGTTGTACTCCATGTCCAGCGCGCCGGGCAGCGTCTTGCCGTCCCCTGACCAGCCGCCGCCGTGCGCGACGAAGTAGGTCGCCTGCGCCGCGCCGCTCGAGGTGTTCGGGGTGGCGAAGTGGTAGGCGCCGCGGATGAAGCCCTGGTTGTAGGAACCGTTGTACTGCTGGGCGAAGTACGGGTTCGTGTAGCTCGTGCTCTCGGTCGCCTTGGTCCAGACGAATCGCTTGCCCTGGCCCCACCAGTTGGCCCAGTTGACGTTGCCCTGATAGCTGGCGACGTCCATGCCCGCGACGGTGGCCGCCACCTGGTTCGGCAGAGCGGCGGCGGGTTGCGGTTGCTGTGCGGCGGCTTTCGTCTCGGGAGTGGAGTGATCCCCCTCGACGCGCCGGATCTGCGACCCCATGGTGTGGTTGTTCGCCTGGATGTCGGCGTTGACGGAGTTGATCTCCCGCGCCGAAAGCGGGGAAGCCGCCGGGGCGGCCGTCGCCTCGGTCGAAGCGCCGAGCAGGAGCGCGACAACCGGGACGGTCAGAGCGGAAAGCAGCGCGCCGCGCCGCCCTCTTCGGGAAGTGGACATCGTCGATCCCTTCACAGATACCCTCGCGGAGGGCGGCTATGTGCAGGTAGCCGCCACGGGGGAGATTCTTGAGGACGAATCGTCGTTTGTCATCAAGTTCCGTGAAGATGAATGGGCGAGTGGGTGATTTTCATCGAGCGGTGATGACTAATTCGTGACCGCGTCACGAACGTTCACCCGAATGCCAGATTGCGCAGGGCTGACTGGGTTCCGTTGAGCCAGTTCTGGTCGCCGGGCAGGGCGCCGCTGTTCGAGAACTGCCAGATGGCGTGCTGTCCCCAGCCCGCGGGGAGTTCGCCGATGAAGGAGTTGTAGCGCGCGATCCAGAGCGGATTCCCTCCGAAAGAAGGGTTGTTTCCGGTGCAGCGTTTCCACCAGCTGGTCGACGTATAGATCGTCGGCAGCCGTCCGGTGCGGGCGCGATAGGTGTCGGAGAACGCGCGGACCCACGCGACCATCCCGTTCGCGTCCTTGCCGTAACACGTTTCGCCGTAGGGGTTGTATTCCATGTCGAGTGCGCCGGGCAGCGTCTTGCCGTCGGCCGACCAGCCGCCGCCGTGCGCGAGGAAGTAGTTGGCCTGCGCGGCGCCGTCGGACACGTCCGGGCGCGCGAAGTGGTAGGCGCCGCGGACGATCCCGGCTTGGTAGGAACCGTTGTACTGCTGGGCGAACTGCCCGCTGACGAACCCGGTGCCCTCGGTCGCTTTCACGTACACGAACTTCGCGCCCGCTCCCGCCGCGGCGGGCCAGTCGACCGGGCCCTGGTGTCCGCTGACGTCGTGGCCGAGGTACTGGTCCTGTGTCGTGTACGAGATGTTCGGCGCTCCCAGAACGCCTTCGTGCTTCACGATTTGCGAACCGGCGTAGTTGTCCGCGGCCCCGGCGTAGCTCGGCGCCGCCTGCGCCGTTTCGCACAGGGACGTGCCGGTGATCCCGGCGAAGAGAACCGCGCTCCAGCGCAGCAGCAGATGACGCTTCACCCAGGGCTCCTCACCGGACGCGTGTACTCCTACTGCGTCACGATGCCCGGGCGAGCGGGTTTCGGCGAATCATGATCACTCGGCAGTGTGGTCTGCCCAGGTCAGCGCCGTTCTTCGGCCAGCGCCTTCATCAGGTGCTCGGCCGGCACGACGGCGGTGATCAGGTCGTGCGGGTTGACCGCGAGCGGATGTCCGGCGAGCAGCCCGACGATGTCGCGGCCGAGCACCGCGCGGGCGTGCGGCCATTCGCGCGGCACCAGCGACTTCGACGTGTACGCCGGGACCATGACCCGTCCGTCGGCGTTGTGGAAGCCGATCACCGTGCGCTGCACCGGGGACAGGGCGTAGACCAGCAGCGTCGAATCGAGGATGACGCGCGGCAGGTCCTCGGCGGGCCGGTGTTCGGTCCGGACCATTTGCAGCAGCCGCTCGAGTTCGTTGCGCGGCTCGGGAAAACCGAGCGCCTTCGGCGAGGGCCGGTACCGGTCGTTGGGGTGGAAGTCCTCGACGACCTCGCCCGTCCCGTTCACCGGATACGCGCCGACGACCGCCCACGACGGCACCGGACCGCGGGCGTCGAAGGCCTCGTCGATGACATACAGCCAGCTGTTCGGGTTCGTCCGCGCGTTGGCCCGCATCTCGGGAGTGATCTCGGGTTTTCCCTGCGGCCCGCGGCGGGGGTACGCGTTCCGGCGCGCGCGTTTGCCCGCCGGGGTCCGGGAAACCATCCGATCTGCCTCGTCCCGCTGCGCCATCGCCGTCCCTCGGTGCCGGGTGCCTGAAAGTCCGTCCGCGGCCACTCTACTGTTGTCGCATGGCCTCTTCGCGTTCGGTCGATCCCGCTCAGTTACGAGCGGCGGTGCTGGCCGTTTCGGACTGGTTGCGTGGTTCCGGACCGGATCCGGCCCGCGCCGAGCTCGCCGCCGCGGTGCGCGCGACCCTGCGGACGCTCGCGCAGGACGCGCCGGGGCACACGGTCGAGGTCCGGGTGCCGCCATACGCCGCGGTGCAGTGCATCGAGGGCCCGAGGCACACCCGCGGCACGCCGCCCAACGTCGTCGAGACCGACCCGCGGACGTGGCTCGAACTGGCCACCGGCCTCCTGGACTGGGACGACGCGCTCGGCGCCGCCCGGGTGTCCGCCTCGGGCAGCCGCGCGGACCTCGCGCACTGGCTCCCGGTCGTGCGAATCTGATTTTCCGCGGCGATTGTTCTCTCAGGAGTGTCTTCTGAGGCACACACTCCGTAGAATCGCCTGAGCCGAGGCCTGTGCCACGCTGTCCGGGGCAGCGCCTTGCGTGTACTTTGGGTAGTCGGATTTCGATTCCCGTGACGAACGAGCGGCGATGGAAGGGCCCTGGTCATGAACGCGGTAGGCGTGTCCGCCGGCGAGCAGAGCCTCGGCCCGACAGCGCGCCGGATGATCCTCGGCTCGCAGCTTCGCCGGTTGCGCGAGGAAGCCGGGATCACGCGCCAGCAGGCGGGCTACAACATCCGCGGTTCGGAATCCAAGATCTCTCGGCTGGAACTCGGCCGTGTCGGCTTCAAGGAACGCGACGTCGCCGACCTGCTCACCATGTACGGCGTCTCCGACGAGGAGGAGCGCAAAGCGTTCCTCGACATGGTCAAGCAGTCGAACGAAGCGGGCTGGTGGCGCAAGTTCGGGGAGACGGTGCCCGGCTGGTTCACCGATCTCGTCGGCCTTGAGGAAGCGGCGTCCCGGATCCAGATCTGGGAGCCGCTGTTCGTGTCGGGCCTGCTGCAGATCGAGCCCTACGCGCGAGCGATCTTCAGCCACGGCCGCCCGGAAATGGCCGACGAACGCGTGGACCAGCTGGTGGCCCTGCGCATGCGGCGGCAGAAGATGCTGGCCCGCCCGGACGCGCCGCGCATCTGGGCGGTGCTCGACGAATCGGTGCTGTACCGGCCGATCGGCGGACCGAAGGTGTTCCGGCAGCAGCTGGAGTACCTGCTCGAGGTCACCACGCTGCCGCACGTGTCGGTGCAGATCCTGCCGTACTGCCGAAGCGGTTTGTCGGCCGAGCACGCGTTCTCGCTGCTGCGCTTCGCCGAGGCGGAACTGCCGAACATCGTCTACGTCGAGTACCTGACCGGCGCGCACTACCTGGACAAGCGCGACGAGATCGAGAAGTACGGCCGCGCATTGGACCTGCTGGCCGTCGACGCGGAGACCCCGGAACGCAGCCGGGCCCGCATCGCCAAGCGCAAGGCCGAGATCTAGGCACTCTGCTCTTCCTCGTGCCTGGGGATCGCCTCGGCACGAGGAAGCTGTCGCGGGTCGCGGGCGCGGTTGGGCCGGTGCGAACGTACGTGAGGGGAACCCTGAGGGAATCAGATTCCCTCAGGGTGGCCCTCATGTGCGTCGGTGGGAGCGGTGATCCGGCCGCACACCGGATCTACTGAGAAAACCCCCAATAGGGAACGCCCACCCCATTCTCATCACCGAGCGTGCATAAGTCCGGAAACTGCCTTCCACTGACCCGGTCGCACTCTTCCTATCGCCGCTCCGGTCGTCACGGTAAGTGTTCCGTATTCACCCGCTGCACCCGGCGGCGGCGAGTCACGAACGCGGTGCGTTATCAGGCTGCCAATATCGTGACCCGGGGTAATAATTAGCCCGTTCGGGTAGTGCTCGAATCACCTATCTGGGAACTTCTACTGAACCGTGTCGTCACGCAGTGAGAAATTTGCAGAAAATTCTGCACGTGCATTTACCGCTGCATGCGCGCGTGCTAGCGTCGAAGTCACAGGCAGATGCACATGCAGATTCCTGAGCTTTTCATCGTCCTTCCCGGAAGGTGGCATCATGGCTGAGCGGTTCGAGAACGGTATTCCGGCCGACCGTCTGACCGGCGCCCAGTGGCGCAAGGCGAGCTACAGCGGTGCGGTGGGCAACTGCGTCGAAGTAGCCCCGCTGACCTCGGGCGAGATCGCGATGCGGAACTCCCGTTTCCCGGAGGGCCCGGCGCTCGTCTACACGCGCGCGGAGATGGCCGCCTTCCTCGCCGGCGCGAAGGACGGCGAATTCGACGATGTCCTCGGCTGAGGCCGCCGTCGTGGGCTCCGCCTTCGACATCGAGCAGGGCCTGCAGCGACTCATCGCCCGCGGCTACCAGTTCGTCCACCCGACGGACGGAGCGGGCGAAGTGCAGGCCGTGGTCGGAGTGCGAGTGCACGACAACGTGGTGGACGTCGTCCGGCTGAACGCCGAAGACGACGTCGAGGCCACGCGCCTCCCTGGCAGCGAGCAGAACATCTTCGCCCCGGCGTCCACCCTGTGGCGCTCGCGCGGCGAAGCAAGCCAGGTGCTGGGCGAAGTACTGGCCCTCCCCGAGCGCCAGCCGGCCCCCGCCGCGGCAGCCTCCGCGAACGGCTGCTGGGTCCCGGGCCGAGGCGGCCGCTCGAAGTGGCTGGCCGCCCGCTGATCCACCCTCCGCGCTGTCCCCATCGGTGCCCCTGATTTCAGGCCCCGTACGAAGTGGCCCAATCCACTTCGTGCGGGGCCTGGCTCATTTCCGGCCCGTGCTGGTCGGTCAGACGCCTTCGATGATCCGGAAGTCGCGCTCGACGGCGTCGCCGAGGGTCGCCAGCGCTTCCCGGTACGCCTCGCTCTCGTAAGCCGCGACGGCTTCTTCGAAGCTGTCGAACTCGATCAGCACGACGCGCTCCGGGATTCCGGACTCGTGGACGACGACTCGGCTGCCGCCGCGGGAGAGCACCCGACCGCCCGCGGCCTGGACCGCGGCGGCGGCCAGCTTGTTGTAGGCGGCCAGCCTCTCCGGGTCGGAAATGACGCGGTAGACGCTGACCCAGTAGCCCTTGGCCACGGAAACCTCCTGTGTTCGGCCGGACGTGTCCGACCGTGGGGATGCATAAAGGATTAATATAAATAGTCTATGCTTCTCGGATGAGCCGTCAAGACGCGACTCGCGGCGCTGCGATCGGGTCGGCCCTCTACGAGCTGGCCACCAGGGCCGCGAGACGCCTTCCGCGCGACCTCAGCGTCACGTCCGCCGCCACCCTGGCCACCCTGCACCGGTGCGGCCCGCGACGGATCACCGATCTGGCCGTGGCCGAGGGGGTCACCCAGCCCGCGATGACTGTCCTGGTCCGCGCGATGGAGGAGTCCGGGCTGGTCGAGCGGAGGGGCGACGCGTCCGACAAGCGGGTCACGCTGGTGTCGCTGACCAAGGCTGGCGAGGCGTACGTCCAGGCGCGCCGTCGGGCGGGCATCGACGCGTACGCGCGGTTGATCGACGAACTCGCCGACGACGAGGTCGAGGCCCTGACGGCGGCGCTTCCGGCGCTGGCGCACCTGGCAGAGCTCGAAAGCCGGAGCCGAGAAGGGTCGAAGCGCCCACTCCAGTCCAAGACCACTGGCCTGAACTGAGAGCACTGCTCCGGAAATCCTCCCCCGTAGTGGGCAGAACCACGCCGCGGACCGGCCCCCCACCTCATCCACCCCTTACACTTGGACTCGGCCCGCCCACGTCTTCCTGGGAGCTTCCCGGTGGTTTCCGACCCCTCCGCCAGTACTGATCGACCCGAAGATCAACCCGAACCGGAACCCCGTGAGGAGTGCGGCGTCTTCGGCGTCTGGGCTCCCGGGGAAGAAGTCGCCAAGCTCACCTACTACGGTCTCTACGCCCTGCAGCACCGCGGGCAGGAGGCAGCGGGCATCTCCGTCTCGGACGGCTCGCAGATCGTGGTCTTCAAGGACCTCGGGCTCGTCAGCCAGGTCTTCGACGAGCAGGTCCTGCAGTCCCTGCAGGGGCACATCGCCGTCGGGCACTGCCGGTACTCCACGACCGGGGCCACGATCTGGGAGAACGCCCAGCCGATCTTCCGCACCACCGACACCGGCAGCGGCTTGTCCTTCGCGCACAACGGCAACCTGGTCAACACCGCCGAACTGCGCGATCGCACGGTCGCCGCGGGGCTGAAGCCGCACGCCGGGCTCACCGGGTCCTCCAGCGACTCCGACCTCGTCTGCGGGCTGCTCGCCGCGAACGCCGCGGACAAGGGCATCGAGGCCGCCGCGCTGGACCTGCTGCCGACCCTCAAGGGCGCGTTCTGCCTGGTCTTCGCCGACGAGAACACCCTGTACGCGGCCCGCGACCCGCACGGCGTGCACCCGCTGGTGCTCGGTCGGCTGGAGCGCGGCTGGGTCGTGGCGAGCGAGACCGCCGCGCTCGACATCTGCGGCGCGTCCTTCGTGCGCGAGGTCGAGCCGGGCGAGCTGATCGCCATCGACGCCGAGGGGCTGCGTTCGTCGCGGTTCGCGAACCCGGAGCCCAAGGGCTGCGTCTTCGAGTACGTCTACCTCGCCCGTCCGGACACGTCGATCGCCGGCCGCAGCGTGCACGCCACGCGCGTCGAGATCGGCCGCAAGCTGGCCGCCGAGCATCCGGTCGACGCCGACCTCGTGATGCCGGTGCCGGAGTCCGGCACCCCGGCCGCGATCGGGTACGCGCAGGGCTCCGGCCTGCCGTACGGCACCGGTCTGGTCAAGAACGCCTACGTCGGGCGCACCTTCATCCAGCCGTCGCAGACCATCCGGCAGCTTGGCATCCGGCTGAAGCTGAACCCGCTGCGCGACGTCATCCGCGGCAAGCGCCTGGTCGTGGTGGACGACTCGATCGTCCGCGGCAACACTCAGCGCGCGCTCGTGCGGATGCTGCGCGAGGCGGGCGCGCTCGAGGTGCATGTGCGGATCGCGTCGCCGCCGGTGCGGTGGCCGTGCTTCTACGGCATCGACTTCGCGTCGCGGGCCGAACTCGTCGCGAACGGCGTCGACCTCGACGGCATCCGCCGTTCGATCGGAGCCGATTCGCTCGGCTACATTTCGCTGGACGGCCTGGTCGCGGCGTCGGAGCAGCCGAAGTCGCGGCTGTGCACGGCCTGCTTCTCCGGCGAGTACCCGATTCCGCTGCCCGAGGACGCGCTCATCGGCAAGCACCTGCTCGAGAGCATGGACGCCGCCGGTGGCGCGGCGACTCCCGTCAGCGCCGCCGGGTACGGTGCCGAAGACGCCGTCCGGCGTCCGTGAACCAAGCATGTCCAGTAGGGAGTCCGCTTCCGTGAGCGAGTCCACGAGCGCCACGTACGCAGCCGCCGGGGTCAGCATCGACGCCGGTGACCAGGCCGTCGAGCTGCTCAAGCCACACGCTGAGCGGGCGACGAGGCCCGAGGTGCGCGGCGGGGTCGGCGGTTTCGCCGGGCTCTTCTCGCTCAAGCTCGACAAGTGGAAAGAGCCGATCCTCGCGTCGTCCACCGACGGCGTCGGCACCAAGATCGCGGTCGCGCAGGCGCTCGACAAGCACGACACGGTCGGCATCGACCTGGTCGCGATGGTCGTCGACGACCTGGTCGTCACCGGGGCCGAGCCGCTGTTCCTCCAGGATTACATCGCGGTCGGCAAGGTCGTGCCGGAGAAGATCGCGGCGCTGGTCGGCGGCATCGCCGAGGGCTGTGTCCAGGCGGGCTGCGCGCTGCTCGGCGGCGAGACGGCCGAGCACCCCGGTCTGATGGGCGAGCACGACTACGACCTGTCGGCCACCGGCGTCGGCGCGGTCGAGGCGTCCGCGCTGCTCTCGCCGGAGAAGGTCCGCCCCGGTGACGTCGTCATCGCGATGGGCTCGTCCGGTCTGCACTCCAACGGCTACTCGCTGGCCCGGCACGTGCTGCTGGACATCGCGCGGATGCCGCTGGACGGGCACGTCGAGGAGTTCGGCCGCACCCTCGGCGAGGAACTGCTCGAGCCCACCAAGATCTACGCGAAGGACTGCCTCGCGCTGGTCGCCGAGACCGAGGTGCGCACGTTCGCGCACATCACCGGCGGCGGTCTCGAGGCCAACCTCGCGCGCGTGATGCCGCGCGGCCTCGTCGCCAAGCTCGAACGCGGCACGTGGACGCCCGCTCCGGTGTTCGCGCTGATCGGGCAGCGCGGCAAGGTCGAGCGCGCGGAGCTGGAGAAGACGTTCAACATGGGCGTCGGCATGGTCGCGATCGTGTCCGCCGAGGACGTTGACCGGGCGCTGGCGGTGCTCACCGCGCGGCACGTGCCCGCGTGGATCCTCGGCGACATCCAGCCCGCCGAAGACCCGGACGGCCCGCGCGCGGTGCTGTCCGGCGACCACCCGCGGTTCTGAAAGCCGCTTGCCTCGTCTTGAGACACTGAGGACATGGCGGAGGACGTACGCGTCGGCGCCCGGTTCGTGATCCCGGGTGCCGAACTGCGAGAGCGCTTCTCCCGATCCTCGGGACCGGGCGGACAAGGCGTGAACACGACGGACTCGCGCGTCGAGCTGTCGTTCGACGTCGCGGGCTCCGCCGTGATCCCGCCCGCGCTGAAGGAACGCATCACCGCCCGCCTCGGCACGCGCCTGGTCGGCGGAGTGCTCACCATCGCGGCCAGCGAATACCGCTCCCAGCTGATGAACCGCGACGCGGCCCGGGAGCGGCTCGCCGAGGTGCTGGCGAAGGCATCCGCGCCGCCGCCGGCCAAACGACGTCCCACCAAGCCGTCGCGAGGCTCGAAGGAACGCCGCCTGGCTGCGAAGAAACGCCGCAGCGACGTAAAACGCGGCCGCGGCGGGCGGTACGACGACTAGCTCAGCGACAGGTGCACGCACTCACCGGCGACCTGGTACCCAGCGCGCCGGTACACCGTCCCGATCCCCACATCGCCCGGCGTGAGGAATGCTGTCCGCGCACCGCGTTCGTGGGTTAAGCGGGTGAGGTGCGCGGTGATCGCCGCCGCGATGCCTTGGCCTCGGTGTTCTGCGGCTACGGCGATGCCGACGATTTCCGTTGCGCCGGAGACGATGTCCAACGCGATTCCGCCGCCCACAATGGTTTCGCCGTGTTCGGCCAGGACGGTCAGGTAGTCGCGGTTGCGTTCGACATCGGCGTCCGACACGTCGGGCGACTCGCCGAAGGCGACGTTCTGCACGGACCGCAGGCGGCGGAATTCGTCGTCGGACGACGGTTCGCGCAGCTGAATGTGTTCTGGCGCAACGCAATCGACGAGATCTTCGGTGGCGCAGGTCATCACCGGCACGCGTCGTTCCAGCGTGAATCCGGCGGCGACGAGCGCTGTCTCGGCGTTGGGAGCGGCGTCGGTGAAGAACTCCAGCCGGGGCAGGAGATTTCGTTGCCGGTAAGCGGAAATCAGGAGAGCGATCTCGGCGGACGAAGGGTTCGCGCCGTCGTCGGGGATGGCGTAGTTCGCCATCGGATGAGAGCTGTCCTTGGCGAAAGTCGCCAGGAACGGGCCGATTCGCTCGGTTTCGCGGCCGATCGGTGCGGTCGCGCGGACGTATGCCTGAAGGGCGGACATCTCTGGTGGAAGCCTTTCGCGAAGAAGGAATGCGCGGGCAGCACAACAACTGGCAACCCCACGCCGGGCGCGCAGGCCGAACAGCTCAGGCCAGGCGGCCGGTGCGGGCCGTGGCGGAGCACATAGGCATTCCTTCGTCCGAAACGAACTTCCCGTTCATCGTCTCAGACCCGGCAAGCGAATTAACGGTTCAGCGCGGCGCGGGCCTGGTCCACGATCCGGGCCAGGTGCACGCCTCGGCGGACATCGCAGGGATGCGTGGTCGTTCCGCAGGACACCATCGCGGCGAAATCGTCGAGCAGCGCGGTGTACGCGTCGTTCGCCGTGCCGGTGCGGCCCAGCGTGCGGAGGCCGTGTTCGCCGAAAACCGAATACTCGACCACCGTCGGCTGGACCGGCAGGCGGAGGCTGAGCGTCGCGGTGCTCGTGATGCCGCCCTCGTGTTCGAGCAGCAGCTGCCACAGGTCTTCGGGACCGCGGTGGGCGGCAAGGACGTTGGTGATCGGGCCGAGGGCGGCATCGAGCAGGTCGAACGCGTGCGGGCCGATGTCGGCGAGCGCGCCGCCAGCCGGATCCTGTCGCCAGGCCGAGGTCGCGTACTTGCCGCTGAGCAGTGCACCGGACAGCCAGCGCACGCTGCCGCCTCGCCAGCCGCCGGCGGCGGTGACGCCGTCCAGCCAATCGCGCGTTTGCTGGGCGAACCGCAGCGTTAGCATCACCAGCGAAGCGACGCCAGCGGACGTCACGGCGTCCGCGAGACGCTGCGCCGTGGCCAGGTCGGGGGCGATCGGTTTCTCCAGGATCAGGTGCTTGCCCGCCTCCGCGGCCCGGGTCGCCAGTTCGGCCTGCACGGTCGGCGGCACGGCGAACGCGAGCGCGTCGACCTGCTCGAACAGCTCGTCCAGATCGCTGGTGGGCACGGCGTCGTAGGCCTGCGCCAGCGCGGTGGCGGCCTCCGGCCTTCGGCTCCACACAGCACTGAGCACGGTCCCCGGATGGTCCGCGAGCCCGGGGGCGTGCACCGTGGTGGCCCACGGTCCGGTTCCTACGAGGCCGACGCGCAGCTGGTCCTGTCCCACGCCCGGAAGTGTAGGTGTGTCCGCGGTCGCTTCCAGCGCGGCCTGCGGTGCGTTAACGTCGACAAGTTCTTCGCCACGAACGGGGGAAGCCGGTGAGAATCCGGCGCTGGCCCGCAACCGTGAGCGGCCCCGCGAGGGACCGCGAGCCGGATCGCCCGTCGTGGTCCGATCGATGCGAGGTACATCTGACATGCGGTTCGTGCACGCGCGGCACTGGGGGCGAGTCCTCGCCGGCTGCGCTCTTCTCGTCGCTACCGGTCTCGGCGGTGCTTCTTCCGCCTCGGCCACCACACCCGGCAAGGGCACCGACGGCTACTGCCAGGACGACAACGGCGTCACGGTGATCGTCGATTTCCAGGGGCTTGGCGGGGAAACCCTCATCCGGTGCGCGCCGGGCAAGCAGGAAAACGGCGTCACCGCACTGCAAAACGCCGGCTTCGAACTCACCGGCGCGGGCAAGTACGGCCTGGCCGTGATGTGCAAGATCGAGAGCAAGCCCGCGGATCAGACCTGCACCGGCATGCCGCCGGAGAAGGCGTCGTGGAGCTTCTGGACCGCTACCAACGGCGGCAAATGGCAGTCGGCGCAGGTCGGCGCGCAGAGCTGGAAGCCGCCCGCCGGAGCATTCGAGGGCTGGTCGTTCGCGATCGGCAAGTCCTACACCGAGTATCCGCCGCCGCGCACCGAACCGGTGCGCAAGGCCAATGCGCCCGCGCAGGCTCCGGCGTCCACTTCGGACAGCGGGTTCCCGTGGGGACTGGTGATCGGCATCGTGGTCGTCGTGCTGCTCGTGGCGGCCGGGACGGTCGTCGCGGTGCGCCGCAGGCGTGCTGGGCAGTAGTCCGCGAGCGCTCCATCCCGGCGCGTGGTGGGTGTGGGCGCTCGCGCTCGCCGTCGCCGCTAGCCGGACCACGAACCCGGTTCTGCTCGCTCTGGTGATCGCGGTGGCCGGGTTCGTCGTGGTGCTCCGCCGCGGCGACGCGCCGTGGGCGCTGGCGTTCCGGATGTACGCCTGGATCGCCGCGGTGATCCTGGCATCGCGCGTGCTGTTCCGGATCCTGATCGGCGGCGAGGACGGCGGTCACATCCTGTTCACGCTGCCGACCATCCCGTTGCCGAGCGTCGCGGCCGGCATCCAGCTCCTCGGCCCCACCTCGGCCGAGGAGCTGCTCGGCGGGCTTTACGACGGGCTCCGGCTGGCGACGATCGTGCTCTGCGTCGGAGCCGCGAACGCGCTGGCGAACCCGAAACGCCTGCTCAAAGCGGTACCCGGGGCGCTGTATGAGGTGGGGACGGCGGTGACCGTCGCGCTGTCGGTGGCCCCGCAACTGGTCGAGAGCGTGCAGCGGGTGCGCCGCGCGCGTCGGCTGCGTTCCGGGAAGACGCGCGGCTTCCGGTTCGTGAAGGGGATTTTCGTGCCGGTGCTCGCCGACGCCATGGACCGGTCGCTGCAACTCGCGGCGGCCATGGATTCCCGCGGCTACGGACGGCGCGGCTATCTCTCCCCGCGTGTCCGGATGCTGATCGCGACCTGCGTGCTGGCCGGTTTGGTCGGCGTCGCGGTCGGGGTTTACGGCGTCCTCGACGGGTCCGCGTCGTGGCTTGGCGTGCCGATGCTCATCGCCGGTCTGGTGCTGGCCGCCGCCGGATTCGTGCTGGGCGGACGGCAGATCCGGCGCACGACCTACCGGCCCGATCCGTGGCGGCTGCCGGAAACGCTGGTCGCGCTGTGCGGCGTCGCGACCGCCGTGCTCGTGCTGCTCGCCGACCCGGTTTCGCTCACCACCCCGGCCAGCCCGCTGACCTGGCCGGAGCTGCCGCTGCTGCCGGCCGTCGCGGTGCTGATCAGTGTGCTGCCCGCTTGGTTCGCGCCGCGTCCGGCGCTGGTGTCGGAGGTCGCCCGATGATCGAGTTTTCGCACGTCAGCGTCACGTACGACGGGGCGGACCGGCCGGTGCTCCGGGACGTCGACCTCGCGATCGAGGAGGGCGAACTCTGCCTCGTCGCCGGCCGTACTGGGGTCGGCAAGTCGACATTGCTCGGTGCGATCAACGGCTTGGTCCCGCATTTCACCGGCGGCACGCTGGCCGGTCTGGTCAAGGTCGGCGGGCTCGACACCGCGACGCATCCGCCGCGCGAACTGGCGTCGGTCGTCGGCGTGGTCGGACAGGATCCGCTGGCCGGCTTCGTCACCGACACCGTCGAGGAAGAACTCGCGTACGCGATGGAGCAGCTCGCCGTCGCGCCGGACGTGATGCGCAAACGCGTCGAGGAAACCCTTGATCTGCTGGGCATCGCCGAACTCCGCGACCGTCCACTTCGGACACTATCCGGCGGCCAGCAGCAGCGCGTCGCGATCGGCGCGGTGCTCACGGCGCACCCGAGCGTGCTGGTGCTGGACGAACCGACGTCAGCGCTCGACCCGACCGCGGCCGAGGAAGTCCTGGCCGCGATCACGCGTCTGGTGCACGACCTGGGCACGACGGTCGTCGTCGCCGAGCACCGGATGGAACGCGTCGCGCAGTACGCCGACCGCCTGCTCTACCTGCCCGGCGATGGCACCGTCGTCTCCGGTCAGCCCGCGGAGGTGTTCGCCGAGACCGATGTCGCGCCGCCGATCGTCGAACTGGGGCGACTCGCGGGCTGGTCGCCGCTGCCGCTGTCGGTTCGCGACGCGCGTCGGCTCGCCCGCCCGCTGAGGGAACGCCTGGCGGAGCGTCGCCCTGCTGCGGCGGCACAAAGCTCTGGCGAAGCGGTCCTCACCGCGCGGGGCGTGCGGGTCCGGTACGGCAACGTGAACGCGGTACGGGGCGTTGACCTGCGGCTGGACCGCGGCGAGGTCGTCGCGCTGATGGGCCGGAACGGCTCCGGCAAGTCCTCGCTGCTGTGGGCGTTGCAGGGCAGCGGACCCCGCTCCGACGGCACGGTCGACGTCCTCGGCGCGGACCCGAAGACGCTCCGGTCGCGGGCCGCCCGCACGCGCGTCGGTCTGGTCCCGCAAACCCCGTCTGACCTGCTGTATCTCGATTCGGTCGGGGCGGAATGCCGCCAGGCTGACGTCGAATCCGAGGTCACCGCGGGCACCGCCCGGAAGCTTCTCGACCGTCTTGTTCCGGGCATCGAAGACGACACCAACCCGCGCGACCTCTCCGAAGGCCAGCGACTCGCCTTGGTCCTGGCCGTCCAGCTCGCCGCCGCCCCGCCGGTCGTGCTGCTGGACGAGCCGACGCGCGGCCTGGACTACCCGGCGAAACGGCACTTCGCGACCATCCTCGCCGACCTGGCCGCTGAGGGACACGCGGTGCTGCTGGCTACCCACGACGTCGAGTTCGTCGCCTCCGCCGCGCACCGCGTCGTGGTCCTCGCCGAGGGCGAAGTGGTCGCGGACGGCCCGACCGCGGACGTCGTCGTGGCCTCGCCCGCGTTCGCGCCGCAGGTGGCGAAGATCCTCGCGCCGGAGCCGTGGCTGACCGTGGACGCGGTGGCGAAGGCGCTGGCGTGACCGATTTCCTGGGACCAGCCGTCCGCATCCGGCACCGTACGGCGCTGGTGCTGACGGCGGCCGTCGTGATCGGACTGGGGATGTTCTGCTGGCCGCTGCTGGCCCGCAGCACCGTCGGCACCTCCGCGCACGTGACCGACGCGCCGTTCGTCTTCCTCGTGACGCTGCCGGTGCTGATCCTGATCGTGCTGGCGGAACTGTCCAGCGGCGGACTCGACGCGAAGGCGCTCGCGCTGCTCGGCGTGCTGTCCGCGGTGAACGCCGCGCTGCGTCCGCTCGGTGCGGGCACCGGCGGGATCGAGCTGGTGTTCTTCCTGCTCGTGCTGGCCGGGCGGGTCTTCGGGCCGGGATTCGGATTCGTCCTCGGCTCGACGTCGCTGTTCGCGTCCGCGCTGCTCACCGGCGGCGTCGGGCCGTGGCTGCCGTTCCAGATGCTGGCGTCGTCGCTGGTCGGGCTGGGTGCCGGGCTGTTGCCGCGCCGCGTGAAGGGCCGGTGGGAGATCGCGCTGCTGGCGCTCTACGGAGTGGTCGCCGCGTACTTCTACGGCCTCGCGATGAGCCTGTTCACCTGGCCGTTCCTGGCGAGCCACACCGCGCTGGACTTCGTCCCGGGCGGACCGCTCGGCGAGAACCTGCACCGGTTCCTGGTGTTCACCGTGCTGACGTCCACGTTGGGCTGGGACACCGGCCGCGCGCTCACGAACCTGGTCGCGATCCTCGTGCTGGGCCCGGCGATCCTGACCGTGCTGCGCCGGGCCGCACGACGAGCGGCGTTCACCTGAGCCGCTGGCCGACCTTGTCCAGGACCTCGACGAACTGAGCCATCCCGGCCGCGTTGGGGAAGTGCGAGGTGTCGATGTCGTGGACCTCGAACTGATTGCCGGGAGTGCGCGTGTCGGCCTCGGCGATCATCCGGTCCTGGAGGGCGAGCGGCACCAGGTGGTCTTGGAGATGCCGGACGTAAAACCGCGGAACGCGGCCCCACCGCTCCGGCGTGCCACGAGAGTCGGTGGCACCGCGGCCGATGATGTCGTCCGGAGCCATCGCGTTGAGCAGGGCGTAGAACTCGCCGTCGGTGGCGTCCGCGCACAGCGCCGCCTTCGCCGCCGTCAGCGCCTCCGCGGAGGAAGAACGCCAGTTGAAGCGCATTGCGCCGATCACCGCCGGATCGGCCGCGATGAACCCGAGCATCGCCCCGACCTGCGACGTCGCGGCTTCAGGCGTGGCCAGGTATTCCTCCGGCGTCGGCAGTTCGACGCAGCAGAACGCGGCGTCGTAGACCAGCGCCGACACCAGCTCCGGAACCTCTTCGGCGACGAGCGTGACCAGCGCGCCGCCGATGCTCGACCCGACCAGCACGACCGGACCCAGCTTCGCCGCCCGGCGGACGACGTCCACAGTGGTCGCGACCTGGTCGGCCACGGTCAGGCCGGCCAGCGCCGACGGTTCCGTGGCGAACGCGCCGAGATCCTGCGGTGCCTGGTACGACAGCCGGAACTGCTGTTCGGGCTGCGGCACCCCCACCCCGCGATACCCGCGCAGCACGAGTTCCGGCGGCGCGGCGGACACGCCGTTGGCACCGGCGGCGAAGACGAACGTCGAAGTCATGCCGCACAGTCAAGCGATCCGCCCCGCCGCGCACAGCGGGGAAAAGGTGATCAGGCCCGCAACTAAAGTCAGGAGTACGAGTAGAACCCGCGGCCGGTCTTCTTGCCGAGCAGTCCGGCGTCGACCATGCGCAGGAGCAGCGGCGGCGACGAGTACAGCGGCTCCTTGAACTCCGCGTACATCGAGTCCGCGATGGCCTTGATGGTGTCGAGGCCGATCAGGTCGGACAGCCGCAACGGACCCATCGGGTGCGCCGTGCCCAGCTCCATGCCGCGGTCGATGTCCTCGGCCGAGGCGAAGCCCGATTCGATCATCCGGATCGCCGACAGCAGATACGGCACGAGCAGCGAGTTCACGATGAACCCGGCCCGGTCCTGCGACCGGATCACCGTCTTGCCCAGCGCGCCGGTGGCGTGCTCCTCGGCCCGGCGAGCGGTCTCCTCGCTGGTCAGCAGCGACGGGACCAGTTCGACCAGCGGCAGCACCGGCACCGGGTTGAAGAAGTGGATGCCGACGACCTGCTGCGGACGGCCGGTGGCCATGCCGAGCTTCATGATCGGGATCGACGACGTGTTGGACGCGAACACCGCGTCCTCGCGCTCGACGATCTTGTCCAGCGCCCGGAACACGTCGACCTTGGCCTGCTCCTGTTCCAGGATGGCCTCGACGACGAGATCGCGGTCGGCGAACTCGGCGATGTCCGTGGTGAAGCGCAGCCGCCCGAGCGCCGCCTCGGCGTCCTCGGCGGCCAGCTTGCCGTTGCGGACGCCGCGCTGCAGCGACTTCTCGATGCGCGCCTTGCCCGCGTCGAGGGCCGGCTGGTTCACCTCGGTGACCAGCACGTCCAACCCGGACCTGGCGTGCACCTCGGCGATGCCGGAGCCCATGAGCCCGGCCCCGACCACACCTACTCGTGCGATGTCGCTCACCCGTCCCACTCCTTCACCTCATCGGCGTGCCGAGAAAACGGGCAGCACACAACGCACGAGGGCGTCTCGGACCTCAGTCCGATTCCGCCCTCGCGTGTCGTGTGCCTGCGTCAACGGCGGTACTCGTCGTACCCGTCGTCGTACGGGTCCTCGTACCGCTTGTCGTCCTCGTGGTTGTCCGAGGAACTACTCGACAGCTCGCGCTGCAAAGCATCGAAGTCGGTTTCGTGGGAGCTGTATTTGAGCTCGCGCGCCACCTTCGTCTGCTTGGCCTTAGCCCGGCCGCGCCCCATGGCTCGACCCCCTCGCACAGGGGCGGGGCGGCCGGGGGAATCGGCGGCCCCGCATCGTCTCGACAGTTCTTTCCTGCTGACACCGTACCGTGTCCCGGGGGTTGGATGCGACGTGGCACGGTGTGCTCGTCGCGACAGTGTCCGCCGGACGCCGGTTACCGGCACGTCGATGCCGATCGGTGCTGGTCGGCGTGCCACGATGCTCGGGTGCTCCGACCCTTCGTGGCCTATCTGCGGGTGTACGAACCTCTGCGTGCGCTGGGCGATCCCCCCGCGCAACAGCTGGTCGAGGCCGTTTCCGCGGGCGGGCTCAGCCGGATCGGGATCGGCGAACGCGAACAGCGGATGTGGCTCAAGTCACAGGCGGCCGCGCCGGTGCGGCTGCTGCCCGCGCAGCTGCGCGACGGACGGCCCGCGCCGAGCCTCGTCACCGACGTGCTCGTGCTCGACCCGGCCGACGTCCCCGCCGGCCACACCGCCGAGGGCCCGTTCGCGTGCCCGCTCGAACTGCGCGCCCGATCCGCCGCGGCGTTGAGCACCTTCCTCGCCGACTCCGAGCCCGCGTTGCGAATCGCGGTCCTCGACGCGGGCGGCGTCACCGCGGACAAGGCCCGCGCGCAGACCAAGGCGGCGATGACCGACCTCACGGCCACGGCCGCCCACACCCTCACCACCACCTGGACCGTCCCGCTGCCCTGGTTCTCGCTGGTCGATCCGGACGAACGCAAGCTCGTGCTCGGCAGCGGCCCGGACGACCCGGTGCGGGAAGCGTCTTGGCGGACCCCGATGTCCGCCGCGCTCCGGCGGGCGTCCGAGGCGGGCGAGCTGATCGAGACGACCTTCGGCGACTCCGGCCCCGGCCGGGTGCTGTCACAGACCCGGCAGTGGCTGGAGAGCTTCGACCCGGACTCGGTCGTCGAACTGGATTACGGCGGTCTCGTGCAGCTGTTCGCCGACTCGCTGCTCGACGCCGACTCCACCGCGGAGGAGGTCCACGACATCCTCGACGCGCTGCGCACCGGGAACGTCGAGGAGCTGGCCGAGCTGTTTTCGCAGCTGCGCGAGTTCTGGGGCGACCTCGCGGCTAAGGAACACTCCAACTGACCCGCAGCTCGCCCTGGGGTTTGCCGCCGCCGAGCACCGGCGGGTGAGCCAGATCGGACAGCTCGTCCGGGGTCTCGATGCCCAGGCGCGCGAGCACGGCCATGGCCAGCGGCGCCAACGCCCGCTTGTTGCCGTCCGCGATCTTGATCGCGCACGCGGTCCCGTCGCCCAGCGTGAACGCCAGGACACCTTCCGCGCCGCTCTTCGACAGCAATCCGGGCACGGCCTGCATCAGCCGGGTGTCCTCCCGGCCGGTGCCCGCGACCAGCCACGGGTGCGCACGCATCGCGTCCGCGACGCGGCGTTCGTCGGTACCCGGTTCGGCCTGCGCGAGCCGGCCGAACGACCGCGCGAGGCCGGTCGGCGAGAACGCGAACAGCGGCGCGCTGCAGCCGTCGACCCCGACCGCGGCGATGGCTTCGCCGGTCAGCTCCTCGACCGTCTTCGCGAGCTGGACCTGCAACGGATGGTCCGGCAGCTGGTAGCCCTCGGTCGGCCAGCCGTTCGCGACGCAGGTGGCGAGCATCGCGGCGTGTTTGCCGGAGCAGTTCATGGTGATCTTCCGCGGCTCGTCGGCCGCGCGCCGGGCGTCCTCGCCGATCGGCAGCTCGGCCGGGCAGGCCAGCGCCGCCGGATCGAGCCCGGCGCCGGACAGCATCGCGGCGACGCGCTCGACATGTCCGGTTTCGCCGGAATGCGAGGCACAGCCCAGCGCCAGGTCCGCGCCGTCGTAGCCGAGCCCGGCGCGGAGCATCCCGACGCCCTGCAGCGGCTTGTTCGCCGACCGGGGGAAGAACGGGCTGGTCACGTCGCCCGCGGAGAACCGGACGGAGCCGTCGGGCGCGGTGACGACGAGACATCCGTGGTGAACGCTCTCGACGAATCCGTTCCGGACGACCTCGACGAGAATCGGCTGGCCGGTCATTCCTCGACGCGCCCCAGTTCGCTGTCCAGCAACTGGTCCACAGTGGCCGCTCCGCTGCTGTAGCGCCCGGCGATCTCGGCGTTGAGCGTGTCCATCACGCCCTGGACCTGGCGGCGGAAGGAGGACACGGAGGCTTCCTCGGCCGCGTACGTGTCCAGCGCGGCGGCGAGCTTGTCGTCCGACAGCGAGCCGACGTCGGTGAGCCCGGTGTCGCCGATCAGCGCCTCCGCGTGCCTGCGGTGCTCGCCCGCGCGGGACGGTTCGAGCTGCTGGTGCCTGCCGGAACCGGCGGCCGGGCCGAGCGCGTTGTCGGCGAGGATGGACGCGAGCCGGTCGACGATGCTTTCCCCGCCGGACGAGCGACGCTCCTGTTCGGCGCGCACGATGTCGATGCGGGCGTGCAGGAGCCGGCGCAGGTAGGACAGGTCTGTCTCTTCCTGCGCGGCCTCGTCGCGCCGCTCGCGCAGCACCGGGAGCGGCAAGTCGCCTAATCCGGTGAGATATCCCGGGCCGAGGACGCGGTCGATCCGTCGCCGCCCGCCGGGACGCACTTCGATCACGGGCACATCCTGCTCCACATTCGGCGACGACGCTACCGTCGAGTTCACTTCAGCCCCGCAGTCTCTGCGCTGCTTCCCGTCCGGGCGCCGCGTGCTCGCCCGGCACCGAGTCCGGATCGACAGTGGCCTGGACCACTCGGTCCTCGTCGCCGGCCAGCAGCTCCGCCCCGCCCGGCACCGAGCGTTTGACCAGCGCCAGCGCGATCGGCCCGAGTTCGTGGTGCTGCGCGACCGTGCCGATCCGGCCGACGACGCGCTCGCCGAGCTTCACCGGGTCGCCGGTCTCCGGCGTGATCTCCGGCGAACCGTCGAGGTGCAGCAGCGCGAGATACCGCGGCGGGCGGCCGACGTTGTGCACCTTCGAGACGGTTTCCTGGCCGCGGTAGCAGCCCTTCGCGACGTGCGCGGCCGAGCCGATCCAGCCGACCTCGTGCGGGATCGTCCGCTCGTCGGTGTCGACGCCGAGTCGCGGATGCCGCGATTCCACGCGCAGCGCGTCGAACGTCCAGGAGCCGGCAGGACGCGCGCCCGCGTCGGTGAGCCGTTGCCACCATTGAGTGAGCTGGGCACGCGGCACCACGAGATCCGCGCCCGCTCGCGTCGGCCACGGCATCCGGCGGGCGAAACCGCCTTCGGGCAACGCGGCCACCGAATACGGCTCGGTGCCGAGCTCGACGCCGAGCACGCTGTCGGTCTCCGGGCCGAGCACGGAAAGAACGGCGAGTTCTTCGGTCACGTCGCGAATCTCGACCTTGGACCAGAACTTCATCGCTTCGAGGTACTCGCGCAGGGTTTGCTTGCCGCCCTTGGGCAACGCGCTCGTGACGAGCGGGCCGGGGTCGCTGTCGAGGTACACCGTCTCGCCGGTGTGCGCGAGCACGAAATGGGTGTCGACGTGGCCCTGGCTGTCGAGGACGAGCGCTTCGGTGCCGGTGTTCGCGGCGAGTTCGGTGACGTGTTGCGAGATCACCAAATGCAGCCAGGACAAGCGTTCCTCGCCGGTGACGGCGAGGATTTCTCGGTGCGAGCGGTCGATGACGACCACTCCTCGGGCGGCGGTGCGCTGCTCGGCGAACGGATCGCCCCAGTGCCACGGAACTCCGGCTTCCGGGTGGCCCTCGGGCGCGGCGACCGCGCGGGGGATTTCGAGCAGCGGCGAGCTGTACGGCATAACCCTAAGCGTAAGTGAGTACCTTGAGGGGATGCGCGTTCTCGCCTTCCTCGACGGTTCACTGGCCGACCCCGAAGCCGCTCACCTCCGGGTGGACGACCTCGGCCTGCTGCGCGGAGACGGGGTGTTCGAAACGATCCTCGTGGCAGTGAAAAAGCCGCGGGAAATGCGTCCGCACCTCGACCGGCTCGCCCGTTCCGCGGCGATGCTGGACCTGCCTGCCCCGGACCTCGAGGGCTTCGCCCGAGCCGCGCAGGCAGTCGTCGACGCGTGGCAGGGCGGCCCGGAGATCGCACTGAAACTCGTGTACACGCGGGGTGTCGACGGCGATCCGGAAGGCAAGCCGACGGCGTTCGCGATGGGCCTGGAGGTCGAGGAGAAGGTCCTGCGGGCGCGCACCGAAGGCGTTTCGGCGGTGACCCTGGAACGCGGTTTCGGCCCCGAACTAGCCGAACGCGCCCCGTGGCTTTTGCTCGGCGCGAAAACGGTTTCCTACGCGATGAACATGGCCGCCCTGCGCGAGGCGACCCGTCGCGGAGCCCAAGATGTGATCTTCACCGCTACCGACGATTCGGTGCTCGAAGGCCCGACGTCGACGGTCGTCCTGGCGAAGGAGCGGACGCTCTACACCCCGCCGTCCACTGTTGGCATCCTGCCAGGAACGACGCAGTACGCGTTGTTCCGCGGGGCGGAGAAGGCGGGCTGGTCCGTGAAGGTGGAGCCGCTGTCGGTGGAGGACCTGCTGCGGGGGGACGGCGTGTTCCTCACGTCGTCGGTGCGGAAGGTGACCCGGGTGCACACGCTGAACGGGACGGTTTTGCCGGATTCGACGGGGCTGCACGGGGAGCTGGTGGCGGCTTACGAGAGCGAGTACTGAGAGCGCTGGTGAGCGGCTGTGCCGGTGCCTAACCGGCACAGCCATTCACGACCCGCTGATCAGCACCACCGACGGTGTGACCCCCTCCGCCCGATATGCGCTGATCTTGTGGTGCCCGTCCACCAGCAATGGCCGCGTACCGGACAAAACCACCGCCACCGGCCGGTGTCCCGAGCGGATTGCCGTGCGGTAGTACGTGACCCGGGCATCGTCGTCGGCCGGCCAGTCGCTTGCCGGGATCAGATCCACCGCCTCGAAGCGTTGCGGGCCGCTGACCCGGTACTGGCCGTCGACAAGCAACGCCAGCAGTTCGCGGAGGGTTTCCGCCAGCGGGAGGCGCACCTGACCGGTCGCGAGCGCGATGCGCAGCGACTGCGGCAGCTCCGCCCGTCCTCCGGTGTTCAGCTCCAGGAAACCCGCGCCGCCGGTGATCGTTACCCGTTCCACGCTCACAAGGACGCTTGGAACCGCACCGAGGTTCCGGGGCGTGCTTGAGCGAGTGCTCCGAGTGACTTCCGTCTCACGACCGCGATCACCGGATAACCGCCCGTGGTCGGGTGATCGGCGAGGAAGACCAGCGGCAATCCGTTCGGCGGGACCTGAATCGCGCCGGTCAGCACGCCCTCGCTCGGCAACTCCGAAGTGGACACTCGACGTAGCGGCGGCCCGTCCAGGCGGACCCCCACTCGGTTGGATTCCTCAGTAACCGTCCACTGTGCGTTGAGTGCGCTCGCCGCGTCGGCGAACCAGTCGTCGCGCGGGCCAAGCAAAACTCGCACCGTCAAGTCGGGCGGCGCGGGCGAGGCGGCGACCACGTCCGCACCGGACGGGACACCGGTGACAGGGCCGAGCGGGACCGTAGTGCCAGCTTCCAGCGGCGACGGGCCGAGTCCAGATAGGACATCAGTCGACCGGCTTCCCAACACCGGCGCCACCGCGATGCCGCCGGACACCGTCAGGTAGCAGCGCAGACCGGTAGCAGGTCGGCCGATCGTCAGTTCTTGGCCTGGCCGCAACGGAATCGGCGTGTGCGAGCCGGTTTCCCGTCCGTCCACGGACACCTCGACCGGCGGTCCGGTCACTGCGGCGGTGCACGAAGCGGTCGCCCGGACGGTGAACCCGCCCAGCAGGGTTTCGATCCCGGCGGCGTCCTCGGGATTGCCGACCAGTCGGTTGCCGAGCCGTAGCGCGGCGACGTCAAGAGCACCCGACGGTGGGACGCCCAGATGTGCGTAACCAGGACGGCCGAGGTCTTGCACCAAAGCCAGCGAACCGGGCGAGACGATCTCCAGCGCGCGCATCACACGCTCCGGAACCGCACCCGGAGACCGGGCGTGAACAGCGCCGGTTGCTCGGCGGAAGGATCGAAAAGCGTCGCCTCGGTGTGCCCGATCAACCGCCAGCCACCAGGGGATTCCCGGGGATAGACGCCGGTGTACTCGTCGGCGATAGCCACCGAGCCAGCGGGGACGCGGGTGCGCGGCGAGCTGAGCCGCGGCTGCTGGAGTTCAGCGGGAAGCCCGGCGAGATAACCGAAACCGGGCGCGAAACCCGTGAACGCGACCGTGTAGACCGCGCTGGTGTGGAGAGCGATGGCCTCGTCCACGCTGAGCCCTGCGTCCTCAGCGACCAGCGCGAGGTCCTCGCCGGAGTACTGCACGTCCAAAACGACTTCGCGGCCGTCCCCGGCAGGCGGATGGTCCAGATCGGCCGAAGCCAGCAAGGAACGCGCGGCTTCCAGCGCCCCCGTGGACGCGACCACGAGCAGGGTGCGGGCCCCGGGCACGATCTCCTCGACGCCGTCGAGCGCGGCTTCGGTGAGGGTCGCCCGGGCCGCGCTCATCTCCTCGAGCGAGGCGCAGTCGAGCAGGGCGGCGTGTTCGCCGTACCGCCGCCAGCGCACGGCGTCTCCCGGAGCCTCAGCCCACCACGCGGCGCAGCAGCGCGGAGGCGTGCGGCTGCATTTCCTGGCCGACCATCGCGCGCTCCTCGACGTACCCGAGGTCGCCGTTCACCAGGCCGTACAGCCGCTGCGCACCGGTGACCTCCTTGGCCGTCGCGGTGCGGATGACCGCGTCGGTGCCGAGCTCCCAGGACGTCTGGCTGCGCGGCTTGCCGTAGTACAGCTCGACGATGCCGGAGCTGTGCGTGAGCAGCAGCTCGATGGTGTCGTCCTCCTGCGGCCGCCAGAACCCGGTTTCGCGGGCGGCGGGCCGCAGCACGCTGCCGTCCTCGTTCAGCAGCCACGAGCGCGCCTCGTGGAACAGGAACGGGCGGCCGTCGTGGGAGACGGTCAGCTGCTGGGCGAACTTGATCGGCCCGTCGATCGTCGGGTAGTCGATCTCGCCCTCGCCGCGCCAGACGCCGACGAGCGGCAGCAGAGCGAGGCACGCGTCGTTCAGGTTCGGGCCCTCGCGCAGGTTCGCCGTGTCGTTCGGGATCGGCAGGTCGTCCCACAACGGCAGGTTGCGGTCGCGCGTGCTGGCGGCCCGCTCCTCGGCTGCTGCGATGGCTTCGTCGCCACTCGTCATGCTGATCAGCGCTGGTCGGCGTACAGCCGGTAGACGACGTAGACCGCGAACCACACGGTGGCGATGCCCGCGATGATCAACAGGGTCGTAAACAAGGTCTCCACAGCGAGGACAATAGTCCGCCCCGGCTCATCTAGCGCTGCGCAGGGTCGCGGCGGTGAGGACGGTCACCGCCAGCAGCGCCGAGCCAGCCACCGCCATCGCGGTCCGCAGCCCGGTCGTGAGCGTGCTCCCGTGATCGAGAAGCGCCCCGAGCGCGGCCACGCCGAGCGCCATCCCGACCTGTCGCGCGGCGTTCACCGTGCCGGCCGCGGTGCCCGTGCGCTGCACCGGAAGCCCGGCGAGACCGACGACGTTCGTCGGGGTGATGCTCAGGCCGAGCCCGACGCCGGACAGCGTCAGCGGCACGCTGAGCAGCCAATACGGACTCGTCGGGGCAGCCAGCAGGAAGGCGAAACTTCCCGCCGCGGTGATGGCGAGACCGATCGGCAGCACGCGTTCCGCGGTGAACCGGCCGGCGAACCGTCCGGAGAAGAACGCGAGAACAGCGTTGGCGACGACGTACGGCAGCATCTGCACCCCTGTCGTCGAGGCGGTGCTGCCCCACGCCTGCTGCAGGTAAACAGCGATCAGCACCGGCAGCGGGTAGCAGGCAAAACCGAGGACGAACGAGGTGAAGATCGAAGCGGCGAACCGGAACTTGCCGAACAGCCGGATCGGCAGCATCGGATGCGGGGCGCGCAGTTCCACGACGATGAACGCGACCAGGCCCAGCGCGCCGACCATCGCGACCACCGCGTCGGACGCGATCACGGCGTAGGTGAACGCCCCGATCCACAACGCGCCGAGCAGTTGCCCGAGCAGATCCAGCGCGCCGTGCGCCGGATCGGACGATTCGTCGAGACCCCGGCGACCGGCGAGCACTGCGACGATCCCGATCGGCAGGTTGATCAGGAAGATCGTGGGCCAGCCGAGCGCGTCGGTGATCGGTCCGCCGATAAGCGGGCCGATGACCAGCGCGCATCCGGCCACACCGCCCCACGCCCCCAGCATCCGGGCCCGTTCGCGCGGCTCTGGATACGCGTGCGCCAGGAGCGCGATGCCGCCCGGGATGACCGCCGCGGCCGCCGCGCCTTGCACGACGCGCGCGGCGACGAGAAGCGTGAGCGTCGGGGCGAGGCCGCAGCCCAGCGAGGCGAGCGTGAACACGGCGAGCCCGCCGAGGTAGATCCGCTTGCGGCCGTACCGGTCGCCGAGCGTGCCGCCGGTGAGCATCAACGCGGCGAGCGCGACGGTGTACCCGTCCACAATCCATTGCAGGTCAGTGAATTCAGCGTGCAGCTCGCGTTGGATGGTCGGCAGCGCGACACTCACGACGCTCGCGTCGAGCAACGCCATGAAGCTGCCGAGGAACACGGCGGTGGCCAGCAGCGGGCTCCGCGTAATGGTTTTCGTTTCGGACACACTCGCGAGCTTGGGTCCTCAAGCCGACTTGAGGTCAAGCGTCCCGGACACGAGGAAGGGCCCCTCGGAAACCGAGGGGCCCTCCTGCGGAAAAGCGTTGTCAGGCAACCGAAATGGCCAGCTGGTGCAGGCCAGGGCCTTCCGCGGTGACGTTGGCCTCGCCGTTGCCCGTGCGGTGCAGTGCGCGCACCGTCCAGGAACCCTCGGCCGCGTAAAACCGGAAGTCGCCGTCCGCCGAGGACACGACCTCGCCGGCGAAGTCGCCGCCGCCGTCGAGCAGCCGGACGAACGCGCCGCCGACCGGTCCCTCGGTGCCGGTGACCTTGCCCGCCAGGACAACCTGGCCGTTGGTGTCGAAGTCCGCCGGGGTCGCGACCTGTGCCGGTGCGCTGCAGCCGTCTGCCATCACTTAGCTCCCAACTCGACCGGAACGCCGACCAGCGAACCGTATTCCGTCCACGAACCGTCGTAGTTCTTCACGTCTTCCTGGCCGAGCAGCTCGTGCAGGGCGAACCAGGCGATCGACGAACGCTCGCCGATGCGGCAGTACGCGATGGTCGGCTTGCCCTCGTCGTAGCCCGCCTCGGCGTAGAGGTCCTTGATCTCCTGCTCGGACTTGAAGGTGCCGTCCTCGTTGGCGACCTTCGCCCACGGCACGTTCAGCGCGCCCGGGATGTGACCCGGCACCTGCGACTGCTCCTGCGGCAGGTGCGCCGGGGCGAGCAGCTTGCCGGAGAACTCGTCCGGCGAGCGCACGTCGATGTAGTTCTTCGAGCCGATCGACTGGACGACCTCGTCGCGGAAGGCGCGCAGCGACAGGTCCTGCTCCTTGGCCTTGTAGTTGGTAGCCTCGCGCTTGACCTCGTCGGAGTTCAGCTCGCGGCCGTCGAGCTCCCACTTCTTGCGGCCGCCGTCGAGCAGCTGCACGTTCTCGTGGCCGTAGAGCTTGAAGTACCAGTACGCGTAGGCGGCGAACCAGTTGTTGTTGCCGCCGTAGAGGATCACGCGGTCGTCGTTCGAGATGCCCTTCTCCGACAGGAGCTTCTCGAAGCCCTCCTTGTTGACGAAGTCGCGGCGGACGCCGTCCTGGAGGTCGTTGCGCCAGTCGAGCTTCACCGCGCCGCGGATGTGCCCGTTGTCGTAGGCGGTCGTGTCCTCGTCGACCTCGGCGAACACCACGCCCGGGGTGTCCAGGTTTTCCTCGGCCCACTGGGTGGTGACCAGGACGTCTTCTCGGCTCATGGAAGCTGGCTCTCTTTCTTGGTTGGGGTTTACGAGGACGCCCGCGCGGGGCTGAAACGCTTGATCAGCAGGTACATCTGGCACCCGAGGCAGTAGTTGAACGCCGCGTTGAGGAACGCGGCGAAGAGCGCGAACGCGGTCGCGACGACACCGAGCGGCGTCACTCCGGCCGCGAAGCCGATCGTGCCGACGAGCGCGAACACGAACCCGACCGCCTGCGCGAACCGCAGCGGGGCGGCGTCCTCGCGTTCGGTCGGCGGCCCGAGCCGCGGCGCGATCGCGAGCCGGTACAGCACCGAGTACGGCGCGGGCTTGAGCCCGACGAACGCACCGATCGCGAAGACCACGGTCTGCAGTGCGAGCAACGGCCACCACTGCGTGATCAGCACGACGGCGAGCACCACCGTTGTCACGATCGCGGCGAACCTGGGACCTCGCGGGTCTACGGCCGGTCCGGCGGACATGGGTTCCTCCTGCTCAGGTGCGAGGGGAAGGGCGTGCGAGCGCACGCGGCGAAGACGGGCAGAGCTGCGAGACGGCGCGAGACGTGCTTCAGCGCCGACCGGAGAACGGCAGACACAAGCTGCTGCGCACGCGGCAGAAATCGACCGCGCGGCGCTGCGTCAGGAGGGTGATGGGCAGCTCGTCCACAGGGGGAGGGTACCCAGGCTCGCTCGCTCCCGGAACCATGTTCATTCCTTGGGACGAGGTCCGGATCCTGAGAATCAACCGCCGCGGACCGCGGGGCCGGGCGCTTCCCCAATGTGGCATTGGGTGCGTCAGATGCACCGAACGCCGCATTGGGTGCGCTGGACGCACCGAACGCCGCATTGGTTGCGCTGGACGGGCCGAACGCCACTTTGGGTGCGTGGGACGCACCGAACGCCACATTGGGTGCGTTGAATGAGCCAGCGGCGCGCAGCGTCTCCGTTGAGGGCGGCGGCGGGGGCATGGATGGAGCACCCAATGCCACATTGGGGGCGATTCAGCGATGCGGGGGCGCGGCGCGGCAGCCAGGCGGAGGTCAGCGCGTAGCGGCGGCGAGGTGCGGGCGGAGCGCTTCCAGCAGCTCCGGGCCCTTGGGCACGCCGCCCACGCGCAGCAGTTCCCGGCCTTCCGGGTCCAGCGCGAGCGTGGTCGGCGTGCTGAGCACCGACAATGCCTGCGCGACCTCGGGACGTTCGGTGACGTCCAGGTCGACGTGGTGCAGGCCGTCGGTCTTCTCCGCGAGCGACGAGAGAATCGCCCGCGTGTGCCGGCACGGGGTGCAGAACGTGGTGGAGATCTGCACCAGGGTGACGGCGGATTGCGGATCAAGGGCCTCGGAGACCGGAGTGGGGAGCGTCCGGGTCTGCGCCGCCGGTTTGGCCGCGCGGATCCGGCCGTTGCGGGCGCGCAGGACCAGGCCAGCGGCCGTCGCGACGACCAGCGTCGCCAGCAGCACCCACACTCCGGTCACCGGGATCAGCCTCCGTGGTTGGTGGACAGGTCGGCGAAGTTCACGTCGTGCGCTTCGCCCTTGATGGTCACCGAACCGCTGTCCACGCGGACCGCGGTCGGGGTGACCGACAGCGGCAGCCGGGTCGTCGAAATGCTGGCCCGGAAGTTCGGCAGCAGAGCTTTCTGCACAGCTTCCGGAACGATCGTGGTGCTCTGGTCATTCCCGAACTGCAACCGGTAAGGCACGATCGAGATCGTCTTCTCCTTGAGCTGGATCAGCGCGAAGCAGAAGATCTCCACCTTCTGCCCGGCCACCTGCACGTCGCCGGAGATCCGCACGCCCGCGCTGGTGCCGTCGGCCGGTTCGCCGTCGGCGTTGGTCGGCGTCGGGTCCGGCTGCTTGCCCTGTTCGGTGTCGCCGTACTTCACGTACGCCTGGGTCGACTGCTCGATCTTCAGGTTCTGGATCTTGTTCAGCGGCGAGACCCGGGCGAGGTCGGACGCCTTGATCGTCACCGCGCCGGTGAGCTTGCCGATCTTCACCGCCTTGGTGTTGCCGGACGTGAGGTCCGACAGCGGCGCGATGACGTCCTCGAGTTCGGCGCTCACGCGCAGGTCGCGCAGTTCGCTGCCGACCGGCACGCCGTCCGCGGAAACGGTGATGTGACTGTAGTCACCGGAGAGCGCCTGCACGGTGAACGGGAAGCCGTGGATGGTGACCGACGGATCGTCGCTCAGCCCGAGCTGTGCGCGGGCCTTCTGCGAGATCGTGTGCTCGGCGAAGGCCGCCGCTCCGAAATCCGCACCGACCAGCAGGAGCACCAGCACTCCCAGCACGATGAGCCACCGCCGCACGCGCCTGCCGCGGCGGCCGCCGCCGGGGTTAGGGGCCGGTCGGTCGTCCCGGGTCACGGGCCTGCTCGCCATCGCCTCGGTTCTCCTGTTCGGGTGGATTTCGTCGTGGTGCGGGTCACGCTCCGGCCGTTAGACCAGGTGTGATCGATCCAGCACGAGCTAGGTGCCGGGGTGTTCACCCGCTATTCTCACTTAGCACCGACCGACGCCACGTTCGAGGCGACGAATCTGAAGGCGGTGCGGATCATGAGCTTGGACCTGCTGGTGCTGACGGGGGAACTCGACGCTACCTCCGTACTACCTGCGCTGGACCTGCTGCCGCACACCGTACGCGTACGCGAGCCGGAAGTGACGGCCCTTCTCGACGCGGGTCACCGGGACGTCATCCTTCTCGACGCGCGCAGCGACCTCGCGTCCGCGAAGAGCCTGTGTCGTCTGTTGAAGGGCGCGGAGGACGAATCGGGCACGCCGGTCATCGCGGTGGTCGGCGAAGGCGGTCTGGTCGCGGTCAACGCCGAATGGCGCACGGACGACATCCTGCTGCCCACCGCTGGTCCCGCGGAGGTCGATGCACGGCTGCGGCTGGCTACCACTCGCGACGGCATCGGCCTGCAGGCAGACGCCGAACTGCGCGTAGGCGACCTTGTCATTGACGAAGCGACGTACACGGCGAAGCTGCGCCGTCGCACGCTTGAGCTGACGTACAAGGAGTTCGAGCTCCTCAAGTACCTCGCCCAGCACGCTGGTCGCGTGTTCACTCGCGCGCAGCTGCTGCAGGAAGTGTGGGGTTACGACTTCTTCGGCGGCACGCGCACGGTCGATGTCCACGTACGGCGGCTTCGCGCGAAGCTCGGTCCCGAGCACGAGCAGATGATCGGCACTGTGCGAAACGTCGGCTACAAGTTCGAGCGGCCGGCGAAGGGTGCGAAGCCGGTTGTCGCCGTTCCGGCCGATGCTTCGGAGCTGACCTCCCGCTGACATTCGCCGGTAAGGTCGGTTTGTGGCTATCGACCTTGGCGACTGGACGACCGATCCCGACGACGCGGTGCGCGAAGTGCTGCTCGCGGTCAAAGCGACTGACGGACGTCCCGAGGTCGACCCGGCCGGACCGTTGCCGCGCGAATTCGAAGGCGGACTGCATCTTCTCGCCCGCTTCGACGGCGCGCCCGCGGGATACGTCCACCTTGACACCGAAGGCGATTCCCACGGCCATCAGGTCGCGGAGCTTTTCGTGCACCCGGATTTCCGGCGTCGTGGCGTCGGCACCGCGCTCGCGCAGGCGGTAGTCGAGCGCGCCGACAAGGGTTTGCGCGTGTGGGCACACGGCGATCACCCCGGTGCGGCGGCGATCGCGGCGAAACTCGGCCTTGGCAGGCAGCGCGAACTGTTGATCCTGCACGTCGACGTTGCCGATGCGGATTGGCCGGAACCGGTGCTGCGCAACGGTTTCCGGCTGCGCACCTTCGTTCCCGGGCAGGACGAGGACGCGATGGTCGCGGTCAACGCGCGCGCGTTCGACTGGCATCCGGAACAGGGCGCGCTGACCGCCGCCGAGGTGCGCGCCGAGGAACTCCAGGCCTGGTTCGACCCGGCGGGCTTCTTCCTCGCGGAGAACGAGAACGGCGAGGTCGTCGGCTTCCACTGGACGAAGGTGCACGACCCGGTGCCCGGCCGGTTCGACGGAGACCCGGTCGGGGAGGTCTACGTGGTCGGCGTCGATCCTGCTACTCAGGGTAGTGGGCTCGGCAAGGCGCTGACCTTGGCCGGACTCCGCTACCTGCGCTCTCGGGGACTACCGAGGGTAATCCTCTACGTCGAGGGCGACAACGCCGCGGCTTTGGCTGTGTACAACAAGCTGGGGTTCCAGCGTTTCGAGACCGACGTTCAGTACGGTGAGTGATCACGGTCGACCCGACCGGTGACCCGTGTTACTTTCTGCGTACTGGCAGGTCACGAGCAGGCCACGGCACCCGTTCGGGGTAGTAGTCCTGCTCACAAACGGTGACTTGTTCACCTGCCGTTCATGCAACCAAGGACGCCCGTCCACCGAGGCTGCCTAGTGTCCGGTTCCGGTGCGGCTCACTCGCCGCCAATCCCGACCGGATTCAAAAAGGCACATCTCCGAGTGGAGGAAATGCAGTGAAGATCATGCGGCCCCTGGGTGCCGTCGGCATCGTGGCGAGCGCCGCGCTCGTCCTCGCCGCTTGTGGCTCCGACCCTTCGGCGTCGAGCAGCGGCTCGGGCTCGAACTCCGCCGCTCCCGCCGCCACCGGAACCGCCCAGGTCGACTGCGGGGGCAAGAGCCCGCTTTCCGCTGAGGGCTCGACGGCCCAGAAGAACGCCATCGAGGTGTTCAACCAGGCCTACAACAAGAAGTGCAACGGCCAGAAGGTGAACTACAACGGCACCGGCTCCGGCGCGGGCGTCAAGCAGTTCAACGCCAACCAGGTCGACTTCGGCGGTTCGGACTCGCCGATCAAGGACGCCGACCTCGAGGCCGCCACCAAGCGCTGCGGTTCGCCCGCGCTGAACATCCCGCTGGTCGTCGGCCCGATCGCGGTCGGCTACCACCTGTCCGGCGTGGACAACCTGACGCTGACCCCGCAGGTCATCGCCAAGATCTTCAACGGCGGCATCAAGAACTGGAACGACCCGGCCATCAAGGCGGTCAAGGGCAACGAGAGCCTGAACCTGCCGGACAAGCCGATCCAGGTCGTCTCCCGCTCGGAGGAGTCGGGCACCACCGACAACTTCCAGAAGTACCTCGGCGCGGCTGCCAAGGACGTCTGGACCGAGGGTGCGGGCAAGAAGTTCAACGGCGGCGTCGGCAACGGTGCGCAGGGCTCGAACGGTGTCGCGAGCACCGTCAAGGGCGCCGACGGCTCGATCACCTACGTGGAGAGCGCGTTCGCCAAGGACGGCGTCACCCCGGCCAAGATCGACAGCGGCTCCGGCGGCGTCGAGCTGAACGCGCAGAACGTGGCCAAGTCGCTGGACGCCGCGAAGTTCTACCACCCGGGCACCAACGACCTGGCGATGGACCTCAACGGCATCTACTCCAGCAACGTGCCGGGCGCCTACCCGCTGCTGCTGACCACGTACGAGATCGTGTGCTCCAAGTACTCGAACCCGGACGTCGCGAAGGCCGTCAAGGCGTTCCTGACGGTGGCCGCCACCGAGGGCCAGCAGCCGCTGTCGGCGAAGGGCTACGTGCCGATCCCGCAGAGCCTCCAGGACAAGGTGCTGAAGGCCGTCAAGGAAATTTCCTGAGCGACTACCTAGCTGGTACGAAGGCTGACTAGAGACTGTCGATGAGCGACCAATCCTCGACGCGAACGCCCACCGGCGACCCCGGTGGGCGTTCGTCGTCCGCCCGAGCGTTCCCGGAGGATCCGATTTCGGACAAGCCACCCGCGCCGGCGCCGGAAGCGCCGCCCGCGCGGAAGAAGCCGACGAAGGTGCGAGCCGGTGACCGCATCTTCCAGAACCTGACCACCGGGGCCGGGATCTTCGTCGTCGCCCTGATCGCCTTGATCGGGATTTTCCTGGTCGTCCAGGCGATTCCGGCGCTGAAGGCGGACAAGGTCAACTTCCTGTTCAACCACGGGTGGTCGACGAACGACCCGGCGAACATGGCGTTCGGCATCGCCGACCTCGCCGAGGTCACCGTGGCGACCTCGCTGGTGGCGCTGATCATCGCGATGCCGATCTCGCTGGGCATCGCGCTGTTCCTCACCCAGTACGCGCCCGCGAAGCTGGCCCGGCCGTTCGCCTACGTCGTGGATCTGCTCGCCGCGGTGCCGTCGATCATTTTCGGCCTGTGGGGCATTCTCGTGTTCGCGCCCGCGATCGAACCGTTTTCCGAGTGGGTCAACAGCACCTTCTCGTGGATTCCGATTTTCGCGCCGGGCAACATCGCGCCGAACGTGCGCGGCACCATTTTCACCGCCGGAATCGTGCTGGCGGTGATGATCCTGCCGATCATCACGTCGCTGACCCGCGAGGTTTTCGAGCGCACGCCGACCGCGCAGGTCGAGGGCGCGCTCGCGCTCGGGGCGACGCGCTGGGAGGTCATCCGAACCACGGTGCTGCCGTTCGGCAAGGCCGGTTTCGTCGGCGCGTCGATGCTCGGTCTCGGCCGCGCGCTCGGTGAAACCATTGCGCTGGCGGTGATTCTGCTGATCCCGCAGGGGCGCAACTTCGACTGGAGCCTCTTCGACGGCGGCGCGACGTTCGCGTCGAAGATCGCCCAGAACTACAGCGAGTTCAACAACCCGACCTCGGCCGGCGCCTACATCGCGGCCGGCCTGGTGCTGTTCGTGCTGACGTTCCTGGTCAACTTCGCCGCCCGCTCGATCGTCGGCAAGAAGGGGGAGTGACCGTGTCGACCACCCTCGAACGACCCGCGACGACACCGGCTTTCCAGCAGGTGAGCGCGGTCCGCAAGGTCAAGAACGGCGTGGCCACCGTGCTGGTGTGGCTGTCGTTCCTGATCGCCGTGATCCCGCTGGTGTGGGTGCTGTACACGGTGATCGCCAACGGGATCAAGCGGATCCCGTACACCAACTGGTGGGGCCAGGACTTCGGTTCGGTGCTCGGCGACGAGGTCGGCGGCGGCGTGCTGCACGCGATCATCGGCACCCTGCTTCAGGGCCTGGTGTGCGCGGTCATCTCGGTGCCGATCGGCCTGCTGGTCGCGATTTACCTCGTCGAGTACGGCCGCGGCAAGCTGGCCAAGGCCACCACGTTCATGGTGGACATCCTCTCCGGTGTTCCGTCCATTGTGGCCGCGCTGTTCATTTACGCGCTGTGGGTCACCACGCTCGGCCTGCCGCGCAGCGGGTTCGCGGTGTCGCTCGCCTTGGTGCTGCTGATGATCCCGGTGGTCGTGCGCTCCGCGGAGGAAATGCTGCGGATCGTGCCGGACGACCTGCGCGAAGCCTCTTACGCGCTGGGCGTTCCGAAGTGGAAGACGATCATGAAGATCGTGCTTCCGACCGCGCTGTCGGGCATTCTCGGCGGCATCATGATGGCGCTCGCCCGCGTGATGGGCGAAACCGCGCCGCTGCTGGTGCTCGTCGGGTACACGTCCTACGTCAACTGGAACATCTTCAGCGGGGAGCAGGCGTCGCTTCCGTTGGTGATGAACAACGAACGCGCCACCAACTCGATGGACCCCGGCAGCGTCGGCTTCGACCGGATCTGGGGAGCCGCGCTGACCCTGGTGCTCATCATCGCCGTGATCAACCTGCTCGCCACGGTCCTTTCCCGCATCGTCGCCCCGAAGAAGAAGTGAGTCATGGCCAAGCGAATCGACGTCAAAGACCTGGACATCTACTACGGCAAGTTCCACGCGGTGGACAGCGTCACGCTGAACGTCCCGCCGCGGAACGTGACCGCGTTCATCGGACCGTCGGGTTGCGGCAAGTCGACCGTGCTGCGCACGCTGAACCGGATGCACGAGGTCATTCCCGGCGCGCGCGTCGACGGCCAGGTGCTGCTGGACGGGGAGGACATCTACGCGTCGGCGGTGGACCCGGTGCAGGTGCGCCGCACCATCGGCATGGTGTTCCAGCGGCCGAACCCGTTCCCCACGATGTCCATTAAGGACAATGTGGTGGCCGGGCTCCGCCTCGGCGGGGTGAAGAGCCGCAAGCAGCTCGACGAGGTCGCCGAGCGCGCGCTGCGCGGCGCGAACCTGTGGAACGAGGTCAAGGACCGGCTGAACAAGCCGGGCGGCGGCCTTTCCGGCGGTCAGCAGCAGCGGCTCTGCATCGCGCGGGCGATCGCGGTGCAGCCGGACGTGCTGCTGATGGACGAGCCCTGCTCGGCGCTGGACCCGATCTCGACGCTCGCGATCGAGGACCTGATTGGCGAGCTGAAGAAGGACTACACGATCGTCATCGTGACGCACAACATGCAGCAGGCGGCGCGGGTTTCGGACCAGACCGCGTTCTTCAACCTGGCCGGCGTCGGCCAGCCCGGCCGGCTGATCGAGCTGAACGACACGGAGAAGATCTTCTCCAACCCGGACGAGAAGGCCACCGAGGACTACATCTCGGGCCGCTTCGGCTGATTCCACTGTGGACGGCCGCCCTGGTTTTCCGGCCAGGGCGGCCGTTTTGTTTTCCGCGCACTAAAAAACCGCCGCCCCGCTGGTACGGCCGGGCGGCGGTTTCGCTGTGGTGTCTCAGATGGTCAGGTCTTCGTCGTCGGTGCCGTAGCCGGGCATCCGGCCGGTGACCACGAAAATCATCCGCTTGGCGACGGACACCGCGTGGTCGGCGTAGCGCTCGTAGAAGCGGCCGAGCAGCGTGACGTCGACCGCGGAGGCGACGCCGTGCGGCCATTCGCGGTCCATCAGCACGGTGAACAGGTGCCGGTGCAGGTCGTCGACCTGGTCGTCCTCGGCCTCGAGGTCCTTGGCCGCGGACACGTCCTTGGTCTTGATGATCGCCTCGACCTGGCGGGCGAGCTTCACCGCGGCCCGGCCCATCTCGGCGAAGTAGGGCTTGACCGCCTCCGGCAGCACCGGATCAGGGTGGCGGCGGCGGGCGGCCTTGGCGACGTGCAGGGCGAGATCTCCCATGCGCTCCAGGCTTTCCGCCGCGTGGATGGCGGCGAGCACGGTGCGCAGATCGGTCGCGACCGGGGCCTGCAGCGCCAGCAGCGCGTACGCCTGCTCCTCGCATTCGGCGCGCGCGTCGTCGACCTTCGCGTCGTCGCTGATCACCTGCTCGGCGAGGCCGAGGTCGACCTCCAGCAGTGCTTTGGTGGCCCGCTCCATGGCGTCGGCAACCTGGACCGACATCGCGGCCAGGTTTTCGGCGAGCTGATCGAGTTCGACATGGTAGGCCTCACGCATGACCACACCCTACGACGTGGACTGTCCGAATACCGCATCGCTGGGTGAACCGCGTATGAACCCCGTCTAACGAATCCGGAGTGCTCAGCCGGTGTTGGCGGTTTTGCCGGAACCGGCGTTCGCGGGCGGCGCGCTGGCCGCGGTTCCGGCGGGCTGGTTGCCCGGCAGCGGAGTGTTGTCGCGCAACGCGTCGAAGAGGCTCTTGGTCTTTTCCTGGACCAGAACTTCGTTGCCGCGCTTGTTCGGCAGGCCGACGGTGGGCACGGTCAGGAAGTTGATGTTGGCTGGATCGAGCCCGCGCATCGATTGCGCGAGCGTCATCATCTGCTGCACGCCGAGGTTGTCACCGAACGTGGCGTGCGCGAACGCGGTGATGAAGCCGGACAGTTTCCCGGGATCCAGCACGACATCCGAAGACATGACTTTCTTCAGCAGTGCCCCAATGAACGCCTGCTGCCGCTTGATCCGGCCGTAGTCGGACGTCGGGTCGCCGACGACGTGCCGGGCACGCACGTAACTCAGCGCCTGGTCGCCGGTAATGGTCACGTCGCCGGTTTCGAGCAGCACCTTGCCGAGCGTGGTGTCGACGATCGGTTTCTCGTTGTGCACGGTCACCCCGTGCACCGCGTCGACCATTTCCTTGAACCCGTTGAAATCGATGCCGACGAAGTGGTTGATCCGCAGCCCGGTGATTTTCTGGATCACCTTCGTCATGCATTGCGGGCCGCCGACCGCGTAGGCAGTATTGAGCTTTGCGATCTTCTGCTCGCGCACGACCTCGTCGGTAGTCTGCGATTTCGCCGGATCCCACCGGTTGCAATCCGGCCGGTCGATTTCCAGGTCTCGCGGGAACGAAACGACCACGACCCGCTTCCGGTCCGCGGGAACGTGCGCCACCATCACCGTGTCCGACCGCGCGCCCGGGATATTGGACGCGTCCCCGACATTTTCTTCAGACGATGCGCCGTCGCGGGAATCGGAGCCGACCATGAGGAAGTTCTCGTCGTTGGCCTGCGCGTCGGCGTTCTGGATGTCTGAGGAGTTTTCGTCCAGCGCGGACACCTGAGCGAATTTGGCGTCAAACCAGGTAACCGCACCCCACGCGACGCCTGTGCCGATGAAGATGAGCGCGACAACCACGATCAACGCAATCCGCCCGATCCGGACGTTGCGCGCGGTATGCCGCTGCTTCTTCTCCTGAAGCCGAGTTTGCTCCGGCTTTTCAGCAGGCTGCTCTTCTTCCTCTTCCTTGTCGAGCAATACCACCCGCTGCAACGCAGTCCGAGTCTGCTCGAACAAAGCCATCGACCGGGTAGTGAGCCGCTCCCGCCGCTCCCGACGCTTCGCTTCTTCAGCGGCAGCGTCATCATGCGCGGCGGAGAACCGAGCGAGACTGTGATCGATCTTGCGACGGTACTGAGTCGCCTCGTCGATCGCCTCCATCTCGTCGGTCATGGTGAGCGGATCCATCTCGGCCCGAACCGCCGCGGCCGGCCGAGCCGGGGTCCGCCGAGGCCGCTTGCCATTCGGCCCCTCGACGGCCTGGCTCAGCTGAGTACGCTCCGGATCAACGGCGGGTTTCGCCGCCGGACTGAGCTGCGTCTGCTCGGCGCCCTCGGCCGCTACGGTGCCGAGCCCGATCCCGTTTACCGGAGTGAACTGCGTCCGATCCGCTGCGAGCGGCTGCTTTCCGTCTACGGCTGGGCTGAGCTGGGTCCGCTCGACCTCCGGACCACCCTGCGGCCGACCATTCTGCACGGGTCGGCGACGGGGACGGCCGCGCTGCGGACGTTCGTTGTCCAGGTCACCGTCGAGGGCGGGGCTGAGTTGGGTTCGTTCGGGGTCTTGGGCTTTGTTTCGGACGCCCTCTTGCTGAGGACCTTGTGCTCCTGCGCCGCGACCGTCGCGGGCCGGGTTGAGCTGGGTTCGTTCCGGGCCTTGGGCTGTGCTGCGGCCACCGTCCAGCGCGGGGTTGAGTTGAGTTCGTTCCAGACCCTGTGCTGCGTTCCGGCCGCCCTCTAGCGCTGCGACGCGGCCGCCGTCCAGCGCGGGGCTGAGCTGAGTCCGCTCAAGGCCCTGCGCTGCGTTCCGACCACCATCCGGCACCGGGCCGAGCTGAGTCCGCTCAGCCCCCTGAGCCGCGCTCCGGCCACCATCCGGCGCAGGCCCGCGCCGCGGACGTTCCGGCCGACGCGAACGTCCGGAACCGGCGTCGTCACCGTCCAGCGCAGGGCTGAGCTGGGTCTGCTCAAGCCCCTGAGCCGCAACCAACCCCGGCCCGTCGGGCGCGCCACCTCGCCCACGCCGCGGAGCCTGTCCGTTGCGCCCAGGCTCAGCCTGCTTGCCCCGCACCCGATCCGGCTCAAGCGCCGGACTTAGCTGCGTCCGCTCAAGTTCGTCCTCGGGTTCCGCCCCGCCAGGCACTCCGTCGAGGTCGGGTCGCCGCCCAGCCGGTCCAGGACCCGCCACCCGTCGACGAGGCGTGTTCGGCCCCGGCACGCGGTGCCCACCGGAATCCTGCCCAGTCGCGCGCGGCCCGTCAGGCTCGATCGGCAGCGCCGCCTCAGGCCCAGCCATCGGCAGTCCGGCGGCTTCAGGCCCAGCCGCCCGTCGCCTCGGCGGACCAGGCCTTCGCGGCCCGCCCGATTCCGGCCCAGGCACCCGATGCCCGCCAGAGTCCTGCCCCGGCGCTCGCTGCCCGTCGGGTTCGATCGGAAGCGCCGCCGAATCAGTTATCCGCCGCCCTTGCTCGACGGACCTCCGCTGCGCTGCAGGCCCAGCGGAATCAGGCCCGTCCAATTCCAGCCCAGGCGAGTCCGGCCCGCGCAGCCCGTCCGCTTCAGCCCGCCCAGGAGCGCTCTCCGCACCGTGCGGACGCCGAGGCCCAGGCGGCTCCGGCGAAACCGGAACGCCGCCCCCTTGCCGAGGCCGAGGCGGAAGCCCGTCCGCCCGCCGACGCCGCGGCCGCGCCTCCAGTTCCGGAGAGACACCCTCGGCACTCCCAGGCTGCCCGCCTACCGGCCCCTGCCCAAACTCGACCGCACGACGCACCCGCGGTTCGCCCGCCCAACCGTGCGATTCCACCGCCGAAGCTTCAGGCCCACCAGCCCCCATCGCCGGAGACCCGCCGGGCCCCCCGCGACGGCCAGCTACGTCCTCGGCCTCCTGGCCACCGCGACGACCAGTCCGAGAATCACCAAGCTCAGAATCCGGCGCGGCATGCCGGGTCTCCCCGCGACCGTCGACTGGCCGAGCCCGCCGACCACCCGGTGCCGGGTAGCCGCTTTCGCCTAGCCCTTCCCCCGACTCGACCTGCTCCCGCCGCCTGCCAGAACCATCCGGGTCGCCGACGCCGTCCGGCACCGCTCCGCCAAAAAGCGCCCGCCCACCCACTCGCGCAGGCCCGGCACCGCTATCGACGTCCGAACCGCCCCGACGTCCGCCAGAAAGGCCAGCGTCGCCACTGCGCCGGCCGCCACTTCCGTTCGGGATCCCCAGCGCGGATACGTCATCTGCCGGTCCGCTAACTCCGGAGCGCTCGGGACCGTCAGCTACCTCTCGGCTGTGCCGATTGCCGACACCGCCGAGACCGTTGACCCGCCCATTTCCGCCAGCCGATCCGGCATCGTCTTCTGCCGCCCCGCCACGACGGCTGCCGCGCCCGTTCGCGCGCCTGCCGACCGAATCGACGTCGTTCCCGACAGGCTCGCCGTGTCTGCTGCCGACTTCGCTGGCGTGTTCGTTCGCCCATCCGCCAGTTGATGGGATGTCGCCGTCCGCAGGTCCTGCTCCGTTGGCGTGCCCGTTCGCCCGCCCGCCAGTTGATGGGATGTCGCCGTCCGCAGGTCCTGCTCCGTTGGCGTGCCCGTTCGCCCGCCCGCCAGTTGATGGGATGTCGCCGTCCGCAGGTCCTGCTCCGTTGGCGTGCCCGTTCCTCCGCCCGCCAGTTGATGGGATGTCGCCGTCCGCCGGTTCGCCGTGCCGACTGCCTGCTCCGTTGGCGTGCCCGTTCCTCCGCCCGCCAGTTGATGGGATGTCGCCGTCCGCCGGTTCGCCGTGCCGACTGCCTGCTCCGTTGGCGTGCCCGTTCCTCCGCCCGCCAGTTGATGCGACGTCGCCATCCGCCGGTTCGCTATGCCGATTGCCGACCCCGTTGACCCATCCACCAGCTGATGCGACGTCGTCGGCAGGCTCACCGTGCCGCCCACCGATTCCGTTGACGTGCCCGTTCGCGCGTCCGTCAACTGGCGCGTCGTCCGCGGGCTCGCTGTGCCGCTTGGCCCGTCTGCCGATCGAGCCGGTTTCTCCGCCGGCCGCCTCACCGTGGCGGTTGCCGCCCCCGTTGACATGCCCGTTCGCTAGTCCACCGGCTGACCCAGCGTCGCCTTCCGCAGGTTCGCCGTGCCGCCCGCCAACCCCGTTGACCTGCCCATTCGCGAGGCTGCCCAGATCCGAGCCGTCTCCCGGCCCAGCATGCCTGCTGCCAACCCCGTTGGCGTGCCCATTCGCCCGCCGTCGACCCGGCTCGGCGGGCAAACCAGCGCGGCCGTTCGTCCCCGGAAAACCGGCGTCCGGCTCCGCTCGCCGGCGTCCTGGCTCCGGGCGCTCGGCGTCCGCGCGGCGACGGCCGGGTTCTGCGCGGCGGGTGCCCGGTTCCGCGAGCCGGCTTACTGGCTCCGCATGCCGTGTTCCGGGGTCCTCGGTGAAGGCGGGTCGTTCGCCGGTGTGCCGCGCGACCACGTCGGACACGCTGATGCCGCCGTGAGTGTCCATGGAACGGCGACGTCCGCCGCGAGGGCGAGCCGTGGTGTCGGAATGGCGACCGGTGCCGGGGGTGTTGCGCTCGTCGGGCACTCGGTCTCCTCTCGCACGTCAGGCGCCAGGCTGGGGCGGCTTACCTTTGAACACCCGGCGGCTTCGCCGGGTCTCCCAGGACTCGTCGTACCGGGGGAGCTTTTCGTTATCGTACGGATACCCGCCGTTCGTGACGACACCCTCCCGCGAATTTCTTCACCATGCGTCGCCCTAAGGCGCACTGAAGCGGACGAACAGGTGAAGATCGGGTTCAGTGAATGGAGTAATCGCAGACGTGCGTTACTCAGAGTGCGTAATTACCTGCGCGGTCTCGCGGTCGTGGAAAGCGACCTTGTTGCGTCCTGCCCGCTTCGCGGCGTAAAGGAGATTGTCGGCTCGGTGGAGCTGACGCGGCCCGGATTCGGTGCCGTGTGCGAGGCCGACGCTGATCGTAACCCGCAGGCCTGGCCGGAGTTCTGACCAGGGGTGACGGGCGACCCGACGGCGTGCGGCGTCGGCGACCCGGACGGCGCCCCGGTGATCGATTCCCGGCAGGACAAGAGCGAATTCCTCGCCGCCGTACCGTGCGCAGAACGCATCGGCGGGCAGTCCCTCTTGCAGGAGATCGGCGACCCGGCAGAGGACGCGGTCGCCGAGAAGGTGACCGTACGTATCGTTCACGGACTTGAACCGGTCGAGGTCGACCAGTGCGACGGCCACCGCCGCGGGCAGTTCAGGCAGTCGCTGGTCGAGGTACCGGCGGTTGTAGCTCGAGGTGAGCGGATCGCGCAGGCTGCCCGCCCGCGCGATGTCGAGCGCGGAGCGCAGGTGCCGGTAGGCCCGCCGCCAGTCGCCGCGCGTCGCGAACAGGTCCGCGATGGACTCGTGCAACGTGAGCAAGTCGGGCGCGGTCTCCCCCGTTCCGAGCTCGTCGTCCGCCGACACTCTGACCTCCGCCACTCCATCGTTTTCGTCGTAAAGGAGCGGTGGCTTGAGTCATCGGTACGTTCGAAGGTGAATTTCGCTCAAGTGGACGACGGACTTCCGCTGATGTCACGCAGCGCAGTTCTTCGCTCAGAGCGCGGAGAAGGGCTTTTTGTCCTTGAGCTGCGCGAATTGATCACGTGCCCAGTAACTCGCGTCAGTCGTCGGATCCGTGATCCACTGTGTGTAATCGGCCCAGGAAATCCATCGCCAACCGCCCACTTCTTCCGGATTCGGCCGCGGATCGACGTCCGTCCAGGCGGCGAACACCGGACAGAACTCGTTCTCCACGATCCCCTGGAAGGGCGGCGTGCGGTAGCGGTACGTGGGCAGCACGCACTCGAGGTCGTCGAGTTCGGGGAGTCCGAGCTCGTACGAAGCCCGCCGACGTACGGCGCTCTCCAGCGCTTCGGCGGGAGCCGGATGACCGCACACGCTGTTGGTCCACACGCCAGGCCACACCTTCTTGTGCAGCGCTCGCTGGGTGATCAGCAGGGCGTTGTCCGAACGGCGCAGGACGTAGCAGGAGAACGCGAGGTGCAGCCGCGTCTCCGCGTGGTGACTGGCGAGCTTCGGCCCGGTCTCCCCGGTCGGCACGCCGTCCTCGGTCACGAAGACGACGCGTTCGGTTTCGGCTTCAGTGCTGGTGTCCACTCCGGATACTGAACACCACGCACGAACCGGCCGATACCGCGAGCCGGGTGGCCGTTTCGCCCGATTCGAGTGTCAGGCCTTCACGGACCGCTCGAATCTCCCGCCCATCGGACACCCAACCGAACGGCGACGCAGGCGAAACCCGGTGTCACCGGCTGCCGAGATGCTCGACGATCAGCGAGGTCAATGCCTCCGGCGCTTCCTCCGCTACCCAGTGCGACACCTCCTCCAGCATCTCGAACCGGTACGGCCCGGTGCACCAATTCGCCGTGTCGAGCGCGGCGGTGGAACCGAAGGCGACGTCCTCTGTGGACCACACGTACATCGCCGGCACCGAGACCTTGCCGATCTTCCCGCCCGGACGGCCTGCTCGATACCAGTTCAGCGCCGCGGTGAGCGCGCCTGGCTCGGACAGCCGCTGCACGTACTCGTCGATCTTGCTCGGCGGGATGCGCCGGTCGAAGATGTCGCGCAGCGCCTTGGCGTTGTCGGCCAGCATGCGGCGCTCGGTCGCGGGCGTCTGGCGCCATTCCGTCATGTAGGCCGACCGCAGGTGCTGATCCTCGTCCGTCCGCATCGCCTCGGCGAGCGCGCCCGGGTGTGGCGTGGACACCACGGTGACGCTGCGCAGGCGCTCTGGGTGCTCGTCGGCCGTCCACCAAGCGACCGCGCCGCCCCAGTCGTGGCCGACCAGGTCGAACTTGCTCCAGCCGAGCGTGTCGGCCATGGCGACGACATCGGACACCAGCGTCGTGATGCCGTATTCCTCCGGGCGTTCGGGCCGCACGTCCGGCGAATATCCGCGCTGATCCGGCGCGATCGCGCGGTAGCCGAGCACGCCGAGTGTCGCCACCTGGTGCTCCCACTCCACGGCGGCCTGGGGAAAGCCGTGCAGCAGCAGTACCGGGCGGCCGTCTTCAGGGCCGGCGGCGATGGCGTCGAAGGATCCCGCGTCGGTCGGGATGGTCAGCTGGTCGATCACGAGACGCACTCTACGGACCGGCACCGACAGTTTTGGCCGGTCTCGCGCCAGCTCTGTGATGTGAGCTACACGGGAACAAATAAGTTGAGTCGAACGTTGGCAACTTTGCAAGGCTTGGTCAGCGCCCCAGCAGCTGGCCGCAGTTGTCCGAAAGGGGATTCGACAATGCTGATCCGTACCGACCCGTTCGCCCAGTTCGACCGTCTGACCCAGCAGTTCTTCGGCGGTCAGGGCACCGCGCCGCGCTCCGTCCCGATGGACGCCTACCGCGTCGGCGACGAGTACGTCATCGAGTTCGACCTCCCGGGGATCGCCCGCGATTCCATCGACGTGAGCGTCGAGCGCAACGTGCTCACCGTCCGCGCCGAGCGCGCGCCCGTCGCGGTCGAGGACGCGCAGGTCCAGGTGTCCGAGCGGCCGCGCGGCAAGTTCTCGCGCCAGCTGTTCCTCGGCGACACGCTCGACACCACGCGCATCGCCGCGGACTATGTCGACGGCGTGCTGACGCTGCGCATTCCGGTCGCCGAGAAGGCTCAGCCGCGCAAGATCACTGTCGGCGGTGCGCCGCAGGAGATCGACGCCTGAGTCGGCTGTACCCAAGTTGTCCCCAGGTTGTCCACAGTGGGTTGTGGATAACCTGGGGACACTTGCTATCTATGCAGGTCAGCGGTGGGTTTTCGGCTCGGCTGGCTGCCGTTTGCGTGCACGAAGTACTCCGCGCCGAGCGCGCACACCCGTGGTTGAGCCCCAAGCGCTCGTCGGGTAGATGTCGGCAAAGCTCAGCGTCGTTCTGGCCAGGCTGTGATCAGCCGCCGGAGTGCATGTCTTCGGCCTCGGGGACGCAATCGTCGTCCGGGTCGTCGAGCCAGCCGTGCGGGAGCGTCACCTTGCCCGGCGAGCCCTGCCGCCCGCGCGGTCCGGTCGCGGCGCTCGGGAACGGGGCGTCGTGGTCCAGCTGCGCGATCAGGTCGTCGAGCTGGTTCAGGCTCGTCACCATCGCGAAGCCGCGGCGGAGTTCGGAGCCGACCGGGAAGCCCATCAGGTACCAGGCCATGTGCTTGCGGATGTCGCGCATGGCCTTGTCCGGACCGTCGTGCTCGATCAGCAGCTCCGTGTGCCGCCGCAGGACGCGCGCGACTTCGCCGAGGTTCGGTCCCTCCGGAATCTCGCGACCTTGGAAGGCGGCTTCCAGCTCGCCGAACAGCCACGGCCGGCCGAGGCAGCCGCGTCCGACGACCACCCCGTCGCAGCCGGTCTCGGCGACCATGCGGAGTGCGTCGTCCGCGCTGAAGATGTCGCCGTTGCCCAGCACCGGGATGCTGGTGACCGCCTCTTTCAGCGCCGCGATCTTCGACCAGTCGGCCTGACCGGAGTAGCGCTGCGCGGCCGTGCGCGCGTGCAAGCTGACAGCAGCCGCACCCTCGGCTTCGGCGATGCGCCCGGCGTCGAGGAAGGTCTGGTGGTCATCGTCGATGCCGACGCGGAACTTCACGGTGAACGGAACACCGCCCTCAGCCGCCGCCTTCGCAGACTCGCGCACGATGTCCGCGAACAGCCGCCGCTTGAACGGCAACGCCGCGCCGCCGCCCTTCCGCGTCACCTTCGCGACGGGACAGCCGAAGTTCGAATCCACGTGGTCCGCGAGCCCCTCGCCGACGATGATCCGAACCGCTTCGGCCATCGTCTTCGGGTCGACCCCGTACAGCTGCATGGACCTCGGTTTTTCGTTCTCGCCGAAGGTCATCATGTGCATCGTGCCGGGATGCCGCTCGACGACCGCGCGGGCGGTGATCATCTCGCACACGTAGATGCCAGCGCCGTACTCCTGGCAGAGCTGCCGGAACGCCACGTTGGTGATGCCCGCCATCGGAGCGAGCACGACGGGAGGATCGACCTGGTAGGGGCCGATCTTCAACGTAGGCGCGCTCAACGTGGCAGTCACTCTTCCATTGTCGCCCGTGACGTACGGCACACGCATCCGGGCAGGTCGGTGGCCGCGAGACCATCTCGTGTCCAGCCTTTGAGTAGTGCTACGGATCCGATCATCGTGCCGTTTCGCCCAGGCTGTCCGGTATGACCACGGAAGCTGCAACGCTCCACCGCCTGGCCGGCGAACTGGACGACCTCGGCCGCCGCCTGACCCACGTAGGCGCGGAACTCCGGGCGGTGCGCCCCCAGCCCGAGCCGGCCACCGACCAGCCCGACGAGGCGCCCGCTCTGGACGCGCCCGCGGACTCCCAGCCGACGACGGGCCAACCGGGCGGCCACGCCGAGTCGGCAGCGCGGACCGGGGAGGCGTCAACGGCGGACTACCCGCCTGGCGGTACTCAGCCCGTCAGCTTCGACTCTCCGGCCATGCCAGCCGTCGGCTCCGACCACGCGGCCGCAGCAGCCGTCGGCTCTGACCAGGCGGCCGCGCCGGGCCATGCCGACAAGGCAGTCTCTTCCGCCGCACCGGACCAGACCGCCACTGCGCCGGATCAGGCTGCCGCCGCGCCGGACCAGACTGCCGCGCCGGACCAGGCCGCCACACCGGGCGTGCCGTCCGCGTCAGGTCGCCCTGCCGAGTCGAGCCCGTTTGCCGAACCTGGCAATGCTGCCGTGTCGGGACACCCCGCCGGACCTGGCCAACCTCCTGCGCCTGGCCACAGCTATCCCGCTGCCCCTGGCCACTCGCCCGCCCCGGGCTACCAAGCTGCGCAGGGCCCGTACGCGTACCCGGCCTACTCGGCCGCACACGGGGTGCCGTACTACCCGCGCCCGGGCTACTACCCGTACAACCCTTACGCAGCCCCGTATTCCGCCCAGCCGATGTCCGGCGCGACCCACCCGTCGCCGCCGCGCCCCGGGACCGGGCAACCCGCCGCTGGCGATGCCGGAGCCGAACAGTTCGCCGCCCAACCGGGCCACGGACAGCCCACCGCCGACCAGTCCGCCCAAGGACACCCGCAGGCAACCGCCCAACAGCCGCCGTATGGCCAGCTGCCATACGGACAGCCGCCCTACATCCCGCCTCCGACGCTTCGTGAGCGACTCGGCCGCGAAGGCGCGGGTTCGCGCCTTCTGGCGTGGGTTGGCGGTGCCGTGACGTTGCTCGGGGTCGTTCTGCTGCTGATCTTGGCCATCCAGCGCGGCTGGCTCGCTCCGTTGCCGCGAGTGGCGGTCGGCGCTGCGTTCGGTGGGATCCTGGTCGGCGCGGGTGCTTGGCTGCACCGCAAGCCGGCGGCGCGCACGGGAGCATTCGCCCTTGTCGCCACTGGGATCGCGACGCTCTACCTCGACACTGTCGCTGCCACCTCCTTGTACGATTTCCTGCCGGTTCCCGCCGGACTCGCGGTCGGCTTGGCGATCGCGGTGGGCGGACTTGTGCTTGCGGTCAAATGGGATTCCTCTCTCCTGGCGATTGCCGTGGTGGGAGGATGCGGAGTGTGTGCGCCCCTGATCACCCGGGGCTTCACCGATGAACTCGTGACGTTCCTTCTTATGATCCAGATCGCGACCGTCCCTGTCCAGCTTCGACGGTCATGGTGGCCCCTTTCGTTTACTGCGGCCATTCCTCCCTTGACAACGGCGTTGATCGGTACCGGACTGCGCACGTTGCCGGTGTGGGCAGTTATCGCCGCTGGCGTGGTCAGCGCGGCGGCAGCACTGGTTTCGTTGCGGCGCAATGACAATGAGCCTTACTCGCTGTCCGTCCTGGCTGTTTCCCCGCTGCCGATCCTGGTCGCCGCGCTGATGCTGCACCGGCCGGAATCTGTGCTTCTCGCGGGCGGAACGGCGGTCGTGCTCATCGCGACCTGGATCATCGTTCGAGGGAATTCCGGTACTGTCGCAGGGATCGCTGGTCTTGTCGCCGCGATGCAGGCGACCGTCACGCAGTTCGATGGCGGAGCTGTCCTGCTTGGCGAGGCAGTTGCGCTCGCGTTCGCGGCGAAGTTCACTCGAAACCGTTTCGCGCTAGGCGGTTCTCTCGTCTTCGCGGTGATCGGCGGACTGTTCACGCTCGGGTCGGACGTGACACCGGCGCTGCTGATCCTCCCGAATTGGCATCCGCGAGATCTTCTCCTGACCGCGCTGGTCTCGGCTGTCCTTCTGCTCGCTGCCGCGATTGCGTTGCCGTGGGCGGCAATTCAGCTCAACGTGGTGAAGTCGGCCAGTCTCGCGCCTTGGCTGCCTGCCGGATTGTGCGCGCTCTACGGCGCTGCTGGGCTGGTGCTCACCGCGTCCATGCTCGTAGCCCCTGGTCGTGGTGGATTCCTGGTTGGCCACACGCTCGTCACGGTTTCCTGGACGGTGGTGGCGTTCGTCCTTCTCCTGCGCGGGATCAAGGTGGTCGCGTTGCGGATCACCGGACTGGTGCTGGTGGCCGCTGCCGTCGCGAAGCTCGTGTTGTTCGACCTTGCCACTCTGGACGGGTTGGCTCGCGTGGGCGCGTTCCTCGGTGCCGGTGTGATCCTGCTTGTGGCGGGTGCCCGGTACGCGCGGGTTGTCGCGTCGCGCTGAACTTGCGAGAAGTCCCCCGATCCGGGGAAACGAGATTGACTTCGGATCGGGGTTTTCCTTGTGCGGCAACAAAACTGAGCCGTGTCGGGAAGCGGCTTGAGACGGCTCGCGAAGGTCGGCGGGGCAGAACTGTCGGTGGCTCGTGGTTACCTGGGAAACCTACCGAGGAGGTATCCGACCATGACCTACACCCACGACCCGAAACTCATTGAACGCGCGGGCGAATCCGTCGCCTGGCTCACCACGGTGACTCCCAGCGGACGCCCCGCGCCGCGGCCGGTTTGGTTCGTGCTCGACGGCGAGGACATCGTGGTCTTCAGTCGGCCGGGCACGGCCAAACTCCGGCATCTCGCCGCCAATCCGGAGGTGAGTTTTCACCTGAACAGCGACGAACACGGCGGGAGCATCATCGTCGTCAACGGACGTGCGCAGGTCGACGAGGCCAAGGCCTCCGAAGCACCTGGCTACCTGGCGAAGTACCAGCGGCATTACGCCGGCATCGGGTTCGCCGATCCAGCTGCCTTCGACGCCGACTACTCCGTGCGGATCCGGATCGTTCCGGAGAAGTCCTGGGGGTTCTGAGGGCAGCTCCTGTTTTAGAAGCCGACGTCGAGGCAGGCCAGCCGTCCACCCGCGGTGCCGGCGTGCCCGGGGTTGGTGTGGGTGTGGGTTTCGTGGATCACCACGGACTTCGCCCGTCGTCCGTCGAATGTCCAGTCCACAACGGAGGTTGCATGACCGATGCCTGAGCGGTTGGTGGTGAAGTCGAGCCAGATCTCGTTGCGCGGGTTGGCGTAGGCCGGATCCACCGAAGGCTTCACCGGGTCCGGCACGTGCTGGAAGTGTCCGCCCGCGGCGTCACCGGTGGCGCCGCAGGAGTTGACGTGCGCGTGTGCACCGTATTCGTGCTGCGGCAGGAGGCCGCTGATCACCAGCACGGTGGTGGTGCCGACGCGGCCGGCGGACAGGGCGGAGACGTGCGCCTTGGCACCGACGGGCACGAGATCCGGACGGTAGGTGACGGCATGGCTGCCCGGTACGTACGCCGCGAATGTGCCGTGGGCAGCAGTGAAGTGCAGAGGAGAGTCCGTCGCTGGAGTGGCTGCGGCGGAGGTGGCCGAGAGGCTCGTGACGGAGAGACCAGCGGCGAAGGCCGCGGAAAGGAGTTTAGGGAGGAAACGCATGAAACTTCTCTAACCAGTCGGCGCGTGCCGTGCCATGTTCTCCACTCGAACATGTGGAGGTTGCCCGGATCTCGGGACGGCTTTCCTCGGGCGTGAGGTGCGTGGGGTTGCCGGGTGGGACAGCGTCGGGATCAGCCGGATTCAGACTCTGTCCGGACCGGGTGAGTGCAGGTCAGGCGTGGGCCAGGCCGGGTGCGGAGTGCTGTCTGGATGCACCGCGGTGAGGTCAAGCCTGGTGCTGATGCTCGTCGCGGTGAGGCTCTGAGGCGCGCTGGTGCGGTTCGAGGCACGCTCCGCGTACGAGAGCGGCTAGCGAGCCGGTGGAGTTGGGAGGTCGTTGCGGTGGACGTGAAGGTCGTCCGGCTGGCGTGGTGAGTTTTCGGGCCTTGATGCGGTGGGTACTTGGCAGCGTGGCAGCGTCGGACTTGCCCGGCGGTGCTTTGGCGAGCACCGGTGGAGCCTGACATGCCTGACGACCCGAACAGCGCCATGGGGTTTGACGGCCGTCGTGCGGACGACCACGAGTCGGCGGGTGCCAGCGGACCGGCCGAGGTCAGTGAGCCGTCGGAGAGCGGTCGACCGGCGGACGCCAGCGGGCAGGCTGGCAGCGGCGGGTCAACTGGCGGCGGATCAGGCGACGGCGGACCGACCGGCGGCGGATCGGACGGCGGCGGACCCACCGGCGGCGGGCTGGCGGGCAGCGGCGGACCGGTGCAATCCAGCGGGCGCGCTCAGGCTGGTGAATCGGCGCAGGTCGCCGGATCGCCGCAGCCCAGTGAGTCGGCGCAGGCCACCGGTCAGGCGGAGGCTCCCCGGCTGGGACAACCCGGCGGGTCGCCGCGACCCAGCGGACCGGCCGAGGTTTCCGGACTGCCGCAATCCGGCGGGGCACCGCGACCCAGTCGACCGGCCGAGGCTTCCGGACTGCCGCAACCCGGTGAGTCGGCGCAACCCGGCGGACTGGCGAAGGCGACCGGTCCGGCGCAGGCCACCGGGCCAGCGGACGTCGACGGATCGGCGGACGTCGGCGACGACGTCGAGCACACCGGCGAGACGCGGAACCAGATGTTGCAGCGCAACGTCGGCGAGCTGCTGCAGGAGCTGCGGGTCGCGCAGGCGGGCGTGCAGATCCTGTTCGGGTTCCTGCTGTCGGTGGTCTTCACGGGCCGGTTTCACGACGCCAGCGGGTTCGAGAAGACGCTGCACCTGCTCGCGGTGTTGCTGACCGTCGCAGCGACGGCGTTGCTGATCGCGCCTGCGGCGTGGCACCGGATGCTGTTCCGGACTGGGCGGCGGGAGCAGATCCTGCGGGTCGGCAACCGGGTCGTGCTTGTTGGGTTCGGGTGTCTTGCCGCGGCGATCACGGTGACTGTCGCGCTGATCGCGAAGGTCTCTTTCGGACCGGTTGCGATGGGGCTCGTCGGCGGGATGGCGATCTTGCTGTTCGGGCTGCTCTGGTTTGCGGTGCCGGGCATGCTGGTCGGCGACCAAAGGCGACGCGACGGTCACTGAGCGGAACCAGCGCAGCCTTCCGTTTGTCCTGCGCAGGACAGAAACGCCGGGGACATGGAGCTGTTCATCGAGCCGTCGGCAATTGTTGCCGTAGCGGTCGGGACCGGCCCGTAGCTTCCTGCTCGTGACTGACTCTTCACGGCGGAACTTCCTGCGCGGTGCCGGAATTCTCGGCGCTGGTGCGGCGGTGTCCGCGCTTCCTGGCCTGAACGGGATCGCCGCGGCTGATCCCAGTGTCGCTCGGCGGCCGGACGGTGACAGCCCGCGGTTCACGATCGCGGTCATGCCGGACACCCAGTACCTGTTTGACGAGGACCGGGGCGACTCGACGCCGGTGGACGCCTCGTTGTCGTACCTGCTGCGCCACGGGCACGACGACAACGTTGTCTTCCTCGCGCACCTCGGCGATCTCACGCAGAACGGGCAGGCCCGGGAGTTCGCTGGCATCAGCCGGTCGTTCCAGGTGCTCGACCGGTTCCGGTTTCCGTACAGCACTCTCGCGGGCAACCACGACATCGACGGCTCCACCGACGACCAGCGCGGGCGGACGCCCTACCTCGACGCGTTCGGGCCGCAGCGGCAGCGGAATTCGCCGACGTTCCGCGGCTCCTCAAAGGACGGCTACAACACCTACCACGTGTTCCGGGCCGCCGGCCGGGAATGGCTGGTGCTTGCTATGGACTGGCGTCCGTCATCGGGCGGGTTCGCGTGGGCTAAGCAGGTTCTCGCGCAGCACCCGAAGATGCCCGCGATCCTGACGATCCACGAGCTGGTCAACTCCGACGAGCAGGGCAAGGCGTTCCTGTCGGACTTCGGCAAGCAGGTCTGGGACGAGTTCGTCAACGAAAGCGACCAGATCTTCCTGACCCTCAACGGTCACTACTGGCCGCCGAGCCGGCTGGTGAAGCGCAACGCCGCCGGCCACGACGTGCATCTGCACCTCACGAACTACCAGGACCGCTACTACGGCGGCAGCGGCATGATCCGGCTGTATCAGTTCGACGTCGCCCGCGGCGTGATCGACGTCCGCACCTTCTCGCCGTGGCTCGACGGACGGCGCGACCTCACCGAACTCGAGCGTATCGAGGCCGAACGCAGCACCGACGTCGACTACTTCAGCATCGATATCGACTTCGACAAGCGGTTCGCCGGTTTCGCGCCCGTTCCGGTGCCGCCGGCCCGTCCGGTGAAACCGCAGCTCGTGCCGGGGACCGTCGCGTACTGGCGGTTCGAGGGCGGCCGCGCGGGGGCTCCGGTTCCGGACAACGCGCTGATCAAGGACCTCACCGGCCGCGGCAACGATCTGCGCAGGGCTACCGTGCCGGGCAGCGGGCCTGACGCGTTGACTTACTCGGCGGATTTCTCGCCCCGCCAGCCGTCGCGGGCGAGCCTTCGCTTCGACGGCGCGCGCAACCCTGGCCGCGGCGCGTACCTCCAGACCGTCGACAGCGCGCCGATGAACAGCCTGACCTTTCAGCGCGGCTACACCGTCGAAGCGTTCATCCGGCTGCCCGAAGATTTCCGCGACGGCACCCACGGCTGGTGCGGCATCTTCGCGCGCCTCGGCAACGGCGGCGCGGCCGGGAAGTCCGGCGACGACCCCAACGAATCGGCCGCGACGTTCAGCGTCTCGGACGGTGCAGAACTGCAGTGGGCGGTGTTCCCGTTGAACCAGAACGGGATTTCGACCAACTGGGGCCACGAGCTGCCGTTGGCGAAGTGGTGGCACGTCGCGGTCGTCAACGACGGACGGCGCAGCACACTCTACGTCGACGGCTGCCCGCTGCTGCGCAACCCCAAGACTCCGGCGATCGGCCTCGCGAACCCGGGCGGCAGCTGGCTGGTCGGCGCGTCGTCGTACCGGGGCAAGGTGGAGCGCAGCTTCTACGGCGAGATCGGCGAGGCCCGCGTGGTCGACCGGGCGCTGGCGCCGCGGGAATTTCTGCTGGGCTGATAAGCGGTGCCGATTGGCTGCTCGGCAATTGCGGAGGGTGCTGGCCGGGGACTGGATCCGCGACCGGCTTGCCGGCGGTGTGACGATCGGGAATCTCTGACGCGTTATTCCGATTGCGCGGTGGGCACATTCTGCCAGTGCGGCCGTTCGGGGGTATTGGCGAAACTGACGGCTTCCGCCAGTCGGTCTAATCGGGGGACGGGGTAATAGTCATTTTGAAGTAGTATCGGAACGGTCGGAATTCGTTCAGGGTGGGTGCTGGATCCGGGAATTTCGCCGAGGGCGGTGCTGTGCCGGTGAGCGGGACGAGGCATGCCGCGGGCGAGCGTTCCCTTGCCGGGGACTGGGGCAGGGAACGGCGGTGTGCGGGGCAGCGGCAGCGCTGGACCGTTGCCTGGGCTGGGGCTCCTGGACCAGCGGCGATGCTGGGTCGGAGTTCCGTTGCCTGGTTGGCCCGGATGCCGGTGACTTGTGCCGGGTTCGGCGTGGATGCTGATCGGTGGCTCGGAACTCGTTGCCAGGTGCTGGTGGCGTGGTTGGAGTTCGTTGCCGGGATCAGCACGGGTGCTGGAACCGGTGGTCGAGCCGGACCGTTGTCGGGACCGGCTGCGTTGCCGGAACTGGTCAGGCCCGCTTCGCCCGTTGGGCAGCGTCGTTGCTGGAACGGGGAAGCCCGTGCTGGCCAGCGCCGTTGCTGGGCCAGCAGTGGAACCGTGCCGGACTGGCGTTTCGGCCGTAGCCGGGTGCCAGGGCGGATGGTTCGGGTGGAGCTCGTTGCCGGGACTGACGTTCGTGCCGGGATTCCGAAACCGGGGCCAGCGCTGATGCTGGCACCGGGACTCCGGTGTCCAACGCCTGGATGTTCCGCCTTGGTCAGTTTCGGAATCGGCCAAGCGAGGCCGGGACACGCGCCGCGAACGGGGAGCGTGCCGCGGAACCGAGGTGGCCCAGTCCAAGGAGCAGCCGGTCCAGTCCAGGGGCCAGCCTGAACCGGTCCGACGGGGGCGACCGCGCTGGCCCAAGGGCTCCAAGGAGCCCAAGGGCATCGCCCGAGCAACCCGATCCGGATACGCCAACCCGCGAGTCAAGGTCAAAAGCCCAGCTCAAGGGCCCAGTCGGCGTCTGGCCCAGTCGCCGCCGCGCCGGAGGCGTGAGCGGCACCTCAGACCGAGAACCCCACCGAGAACTCAGCCTGAGCACGCCAGCCCATGAACCTAGCCAGCACCCAGCCGCGAAACCCGACCGCGGACCCAGCCGCGAAACCCAGCCCAGCACCCAGCCGCGAAACCGTGGATCAGGCGGTGAGCCGTCCCCACGAATAGTCCTGTTTCGCGAGCTTCAGGTACACGAACAGCTCCGTCGAGACGACGCCCGCGATGGGCCGTACCTCGTCGCCGAGTACGGACAGGAGGTGGTCGTCGTCGCGGCAGAGCAGTTCTGCCAGCAGGTCGAAGCGGCCTGAGCAGAGGGCCACCTGGTGTACGTCGGCGACCTTGGCCAGCTGCTGGGCCACTTCGCGGGCGTCTCCGTCCACCGTGATGCCGACCATCGCCCTTCGGGTCAGGTCGACGTGTTCTGGTGAGGTCACGGCGACTATCTGCACCATTTCCTCTCGCAGCAGCCGTTGTACTCGCTGCCGCACCGCGCCCTCCGAAAGACCCACCGCCTTGGCCAGTGCGGTGAAGGACGCCCTGCCGTCTTCCTGTAACAGCGTGATGAGCGTCCGGTCGGTCCCGTCTAGCGCTCTCGGAGCACGCGGTTCCTCGATTTTCGTACGGTTTTCGTCACCCATGCCGTCCCTCCCTGTGTTTCGGCATGTGATTCGTCAGACGCGCAGCGTATCGGCAGGAGCCGGAGAGCAGGAGACCCTTTCCCGTTTTCTTCTCCAGATGGCGGACATGCGGGCCCCGTTCTGGCTCCGGCAAACAGCGGGTACGGTCGCGAACCGCCGATCTTGAGGAGGAATATTCCAATGACCGAAGCCGTCGCCGCGCCTGTGGTGCCGGCCAAGGGGCTCCGTTCGAACGCGCTGGGCATGGTGTCCTCGACGGTGATCGGGATGTCTTCGACCGCCCCGGCCTACTCGATCGCCGCGACGCTCGGGTTCATCGTGCTCGCCGGAACGGGGTTCAAAGCCGCCGCGTTCGTGCTCCTGTCGTTCGTGCCGGTGCTGTTCGTCGCTTTCGCCTTCCGGGAACTGAATGCGGCCGAACCCGACTGCGGCACCAACTTCACCTGGGCCACCCGGGCGTTCGGCAGCCGCGTGGGCTGGATGACCGGCTGGGTCGTCCTGGTGGAGCAGTTGCTGGTGATGTCCAGTCAATCCGCGCTGACCGGCCGGTACACGCTGCTGCTGTTTGGTCTAGACGACCTCGCGAACAACCGCGCGGTGACGACCGCTATCGGATGTGCGTGGCTGCTCGCGCTCTGCTGGCTCTGCTACCGCGGCATCGAGGTGTCCGCGCGGGCGCAGTGGATCCTCCTCGGCATCGAACTCGCCGTCCTGGTGATCTTTTCCGTCGTAGCGCTCGCGCGCGTCTACAGCGGCACTGCGGGCCCGCAAGCGACCACGCCGCGGTGGGACTGGCTGTGGCCGAGCGGAGTGAGCGTCGGGACGGCGGTGTCGGCGGTGCTGCTCGCGGTCTTCATCTACTGGGGCTGGGAGAGTTCGCTTTCGGTGAACGAGGAATCGGCTGATCCGCGGCACGCGCCGGGCCGGGCGGCGATCCTGTCGACCGTGCTGCTGGTGCTCAACTACCTGCTGGTGACCGTCGCTGCGCTGGCTTTCGCGGGCGTCGGCGAGCACGGGATCGGGCTGGCCAACGAGGCGAACGCCGAGGACGTGCTCGCCGGGCTGGGCGGTGCGGTGTTCGGGACGTCCGGGTTCGGCAAGGTCATGGGGGTGCTGCTGATCGTGTCGGTGCTGACCAGCGGCGCGGCCACGAGCCAGGCGACGATCATGCCCGCCGCGCGCACCACGCTGTCGATGGCCAGCCACGGCGCGCTGCCCAAGGTGTTCGGCCGCGTGCATCCGAAGTACCAGACGCCGTCGGTGACCACCTGGGCGTTCGGGCTGGTGTCGCTCGCCTTATACGTGCTGCTGGCGTTGTGGAGCCGGAACGTGCTCGCGGATTCGGTCGACGCGGTCGGGCTCACGATCGCGATCGAGTTCACTGTGACGGCGCTCGCGTGCGTGTGGGTGTTTCGCCGGACGCTGTGGTCGAGCGTGCGCAATTTCCTGCTTCGCGGCTTACTGCCCTTCGTCGGCGGCGTGTTCTTCCTGGCGGTACTGGTGCTCGCGGCGATCGCGTACGCGAAGCCTGACGCCGGAGAGACCACTGTGTTCGGCATCGGCGGCGTCGCGGTGATCGGTGTCGTGGCGATCCTCGTGGGCTTTCCGTTGATGTTCGCCGTGCAACGCGCCTGCCGTGACTTCTTCGCCGGTCGACGTCTGACGCGCGGCGCCGTTGCCCGCGGCGGTCAGACCATCGAAAGCTAGCAGCGGCGAAGCAGGTCTTCTTCGGTTTCGCGGCGTACGAGGAGCGTTGCGTGCCCGTCGCGGACGCCGACGAGCGGTGGGCGGCCGACGAGGTTGTAGTTCGATGCCAGCGAGTGGTGGTACGCGCCGGTGCACGGCACGGCCAGCAGATCGCCGACATGGATGTCGTCGGGTAGACAGACGTCCGCCAGCACGTCGCCGGACTCGCAGTGTCGTCCGACCACTGTCATCGGCGTACGCGCGGCCTTCGTGCGACGGCCGACGAGACGCGCGGTGTAGCGCGCGCCGTACAGCGCAGGGCGCGGGTTGTCGCTCATGCCGCCGTCGACAGCGACGAAGGTGCGCGCGCCGCGCTTCACGGCGCACACGCGGTAGACGGTGATTCCGGCGGGTCCGACGATCGCGCGGCCGGGCTCGATTGTCAGGCGTGGCAAGGGGAAGTCGTGTGATGAGCATTCGTAGCTCAGTGCGACGCGGAGGCGGCGTGCGTACCCGTCGAGGTCGAAGGACGCTTCGCGGTCGGCGTACGGCACCGCGTGGCCACCGCCGAGATCCAAGTCGCGCAACGTGATTCCGTACTGGTCGCGGATGCGGACGAGCACTTCGACCATCCGTCGCGCGGCTTCCTCGTAACGGTCTACACGGGACACTTGCGAGCCGATGTGGCAGTGCAGTCCGGTCAGTTGCAGGCTTCGCTGCGAAAGCACTGCTGCGACAGCGCGGTCGACGTTGTCGCGTACGTCGGGGCGTAGCGAGAAGCCGAACTTCTGTCCTTCTGTGCCGGTCGTGATCGCGGCGTGCGTGTCGCCGCTGACGCCGGGCGTGACGCGGATAAGGACGCGTTGTGCGCCATGCGCGAGCGCGCCGAGCTGTTCGACTTCGTCGAGAGAGTCGAGGATGATTCGACCGACGCCGTACTGCAGCGCGGCTTTGAAGTCTTCCGGGGTCTTCGCGTTGCCGTGCAACAGAATGCGCTCCGCGGGAAAACCGACAGCGCGCGCGACGGCGATCTCTCCAGCGGAGCACGTGTCGAGCGACAGTCCTTCTTCAGCGACCCAACGCAACACTGCTCGCGTACAGAGCGCCTTGCTCGCGAAGGCGACGTCGGCCTCCGGCAGCGCACGGCGGTATGCGCGGGCCGTTTCGCGCACCTGTTCCTCGTCGAGGAGGTAGGCGGGCGTACCGAAGCGCGCGGCCAGGTGGCTGACGGGCGCGCCGGCGAAGAGCAGTTCACCGCCTTCGCCGAGCTTCGTGCCTTGCGGCCAGAGTCCCGGTTCCAGATGGTCGGCGGCCTCGCAGCCGAGACTCGGGAGCAGCTCGCTGAGCGTCACGGTTACCTCCGGTCGATGTCGATCGCGGCGAACATCGCCAGCACACTGCGCCGAGCCCGGACCGGAACGTCCCGGAAACGGGCCCCTGACGGTCCGGACGGCCGTGCTGACGGGTTCTTAACGCACGAGTAACTTCCGCCACACCCCGGTTGAGCTGGGCTTTGCTGAGTTATCCGGGGATCCGCCGTCTTATCGGACATGGTTGAACAGATGACGGACTTCGCGAGCGAGACCGAGGCGTACCGGCACGAGCTGCGGGTGCACTGCTACCGGATGCTGGGCTCGTTCGACGAGGCGGAAGACCTGGTCCAGGAGACTCTGCTGCGCGCGTGGCGCGGCCGTTCGACGTACGCGGGCCGCGCGAGCCTGCGGGCGTGGCTGTACCGGATCGCGACCAACGCGTGTCTCGATCACCTCGAAGCGCACCCGCGCGAGCTGCCGATGCTCGATCTGCCCGTTGCGCACGACTCCGACCTCGCGCCGCGTCCCGACGTCGCGGTTCCCTGGCTGCAGCCTGCGCCCGACAGTGCGCTTCAGCCGGACACTGTCGTCGTTGCGCTTGAGACGGTGGAGTTGGCGTTCCTCGCCGCCATTCAGCATCTTTCGCCGCGACAGCGTGCTGCGTTGGTGCTTCGCGACGTACTCGGCTGGTCCGCGCGTGAGACGGCTTCAGCGCTCGGTACGACGCCTGCGTCGGTGAACAGCAATGTGTTGCGCGCGCGGGCCGAGTTGCAGGAGCACCTGCCTACGCGACGTACGGAGTGGGCGTCTGCGGCCAGGAGCGATGAGGAACGCGCTGTTGTCGCGAAGTACGTCAAAGCGCTCGTAGAGCACGACGGAGCGGCCTTCGCTGAACTGCTGCGCGAAGACGTGCGTTGCAGTCACGCTCCCGGCGCTGGCGGGCACATGGGGTCGGAACCGACTTGGTACGCGGGGCGGGACACCGTGCTCGCGGGCTGGGCACCGGCATTGCGTGGTGGCGACGCTGCCGAGTTCCGTGTTGTCGAGACCCGCGCGAACGGTCTGCCCGCGCTCGCCACGTACGCGCGCACAGTCGGCGAGTTCCGGGCCTTCGGCCTGGTGACGCTGCGGCTCGACGGCGGCCGTGTCGCGGAGGTGACCACCTTCGGCTCGGAAGTCTTCCCGGCTTTCGACCTCCCGCCTGCGCTCGCCTGAGACGTTACGAAAGTCCCCACGCGGAGAGGATTCCGAACAGCTGGTCACGTTCGCCCGAGGTCAGCAGCCTGCTCGGCGGTCGTACGTCGGGGCGGCACAGGCTGAGCTGCGAGAGGGCGTCCTTGACCACGCTGACGTTGTTGGCGTTCCCGTGCGCGGCGCGCATCTCCTCGAACGGACGGATGCGGTCCCAGATTTCCATCGCGCCGTCGAAGTCATGGTTGCGGAGACGGCGGAACAGGTCGAGCGAGATCTGCGGCGCGACGTTCACCAAGCCGGAGGTGAAGCCCGTCGCGCCGACTGCGAAGTACCCAGGGGCGGACAGTTCGGCGAGACCGGCGATCCACACGAAGCGCTCGTACCCCGCGTCGCGCGCGACAGTGCGGAAGCGCACCGGGTCCGGCACCGCGTACTTCACGCCGATTACGTTCGGCGCGACGTCGGCGAGCTGTGCCAGGTCCGCGCCCTCGATGGCTGGGTTGCGCACGTACAGGACAACCCCGAGTTCGGGCACTTCGTTCGCGATCGCGCGGTGGTAGTCGATCCAGCCCGCGCGCGATACGTACGGGTGCACGGGCTGGTGGATCATCACCATGTCCGCTCCGGAAGCGCGCGCGTGCTTCGCGGCCTTCACGGCTGTACGCACGTCATGGCCGACGCCTGCGAGGACGCTCGCCTCGCGCGCGGCCTTCGTGGTGACTTCGAGACACTGTCGCGTTTCTTGCTCTTCGAGCGCGTAGAACTCGCCGGTGTTGCCGTTCGGCGTGACGACCTCGATGCCGCTCAGCACGAGCCGTTCGACTAGCCGCTCGTACGTCTCGGCGTCCACGTCCCCGGCCGCGGTGAAGGGAGTCACCGGGATCGCCACCACGCCGGCGAGCCGCTGTCGCTGTTTCTCGAACGCCACGAGCAGATCCGATCTGATATATGATGTCTCGACAGTCGGAGGGTAACACGAGGTGGCCAGGACGATCGTCCTGATCTTTGGGATATGCGTCCTAGATCGGCGCTGAAGAGCGGTCGGGCCTGGCAAAACTAGGTACCGCTGGCCGATGACCGGATTACCGCGCGTGGGGAACCTGGAACCTGCCGCTGCGCACCCGCGAGGTGCCGGGGTCGGGTCGGTGGAGCAACGAGTCGAGGTCGCCGACGTGCGGCTGCCGCTCGCCTCATCTCGCATCACGTACACGTTCCGGCAAGCCTCGACCGACCGCGAGTTCGTCTTCCTTGCGCAAGCAGCCTGAGTCGGCACGCCCCCAGCGAAAGGGGGCGTGCCGAAACCCTCAGCGCAGGGCGTCCAATGCGAACGCCGTGTACATGGCCACCCCGGCGGCCATCGCCGGTTCGTGGAACTTCACCCGGTTCGAGTGGTTGTCCTCGGTGGTCGCCGGGTCCGCTCCCGGCTCGCGGGCGCCGATGAACGCGAACGCGCCCGGAATCCGTTGCAGGACATACGAGAAGTCTTCCGCGCCCATGATCGGCGTGGTCAGCTCCTCGACGTTGTCCTCGCCCAGCACGTCCGCACCCAGCGACAACACCTCGGCCGCCACCGCCGGGTCGTTGACCGTCGTCGGGTAGCCCGGGTCCACGCCGGCCGACACGCGGCAGCCGTGTGCCGCTCCGACCGCCTCGCACACCTTCGGCAGTTCCTCGCGGATGAAGGACCGCGTCGACTCCGACAGGGTGCGAATGGTCCCCTCGAGCACCGCCGTCTCCGGGATGATGTTCGTTGTCGTCCCGGCCTGGATGCGGGTCACCGAGACCACCGCCGGGTCGAAGACGCTGATCCGGCGCGTGACCATCGTCTGGATCGCGCTGACCATCGCCGCCGCGGCGGGGACGGGGTCGATCGCGTCGTGCGGGGCGGAACCGTGGCCGCCGCGGCCGGTGACCTCGACGCTGAACGTGTCGGCCGACGCCATCATCGGCCCGCCGCGGACCTGCAGGACGCCGCTCGGGCTGTTGGCGATCGTGTGCAGGCCGAAGGCTCGCGTGACGCGCGTGCCCGCCGCGTCCAGCACTCCCTCGTGGATCATGTGCCGCGCGCCGTGCATGCCCTCCTCGCCGGGCTGGAACATGAACACGATCGAGCCGGCCAGGTCGTCGACCCGCTCGGAGAGCAGCCGCGCCGCGGAGGCGAGCATCGCGACGTGCGTGTCGTGTCCGCAGGCGTGCATCGAACCGTCGATCTCGGACGAGAACTCCAGGCCGGTGTCCTCGGTGAGCGGCAGCGCGTCCATGTCCGCCCGCAGCAGCACGGCCGGGCCGGGACGGGCGCCGCGCAGGACGCCGGTGAGCGACGTCGTGGAGCGGCCGTCGGTGAGTTCGATCGGCAGGTCGGCCAGCGCGGCGCGGATCGCCGCCTGGGTGCGCGGCAGCTGCAAGCCCTGTTCGGGATGCCGGTGCACAGCGCGGCGAAGCTCGACAGTGCGGTCCTGGAGCTGCCGTGCGGCGTCGAGCAGCCCGGCGTGCCGGTTGCCGGGCAGGGTGGGGAGGTCGGTGGGTCCGGTCATGGCTCGATAGTGGCACCTCGCACGCTTCGGGCGCACCGTGCGTGCGTTCGCCAGCGAGGCGGAATACGGTGTGCGCATGGCGGTGCAAGAGCCGGTCACGGGCTTCGCGATAGCTGTGGTCCGTGAAGACGGTCGGTGGCGGTGCAGTGCGCTCGATTCTTCGGCGCTCACGGAACTGGATGCGGCGATCACCGAGCTGGGCAAGCTCCGGTCGACCGGGGCGGCGTTCGGCCTGCTGGCCGTCGACGACGAGTTCTTCGTGATCGTCCGGCCGAGCCCGAGGGGACCGTCGCTGCTGCTGTCGGACGCCGCCGCGGCGCTCGACTACGACATCGCGGCGGACGTCCTCGACGTCCTGCGCGTCGACCCGCCCGACGAGGACGACGACGCCGTCTGGCCCGAGGGCGACCTCGAGATCCTGGCCGACCTCGGCCTGCCCGGCGGCGAACTGGAGGTGATCGTCGGGGAGGTCGACCTCTACCCGGACGAACAGCTCCAGATGATCGCCCAGCGGTGCGGGTTCGAGGCCGAGTTCTCGAAACTGCTGGACCAGCTCTGAGACGGCCGGACGACACCGAGGCCGTGCGGGCCGCGCTGGACGCGGCTCGCGCCCCCGGTGCCGACGTGCCCATCGGCGCGGTCGTCTTCGACCCCGACGGGCGCCCCCTGGCCGCGGCCCGCAACGCACGGGTCGAGCTGGCTGACCCCACCGCGCACGCGGAGATCCTCGCGCTGCGCGCGGCGGCCCGCGAGTTCGGCGACGGCTGGCGGCTGGAGGGCTGCACGCTCGCGGTCACGCTGGAGCCCTGCACGATGTGCGCCGGCGCGCTCGTGCTCGCCCGCGTCGAGCGGTTGGTGTTCGGGGCTTGGGAGCCCAAGACGGGCGCGGTGTCGTCGCTGTGGGACGTCGTGCGCGACCGCCGCCTCAACCACCGTCCGGAAGTCCACGGCGGAGTGCTCGAAAGCGACTGCGCCGCCCTGCTCGAGGCGTACTTCGCGGACCGCCGGCTGGGGGCCGAGTAGACCCCGCCGCAAGCCGCGAAGAGGGTCCGGTATTGTTCTCGGCGGTGGCGTGTCCGAGCGGCCGAAGGAGCACGACTCGAAATCGTGTGACGGTTAATCCCGTCCGTGGGTTCAAATCCCACCGCCACCGCTCTTCACGAACGAACCCCGACCGGGCACTCCGGCCGGGGTTCGTTCGTTTGACCCTCCGGTAGCTGGTCCCCGTACCGGAGGTGGCGCTTTGTACATCTATGCCCGGCGTCGTTCGCTCACGTTCAGCGGCAAGCAGGTGACGATCAAGGCCGCGATCAAAGACGGCCTGTTCGGCGCGGACAAGAGGCACAGCTTCACCGTCAGCCGGATCAGCGGGGTCAGCAACACCGAACCCGGCGCGTTCAGCCCGGGGTGTCTCAAGTTCAAGGTGACCGGCGCGTCGACGGCGGTGATCGAGAACCCGGCTACCGGCGGCGACAAGGCCGATCTGTGCACGTTCTACTACAGCTCCTCCGACCGGAAGAAGGTGCGGGAGCTGGTCGCGGCCGTCAAAGCGGCGATGGCGAAGTAGCGTGGACACATGAGCGAGGAGCTTCCGCCGGTCGGCAAGACCGCGGTTGGGGTTGCTGGGCTTCGGGCGTTGGAGAGCGGGCGGCCGGATCGGCTGTTCGACGATCCCTACGCGGGCGCGTTCTTCCACGCCGGCCGCGCGATCTTCGAGGGCCGGGAACGTCACCACGAGCTGGGGATGGTGTTCGCGCACCAGGTCGCGATCCGCACCCGGTTCTTCGACGACTTCGTCTCCGGCGGGACCCAGACGGTGCTTCTCGCGGCCGGTCTCGACGCTCGCGCGTTCCGGCTCGACTGGCCCGACGGGGCGCGCGTGTTCGAGGTCGACCTGCCGGACGTGCTCGCGTTCAAGGAAACCGTGCTGTCCAAAAAAGGCGCGCGGCCTCGGTGCCAGCGCAAGACGGTTCCGGTGGATCTGCGCGACGACTGGGTCACTGCCTTGAAAAACAACGGATTCGACCCGGATCAGCCGACCGTCTGGCTCGCTGAGGGGCTCCTCGTCTACCTCAGCCGGGACGAGGCGGAGCGGATGCTCACGGCGGTCACCGAGCTGTCCGCGCCGGGCAGCCGGGTTTCGTTCGAACACCGGCCGGACGGTGATCAGGACGGGCTGCTGGAGCGGGCGCGTCAATTCGGCAGCGAGGTGACGGCGCTTTGGCGCGGCGGTCTCGCGGGGGACGCTCCGAAGTGGCTCGCCGAGCACGGCTGGCGGCCGGAAACCGTTACGGTCGCGGAACTTTCCGTCCAATATGGACGCGAGCCGCTGCACCATACGCGCGGCGGATTCGTGACCGCGACCCGTTAATTCTCTTCCTGCAACACCGGTGTGCCGAAAGCGTCGAGGAAAGTCGTTGCCTCTCCTATGGTTGCGACGCCGCGCGCGACCGCTTCCGCGATGGTCCCGCATGCCTCCCGCACCGCCGGCTCCGCGGATCGGTCGCCCGCCAGCAGCGCGACGGCCGCTGGGGTCACTCCTTCGGCGATCAGCATGACTCGCGCCGCCGTCTGATCTGCCAGCCGGTCAAGCAAATCCGCCAGATCCAGGCCGACTGACGCTGTCCGTGCGGCAGCCTCGGCGGCCTGCCGGTAGTGCGCGTCCAGTTCGTCCGCACTGCCCCGGAACTGCGCGGCCGGTTCGCCGCCCCATTTGCGTTCCGCGCTGTGCGCCCCGCGTTCGAACTCCAGCCGGGCCATCACCAACACGTCGCGGCCGCCCGACAGCGTGCGCGCGGATTCGCGGATCGTCTGCGGGGAACAGTCGATCTGACGCAATGCGGCGACCGGGTCCGGTGCGCTGATCGCGGCGGCCGCGGCACTCAAGGAAGCCAGCCCGGCGGCCGCGTTTTCCAGCGCCGGGTGAAGGAACGGCATCAACTCAGCAGCGCCGTCGCGATCGTCGGGCGGTGGTGGTGGCCGCGGGCGGCCATCCGCAGCTGGCCGGCGAGGTCGGACGTCGCGTCGCCGAGCATGCGCGCGTCGACGTCCCGCGCGGCGAGCGCGGCCTCCCACCGGGCGGCGATTTCCCGCGCGGGCGCGGAAATGCCCCACGGCGTCGATTCGAGACGGGCTTCGGCGAACCGGCCCGCGGCACGGTCCGCGTCGGCAGCCGCTCGATCGAGCGCGTCCGCGGCGGCGTTGAGCCGCTCGCTCGTCGAACCTGCCATCGGGACCTCCGCTTCCGGGAGAGCGCGAACCGCGGCCCGTCACCCTCTCCAGAGATCTAACCCCATCGAGGCCGCCCGGGTCACTCGGCCGGGCGTGCGACGATTCCACATCGTGGAGATCCTTGACCCACGCAACCGAACCCGGCCAGAATTGGAGTCATGCCAGAGAACCGGGTAGTGCCGCAAGCCGGCCGTGCCCCGGCGCGGTCGGACGGCGAGGGCGTGGCCGCTCTCCTGAGGCGTCGCGGTCGTCTCGGCTCTCCTCCCGCGTAGGCGATTTTCCGCTGCTGTAGCCGAATTCACCTATTCTTCCGGGAGTACCCCCATGTCTGTAGACCTGCCTGCCCGCCTGCGCTCGTCCGTCACCCCGGACGACGGGATCCTCGAAGGACCGCGCGTGTTGCGCCGCCTTCCGGACGGAGTCGAAGAACGTCCCTACGAGCTTTTCACCCTGCGTCCGCTCGGACGGGTGATCGGCGCGGAAATCTCCGGAGTGGACCTCGGTGCACCCGTGTCGCCGCGGTTGCGTGCCGAGCTGAACCGCGCGTTGCTGGAGTGGAAGGTGCTGTTCTTCCGCGACCAGCGCATCACGTCGCAGCAGCAGCGCGCGTTCGCCGCGAACTGGGGCGAACTGGAGACCAACCCGTTCATCGCGCGCGGAGATTCCGATCAGGTCGTGCGGTTCACCCGCACCGCCGGGATGCCCGGGTACGAAAACATCTGGCACACCGACGTCACCTGGCGGCCGAATCCGGCGCTCGGTTCGGTGTTGCGGCTGGTCGAGGTCCCGCCGATCGGCGGCGACACGATGTGGGCCGACATGGCCGCCGCCTACGACAACCTGCCCGCCGACGTCCGCGAGCGGATCGACGGCCTCACCGCGGTGCACGATTTCGTCCCCGGTTTCGACCGGTTCACCGACCCGGACCTGCTGGCCCAGTGGCAGGACGCGTACCCGCCGGTCGAGCACCCGGTGGTGCGGACCCATCCGGAGACCGGACGGCGGACGTTGTTCGTGAACCAGGCGTTCACCACGCACATCACCGGCCTCGACCGCGCCGAAAGCGACCGGCTGCTGCGGTATCTGTTCCTCCAGGCGCACACGCCGGAGTTCCAGGTGCGGTTCCGCTGGCAGCCGGATTCGGTGGCGTTCTGGGACAACCGCGCGACCCAGCACTACGCGGTCAACGACTACCACCCGCACGTCCGGATCGCCGAGCGCGTCGCGATCGTCGGGGACCGGCCGTACTGACCGCTCACGACACCCCGGTGAGCACGGTGTCGACAAGTCGCTCGAGATAGGCGGCGTCGGCGGATTTCGCGCGGATCAGGGTGTGGAACCAGAGGTTTCCGCCCAGCAGATCCATGATCATCTCCGAATCCGCGGCGTCGGCGAGTTCGCCTCGGTCGTGCGCCCGGTCGAAGACGGCCTGCTCGCGGCCGAGGCGGTCGGCGAAGAACCGTCCGGCGGCCTCGGCGGTGGCGGGCCGGTCCGGCAGCGCGGAGACGACGGCCGTGATGACGCGCCGGTTCGCCGGATCGGACAGCAGGCGGTGGATCTGCTTCGCCAGTTCGAGGAGATCGCCGCGCAGGGAACCGGTGTCGGGAATCGCGAAGGCGAGTTCCGGGGCCTGCACGAGTGCGTCCGCGAGGACCTCGTCCTTGGTCGCCCACGTGCGGTAGATCGTCGTTTTGTGCACCCCGGCCCGCGCGGCGACCGCTTCGATCGTCAGTGCGTCGTAACCGCGTTCGGCCAGCAGCGCGAGGGTCGCGGAGAAGATGGCGTCCGCCTTGCGCGGGCGGGTGGCGGTCCGATCCATGGCTCAATCCTAGCCAGGTTTGCAACGGTGCGTTGCATTTGGTAGACCGGTGCCATGCAACGGTCCGTTGCATTCCTGGGTGGAAGGCGGAGACATGAGCGACGTGCTCCCGGTGGTTTTCGTGCACGGCATCCGGTTGTCCGGGGCGTGCTGGCAGCAGCAGAAACGCCTGGCCCGCGGTCGAGTCGCCGCGCCGGACCTGCCTGGGCACGGCACGCGGCGCGGGGAGAGGTTCACTCTCGACGGTGCGGTCGACGCGGTCGCCGAGGCCATCGACGAGGTCGGCGGCCGCGCGGTTCTGGTGGGCCATTCGCTCGGCGGCTACGTCTCGATCGCGACCGCGGCCCGGCATCCGGAGCGGGTCGTTTCGCTGGTGGGAGCCGGATGTTCGCTCCAGCCGAGTTCGGTGCTGCGCGGCGGATTCCGGTTCGCACGCCGTGGGCTGGCGACTGCCGTAGACGACGGCGCTTCCTTCAGCGCATGGCTGCTCCGCCGGGTTCTCCCCGCGGAAGTCGCCGAGCCGGTCATCGCCGCGGGAATCGCTTCCGAAGTCATCCCGGACGTGATGGAGGCGGCCGCCGGGATGGACCCGCTCGCCGACCTCGCCCGGTACCCGGGGCGGGTACTGCTGCTGAACGGCCGCCACGACCACTTCCGCCTCGGCGAGCGGCGGTTTTTGGCTGCGTGCCAGGACGGGGCGCTGCAGATCGTGCCGGGGGCGGGCCACTACCTGCCGCTCACCCACGGCGAGAGTTGCGCGCGGGCGGTCGACGGCGTCGCGACGGCCCTCGTCAGCGGTTAATGCTCGCGAGTGGCGAGGCGGGCCGCCTTCCTCCCCCTCCCGCGCTCCCCTGCGCGGTCAAGGCGGCGCCTCGCCACTCGCGAGGCTTCCCCGGGGCAAATCCGTGGAGCCGCGGTCGCGGGCGAAGCGGAAAGTCCCGCGCCCGCGGCTGTTTTCCCGGGTGGTGACACCTGCGCACTCGACGACGGTCAACCCCCACGTGACCGTGTCGCCTCCCCCGCGAGGTGCTACCCGTGAGCGGCGGGGCGGCCCGAAAGTGGTCTGGGCCACAGTTTCCGCGCTCATCGGTAAGGTACTCCCGCCCGGTACCAGTCGACCCCGGGCTTGAGCTGCATTTAAGGCAGATGCGCCGTCCGGGTGACGGCGGGACCAGCGGTCTAGCCGCGAAGTCCTTCGACTGTTGCGAAGCCGTCACTGACTGTCACCTTGGTGCCGCGGCGAGCGGACAGCTCCACGAACCGCTGCAGTGCCGTGTCGGCGTCGTCTCCCGTCAACGGTACGCATTCGTTGTCTTCGTCGCGGCGGATCGGCACTAATTCGACCCGCATCTGCTCGCCGACGACGCAGCCGGCGAGCAGGCCGTCGCGGTGGCGGTCCCGCATGGCGGGCCAGTCGAAGACGAGGTTGCCGAGGCTGTAGAGGATCGGGCGGCCGCGATACACCTCGGCTGGCTGCACTGTGTGCGGTCCGTGCCCGACGACCAGGTCGGCGCCGGCGTCGATGATCGCGTGTGCGTAGGTCACCTGGTATTCGGCCAGCTCGTCGCCGGGGAGGCCCCAGTGCATCGACACCACGACATGGTCGGCCTCGGCGCGGGCGCGGCGGATGTCGGCGAGCAGCAGTTCCAGGTCGCGGCGGACCGGCGTGGTGTGCACGATCGGCGGGCGGCCGGGGACGTCCAGGACGCGCGGATCCGGTTGGTACGACGTGTAAGCGCCCGCCGCGGCGACACCCGGCGAGTCCTCCGTCGCTTCCTGCCCGACGGGCCAGCACAGCGACGTGTAGGCGAGGAACGCGATCCGGCCGCCGGGTCGTTCGAGGACCGCCGGCGCGTGCGCCTCGGCGAGGTTCGAGCCCGCGCCGCAATGCGCGATTCCGGCGCGGTCCAGCACGGCGAGGCTCGCCATCGCCGCGGCCGGCGGGTAGGTGACGTTGTTGGCGACGGACACGACGTCGATCTCGGCGGCGGTCAGCGCGGCGACCATCTCCGGCGGCGAGTGCCGCCAGTTCGGTTTGTGCGGGATGTCCATACCGGTCGAGCCGGACAGCGGTCCTTCGAGATTCACGAACCGCACGTCGGCGCCGGTGAGCAGCGAGGTCAACGGGTCGAACGCCGTTTCCGGCTTCGCGCGGCCCTGCAGGTTGACGTCTCCGCCGAGTACGAGCGTGATCATTGCGTCAACCCGTCCAAAGGAGGAAATCCCTCCAGCTCGTTACGAATCGTTGCCCTTTCGTCTTCCTCTGCTTCGCTTGTTCGGGGGACGATGCCTCGACCGTTGACATGCAGAGGGGACTCAGGGTGACCATATCCCGTCGTCCCGCCGGGGGCCGCAGCGCCGGTGGGGCAAGACTGACCAGAGGCGCGGTTGCCGTCTCCGCAGCTGCTCTCGCGCTGGGCGGACTGGCCGCGCCCGCTTCGGCGGCGCCAAGCGCGGACGCCCTGATCGCCGAGGTCTACGGCGGTGGCGGCAATTCCGGCGCCACGCTGACCAACGACTTCATCGAGCTGGCCAACCACGGCGGCGCGCCGGTCGCGCTCGACGGGTACAGCGTCCAGTACCTGCCCTCTTCGGCAAGCGCGTCGAGCAAGTGGCAGGTCACGCCGCTCGCCGGGTCCGTCGCGCCGAAGGGCCGCTACCTCGTCGCGGAGGGGAAGGGGAACGGCGGCACGGTCGCGCTGCCGACGCCCGACGCGACCGGGGGCATCGCGATGTCCGCGACCGCGGGGACGGTCGCGCTCGTGTCCGACAGCGCGCCGCTGACCTGCAAGACCGCCGCGGATTGCCTGGCGGACAGCCGCGTCAAGGACCTCGTCGGCTTCGGCGATGCCGTTGTCCGCGAGGGAAACCCGGCCGCCGCGGCGTCGAACACGACCTCGGTCGCGCGTGCCGCGACCCTCGCCGACACCGACGACAACAGCGCGGACTTCGCCGTCGGCGATCCGACGCCTACCAACACCAAGGGCGAGACCACCGGCACGCAGCCGGGCGAACCGGGTGTTCCGGCGAAGATCCACGACATCCAGGGCACGACGCGGATTTCGCCGTTCAAGGACAAGCAGGTCGAGGACGTCACCGGCGTCGTCACCGCGGTGCGGAGCTTCGGCTCGGCGCGCGGGTTCTGGATCACCGACCCGCATCCCGACAGCGACCCGCGCACCAGCGAGGGCCTGTTCGTGTTCACCGGATCGACGACCCCGGCGGTGGCGGTCGGCGACGCGGTCACCGCGCAGGGCAAGGTCAAGGAGTACTACCCGGACGCGCCCGCGACCTCGAACTACCAGTCGCTCACCGAGCTGACGAGTGCACAGTGGACGGTCGGCTCCTCGGGCAATCCGCTGCCCGCCCCGACCGTGCTGACGCCGGACCAGGTGCCGGATGTGCTGGCTCCCAACGCGGGCGGCAACATCGAACCGTTGCCGCTCGAACCGTCTAAGTACGCGCTGGACTTCTGGGAATCGCACGAAAGCGAGATCGTCCAGGTTTCCGACGCACGCGTGGTCGGCCCAAGCAACAAGTACGGCGAGCTTTACGTGACCACGAAGCCGCAGCAGAACCCGACTCCGCGCGGCGGCACGGTTTACCTTGGCTACGACAAGATCAACACCGGCGTGTTGAAGGTACAGTCGATCATCCCGTCCGCGCAGCAGGCGACGCCGAAGGTCAACACCGGCGACGTGCTCACCGGCGTCACCTCCGGTCCGGTGGAGTACAGCAATTTCGGCGGGTACACGCTGTTCGCGTCGAAGCTGGGTGCGGCCAAGGACAACAAGCTGCAGAAGGAAACCACACGCAAGCAGCGTCCGGGCGAGCTCGCGGTGGCGACGTACAACGTCGAGAACCTCGCACCGTCCGATTCGGACACCAAGTACACGCAGCTCGCGCACGGCATCGTCGACAACCTCGCGACGCCGGACATCGTTACCCTGGAAGAAATCCAGGACAACAGCGGTGCGACGGACGACGGAACCGTCGACGCCGACGCGACGCTGAAGAAGTTCACCGACGCGATCGTCGCCGCCGGCGGCCCGCAGTACCAGTGGCGGCAGATCGACCCGGTGAACGACGAGGACGGCGGACAACCGGGCGGCAACATCCGCGTCGGCTTCCTGTTCAACCCGTCGCGAGTGTCCTTTGTGGATCGTCCGGGCGGCAGCCCGACGTCTTCGGTCGGCGTGGTTTCCGACCACGGCAAGGCGCACCTGACGCAGTCGCCGGGCCGGGTCGACCCGGGCAACGACGCGTGGGAGGACAGCCGCAAGCCGCTGGCGGGCGAGTTCGTGTTCCGCGGACGCACGGTTTTCGTGCTGGCCAACCACTTCAACTCCAAGGGCGGCGACCAGCCGACACACGGCCGCTACCAGCCGCCGACGCGCAGCTCCGAGGTGCAGCGGCAGAAGCAGGCGACGGTGCTGCAGGGATTCGTCTCGCAACTGCTGAACGCGGACCCGCGGGCGAACGTCGTGGTGGCTGGCGACCTGAACGACTACCAGTTCTCGCCCGCGCTGGCGAAGCTGACGTCGGGTGGGTTGTTGAAGGACCTGATCTCGACGCTGCCGCCGGCTGAGCGGTACAGCTATGTGTACGAGGGTCAGTCGCAGGTGCTGGACCATATTCTGGCGTCGGCCGCGCCGCGTGGGGTGGATTATGACGTGGTGCATGTGAATGCCGAGTTCGCTGACCAGGCTAGCGATCATGACCCGCAGGTGGTGCGGTTCCGGCCTTCGGCGGGGAATCCGTTCGCGGATTTCGCGAATGATGTGCTGGACCAGCTTGACCGGTGGTTCCACCGGACGGCGTAGGTAGTTGGCTGTGAGGGGAGTCCTGGTTCCGTCAGGGTTCCCCTCACGGCTTTTTTGGCTGGGTGGATTGCGAGCTTCGGCGATCTTGGGAAGATCCTGGGGCGGCGCTTTTGCCGCGAAGGTCTTCACCGTCAGAGTGACCCGGCCTCGCGTGCGACACCTCCTGGGGCGGGTGCACGCGGCCCCAAGCCGACCTCCTGACTTCGGGGTCGACCTGGTGATCCGGACCGTGAGTGGCGCGCCTCCCACGCCGTTTGAAGCTAGCCGAGCCGTCCCGACTCTGGCCCGGAGAACGGACTGGCCGATTGGGTTTCAGTCGAAGCTGAACACCCCCCGGCCTTTCACCAGCCAAGGGCACCAACCCCTTGCGGCTTAACGCTTCGCCCGCCAGCCAAGCCCCAGCACCGCCTGTACCAGTTCCTGATAACTCGGCTTGACCTCTTCCAAATACCGGTCCAAATACTGCGGCCGAGCAGTAGTCACCGGCTGCGGGTCGTCCAGCGCCTCCACAAAACTCAGCCGCGAAACGTTGTGCAGCGCCATCTTCCACCACCGGTTGGCGCGCTCTCGGGTTTTCTCCTCCCGATCCTGCGCGGCAGCCACCGCCGCGTGTGCGTCTGCCAGTTGGCGTTCGATTTCGTCCGCTCGGGCCAGTTCCCACGCGCGCAGGCTGTCCGCCGAACCGCGGGCCAAGCCGACGATTTCCTTGTACCGCATTGCCGGGCTGGTGTTTCCCTCGGTCACGGCGTGCCTCCCGCGGTCGGCTCGGTTTCTGGGCGCTGGAACGGGATGATGACTTCCGGTGCCCCGTGCGTGGTGCGGTCGAAGAACAACGCCCGGCCCGGTCGCGGCGACCAGTGCACGACCTGACCCGCGGCGAACGGCGACAGGTCATTGCCCTGGACGTCCAACGCGGCCCAGGTTCCGATGTCGTCCGTGCCGCCGAAGCCGAGCGTGTCCTTGAGTCGCGCGATGCTGCGCCACCAGCCGATGGTGTGCACACCGTGTGAGGGACCGTTTTTGAGCAGCGTGCGCAGGTGGTCCAGGCCGCTCTTCAGTTGACCGACGGCCTTGGCTTCCAGCGAAGGCAGCGCAGCGTCCACTCCGTACAGCAGCAGGATGCGCGGCTTGGTAGTGGAAAGCGATTCGACGATCGCTTCCAGTTCGGTGGAAAGGTCTTCGGTGAGCGTCGCGATGTGCCCCTCGGCTTCCAGGCGGCTCTTCAAGTCCAGCACCGCCGGGGAACTGGCCACGATGGGGCAATGCAAGAGAAACTCGACCTGGCCGAGTTCCATTTGCCGGGAAAGCGATCGAGCTGCGGAGTCCATAATGGACAACGCCTCCGCGGTCGCGCCGCCGAGCACAGCGATGTTCCGGCCGGGCACCCGGGGAAGTTCGACACCGCACGCGGCTTCGGTGACATCGATCGACTGGCCGAGGATCGCCCGCGGCTGCGGGCTCGGCTTGAGTTCCACATAGGCCGGGAACTGTTCCAGCACCGGCGAATGCGCACCGTCGAACAGTCGTGGCCGGGTGAAGCGGCCGGCGTAGAGTTCCCACAGTTTTTGCTGCAGGTTCACGAAAACGTTGCGAGTGCTCGAATCCGGGACGTGCGCGAGCTGGTTGCCGTGCGCGACACCGGAATCGTGGTTGATCACCGCGTGCCACTTGGGTGCGGATACGGCCGCGTTGTTCGTTTCCGCGAGCACCCGGCGCGCCTTCGGCATCGCGATGCGCAGCGTGCACTGCTCGAAGACCGCGGGTTTGCCCCAGAACGCCTCGATCCCGGCGACGTCCTGGCTGGCCAGCACCAGGTGGATGCCCTGCGATCGCCCGCGCCGGGCGATGTCTTCCAGCAATTGCGTGGCCTGCGCGGTGACCTGGTCGCGGCCGGCGAAGAGGTACTGGAATTCGTCGATCACCGCGACGATCCGCGGCCAGTGCCCGCCCGGATCCTGTTCCCGCAGGTCGGCCAGGTTGGTGACCTCATGCTCCTTGGCCGCGGCGGAACGGCGGCGCAGTTCGTCGGCGAGAAAACGCAGCAGCGCCAACCCGAATTCGCGGTCGGTGTTGACGTTGACGCCGACCAGTTTCGCGTGCGGCAGCCAGCTGGAGTCCTTGCGCCCGGGCGCGAGACCGGCGAACGAGACGCCTTCCTTGAAGTCCAGCAGGTACAACGCCAGCTCGTCCGGCGTATAACGCGCGGCGAGACTGCCCAGCAACGCGTACAGGAAGTTCGTTTTCCCGGAACCGCTCGGGCCGCCGATGAGCGCGTGCGGGCTCGCGTCGCCGATCACTACCTCGACGGCTTCGCCCTCGTGGAACCCGATCGGCGCGCGCAGTTCCCGCGCGGAACTTTCCTGGCCGATCTCGGCGGGCATCAGATCGGCGAACGACCGCGGGCCGCCCTGTTTCGAGATCAGCGCTTCGGCGATCCGGTTCGCCGCGCGGATGACCTGCCCGGACGGCATCGGCGGATCCAGGTCAACGACCAGGTCGCTGCCGGTCATGCTGCTGACCGCGCGGCGTTCGTCCAGCAGGCTCAGCGTTTCGATCGACGCGCTCACCGCGGTGGGCACGTCGACCAGGATCAGGCAGATCCCCGCCGCGAGCGCGCCGCTGGCCACGCGTTTGAGGTCGCGCGCGCGTTCCGCGTCGAGGGTTTCGCCGTTGCCGTACAGCACCGCGATCCGGTACGGCTCCAACCGCTGGTTGGTGGCTTTTCGCAGTTCCCGCAACGAGGTGTGGCCCGCCTGCATGCCGGTGGCGTGGATCCGGCGGATGTGCCCGGCGAGTTCGTCGAGCAGGTCCTCCAGCCGCGTCGGGTCGTAGAGCGACAGTGCGCTGGTGCGGCTGAGCGGGTACAGGTCCGGCAGGATCGCGGTGAGCTGCCCGACGTCCCACAGGTGGATTTTCACCGCGCCGGGCTCGAACGCCGACAGCACGCGCATCAGCAGGCCCTGCACGATCCCGTCCACCACCGGCCGCGTTTTCGGCGCGGACGTGATGGCCAGGTGGGATTCGTCCAGCAGCGGCACGGCGACGTCGAACGTGCGCGAGATGTCGCGTCCGGCCGCGGTGGCCGAACCGACCCGCCACAGCCCGGGCGCGGTGACGCCAGGATTCGTGCCGACGCGGCCGAGCCATTCGCTCGGCGGCCGCCCGGCCGGGCCCGGCGCGTGCGCGGCGACGAGGTCGCGCAGTTCGCCGGGACCGGCGCTCCAGTCGGTGTAGAAGGCGGCGCGGGTGCCGCCGAGCGCGGCGAACACCTCGTGCGCCGCCGGATGCCGGGCCCACTCCGTCTGCTGCACCGGGTCGGCGTGGTCCATGCCGACCCGGACGATCTCCTGTTCCAGCGTCAGCCGCGCCACCTCGGCCTCGGCCATTTCGCGCGCGCCCGCCGCGGCCCCGAGCACGAGCCCGATCTGGTGCCGGACCCGGTCGAGGGCGGTTTGCACACGGTTGCGTTGCTCGGCTGACTTGCTGGCCATCTCATCCCTACAGGCGTGACTGGTAGCCGCCCACTAATTCGTCGGCGGCGGCTAAACGGGTGAGGAGGTGCTCGAGTGCCTCGTCGGCCTGCGCCAACTGCTGCGGCAGCCACGGATCTGCCTTGGCTTGCGCGTCGACGAGTGCGCGCCGGGCGTCGCCGAGCAGAGCTTGCGCCCGCTCGGCATGCGCCCGTCCGTCGCCGACCCCCGCTCGCGCGGCGGTGAGCAACTGGTGGATTTCGGCGAGCCCCGACATCGGCGTTAAAGCCGCGCCGAGTAGGAATCGGCCGACGAGATGCCGGCCTGGATGGTGCTCTGCATGCCGGTGATCCCTTGCAGCGCTTCGGCGAGCAGGCCGTGCGCCTGGTTCACCTCGTGCTGGCTGCTGCCCTGGGTGGCTTGGGACAGCGACAGTTGTGCTTCTTCGAGCGCCTGCGCTGCCTGCTGCAGCGCGGCGATGCTCGCGGACGCCTTCTCGTTCGCGAGCGCGATACCAGCGCGGATCTCTTCCACTCCGGCCATGGGGGCGGGCTCCTCGGTGCGTCGTGGGCTGAAACGACCACATACAAACTTAGCGTGATCAGGTGTCTTCGGTAAGTAAGTGGGAACGGGAGAATCGACAAAGCCCCGGACGCGGTCGGCAGTCCGGGGCCTGTCGGGCGTCGGCTCATCGGGTGCGCACGCGGGGCCCGAAACCCGCGTTTCAGCCTTCTGACCTGCGGGTTATCGGGATGGGTGCGCCGGCCAACGCCCAGGTCAAAACGGTATTCGTGACACCGGGAAACCTCTCCGGACGGCTGCGATGAAGTCTGCGGCGAAGCCTAGCGGGTAGGACCGTTCGGCCGATCCCAGCCCCTGCCGCGGTTGCGGACAGCGACGGCCCGCCGCCCGGTTCAGCGAGCGCCTGCCGGATTCGGGTCGTCGCCGAGGTAAGTGCCGTAGCCCTCGACGACGAGCGGACCGTCGAAGACCAGGACCTCGTTGACCAGTCCGCCCTTCTGGTTGCGGTAGTTGATGACGAGCGCGCCGAGCCCGACGTAGACGCCGACGACCTCGAAGCGGAGATCGGGAATCCGGCGGAGCCCTTCGGCCCAGTACGCGCGCAGCGCCGCTTTGCCGCGGAGCACGCCGTCGCCGCCGATCACCTGGACCGCGACCGGGGACCGGAAGGTCACGTCGTCGGCGAAGTGGGTCATCAGGGTGTCGAGATCGTGGGCGTTCCAAGCCTTTGCCCAGTGGTCGGCGAACTCTTGCGCGGCGCTGTGGTCCATGAACGAAGTCTGCCAGCGTCCGAGGGGTGGGACGGCGCGCCGTCAGCGGATTCCCTGGCGCGTCAGATCGGCCGCGATCCCGTCCAGGACACCGGAAAGCCCGGACGCGAACAGTTCGTCCAGGTCCCACGGCTCGGCCATCGACCGCATCGCGCTGCCGAGCCGCGGGTAGTCGGCGAAGCTCGGGTTGTGCGCCGGTGCGCCGCGGCGTTCGGCCTCAACGTCGCTGACGTAGGTGAGCGCCACGCCTTGCACGTACGAGGCGAACAGGAACATGTACCGGAACGCGTCGGCTGGGTCGAGATCGAGGCCGTCGAAGGAGGCGAACGCGTGCTCGCTGCCCGCGGAAAGGGCGGGGCTGTCGTGGGTTCGGGTCGTCACCAGCACTTTCGCCAGGATCCACGGGTGCCGGTGGTAGAGGTCCCAGTCGAGGAAGGCGGCGCGCTCGAGCCCGTCGCGCCAGTCGCGCGGCGGGGTTTCCGGCAGCGGGACCTCGGTGAGTGCCGCCTCGACCATCAACGCCACCAGGTCGTCTTTGGACGCGACATGTCGGTAAAGCGCCATGGTTCCGGCGCCGAGTTCGGCGGCCACCCGGCGCATCGACAAGGCTTCGAGCCCCTCGGCGTCCGCGACCGCGATCCCCGCCCGGACGATCCGGTCGACGGTCAGGTGGCCGCGGTCTTCCTCGGACTCCGCCTTGCGCGCCCGGTACGCCTTCGCCTGGCAGGCCCTTGAGCAGTACTGCCGCGGGCGGCCCCGGTCCGGAGCGGCGAGCGGCTTTCCGCAGGACCCGCACTTCACTCGAGACACCTCTTTTCGTCACACGCCAACCGGCCGTGCGGAAAGTCTAACCCGCCGGTCAGGCGCGCGGTAAAGGTGCTGGATAAAAGACTTTGAAGCGCGACGGCGAGCATGCGTACTTTGTACGCATGCTCGAAGAAACCACCCCCGCGAAAGCCGGTCCACGGGAATGGGCCGGACTGGCCGTCCTGCTGCTGCCGTGCGTGCTGGCGTCGATGGACATGTCAGTGATGTTCGTGGCCATGCCGTCGTTGACCGCCGATCTGGAGCCGAGCGGTTCGCAGCTGCTGTGGATCATGGACTCGTACGGCTTCCTGCTGGCCGGCCTGCTCATCACGATGGGCACGCTCGGCGACCGGATCGGCCGCCGCCGGTTGCTGCTCGCCGGAGCGGCCGCGTTCGGCGGCGCGTCAGTACTCGCCGCCGTCGCCACCACACCGACCACACTCATCGTCGCTCGGATGCTGCTCGGCATCGCCGGTGCGACGCTCGCGCCGTCCACACTCGCGTTGATCCGCGGCATGTTCCACGACGCCCGGCAGCGCGCGACCGCCGTCGGCCTCTGGACGGCAGGGTTCGCGGGCGGCGCCGTACTGGGCCCGATCATCGGCGGCCTGCTGCTCCAGCACTTCCACTGGGGTTCGGTGTTCCTGATCAATGTGCCGGTGATGGTTCTCCTGCTGGCACTCGGTCCGCTGCTGCTGCCGGAACACCGGATGCCCGCGGCGGGTCGGTTCGACCTGCTCGGCGCGGTGCTGTCGATCGTTTCCGTGCTCGGAATCGTCTACGGCGTCAAGCAAATCGCCGCTCACGGTTTCGACTGGCTGTCGATCGCCAGCTGCGTCGCCGGTCTCGCTGTCGGCGTGGCTTTCGTACGCCGCCAGCGCACCGCCGCGCGTCCGCTGATCGATCTCGCGCTGGTGCGGTCGCGGGCGTTCGCGGTGCCGTTGCTGATCGATCTGCTGGCGACTTTCGCGCTGGTCGGCTTCAACCTGTTCACCTGGCAGTACCTCCAGGTCGTGCGGGGGATGAGCCCGCTGGAGTCGGCGCTGTGGTCGCTGCCGACCTTCGCCGTGATGCCGGTGGGGATCGGGGTGGCCGCCACCTTGGCCGGCCGGATCGGCAAACCGCGGGTGATGACGATCGGCCTGCTCGTGGCCGCGGCGGGGTTCGTCCTGCTGACGCTGCCGCCGCCCGGGATCGGGTACTTCATCGCGGCGCTCACGGTGGTGTCGCTGGGCATCGCCGGAGTCGCGGCGGTGGTGACGGACGTGATCCTGTCCGCCGCGCCTCCGGAGCGAGCCGGGATGGCGTCGGCGATGGCGGAGACGTCAGCGGAGTTCGGCGGCGCGATGGGCATCGCCCTGCTGGGCAGCATCGGCGCGGCCGTCTACCGCGCGGCGATGCCGTCCGATTCCGGGAAAACCTTGGAGTCCGCGGCAAAGCTCCCACCGGGCGACGCACTGCGCGAGGCGGCTTTCGCGGCCTTCAGCACGGAAACCCGAGTGGCGGCGGGGGTGTGCGCGGCGCTGACCGCCGGTGCGGCTTTGGTGATCGCTCGCACTCGCTGAACGACGAAGGTCCCGGCCGCACTGCGGACGGGACCTTCGTGGTGTTGCAGCGGAGGATACAGGATTCGAACCTGCGAGGGCGTGAACCCAACACGCTTTCCAAGCGTGCGCCTTAGGCCGCTCGGCCAATCCTCCGTGGGGAAGAATACCGGATGGTCCTCCGGCGTTGCGCAGGTGGTCCGACCTGCGGCGACGGGCTCAGGCCGGGACGACGTCGGCGACCACGATGGTGATGTTGTCCGGGCCGCCGCCCTCGTTGGCCAGTGCGATGAGGCGGGGGACGATTTCCTCGGGGGTGCCGTCGGAGAGGACGTCCTGGATGGCCGGTTCGCTGGCGCCCGCGGTGAGGCCGTCGGAGCAGAGCAGGTAGCGGTCGCCTGCTTGCGGGGTGAACTCCCAGACGTCCGGTTCGGCCGAGCCGGTGCTCAGGAGCGCCTTCATCAGCATCGAGCCGCGCGGGTGGTGGTCGGCGTCGGCGGCGCTGATGGTGCCGTCTTCGACCAGGGCCTGTGCCAGGGTGTGGTCGCGCGTGATGCGCTGCAGTTCGCCGTCGCGCAGGAGGTAGCCGCGGGAGTCGCCGACGTGCGCCGCGGCGAAGTGGGTGCCGTCGAACAGCAGCGTGGTCAGCGTGGTGCCCATGCCGTGCGTCGCGGGGGTTTCCTCGGCGACCTGCGCGAGCTGCCCGGCGACCCGGCGGACGCCGTCGGAGAGCAGGTTCGACAGGTTGTGCGCGGTGAGGTCGAGCGTGCGCAGCTCCGCGTCCAGCGAGGCCAGCACGCTGACCGCGGTCGAGCTGGCCACCTCGCCGTGCGGCTGGCCGCCGATCCCGTCGGCCACCACGAGCATCCGCCCGCTGGCGTAGACGGAGTCCTCGTTGTTGGTGCGTCGTCGCCCTTGGTCCGAGCCTGCGGAGTAGCGCAGGATGAACCGGGTCTGCTCGGTGGCCATGCCCCCATAAAACCATTGGTTGACTGAGTTAACAAGCAAAACGATGGAAACCGCTGTCGTCGGCTATCGTGCTCGACATGGCAGACGACGCGGCGGTGAGTGCGGCCGACATCGCGCGCCTGGCGGGCGTGCGCCGGGCGGCGGTGAGCAACTGGCGGCGGCGCCATGACGATTTTCCCAAACCGGTGGGCGGCACGGCGTCCAGCCCGTTGTTTTCGCTTCCGGAGGTCCAGGCGTGGCTGCGCGGGCGCGGTCGTCCGTTCGAGCTGGCGCCGATCGACGAAGCTTGGCAACGGCTGCGTGCGCTCGGCGACGACCTCGACCTCGGCGCGCGGTTGGCGGCGGTCGGCGAGTACCTCGCGGACGACGCTGCGGGACCGGACGACCCGGGGCTGCTGGCGCTGATCTCCCAGCTCGCCTCGAGCGAAGGCGCGGCGGAGACGTTCGAGCAGCTCTGCGACCGTTTCTTCGAAGCACACGCCCGCCGGCTCTCCACGACGCCGACCGCGTACGCCGACCTGATGGTGCGGCTGACCGGCGCGAAGGGGGCCACGGTGCTCGACCCGGCGTGCGGGTTCGGGTCGCTGTTGCTGGCCGCCGCGGCGACCCGGGCGCGAGGGCAGGACGTCGACCCGGACACCGCGCGGATCGCGGGCATCCGGCTGCGGCTGCACGGCGCGGACACCGAGGTGCACACCTCGGACGCGTTGCGCGCGGACGCTTTCGCGGACCGGCTGGCCGACGTGGTGCTGTGCGATCCGCCGTTCAACGAGCGCGGCTGGGGGCATGAGGAACTCGTCGGCGACGCGCGCTGGGAGTACGGGCTGCCGCCGCGGGGCGAGTCGGAACTGGCATGGGTGCAGCACTGCCTCGCGCACGTCAAACCCGGTGGCGCGGTCGCGGTGCTGATGCCGGGAGCGGCGGCCGGACGGCGGAGCGGGAAACGCATCCGGGCCAATCTGCTTCGGGCGGGCGCGTTGCGCGCGGTGTGCACGCTCGCGCCGGGCACCGATCTCTGGCTGCTCACGCGACCGGAGCCGGAGCAGCGCGCGCCGGCGACGGTGCTGATCGCCGACACCACCGCGGACGACGTCGAGCAGGTGTGGCAGGACTTCCTGGCCGATCCGGACAACGGCGAACGCATCATCGACGTGCTCGACGACGACGTCGACCTGAGCCCGTCCGGCCGCCCCGGCGAGAGCGATTCCGGGGAGGCCTTCCTTGCTGCGCAACGGGTTTTCGGGCAGATCGGGATTGAGCTGCCCAAGCTGGAACCGGCGTCCGGCGAAACGGCGCACACGACCGTCGGCGAGCTGGTGAAGGCCGCCGCACTGCGGATCACGCACGCGCCGCCGCGTACCGCTGACGGCGACGAACCCGTGCTGACCACCGACGACGTCCTGATCGGCGGCCCGCCGACCGGGCACGCCGCGCCGGATCCGGCGGCGGTGCTCGCCCACGAGGGCGACGTGGTCGCGTCGGTCACCGGCGCGGTGATCGTCCACAGTGGAGCGCCGGTGCGGCTCGGGCCCGCGCTTTCCCGTTATCGCGTGGATCCGGAGCGGCTCGACGCGCAGTTCCTCGCCGGATGCCTGCGCGCCGCGGACTTCCCGGTGCACAGCGCGTCGACCCGGATCGATGCGCGGCGGCTGAAGGTGCCGCGGCATCCGCTCGAAACGCAGCGTGCGTACGGCGTCGCTTTCCGCGCGCTCGCGGACTTCGACCGGGCACTGCGGCAAACCGCGGAAATCGGCCGCGACCTGGTGCGGCTAGGCTTTGCCGCACTCGCCGAAGGACGGCTGAAGCCCGGTGGCGGGTGAGCGCTGTGAGGGGGCCCATGCTGATCGCGGACCGCTACGAGGTCGACGATCTGCCGCTCGGGCGGGGCGGCATGGGTTCAGTGCACCGCGGGCTCGACCGACGGCTCGGCAGGCAGGTCGCGATCAAGCTGCTTCGGCTTCCTGGCGGCGACGAAGAGCTGGAAGAACGCTTCGCCCGGGAAGCGCGGATCCTCGCGACGCTCGACCATCCCGGCGCGCCCACGCTCTACGACTTCGGCGCTCATGACGACCGGTTGTTCCAGGTCATGCAGTTCGTCGAAGGCGTGACGCTGGACGATCTGCTCGCCGAACACGGCCCGCTGCCGGTGTCCTGGGCGGCGGCGATCGCGGCGCAAGCGGCCGCGGTCCTGGCGGCGGCGCACGCTCGCGCGGTCTGTCACCGTGACCTCAAGCCGGCCAACCTGATGCTCTGCCCGGACGGCAGTGTGAAGGTGATGGACTTCGGGCTCGCTGTGTTGCGCGAAGCCGACACTGCTCGCTTCACGCGCGCGGGGCAGCTGCTGGGGACGCCGTCGTACATGGCTCCGGAGCAGATCCAGCGTGGGCACGCGGAGCCGCGAAGCGACCTGTACGCGCTCGGCTGCGTACTGCACGAGATGCTCACCGGCCGTCCGGTCTTCACCGGGCCGACGGCGTACGCGGTCTTCGACAAGCAGGTGAAGGAACCAGCGCCGGTCGTTCCCGGTGTGCCTCGGGAGTTGAACGCGCTTCTCGCTGCGACGCTCGCGAAGGATCCTTCGGTGCGGCCGTCTGGGGCGGAGGTGCTGTACGCGCATCTTGTGCCTTTCGCGCGGGACTTGCCGCCGTTGCCGGGGTTCCTGCACCCGGCGACGGTGTTGAGTCCTTCGCGGATGTACGCGCGCATGGTGGGCCTTAGCGGCGAGCGCTGATGCTCGTCGGCGTCTGTTCCGAGAGCGGCAGACCGCGCTTCTGAATGCGGTAGTAGGTGAAGGCGTTCTGTACGCCGATGCTGACACCAATCGTGAGCATGATCGTCGAGGACGTCACGGTGTTGCTGACGCCGAGCGCGGCTCCGATGAAGGAGAAGGCGACGCGTACGCCGATGGTCGCGAACCACAGCACCAGCGTGAGCGGAGTGCCCTTCACGAACGTCGTGCCTTCGCGCGCACTGAGGACCGAAGTGGAGCTTCGCAGGACGCCCAGCAGCCCGAGGACCACGACGTCGCCAGCCAGCAGCGCGTACTCCGTCGCGGTCGCGCTTTGCAACGCGGTGGCGGCGGAGAACACGCCGATCGCGGTCAGGATGAACGGGAGCGTCAGCAGACGCTTGCGGCTGAGGAGCGTGCCGCGCCACTGCCGGTAGACGACCCGGTACAGGACGAGCGCTGCGATCGCGGCGTAGAGAACGATGGTGAGCGGGCCGAGGTTCATGCTTCCAGTCTCGCCGGAATCGATGCGGGTTTCGTCGGCGTACGGGCTGGGGCCAGGTGGATCCGCGGCTCAACCCCGGGGTGGAGAAGCCGGATCGTGACCATTGCCGAGCAACCACGAAGGGGTGACGGTCGTCTATTCGGGTGATACGGGTCCTGCCGAATGCGACCCGACCGAACGCGGGGGTACCGGATCGTGAAGAGGGTTCTGGTGGGGATGGCGGCGCTGGCCGCGGTTTTCGGGCTCGTGGCGTGCTCCGGCAGTACGGCCGGATCGGCTGCCGGCGGCGGCGCGGTGCCCGCGGCGGCGAGCGTGCCCGTCTCGTCCTCCAGCGCGCCGACCAGCAGTTCTGCCCCGGCGACCAGCAGCAGCCCGGCGAGCACCAGCGCGAAGCCGACTCCGAAACCGACGCCGAAGCCCGCTCCCAAGCCGAAGGCCGACCCGGAGCCGAGCACCGCCGACGTCCCGTGCGCCGCGGCCGCCGCCGCTTCGGGCACCAGCGCCTGCGTGGACATTTCCGCGCACCGCGCCTGGCTGCTGCAGGACGGCAAGGTGGTCTACGGCCCCGTCTCGATGCTGCCCGGACGCAAGGGGCACGCGACCCCGACCGGCACGTTCCACGTGCTGTCCAAGGAAAAGCTGCACCTGAGCAAGCAGTTCGACAACGCGCCGATGCCGAACTCGGTCTTCTTCTACCCGGGCGACGCGTTCCACACCGGCAGCCTGAAGGTGTACTCGCACGGCTGCATCCACCTGTCGGCGACGTCGTCGCTGCGGTTCTTCAACACCCTGCACATTGGCGACGTGGTCCAGGTCGTGCCCTGACCGAACGCGTCACGGTCGAATAAATATCACCCGATAGAGGCAACTTCGTCCCCCTTCTGAGCGATTACCGGTCGCTGAGAAAGGGGTCCCGAATGGCCTGGCGCAAGCTCCGTTCCCTGGTGGTGGCCGCATTAGCGGTCGTCGCTGTCCCCACCGCGGTCACCGCCGTCGCCCCGGCGGCAGCAGCCGATACCCCGGCGCTGCCGCCGGGGTTCGTTGTGCGGGACCTGCCCACCGGGCTCGGGCAGTACGAGTTCACCGACTTCGCCTGGCTGCCTGACGACAGCGTGCTGGCGCTCGGCAAGTCCGGCGTCGTCAACTGGGTCCCGGCCGCGGGCAGCGGCGCGCCGAAGCGGATCGCGACCTTCCCGGTCGAGACGCAGGGCGACATGGGCCTCACGAGCATCGCGCTCGCGCCCGACTACAGCACCTCGCACCAGGTTTACCTGAACCGCTCGGTCTCGCTCGGCAACGGCCAGTACACGATGCGCGCCGCGAAGTTCACCGTGCAGCTCGACGGCGCGGGACATCCGTCCGGGCTGACCGGCGAGAAGGTGATTTTCGACCTGCCCGGCAGTCCGTATTACATCCACGGCCTCGACACGGTTTACCCCGCGCCGGACGGCACGCTCTGGTACTCCGTCGGAGACAACGGCGACGCGGGCAAGACCAACCCGGTCGCCTTCGTCGCGCAGGACCTCGATTCGCCGTTCGGCAAGATCCTGCACCTCACCGCGGACGGCAAGGGCGTGCCGAGCAATCCGTACTACAACGCCGCCGCGCCGGATTCCGCTCGCAGCAAGGTGTTCGCGAGCGGATTCCGCAACCCGTTCCGGTTCAGTCTCGACCCGAAGAGCGGGCTGCCCGTGGTCGGCGATGTCGGCTGGTACACGTGGGAAGAGGTGGACGTCGTGCAGCCGGGCGCGAATCTCGCCTGGCCTTGCTACGAGGGGAACCACTCGACGCCGGGCTATTCGGCTGACGCGCGTTGTGCCGTGGCGGTGAACACCCCGCCATTGTGGGACTACCAGCACGGCACCGGTCCGGCGCAGGGCAACAGTGTCACCGGCGGGATTGTGTATGGCGGCACGACTTATCCGGCCGCTTACCAGGGTGCGTACTTCTTCGGGGACTACGCGGGGCAGAAGATCTGGACGCTGCGGTACGACGCGCAGGGCAAGCTCACGCAGGCGCCCACGAGTCCCGCGCCGTTCCAGAACGTCGGCGGGGTTACCCGAATTTCCGCTGCGCCCAACGGGGACATCGTCTTCACTGACCTCAACTCCGGCGTACTGCGGCGGTTGAGCTACTCGACGAACAACGCTCCGCCAGTGGCGAAGGCTACTTCCTCGACGGATCCGGATACCCGCACAGTTTCTTTTGCTGCCAACGATTCGACTGACGCTGACGGCGACCCGCTCACCTATTCCTGGGACTTCGGCGACGGCAGCACCGGCACCGGGGTTCAGACCAGCCATCAGTACGGGGACGGCGCTTCATTCACCGCGACGTTGACGGTTTCGGATCCGCTCGGCGGGGTCGGGACCGCGAAGATCGCTGTCGCCCCGGGCAATCATTCGCCAGTGCTGGATTTGTCCGCGCCGGACAAGACTTTTGCGGTGGGTGAGCAGGTTTCGTTGTCCGCCAAGGCGACCGATGCGGAGGATGGCGAGCTCCCCGTCACGTGGACGTCGTTGATTCGGCACTGTCCGGATCTCGGCGCCTGCCACGTGCATCCCAGTGACGGTGCGACGGGGCCGACGTTGACGGTTCCGTTTACCGATCACACGGACTCGCGGATGGAATTCACCGCGACGGTCACGGACAGCGCCGGGGTGCAGGCGAGCAAGACGTATGTCGCATACCCGCGCCAGCATCGGTTGACGTTGGTGGGCACGCAGCCGGCCGCGTTGAGCATCCCGAGCGAGGGCGGCGTCAGCAGTGCGATGGTCACTGAGGGTGCGACGTTTGACGTGACTGCTGCGTTGATTGGCACCGACGGGGTTTCCAAGTTCACCGGTTGGCAGGGAGGTCCGGCTACCTCTTCGTGGTCGATCACCGTCGGCGCTGGTGATATGACGCTGACCGCCAACTACCTGACGGCGATCGATCAGCGGTATGCGGCGGAGCCGGAGTTGCGGAGTTCGATCGGCGCGCCAACGGGTCCTGAGGTCGTTGACGGGCCGGTGCGGTATCGGCCGTATGCGAACGGGCGGTTGTACTGGTCCGCGGCTACCGGGGTGCACGAGATCGGCGGGGAGATCCTGGCCCGCTATCTCGCGATCGGCGGGCATCAGGTGTACGGACCGCCGACGACCGACGAGACCCGGACCGCGGACGGGGTGGGCCGGTACAACCATTTGATCGGCACGCCGGGAAGCCAGGCCGCGGCTATTTTCTGGACGCCGTCCACCGGAGCGCATTCGGTCCAGGGGCAGATTCTGGTCAAGTGGGCCGCTCTCGGCTGGGAACGCGGGGTGGGGTATCCGACCACCGACGAATCCGGGACTCCCGACGGGGTCGGGCGGTACAACCACTTCACCAGTGGCTCGATTTATTGGACGCCTACCGGTGGCGCGCATCAGATCGGCGGGGCGATTCGGGACAAGTGGGCTTCGTTGGGTTGGGAGCGGGGTCTTGGTTACCCGACTACGGACGAGTCCGCGACGCCGGACGGAGTGGGGCGGTACAACCACTTCACGGTGGGCGGGTCGATCTACTGGACGCCGTCTACCGGGGCTCATCAGATTGGTGGGGCTATCCGGGACAAGTGGGCTTCGTTGGGCTGGGAGCGAGGGCTTGGCTACCCGACCACGGATGAGTCCGCGACGCCGGACCGGGTTGGCCGGTACAACCACTTCACGGTGGGCGGGTCGATCTACTGGACGCCGTCCACTGGGGCGCACCAGATCGGCGGCGCTATCCGGGACAAGTGGGCTGCTCTCGGCTGGGAGCGAGGGCTCGGTTACCCGACTACCGATGAAACCGGTACGCCTAACGGGATCGCCCGCTACAACCACTTCAACGGCGGTGGGTCGATCTACTGGAGCCCGCGTACCGGGGCGCACATGGTGCAAGGGGAGATTCGCAAGCGGTGGGCCGCTCTGGGCTGGGAGTGGGGTTATTTGGGGTTGCCTACCTCGGATGAGTATCCGATCAGCGGCGGTGCCCGAAGCGATTTCCAGGGCGGTTATGTGATTTACCGGTATGGAGTGACCACGAATTACCGGTGGTGAGTCGGCTCGGAGCTGCCGTCGGTGTCCTCGCCGGCGGTAGCTCCGCACCGGAGTTTCTTGTTACTGTGTCCGCAGGTCGTGACTGGCGTGTGAAGATGGATCACCATCGGGGAGCGACCTCGTCCACGTGACGTCGTGCCGTACGCCTGGGCTCTTGTGGGATCGAGATCCGGGAGACACGGCGATGGTTCAAGCTCTGGCTTTTTCGGAAGCGTCCTGGCACCGGCCGCGGCTGGTGGGAATCGTGAACGTCACCGCGGACTCGTTCTCCGACGGCGGCAGATTCCTGACCCCGGCGAACGCACTCGCGCATGCCCGCCGATTGCTGGCGGCGGGCGCGGACGTCGTCGAACTCGGCCCGGCGGCCAGTCATCCGGGCGCCGAGCCGGTGACCGCCGACGAGGAGATCCGGCGGCTGGACCTGGTCCTCGACCACCTGGTCGCCGACGGCGTCCCGGTGTCGGTCGACTCGTTCCAGCCCCGGACCCATCTGTTCGCCGCTTCTCGCGGTGCCGCGTTTCTCAACGACATCCAGGGATTTCCGGACCCTGAACGGTATGCGGAGCTGGCCGGTACCGGATGCCGCCTCGTCGTCATGCACTCGGTGCAGCGGCGGGGGCCCGCGACCAAAGTACGCACCGATCCGCAGGCAGTGCTGACGGCGCTGGAGCAGTTCTTCGACGAGCGGCTGGCCGCGCTCGAAGCGGCGGGCATCGAGCGCGAACGGCTGATCATCGATCCCGGGCTCGGCTATTTTCTCGGTGCCACGCCGGAACCGTCGCTGGCTGTCCTGGCGGCACTCCGCGCGATCCGGACCCGGTTCGACGTCCCGATCATGGTCTCGCCGTCCCGGAAGTCATTTCTGCGCGCGATCACCGGACGCGAGCTGTCGGAGATCGGCCCGGCCAGCCTCGCCGCGGAGCTTTATGCCGCCAGCCACAGCGTCGATTTCATCCGGACGCACGACGTCGCAGCGCTTCGGGACGCGCTCACCGTCTTCACCGCTTTGGACCAGTACGCAGGAGCCAGCCGATGACGCGCCTCGACACTGCTCGGATCCGGGCTGCTCGCCAGCGGATCGATCCCGCTTTCCTCGACTCTCCGCTGTTCCGTTGCGAAGCGCTGGAACGCGACCTCGGCTGTGCGGTGAGCATCAAGCTCGAAACAGCGAACCCGGTCCGCAGTTTCAAGGCGCGCGGCACCGAAGTCGTCGCCAGCGCGCTCGCCGACAACCATGCCTCCGCTGTCGTGTGCGCGAGCGCGGGAAATCTCGGCCAAGCCCTCGCCTGGTCCGGCCGCGGCCGGGGACTCGACGTGACCGTGGTGGCCTCCCGCTTCGCACCCGCCGCCAAGCTCGAGCGGATCCGTGCGCTGGACGCCCGGCTGGAACTGGTGGACGGCGACATCGAGACGGCACGCGACCGAGCAGCGGCCATCGCACGGCACGACGGCATCCGGCTGGTCGAAGACAGCCTGGACCTCGAGACCTGCGAAGGCGCGGCAACCATCGGCCTGGAACTGGTGGACACCCTGCCCGCGTTCGATGCCGTACTGATCGCTTTGGGCGGCGGGGCACTGGCAACCGGCGTGGGACACGTGCTCAAGGAGCGCGCGCCCGAGGTCGAGGTGATCTGCGTCCAGCCACTGGGCGCACCGGCGATGACGCGCTCCTGGCATCAGCAGAGCGTCGTCTCAACCGACTCGACCGACACCATCGCCGACGGCGTCGCTGGCCGCTTTCCTATCCCCGCAGTGCTGAATGACCTCCTTCTTGTCGCCGACGACGCCGTGCTGGTTCAGGAGGCGTCGATCATTGCTGGCATGCGGATGTTGTTCGAGCGCGCTGGACTCGTCGTCGAACCCTCAGCCGCGCTCGGCGTGGCCGCGATCCTCGAAAACCGAGACCGCTTCGCTGGACGGCACGTAGTCACGATTGTCTGCGGAAGCAACGTCGATGAAGCCGCTTACCGCCGCTGGATCGGGGCGGCTCCCGAGCACGGGTCTTGACGGTTTTCCGGAGACGGTTTCCGTGGCCGCGAAGGGATTCTGTGACGGCATAGTGGTGCGTGAAACACCCGTTGCGGCAGATTTCGTTGCCGCACAACCTAATCCGCAGCAGCTCGGCAATCTAAGCCGAGGCCGCCGCGACGCAGAACTCGCTCCCCTCCGGATCCGTCATCACCACATGCGCCCCTCGAATTCCGCCAGAATCTCCCGCCCGCCGACCCCAGGCGTCCAGCCTCGGCTTTGATCCAGGATCGCTAGCCGGGGCCCGGCCCACTTGCGGCGGAGGAGGTTCGTCGACATAACCGAGTGCCGTTTTCCAGAAACCCGCGAGGAGTTGTGCGTTGGTGCAGTCCAGGGTGAGATCGATGGTGGCAGTCATGCCGAAAAGCTACTGCGCACCACCGACAAAAACTCAGGCCAGATCAGCCGGACGGGTGCCGGTGGAGGCGAGCGGCAGGCCCAGCGCCACCCGTTCGGTCAGCCAGCTGCCCGGGCGGTAGCGGGGATCCCCGGTGCCGCGCAGAAGGCCGTTCAGGATGCGCAGGACCTTTTCCGGGCCGACCAGATCGCCCCACTCCAGGGGGCCGCGGGGGTAGCCCAGGCCAAGGCGCACCGCGGTGTCGATGTCGGCGGGGGCCGCCAGACCCTGGTCGGCGATGTAGCAAGCCGTGTTGATGATCGAGGCCAGGAGGCGTTGCGCGATGGGGGCGGCACCGTCGCGGACGACCGTCACCGGGGTTCCGGTGGCGGCCAGGGCGCCCCAGGCGGCGCGGCCGTAGTGCGGGTCCAGTCCAGGGTGGACGGACATGGTGAAGCGCGATTCGTAGCCGAGGGCGTCGATTCCGACGACGCGCGCGGCGGGCAGTTCCAGTTGCCGCGCAGCGTCCACAGTGGACTCTCCGCGCAGGGTCACCAGGAGAACCGTGTCGGGGTAGGCGTCCGGGACGACGTCGACGCCCGCTGCGGACAGGAGGCGGCCGAGGCGTTCGTCGGCGGCGTAGACCGGCATGGTCGGGGCGGGCGGAGCGGTGGGCTCCGGCGGGACCTCTTGTTTTCCGTCGACATAGCGGTAGAAGCCTTCGCCGGTTTTGCGGCCGAAGAGTCCGGCGGCGACGCGCGGGCGGGTGAGCCACGACGGGCGCAGGCGCGGTTCGGAGTGGAAGCCGCTCCAGATGCTTTCCAGCACCGCGTGCGAGACGTCCAAACCGGTGAGGTCCAGCAGTTCGAACGGGCCGAGTTTGAGGCCGAGGACGTCGCGCGCGATGCGGTCGATCTCGGCGGGAGCGGCGAGGGATTCGGAAAGGACCTGCAGCGCCTCGGTGTTCAGGCCGCGGCCCGCGTGGTTGACGAGGAAGCCGGGGGCGTCCTTCGCCAGCACCGGCTCGTGGCCCCAGCCGCGGACGAGTTCGAGGGCTTCGCCGGGCAGCCAGCCGGCGGTGCGCGCGCCGGGGATGACCTCGACCAGGCGCATGAGCGGGACCGGGTTGAAGAAGTGCAGGCCGATCATCCGCGTGGGGTCAGCGAGCCCGGCGGCGATTTCGGTGACCGACAGCGAGCTGGTGTTGGTCGCGAAGATCGTTTCGGGGCCGCAGATCTTCTCGAGACCGGCGAAGAGCGTCTGCTTCGTGTCGAGGTCTTCGCGGACGGCTTCGATCACCAGGTCCACCCCGTCGGCGGGGGCGAGCGGGCCGTCGACCGGGACGAGGCGTTCCTTCGCCGCGCGGCCGTTCTCCTCGCTCAGCTTCTCCTTGGCGACCAGCCGGTCGACCATCGCGCCGACGTGGTCGATCGCCGCGGCGACCGCTTCCGGCTGCACGTCCGCGAGTTCCACGGTGACCCCGCCGGTCGCGGCGAGCTGGACGATGCCGCGTCCCATCACCCCGGTGCCGATCACGCGGATCCTGCCGACCCGTCCGGCCCATCCCGTCACGTCGAACCTGCCTTTCGCTTTGGCGCCACGGCGAACTTACCCCGGACTACAGACCGACGAAGTCCGCCATCTGCCCGACGAGGTGCTCGAAGTACGCGTCCGCCGGGTCGACGCTGCCGACGTACTGGCCGAACAGCTCGAAATTGAGCGCGCCGAACAGCTGGGTCCAGGCTGCGATGGCGCGCATGACGACCTCGGCCGGCGCGTCGAGGTCGAGGATCCGGCTGAGCTGGTCGGCCTGCGCGCGCAGCTCCTCCGACATCGGCGCGGTGACCGCCGGCTCGTGCGGATGGGCGTCGCGCAGCACCGCGACCAGCGCGAAGGCCACTCGCCCGGCGGGGCCGACGGTGTCCTGCGGAGCTTGGTACCCGGGGATCGGCGACCCGTAGATGAGCGCGTATTCGTGCGGGTTCGCGCGGGCCCAGTCGCGGGTCGCGCGCCAGATGGCCCGCCAGCGTTCGCGCGGGTCGCCGGTGTGCGGGTCGGCCTGTTCGGCGGCCTCGCCGACGGCGTTGTACGCGTCGACGATCAGCGCGGTGAGCAGGTGATCGCGGCTCGGGAAGTACCGGTACAGCGCCGACGAGACCATCCCCAGCTCACGGGAGACCGCACGCAGGGAAAGCCCGTGCGCGCCGACGTCGGCCAGCTGACGGCGGGCCTCGTCCTTGATCTCGCGGGTCAGCTCGGCACGGACCCGCTCGCGGGCGGTCCGGGGTGCGGCAGTCATGCGATCAGTGTGCCTCGAAAGAGAGCGCTGCGCAAAATCGAGAGCACTGCTCTTGACGCGAGACGATCCATGGGTGTTCACTGTTCACAACAGAGAGCACCGCTCTCGCAACCTGAGGAGGACCCCATGACCAGCACCCGCTACCTGGAACCGGGCAAGGCGACCGCAGCGTTCAACGGCTGCGTCCGCTGGCTCACCAAGCGCGGCTTCAGCGTGTGGGGCAGCCGGGTGCTGGGCGTCCGCGGCCGCAAGTCGGGCGAACTGCGCGAGGTGCCGGTGAACCTGCTGCCGTTCGAGGGCAAGCAGTACCTGGTGGCCGCACGCGGCGAAACCCAGTGGGTGCGGAACCTGCGCGCCGCGGGCGAGGGCCAGCTGACCGTCGGACGCCGCACTGAGACGTTCACCTACCGCGAACTGCCCGACGAGGAAAAGCCCGCCATTCTGCGCCCGTACCTCAAGCGCTGGGCATTCGAGGTCGGCACGTTCTTCGAGGGCGTGGACGCGAAGGCGCCGGAGGAGAAGCTGCTCGAGATCGCGCCCGGCTACCCGGTGTTCGAGATCTTCACCCGGTGATCAGCGCACGCGTTTCCGGAACGTGGTGGCCGCGACGAGAACCACGCCGACGAGAAACGCGACCAGCCCGATCAGGAACCAGAGCTTCTGGCCGGTCATGAAACTGCCGGTCAGCACCCCGACGCCCTGCAGCACCCACACCGCGCCGACGAGCACCAGCACCACACCGCACGCCAGCGTGATCCACCGCTTCACGACCATCTCCTAGCTAGACGGAATCCCTTGAGGAGTGTCTCAAGGTTCCCCCTCGCGACCCGCCCAGCCCAGCCGGGATGCGCCAAATGAGGACCGGTCGACGATCCGCGCTCCGGCGGGGAAGGTACGTGAGGGGAACCCTGAGGGAATCAGATTCCCTCAGGGTTCCCCTCACGTACGTCGGCGAAAGCGCAGACCCGGCCTACCCCCGCCGACGAGGCTGCCCATTCCCAAACTGCTGCGCCTCCCCCAGCGAAGTAGCAGTAGCCGTAGCCCCCTGCACCTTCGCCACCACAGTCACGTTGTCCCCAGACTTAGGCGACCCGCTCTTCTCCGTAGAAGAATCCAACGTATAGCTCTGCTTATAACCATCCTTGCTAGTCAAAGTCACCGAAGTAGCACTGAGCTCGGTAATCGTCCCAGTCTGCAGCCGCTCAGTCACATACCCGCCAGCCGAATCCGCCACCACGAAATCGCCGTGCAGCGCATCCCGCAGCGCGGCCATCCCGCCCATGCCCCCGCGACCGGCGAACCCGCCGGGTCCGCCCGGTCCGCCCGGTCCGCCGAACCCGCCCGGCCCTTGCTGCGCGGTCGCGTTATTGCCGCTGGTCCCCGCCCAGATCGCCAGTCCACCACCGACCGCGATCACCACCGCGACGCCCGCCGCGATCGCGGTTTTCCGGCCGGACCACGCCTTGCCCTGGCCGCTGCCGCCGGATACGGGGGCAGGCTGCTCTCCCCAGGTCGCGCCCTCTGCTGGATCGGTCGTCATGGTCTCCTCCGGAACGTTCGCGCTTGTCTTTCCGAGCGTCGGGGCGGCCGCTGTGCGGAAGCTGTGCCGGACGTGGGGGACACCTGTGCACCCAGGCGGGGGAACGGCGCACAGGAAACACACAGCCGGCGCACAGGCCGACCTGAAGACGGGGCCCGAAGATGGCACCATGAGCAGTGTGAACGCCGCGTCTGCCGGCCGGGGCAAGGCCGAACTGCGCCGCGCGGACGGCAGCCCGGTCCGCGTGCTGGTCGTCGACGACGAGTCGACGCTGGCCGAACTCGTGTCCATGGCCCTGCGGATGGAGGGCTGGGAGGTGCGCAGCGCGGGCACCGGCGCCGAGGCGGTGCGCGTCGGCCGCGATTTCCGGCCGGACGCCGTGGTGCTCGACGTGATGCTGCCCGATTTCGACGGCCTCGAGGTGCTGCGCCGGATGCGCGCCGAAACGCCGTATCTGCCGGTTCTTTTCCTTACCGCCAAGGACGCGGTGGAGGACCGGATCGCCGGGCTCACCGCCGGCGGCGACGATTACGTGACCAAACCGTTCAGCCTGGAAGAAGTGGCGCTGCGGCTGCGCGCGCTGCTGCGCCGGGCGGGCGGGGTTTCCGGATCGACCGGCTCGCAGCTGGTGGTCGGCGATCTGACCCTGGACGAGGACAGTCGCGAGGTGCACCGGGGCGGCGATCTGGTGCCGCTCACCGCGACCGAGTTCGAATTGCTCCGCTACCTGATGCGCAATCCGCGCCGGGTGCTGTCGAAGGCACAGATCCTCGACCGCGTGTGGAGCTACGATTTCGGCGGCCAGGCGAATATCGTCGAGCTGTACATTTCCTACCTCCGCAAGAAAATCGACGCCGATCGGGAACCGATGATCCACACCATGCGCGGCGCCGGGTATGTCCTCAAACCCGCCGCGGGCTGAGCGCCGCCGTCCGTGGTCGTTGCGCCGCAGGCTGATCGTTCAGCTGGCGGCGCTGCTCGCGCTGGTCTGCCTGGTCGTCGGCGTAGTCACCGAGTTCGCGTTGAACAGCTTTCTCGTCGGACAGCTCGACGGGCAGCTGTCGGCGGCGAGCGACCGCGGGTTCCGGCACGGCGTTCCGCGACCGCCGATCAACGGTTCCGGCAAGCTGCCGCCGGATCCGCTGCGCGTGCTCGGCCAGCCCGAGGGGACGCTCAGCCTGGTCGTCCACGACGGCAAGGTCAACGGGCAGGTGATCGGCCCGTTCGGCCTCGTCCCGCTGACCCCGGAGCAGGACCGGGTCCTGCTCGTGCTCGCGCCGAACGGCCAGAGCCGCACGGTCGAACTTCCCGGGAGTCTCAAGAAATACCGCGTGGTCGCGACGTATTCGCCGCGCGGCGAGTTCACCGTGATCGGGCTGCCGATGAGCCGGGTCTCGGAAACGTTGTGGCGGCTGGGATTCATCTTCGGCGGCGTCGCGCTCGGCGGGATTCTCGTCGCCGGGTTCGCCGGTGCGGTCACGATCCGGCGCACCATGGCTCCGCTGGACCGGCTCGCCGCCACCGCTTCCCGGGTGTCCGAACTGCCGCTGGACCGCGGCGAGGTCGCGTTGTCCGAGCGAGTGCCCGAAGTGGACACTGACCCGCGCACCGAGGTCGGCAAGGTCGGTTCGGCGATCAACCGGATGCTCGGCCACATCGCCGAAGCGCTCGCCGCCCGCCATGCCAGCGAAAGCCGGGTGCGGCAGTTCGTCGCGGACGCGAGCCACGAATTGCGCACACCGCTCGCCGCGATTCGCGGATATGCCGAACTGACCCGGCGCGGCAGCGAACAGGTGCCGCCGGACATCGCGTTCGCGATGAGCCGGGTGGAATCCGAATCGGCGCGGATGACGACGCTGGTGGAGGATTTGCTGCTGCTCGCCCGGCTCGATTCCGGGCGTCCGGTCGTGCACGAGCCGGTCGATTTGTCCCGGCTGGTCGCGGACGCGGTCGCCGATTCGCACGTAGCCGGTCCGGAACACAAGTGGCTGCTGGAACTTCCCGGCGAACCGATCGCGGTGCTCGGCGATGCCGGGCAACTGCACCAGGTCGTGCTGAACCTCCTCGGCAACGCCCGCACGCACACGCCCGCGGGCACCACGGTGACCACCGCACTGTCCACTAGGGACGGATGGGTCACTTTGTCCGTTGTGGACGATGGGCCGGGAATTCCGCCGGAAATCCTGCCCGAGGTGTTCGAGCGGTTCGCGCGCGGCGACAATTCGCGTTCGCGCGCCGCCGGAAGCACTGGGCTGGGGCTGGCAATTGTCGCCGCGGTCGTGGCCGCGCATTCCGGACGGGTGATGGTGAACAGCGGTCCGGGGCGGACCGAATTCGTGGCCTCGTTCCCGCAATTGCGTGACGGTGCCAACACTCCTTAGCGAGCGATTCACAGCCCGCGCACAGCCCGGGCCGTGAGAATGACGGGCATGACGACTGCCGTCGCGCCGCGCTGGGTGCGCCCCGCCGTCGCGGTGCTGCTGCTGGGCACCGCCGCGTTGTATCTCACGAATGTCGCGATTTCCGGCTGGGGCAATGACTTCTACGCGATGGCCGTGCAAGCGGGCACGTGGGACTGGAAAGCATGGTTCTTCGGTTCGCTCGACCCGGGCAATGTGGTCACCGTCGACAAACCGCCGCTTTCCCTGTGGGTGATGGGATTGTCCGGGCGGATCTTCGGCTTCTCCAGCTGGAGCATGCTGGTGCCGGACGCGCTCGCCGGCGTCGGCTCGGTCGGCCTGCTGTACCTGGCGGTGCGGCGGCTTTCCGGTCCGGTCGCCGGATTGCTGGCCGGGGCGTTGCTCGCGCTCACCCCGGTCGCCGCGCTGATGTTCCGGTTCAACAACCCGGACGCGTTCCTGGTGCTGCTGCTCGTCGCGGGCGGGTATTTCCTGGTGCGGGCGCTGGAAACGGCGAGCACGAAATGGCTGCTGTTGTCGGGTGTCGCGATCGGTTTCGGATTCCTCGACAAGATGTTGCAGGCATTCCTGGTGTTGCCTGCCTTCGTGCTCGCCTACACGGTTGCCGCGCCGACTTCCTTGGGACGGCGGATGTGGCAATTGCTCGCCGCCGCCGGTGCGGTGGCGGTTTCCGCGGGTTGGTGGGTGCTCGCGGTGGCGTTGTGGCCGGTCGCGGATCGACCGTACATCAGCGGGTCGACGAACAACAGCGTGCTGGAATTGGCCTTCGGGTACAACGGGCTCGGCCGGATTTTCGGTCAGTCGCACGGCGGGGTCACCCGGCCGAAGATGCCGGAGTTTTCCGGTGCCGGACACGGTTTCGGCGGTCAGACGGGCCTGAATCGCTTGTTCACCGAGCAATTCGGCGGCGAAGCGTCCTGGCTGCTGCCAGCCGCCTTGATCGGACTCGTGGCCGGGTTGTGGTTCACCCGGCGTGCGCCGCGTACTGACCGGACTCGGGCCGCGCTGCTGCTGTGGGGTGCCTGGACAGTGCTCAGCGTCCTCGTCTTCAGTTATATGAGCGGGATCATCCACCCGTACTACACGGTCGCGCTCGCTCCGGGAATCGCTGCCACCGTGGCGATTTCCGCTACCGAACTGTGGCGTGGCCGTGCTTATCTCGCGCCGCGGGCGGTGCTCGCGGTGATGCTGGCGGCGACGGTCGCGTGGAGTTTTGTTCTCCTGCATCGGACTCCGAGCTGGCAGCCATGGGTGCGGTACTCCGTGCTGGTGCTGGGCGTCTTGGGCGTTTTCGCGTTGCTGATCGGGACTGCGCGTCGGACAGTCGCGCTGCTGGCACTCGTGGCTGCCCTGCTGGGGATGGCCTCATTCACGGTAGCTACCGCGTCGACGGCGCATACCGGCGGAAGTCCGGCATCCGGGCCGCAGCACAAGGGCCGCATCGGTTTCGGCGGACCGCAACAGTCCAATGTGGAACTGAATCGGCTGCTGGAGTCCACGACGACGAAGTGGGCCGCCGCGGAAACCGGTGCGATGCAGGCTGCTGGGCTCGCGTTGGGCAGCGGCAAACCGGTGCTCGCCGTCGGCGGGTTCAGCGGTGGCGACCCCGCGCCGACCCTCGCACAATTCCAGCAGTACGTGGCGAGCGGCGAGATCCACTACTTCGTCGTCGGAGCGCGCAACGGCCGCGGCGGCCCAGGTGGCAGCCGCGGCACGTCCGGGAGGATCACCGCCTGGGTCGAGCAGCACTTCCACCCCACCACGGTCGGCGGCGCGAAGGTTTACGACCTCACGCAAAAGTGACCGAGGTATTGGCTCCGCACAACACAAAACACGGCAACTCGGCCGGGACGCGACCGGCCAGCCAGGCGGCCAGCGGGGCCGCGGCGGCCGGTTCGACGACGAGCCGGAAGTCACGCCACAGCAGGTCGCGTGCGGCGAGGAGCTCGGCGTCGGACACCAGCACGGACGTGACGCCTGGCGAGTTGAGGATGCCGAACGCCAGCTCGCCGACGCGGGTCGCGCCGAGCGCGGAGGCGGCGACCGAGTCGATGGTGACGTCCACCGGCTCGCCCGCGGCGAGGGCGGCGTGCAGTGCCTGGCAGTGCTCCGGCTCCACCGCGAACACCTGACGGCCGTCCGCGGCCAGCGTCGCACCGGACGCCAGTCCACCGCCGCCCACTGCGACGGCAATGGCATCGACGTCCGGTGCGTCGGCCACGATCTCCGCGGTCGCGGTTCCTTGTCCGGCGATGACGTCGGCGTCGTCGTACGCGTGCAGGTAGCGGGTGCCGGGTTCTTCTGCGACGGCCAGCGCGGCTGCGGCGGCCTCGCTGTACGCCGCGCCGTTCCGGATGAGCTTCGCGCCGGCCGCTTCGATGCCGGCGGCCTTCGCTTCGGGCACGGACTCCGGCACGTAGACGACAGCGGGAATGCCCAGCGCCTGCGCGGCGGTGGCGACGCCAAGGCCGTGATTGCCGCCCGACGCCGTGACCACGCGCTTCGGCTTGGGCCCGTTGAGCAGGGCGTTCACCGCGCCGCGGAGTTTGAACGAACCAGACCGCTGGAGCTGCTCCAGCTTGAGCACGAGGGGACGGCCGTCGATTTCGGTGCGTAACAGCGATGTCCACCGGACGTGTGGTCGAAGGCGGAGATGGGCAGCGGCGACGTCGGCGGCGACAGGTGCGGTGCGCATATCGGCCATTCTGCTCCCGGTCCTGCTCGCTCGCGTGCCGCTCGCCGGGAAAACCCCAGCGTGTCAGGGCGCGACACGGTGCAAGAGGGCATTGTCCATCCCTTGCCGATCTCGCTAAGCTCTGCGCAGACGTGGGGTGTCCGACCATGTGCGTACCGCGACGAGTACTACTGAGAGTAGTAGCGTCCTGCGGGTGTCCCCGTTCGGTGCACTCCACGCCTCGGTCTCGTCGGGACTCCTCGGGAACGGAAGGTGACGTGGATGCGCGACGGCTCGCCCCGGTCGCGGGAATCCGCTGCGCGGCTGCTTGACCGCCTCGGGATCCGCACCGTGCAGGCGCGAGTGACCGTGCTGGTCGTGGCTCCGCTGGTCCTGGTCTTGGCAGCGGCGGTTCCGCTCGTGGTTGCCCAGGTCACCGCCGCGTCGGCAGCCGCGACCGCTTCGGACACCGCCGCGCGAGGGCAGCGGGTGGGCGGCCTGGTCGGGCAGTTGCAGCGGGAAAGCCTGCTCACGGCCGCTTTTGTCGCTGACCCTTCGGCCACCAACTCGGCGCTCGTCCGGCAGCAGCAGACGGTCGACAGCGCTGCGCACGGCGTCGCGGACAGCCTGGTCAGCCCCGGTGGTGAACTGGCGAAACTGCGACAGAAGGCGCTCAATCGTCAGATTTCCGTAGCTGATGTCGCTTCTGGCTACGATTCCATGTCCGTCGGGCTGATCGACGCGCTGGGACTGGCCACTTCGGACAGCTCCGGGGCAAGGACGCTCGACGCCCTGCTGCGCGCGGACGAACAGCGAGCGGCCCGGGCAAGCGCGCTGATCGCGTCCGCCGGAGCTGACCGCGCAGGTCAGCGCGCTGCCGTCTACGGAGAACAGTTCGCCCGGCTGGCGGGGAAGCCGGACGCGGCACAGGTCGACGCGGTCGAGGCCGGAGCGACGGCCCAGCAGCTTGACCGGCTGGCCGCGGCACCGCGGCAGGACCGGCAGTTTGTGTCCGATGTGGTCACTGCCGGTACTCAGCTCGCCGATCAGCGCGACGCGATGGAGACCCGGATCGCCGACGCGATTGCCGCCGCGGCCTCCGCGAAAGCGTCCAGCGCGACCCGGACGGCCTTCATCGTCGGCGGTGCCGCGATTGTCCTTTTCGGACTGGTTGCCGCGTTGTCCGTGCTGGCCGCGCGCTCCATTGCCCGGCCGCTGCGGCGGCTGAGCGGCCAAGCCCGTTCGACCGCCGACCTGGCCGCGCCTGAATTGGTTCAGGCTGCCGAACCGGGATCGGGTCCGCCGCAACCGTTGCTGCCCGCGCTCGAGGCGGACACCGGCGGCGAACTGGCCGAGCTGGCCGAGGCGTTCAACCGGCTCCGCGGCACCGCGGTGGAAGCGGTGACCGAGCAGGCGAACTCGCGCCGCGCCGGGGTGCAGCTGCTGGTCGGGGCCGCCAAGCGCACGCAGAATCTGGTCGCGGGCCAGCGCACGGCGATCGAGGAATTGACGCGCGGCGCCGACGATCCGGTGCTGCTCGCCGGGCTGCACCGCGTGGGGCACGCGGCCCTCCGGCTGCGGCGCACTGCGGACGATCTGCTTGTGGTGACGGGAAATCGCGACGAGACCCGGGTCGGCGGTCCGATCGAACTGGCCACCGCGTTGCGTTCGGCCGCCGCGGAAATCGACGACGAATCCCGGATCCGGCTCGGCGAACCGGCGGAGGCGCTGCTCGCGCCGTCGCTGGGGATCGACCTGGTGCTGCTGTTCGCCGAACTGCTGGAAAACGCCGCCGCGTTCTCCCCGCCGGAGTCGCTGGTGGAGATTTCGACGGAGTTCCAGTCGTCGGGCGACCTGCTGGTGCGCATCGCCGATCACGGCGTCGGGCTGTCCGCGGACCGGTTGGCGCAGGAGAACCGCCGCCTCGCCGAACCGGTCGACGAGGCGTCCGGCCAGCAGCTCGGACTGGCCGTGGTCGGACGGCTCGCGCAGCGGCATTCGCTGCGGGTCGAACTGGAGTCCACTCCGGACGGTGGCGTGACGGCGAAGGTCTCGGTGCCGCAGGCACTGTTCACCCGCGACGTCGATTTCCGGCGCGGGCCTGGGCTTTTCGAGCCGGGGCAGGTACCCGACCCGCGTCCGGTCCTGCTGCCCGCGCCCGCGATCGCCGCGTTGTCCACGCCGACTCCGGCCGGATTCCGGTGGTTCACCGACCCGCCGGAGCCGGAAGCCGACGAGCCGGCGCAGGACGAGGCTCCGAAGTGGCCGGAAGCGGAGCCGGAATTCGCTTCCCGCGCCGGAACGCTGGAACTTCCCGACGAGCCCGAAGAGTCCACAGAGGACGTTCCGGACACCGCGGACCCGTCTCCGACGCACCAGTTCACCGTGGTGCAGCCGGAATCCCGCGACGGCGTCTTCCGCCGCGTCCCCGGCGCGCAGCTGGCTCCCGGGCTCAAGCTGCCGCAGATCGTCCGCACCCCGTTGCCGCGCCGCGAATTGCGCGATCCGGCCGCCGAGCGGGCCACCTTCGACTCGTTTTCCGACGGCGTCGCCAAAGCACAGCAAGTCACCGCCCAGCAGGCCGATCAAGGAGGATCATGACCGTTCCCGCCGCCGCGCAGAACTTCAACTGGCTGGTCAACCGCTTCGCGCTGCACACCGCGGGCGCGATCGCCGCGCTCGCGGTGTCCGCGGACGGGCTGCTGATCGCCGCGTCGCAGGACCTCGACCGCGCGGACGCCGACCGGCTCGCGGCGACCTGCTCGGCGATGCTCGCGCTGGCACAGAGCGTGTCCGAAAGCCATCCGCTCGGTGATCCGGACAAGGTCGTGGTCGAGCTGGAACGCGGCTACCTCGTGGTCTGCACCATCAGCATCGGCTGCTCGCTCGGCGTGCTGGCCAACAAGCAGGCCAGCCTCGGCACGATCGCCTACGAGATGGCGATGTTCGCCAACCGCGCGTCCGAAGTCCTTACCCCCGCGCTGGTCGAGGAGTTGAAGAACACCGCGTTCGCCTGACCCGTGAAGATCCTCGTGCTTGGCCCGGCCGGAGCCGGGAAAACGACGGCGGTGCACGCCGTTTCGGAGATCGCGCCGGTGCGCACCGACGCCGGCGACACCACCGCGGCGCTCGACTTCGGCAGGCTCGGCGAGGGCGAGCGGCGCCGCTACCTGTTCGGCGCGCCGGGTCAGGCCCGGTTCTGGTTCCGCTGGCCCGATCTCGTACGGGGCGCGGACGCGGCGCTCGTGGTGGTCGACCCGCGGCGGATCGCGGACGCCTACCCGGTGCTCGACGCGGTCGAAGGGCTGCGGCTGCCGTTCGTGGTCGGGGTGAACTGCTTCGACGGCCTGCTCACGCGTCCGCTGCACGACGTGCGCTGGGCGTTGACCGTGCGCGACGGCATTCCGGTGCATCCGTTCGACGCCCGCGACCCGGCGTCCGTGCGAGAGGTGCTCGACCTCGTCGAGGCCGCCGTGGTGCGGGGGTCGGAGGCGCGGCAACCGAGTCCGCTATAGTCGTCTGCGGGGACCCCCCGTGGCGTCCACCCTGTGAACTTCCCCAGGGCCGGAAGGCAGCAAGGATAAGCGGGCTCTGGCGGGTACGGGGGGAACCCGCTTTTTTTATGCCTTAAAACAGGCCCAGTACGTCGTCCGGCGGCGTTGGCGAGGGCAGCGCTTCCGCGTCGAAGACCGGTGCGGCCTTCCCCCGCAGCTGCCGCAGCTCATCGCCGTGCACCACCCGCGCCGGATACGGCGAGGACGCTGCGCGCCGGGTCAGCTCCGCGGTCGGCAGGTCGAGCCGCGAGGCGGCCAGCACGAGATTCCCGAACCGGCGGCCGCGCAGCACGCTGGGCTCGGCCAGCAGGACGACGTGCGGAAACACCTCCGCCAGCGTCGCGAGGAACCGGCGGGCGAACGGCAGGCCGGGGCCGTCGGAGATGTTCGCCAGCATCGTGGCTCCCGGCCGGAGCACGCGGGCCACCTCGGTGACGAACTCGACCGTCGCCAAGCCGCTTGCCAGCGTCGCGCGCTCGAAGGCGTCGAGCACGATCAGGTCCGCCGTCGCGTCGTGCCTGCTGCGCACGCCCGTGCGGCCGTCCTCGATCCGTACCCGCAGCTTCGGGACGCTGCGCAGGTCGAGCTGTTCGCGGACCAGGTCGATCAGCGGCTCGTCGGCGTCGAAGACCAGCTGCCGCGAACCCGGTCGCGTCGCGGCGACGTAGCGCGGCAGGGAGCAGCCCGCGCCGCCGACGTGCAGCGCGTCGAGCGGGCCGGGCGGGAGGAAGTCGACCAGGTCGCCGAGCCGGCGCACGTAGTCGAACTCGAGATTCGTCGGGTCGTCCAGGTCGACGTAGGACTGTGCCACCCCGCCCACCGAAAGCATCCACGCGTTGGGCCGATCGGCGTCGCGCAGCAGCTCGGCGGTCCCGAACCGCACCGGATAAGTGCCCGGCCGCGGGCCGCTCGGCGCACGGCCGCGACCGGAACGGGAGGGGCTCACCGTGCTCACTGTAGTCTCGGGCTCGTGGCTCTCGCGCTGTACCGGAAGTACCGTCCGGCGACCTTCGCCGAGGTCGTCGGCCAGGAGCATGTGACCGAACCGCTGCGCACGGCGCTGGCCGCCGGGCGCATCAACCACGCGTACCTGTTCTCCGGGCCGCGCGGCTGCGGCAAGACGTCGAGTGCGCGGATCATGGCGCGCTCGCTCAACTGCGCCAAAGGCCCGACCCCGGATCCGTGCGGCGAGTGCAACTCGTGCCGCGCGCTCGCGCCGGAAGGCCCTGGCAGCGTCGACGTCACCGAACTCGACGCGGCCAGCCACGGCGGTGTGGACGACGCCCGCGAACTGCGGGACAAGGCGTTCTACGCGCCCGCCGAATCGCGCTATCGCGTGTTCATCATCGACGAGGCGCACATGGTCACCACGCAGGGCTTCAACGCCCTGCTGAAGATCGTCGAAGAACCGCCTGAGCACCTGATCTTCATCTTCGCCACCACCGAGCCGGACAAGGTGCTCACCACTATCCGCTCGCGCACGCACCACTACCCGTTCCGGCTGATCCCGCCGAGCTCGATGCGGGAGCTGCTGGAACGCAACGTCGCCGCCGAGGGCGCTACGGTCGAACCGGCGGTGTACCCGCTGGTGATCCGGGCCGGCGGCGGTTCGGCGCGTGATACGCAGTCGGTGCTCGACCAGCTGCTCGCCGGGGCCGGTCCGGAAGGCGTCACGTATCCGCGGGCGGTGGCGCTGTTGGGCGTTACGGACACCGCGCTGATCGACGCGGTGATCGACGGGCTCGCGAACGACAACCCGGCCGAAGTGTTCGGCACCGTCGAGAAACTCGCCGACGCCGGACACGACCCGCGCCGCTTCGCCACCGACCTGCTCGACCGCCTGCGGGACCTGCTGCTGATGCGCGCCGTCCCGGAAGCGGGCGAACGCGGCCTGGTCAACGCGCCGGACGACGAGCTGAAGCGGATGACCGAGCAGGCGGAGAAGCTCGGCCCGGCCACGCTGTCCCGCTACGCCGACATCGTCCACAGTGGACTTCTCGAGATGCGCGGCGCGACGTCGCCGCGGCTCGTGCTCGAACTGCTCTGCGCGCGGATGCTGCTGCCGTCGGTCACCGAGGCGGAGAAAGCCTTGCTGGCGCGGATCGAACGGCTCGAGCGGCGGCCCGCTGGTGCGCCTGCTCCCGCCGCGGCCCCTGCTGCTCCCGCGCCCGCTCCGGCGGCCGCCGCTGCTCCGGCGGAGGCGCCGGCTCGGTTCCAACGGCCTTCGCAGCGTCCGGCGCAGGAAGCTCCCGCCGCACGTCCGGCGGCGGAGGCTCGTCCGGCGGCCGAAGAACCGGCGCGTCCGGCGCGTCCGGAGGTCAGCCGTCCGGCTCCCGTCGAACCGCCGGCCGCGGCTGCTCCCGCACCGGAGGCCCCGCCCGCTCCGCCTGCTGAGGAGGCCCCGTCCGCGGGCGGAATCGACGCGGCCAAGGTGCGCGAGAAGTGGCCGCAACTGCTGGCGTCGCTGCGTAAATTCACCGGCGGTCGCGCGCTCGAAGCCATGCTCACGCAGGCGACGGTCGCCGAGGTCGACGGTTCGGCGGTCACGCTGACGCACAAGTCCGAACCGCTCGCCCGGCGGCTGAGCGACCAGGGCAACGCGAGCAAGATCGCGGCCGGGCTGAGCGAGGTGCTCGGCGGTGAATGGCAGGTCCGCTGCGTGCACGGCGCGGCCCCGGCGGCCGCTCCGGCGCGGCAGGCTCCCCGGCAGCAACCGGCGGCACCGGCTCCGGAGCGGTCGTTCACGCGTCCGTCCGCGGCCGCGCAAGCCCCTTCGGCAGCGCCGCCTGCCCCGCCGAAGCCCGCGGCGGAAGCGCCGAGCCGTCCGCGCGTCACCACGAGCGAACCGGACATCCCGCTCCCGCCCGAGCCCACGGACGAGGACGACGACATCTACTCCGAGGACTCCAGCCCGGTCCCGCCGCCTCCGCCGCCGCCCGCGGAGGAGGACCCGGAGCAGATCGCACGGAAGCTGCTCTCGGATCACCTCGGCGCGCGTCCGCTGGACTGACGCCCTTGTGAGTGGCGATGCCGGTTAGAACCGGCATCGCCACTCACAAGGCCTGTCTCACGAGACCAGCCGCACACTCACCGGATGCTGGGTCGGCGGCGTCTGCACGGTCACGGTCCGGGTCGCGGCGTCCCAGGTCCAGCCTCCGCTGCGCCGACCGTCCACGTACACCGCGGCTGGCTTGGCGGCATTGGTGAACCGGACCGTCCAAGCGCGTTGCGAGGCACCGATCGCGAGCATTGCCGAGTGGGCATTTTCGGTGTAGCGCAAGGCAGTCGAGGACCGCTCTTCCTGGAGAGTGAACGCGCCGTTGTGGCCGCCAGCCACCGTGACGGTCGCGGCGGTCAGCGGATCGTGCGCGTCACCGGCGACATTTCCGCTGCGGGTGACCATGATCCCGCCCGAGCGCATGAACACCGGCATCGTGTCCCAGCCCGTCGTGATCTGCGCGCTGGTGCCGCCGCGGTAGGTCTTGCCGGTGAAGTAGTCCGTCCAGTCGCTGCCCGGCGGGAACCAGACGCTCGTGGTCGCGGTGGTACCCGGGCTGGTCGCCGGAGCCACGAGGACGTCCGGGCCGTACAGGTATTCCCCGCCTGCCTGCGCGTACGCCTCCTGCTGATCCGGATATTGCAGGTACAGCGGTCGCACGATCGGCATTCCGGTCGCGGTCGCCTGCTGCGCGAGCGAGTAGGTGTACGGCACGAGATTTTCGCGCAGGTTCAGGAATTTCGTCGCTGACGCGTCCGCGGCGGCTCCGTACTGCCAGGGCAGCCGGTCGCTGTGGTTCGAGTGCAGCCGGTCGATCGGCTGGAACGTGCCGAGTTGCACCCAGCGCGCGTACAGATCATCCGGCAGTTTGGTGCTGCCCGGTTCCGTGCCCGGCTGCTGCAACCCGCCGGTGTGGCCGCCGATGTCGTGGCTCACCGAAGCGAGCCCGGTCGCCGCGGATTCACCGGGGGTGTAGCCGACCTCGAAGGCCAGCGTTGCCCAGTCGGAAATGGTGTCGCCGGTGAAGTGCAGCGTGGTGCGCTTGTCCGCCCATGGACCGGTCGGCACGGCGGTCGGCGAGCTGTATCCGCCGGCTTGCAGCGAGCCGTACGCGCGGGAGAACGCGAAGCCGCCGTGCTGTGCGTACTGCTGGTTGATCCACGCGTCCGGGGTGACGCCGGCGAGGCTGGATTTCGAGGCGTCGCAACACCAATCGAGCCACCAGACGTCGTTGCCCTGCTGTTCCATCGGCCGGTGCAGGTCGAAGTAGGCCCGCAGCTGGTCGGGGTCGCCGAAATCGAAGACGTAGCAGTCTTTTCCGCAGCTGGGCTGAAGTTTGCCCTTCGCGGTCGCCTGCGCGGCCGGGAACCGCGGGTCGTCGCCGCGGATGCTCGGGTGGATGTTCAGCGACGTGTGCAGGCCCTGGTCGTGCGCCCACTGGAAGAACGCCTTCGGATCGGGGAAGCGGGTCGGGTCGATTTCCCAGCCGTTCCACCGGTCCGGCGATTTGAAGTCGGTGTCGACGACGAGCATGTCGAGCGGCACCTGCTGCTCGCGGAACTTCGGCACGATCGTCTGCTGGAAGTCAGCGGCGGTGCGGTCGTAGTACTCGGAATACCAGACGCCGTAAGCCCAGTGGGGCAGCAGCAGCGACGGTCCGGTCAGCTGGGCCAGTTCCTGGAGCGCTTGGCCGTAGTCCTGGCCGTACGCGAAGACGTAACCGTCCTGGTAGTTCTCGCTGTTAGGGCGCTGGGTGACGACTTTGGTGCGCGGGTCGTACAGCGCCGATGCGGTGTCGTCCAGGAGCGACCAGCCGTCCTGGTAAAGGATTCCGGGTGCGGTGACCGCGGTTCCGTCGACGCCGTCGAGTCCGCGTCGGTATCCGCCGAGCGGCGCGTGCGGGGCGAGCAACACCGAATGCGCGGCGGTGACGGCGACGGTGTCGAGGTTGACGTGGCAGTTCGAGTCCGGACAGGACAGTGTGACGATGTTGGTGCCAGCCTTGAGCTGTACCGGGATTGCCTTGGTGCGCCACGAATTCCAGCTGCTGGTCGACGCCAAGCTCAGGTTAGTGGCGGTGCCACCGGCTTGAAGCGTCAACGAGGTTGGCTGGGTTTGGCCGGAAACGGCGGTTGCGTCGGCGTAGCGCAGCTGCAGGTCGTAGGCACCGTCGGCGGGGACGCCGGTGATCGTCAGCGCGTCCGAAGCGCCGGATCGCTCCATGCCAGCGAGGAAGGCCTTGCCGGAGTGTCCGTCGTGGTCGCTGGCCGGGTGTGCGCCGCCGGACAGCGCGCCCTGCTCGGCCTCGCAGAGGACGCCGAACGTACACGGTGTCGGCGCGGGCGGCACGGGTTGCGGGTATTCGGCACCGGTGTTGACCAGGGCGAGGCTGTCGATGTTGACGTTGCCCGAGTCGCCGGTGCCGCGCTTGACGGTCACCTGATGCTGTCCTGCCGGCAGCGTGATCGGCACGGTCGCGACGGCCCAGGTGTCCCAGTCCGCGGTCGCCGGAAGGGTGATGACCCGCGCGTTCGCACCGTCCACGAGGACGCTGAGCGTGCGGGCGGTGTGCTGTCCGTCGCCGCCGGTTCCGTTGGCGTAGCGCAGATCCAGCTGGTGATCACCGGGAGCGGTGGCGCGGAAGGCCAGGCTGTCGCCGGGATTGATGAAGCCCGCCGCGAAACCGTCACCGGTGTAGCCGCGGTGGTCGGTAGCCGTGCCTGGCCCGTTGAGCTGCAGATGTTCGGCCTCGCAGAGGGCGCCGAAAGCGCAGACCGGCGTCAGCTTGCCCGCCCACGGCCGTGCGGTGACGTCCTGGCTGCCGGTTCGCAACTGGACGGTGAGGTTGTCGTCGGAGAACGCGCCCGAGTCGAGCTTGTAGCGCAGTTGGACGGCGCTGGTCCGGATGGTCAGCCAGCCGTCGCGTTTCGTTGCGGTGTAAGGGGTTTTGGAGAAACTGCCGCGGCCGATCGCGTTGAACGTGCCCGCGTCGACGAACTTGGCGTCACCCGCGTATTCGGTGCGGATGAGTGTCGGCGACAGGACTTCGAACCGCGCTGGCCCGGCGGTCACTGACTGTGGAGCGGCCTCGGCGACTCCCGTCGACACGAGAGTGCCCGCCATGGCTGCCACGGCGAACAGCCGTACCAGTCGTCCTCGGAGTGAAGTTGCCACCGGCGCCTCCTCGAAAGGTCCCCAGCGACGGTAAGTCGGGACCGATCAAGAAAGAAGACGGTGTCCGGTGTTCTGTCCGCTCAGTAGCCCTTTCGGCTCTCTGCGTCAGGCACCGGCCAGGTACGCCTCGATCGCCTTCGCGATGGCCTGCGCGTAGTGCGCCCGGCCCGCCGCGGACGACATCTGACCGGCCTCGTCGGCGTTGCGCATGTTGCCGCATTCGACAAGCACGGCCGGCCGGGTCGACAGGTTCAGCCCGCCCAGATCATTCCGTGGCGAGAGGCCCGCAGAGCCGATGTAAGTGGAGGTGGCGAAGCCGTCGTCGCGGATCCCGTCGCGCATGGTGCGCGCCAGCTTCAGCGACGGTTCGCCCTGCGCCGCGTTCAACGGCGGTGCCGAGTACGCGACGTGGAAGCCGTGCGCGGTCGGCGAAGTGGCGCCGTCGGCGTGGATCGAGACCACCGCGTCGGCGTTCGCGTCGTTGCCGATCCGCGCGCGCTCGTCGACGCACGGGCCGACCCCGGAGTCGTTCTGTCGCGTGTAGACGACCTTGATTCCCTTGGCCGCCAACGCATTCCCGACCTGCTGCGCGACCGCGAAGGTGAAGGCGTGCTCCGGGTACCCGGCGTTGGTCGAGGTGCCGGTGGTGTTGCACGGCTTCGTCTGCCCGCGCCCGGCGGGCACCTTCCGGTTGATCTCCCCGGGATGCGAGGCGTTGCCGCCGTTGTGTCCGGGATCGAGGACCACGACCTTGCCCGAGCCGACCGGCGGCACGGCGGACGTCGAAGGCGGGCTGAAAGAGGAGGACGGTGCCGGTGGCGGGCTGGAAGACGACGGGCTCGGCGTCGCGGATCCCGGCGACGACGTCGGCGCGGCGGCCGGTGCCGGAGGCGTCCCGCCGCCGCCGGAACACGCCGTGAGCAGCAGCAGGCCGGTCAGCAGCGGGAGTGTCTTCGCTCGCACGCGACCACGGTGCCACAGCACACGCGTGCCGCGGGGACGGACGCGCCGGACTCGCGGCTAGGCTGGGGAGGAACACCCAAACGCGGAAGGACCGAGTGCGATCATGGTGCAACCCGGCGGCGGCGGCTTCGACCTGTCGCAGATCATGCAGCAGGCCCAGCAGATGCAGCAGAAGCTGGTGGAGGCCCAGGAGGAACTCGCCAACACCGAGGTCACCGGCACCGCGGGCGGCGGTCTGGTCACCGCGACGGTGTCCGGCGACAGCCAGTTGAAGGGCCTCGTCATCGACCCGAAGGTGGTCGACCCGGACGACGTCGAAACCCTGGCCGACCTGGTGGTCGCCGCGGTGCGCGACGCGTCGGCGAGCGCGCAGAAGCTCACCGAGCAGAAGCTGGGCCCGCTGGCGGGCGGCCTCGGCGGCGGCATGCCGGACCTCGGCAGCCTCGGCTTCGGCGGCTGACACTTGTACGAAGGTGTCGTCCAGGACCTGATCGACGAACTGGGGCGGTTGCCCGGCGTCGGTCCGAAGAGTGCCCAGCGCATCGCGTTCCACCTGCTGGCCGCCGACCCCGCGGACATCGCGCGGCTGCAGGACGTGCTGGGCAAGGTCAAGGAAGGCGTGCAGTTCTGCGAGATCTGCGGCAACGTCTCGGAACAGGAAACGTGCCGGATCTGCCGCGACGAACGCCGCGACCTCACGGTGATCTGCGTGGTCGAGGAGCCGAAGGACGTGCTGGCGGTCGAGCGGACCCGCGAGTTCAAGGGCCGCTACCACGTCCTCGGCGGCGCACTGGACCCGCTGTCGGGCATCGGCCCGGAGCAGTTGCGGATGCGAGAACTGCTGAAGCGCATCGGCGAGGCGGACGTCCGGGAGATCATCATCGCGACCGACCCGAACACCGAGGGCGAGGCGACCGCGACGTACCTGGTGCGGATGCTGCGCGATTTCCCGGGCCTCTCGGTGACGCGGCTGGCGTCGGGGCTGCCGATGGGCGGGGACCTCGAGTTCGCGGACGAACTGACTTTGGGCCGCGCGTTGTCCGGGCGGCGCGCGCTCTGAGCTGTTGGCAGGGAAGGACGCGGCCTTGGCGCCGCGTCCTTTTTTGCACTGGGGGAGGCACGATGACCTGGGTGGACCCCGTCCGTACCCGGCTCTGGTCGACGACGGAGTTCGTGGACCTCATGGATTGCACCGAGCGGCCGCACACGCGGTACGGCGAGGATCTGACCGGCGCGATCCTGCTCACCGTGTCCGGGGTGGTGATTCTCGACGAGAATCTGGCTTCGGAGATCGAAGGACTGTGGTCTGCGGTCGCGCACCTCGTCGCGGAGTACCGGAAAATTGGCACCGCGCGGTCACTCTTCCCGGACCAGTCGCTGGAGCTAGCACTGGACCGGGTGTCGCGAGGGCTGGTTCGGATCACCGTCAGCGGCAGCGATTTCCGCCGGACGTCGGTGGGCGGTGAAGCGGACCTGTTGTCGGCGCTGGTCGCCGGCGGGCTTCAGTTCTTCGAGAAGATGGCTGAGCTGACACAGAGTTTCTACGCCCGGGAGATCCAGCTGCTCGAGGATCAGCAATAACCCAGCTGTGCCAACGAGTTCACCACGATGTCCGACGGATGGTACTTGTCCGTCCAGGACTGCCCGCGGCGATTTCGGTACGTGGACAGGAATTCCCGCAGCCGGTCTCCGCGCATCTCGGTCAGGACGACGTTCTCGCCGATGCCCACGTACCGTTCGGTGCGGGCCCGGTGGACCGCGCACGGGACGCCGAGGTAGCCGCATTCCTCCTGCAAGCCGCCGGAGTCTGTGACGACATACTCGGCTCGCGCGACCAGCGGCAGGAACTTCAGGTACCGCATCTTCGGCTGCGCGATGAACTTGTCGTCGAACAGCTCGTCCAAGCCGAGCGCGCGGATCTTCTCCCGCTCCGGCGCGCCGGCCAGGTACAGGACCGGCGTCTCGCGGCTCTGCGCGCGCAGGATTTCCAGTGCCTCGCGGTACTTGTCCGCACGCGACACCAGTTCGAACCGGTGCAGCGTCGCCAGGCCGAACTTCTCCGGCAGGCCCGGCACGTCCAGCGGCTGGTCGACGACCTGGCGCATCGAGTCGATCGCCGTGTTCGCCTCGGTGTTCACGACGACGCCGCGGGCTCCCCGCAGGTTGTGCACCTCGCGCTCGCTCGGCGAGAAGTGGATGTCCACGAACTTCCCGGCGATCTTGCGGTTCAGTTCCTCCGGCAGCGGCGACAGGATGCTGCCCGACCGCGTGCCTGCCTCGATGTGCCCGACGCGGGCTTTCAGGATCTTCTTGCCGATCAACGCCCCGTACGGCGTGGTGAACGTGTCGCCGTGCACCAGCACCAACGGCGGGCGGCCGTCCTCGGTCAACTGGGCGCGGAGTTCGGAGCGGCGGCTCCACGCGGTGCGCATGACCTGCGCGGCCCAGCCCGGCACCTGCGCCGGGGATTCGAGGTCGCGTGCCCGCGCGCGAGGCACGAACCACAGATCCGGTTCGGGCAGCCGCAGATCGGACAGGACGTCGGCGACCTCGTCCACGTGCTGTGCGGTGAACCAGAGCTTCGGGGTCGTTCCGCGCTCGGCGACGCGGTGGAAGACCGGCGCGATCTTGATCAGTTCCGCGGTGGTGCCTGCGACGAAGGAGATCACCGTGGATGCCCAATCAACAGAGGGTTAGCGACGGCGGCAAGGATACTGCGCATTCCCGCCGGTCAAGTGCAGGGTAGCCTCGCCGCGTGAGTGCTCACCCGCTCCTTCCGTCGCTCAGCGTCGTGATCCCGGTCCACAACGAACAGGACTGGATCGACCGCAGCGTGGGCGCGCTGATCGCCTCCGCCGAGGCGGCCCGGTGGCCGGTCGAGGTGCTCGTCGTGGACGACGGGAGCACCGACGGCACGCCCGGGAAGCTGGCCCGGCTGCGCGAGGAACACGGCATCACGGTGCTGACCCAGGCCAACGGCGGCCGGTTCGAGGCCCGCCGCGCCGGCATGACGAAGGCCTCCGGCGACTGGCTGCTGCTGCTGGACAGCCGGGTCATCGTCGACGCGGGCAGCCTCGCCTTCCTGCGCGAGCAGCTGGTCGAACACCCCGAGCGCGCGGTCTGGAACGGCCACATCCACGTCGCCTCCGAGCGCAATCCCTACGCCGGGTTCATGGCCGGCCTCGTCGCCGTCGGCTGGCGGCGGTACTTCGCGGACCCGAAGTTGACGTCGTTCGGCATCGAGGAGTTCGACCGCTACCCCAAGGGCACCACGTTCTTCTGCGCCCGCCGCGACCTGCTGGAGGGCGCGGCGGCCGCGTTCGAGTCGCTGTTCGACGACGTCCGGCTCGCCAGCGACGACACCCGGATGCTGCGCTGGATCGCCGAACGCGCGCGGATTTTTCTGGCCCCGCAGTTCTCCGCGATCTACCACGGGCGTGATTCCTTCAGAAAGTTCTACGCTCAGTCATTCTTTCGGGGGACAACCTATGTGGATTCCTACCTAAATTCACCCGGTCCAGCGAGAAACGCGTTATTTTGCTCGCTCGCTGTAGGCGTGATGGGTGCCGGACTTGCGGTGAAAATGCCGAAGACAACGGCCGCGCTCGGGGTGACCGGAAGCGTCGCGGCGGCCGCCGTGGTGAAGAAGTGCGGGGCCACCAACGCCGAGGCGCGCGCGGTCGCCACCCTGCTGCCGGTCTTCGCGGCCGGCTTCGGCTCGGGAGTGTTCCGGGGGCTCTACCTGGCATTACGCGCACGGCTGCGGCGTCGATGAGCGTGACCGAAGAGACGACAGGCGGAGTCGTCCGCGACACCCATCGCACCGCGGGGAAACTCGGCGGTTCGCTGCTCGCGTCGATCGTCCTCGGCTACGTCCTCACCGTCGCTTGCGCGCGGCTTCTGCCGCCGGACCAGTACGCCACGTTCGTCACCTTCTGGGGCCTGCTGATGGGCCTCGGAAGCGCGCTTTCCCCGCTTGAGCAGGAACTTTCCCGACAGTCCGCGGTGGCCGCGCTCACCGGCGGGCTCGCCGGCCGGGGTGCGCTGCGGGCCGTCGCCACCGCCGCCGCGGTGGCCGCCGCGTTCGGGCTCGCGCTCCTCGTCCCGCCGGTCCGCGACCGGCTTTTCCCCGGCTACGGGGAACTCGCCCTCGTCGTGCTGGCCGGCGGCGTCGCGTTCGCCTGCCAGTTCGGCGTTCGCGGGCTGCTGATCGGGCAGCACCAGGTGAAGCATTTCGCCTGGCTGGTGGTCGCCGAACCGGCGGTTCGCGCGCTGGTCCTGGGCCTGCTGGTCCTCGCGACGGCCTACCGGCTGGTCCCGTTGGCGCTGGCAGTCGCGGCGGGTTCGTTCGCCTGGCTGCTGTTCGTCCGCCAAGGCTGGCGGCTGCTCGACGTCCGCGCCGAGGGCGACGGCTGGCCGGTCACCGTCCGCCGGATGCTGATGCTGCTGCTCGGCGCCGCGCTCACTGCGAGCGTCATCACCGGATATCCCGCGCTCGTCGGCCTGCTCGCGCCGGGCGGCGACCGCGGCCGACTCGGTGCGGTCTTCGCCGCGCTGGTCATCGCGCGGTTGCCATTGACGCTGGTAGGGCCGGTGCAATCGCTTGCGGTGCCGTTCGTCGTACGGCTTTCCACGAGCGAGGCCGGCCGGCGCCGGTTGCGTCGCGTGCTGCTGCTCGGCACGTTCGCCTCGCTAGCGCTGGCCGCGCTCGGCGCGCTGGTCGGCCTGCTGATCGGCCCGTGGGCGGTGGGGTTCGTCTACGGCGCCGGCTACCAGGTGGACGGCTGGGCGGTTGCCGGGCTCGCCTGGTCCTCGGTGCTGCTGGTGCCCATGCAGTTGCTCACCGCCGTGCTCGTCGCGCGCGCCCAGGCCAGGCGCGTGTTGATCACGTGGACGGTGGTCGCGGCCACGGCTTCGGTGCTGCTGCTGGCGGTGCCCGGGGACACCGTTTTCCGTGCCGTGATCGCACTCGCCGCCGCGCCAATGACCGGCCTCGCGGTTGTGCTCGCATTCGTTCTCGTCAATTCGTCGATCATGGCAACGAACCACTCCGATGAAACGGCGGAATAGCGCCGCAGTAGTGTGACTTCGCAGCCTCCGGCATCGGTGTGCGGCGAAGGCAAAATGGTGCTCACGGTTGGACCGCGAAATCGATGAACGTTCTTCTGGTGCTGCTCGCGTTCTGGGTGCCCGGGCTCGTCTTCGGGGCTGCCGTCCGGCTGCGCGGATGGACGCTCGCCGCCACCGCGCCGCTGCTCACTTTCGGAGTCGTCGCGCTCGGCGTCCCGGTGCTCGGCGGGCTCGGCATCCGCTGGACGATGCTCGCGGTCGCGCTCTGGACGCTCGTGCTCGCGATCGTCGGCTTCGGGCTGGCGTTCGCCGCGCGACGGCTGCGCGCGCGCCGTCATCCGGACTGGACGGTCGAAGAACTTCCGAAGCTCCCGCTGCGCGACCACGTCGTGATGGCGGCCGGCGTCGCCGCGGGCCTCGTCGTCGGCGCGGTCGCGTTTCTGCGCGGCACCAACGGGATCAACACGGTCCAGCAGGGCTGGGACGCGCCGTTCCACGGCAACCTGATCCGCTGGATCGCCGAACACGGCGACGCCCGGCCGTCCACCGTGGGCACGATCGCGAACCTGCCCCACCAGACGAACTACTTCTACCCGGACACCTACCACGCACTGCTCTCGCTGGTCTTCGGCAAGGGCGGGCTGACCATGATGCCCACGCTGAACCTGGCCGCGCTGGCAGTGGTTTTCACCGTGCCGGTCGGTGTCGCGGCGCTGTGCCGCGTGTGGGGCATGCCCGCGCTTGGCACCGCCGCGGCCGCCGCGGTCACCACGTGGTTCAGCGCGTTCCCGTACGACTCGCTGTGGCGCGGTCCGCTGTGGCCGTACGTCGCGGGCGTCGCGTTGATCCCGGCGATGCTCGTGCTCGCGCGGTACCTGCTGAAGCCGGACGGCGCCACGGGCCCGGTCGCGCTCGGGGTCGGCCTCGCCGGACTGTGCGGCCTGCACACCAGCCTCGTGTTCGTGCTCGGCGCGTACTTCCTGCTCATCCTGCTCGCGGTGCTGCTGCGCTACGAGAAGATCGATTGGCGGCGCAGCGCTCCCACGCTGATCGCGACAGTCGGGCTGGCGATCGCGCTCGGCGTGCCGCTCGTGCTGCCGTCGCTGTACAACGCGAGCGGCGTGACGAGCGCGCACTGGCCGACCGAGGCGACCCTCGCCGGCGGCCTCGGCGAAACGCTGACGTTCTCCCCGATGTCGGAGTTCCCGCAGTGGTGGGTCGGCGTGCCCGCGTTCATCGGGATCGTGCTGATGGTGCGGCACCGGCGGATGCTGTGGCTGGTCGGCGCGTACGTCGTGTTCGGCGGCCTGTTCATGGTTTCCGTGTCGCTCGAATCGAACCTCGTGCGGTCGGTCACGAGCGTCTTCTACAACGACCACTGGCGGATCGCCGCGCTCGTTCCGCTCGCCGGCGCGGTGGCGTTCGGCGAGTTCGCGCACACCTTCGTCGCCTGGCTGGTCCGCAAAATGCAGCCACGGGTGAAGCTCAAGCCGGTCGTGCTCACCGGCGTTGGCGTGCTGCTGCTGGTTGTGGTGCTCGGCGGGCTGAGCGGGGGCGGTTACGTCGGCCGCAACGCGGTGCGGCTGGCGGCCAGGTACCAGGACGGGCCCACGGTCTCCAAAGCGGAGGAAGCCGCGTACGCCTGGCTCGCGCAGCACACGGTGGCCGGCGAACGCGTGATGAACAACAAGGCCGACGGTTCCGCGTGGATGTACGCGCTGTCCGGCGTGACGCCGGTCGAGTGGAACTTCTACGGAGCCGGTCCGGGCACGACGGCCGCGTACCTCAGCGACCAGGTCGACCAGGTCGGCACGTCGCCGCGGGTTCGCAGAGACCTCACGGACCTGCGCGTGCGCTATGTCATCCAGGGCAAGGGGCTGGCCACCGCTACCGCGATCCAGTCGGCGGGCGTCGCCCGGATCGCCGAGGGCCCGATGTTCCACGTCGTCTTCCGCAATTCCGACGCGACGATTTACGAGATCGCGGGACAGTCCGGCGTCGCGGTGGCACCCGCGCTGAGCACTTCGCACGGGGAGTGAGCGCTCATGGCTGACTCGTTCGGCACGCTCGTGCACACCCGCCGCGTGCTCATCGTGATCCCGGCCTTCAACGAGCAGGACAGCGTCTCGTCGGTGCTCGCCCAGATCAAACGGTCGCTGCCCGGCACGGACGTGCTGGTCGTTGACGACGGTTCGCTCGACCGCACCGCCGAACTCGCCCGCGAGGCGGGAGCGCGGGTGGTCCGGCTGTCGGTGAACCTCGGCGTCGGCGGCGCGATGCGCACCGGATTCCGTTACGCCGTCTCGCGCGGCTACGACACCGTGGTCCAGGTCGACGCCGACGGACAGCACGATCCGGCCGAGGTCGGCGCGCTGCTGCGGCTGCTCGACGAGGGAGCCGACCTCGCGATCGGCTCCCGGTTCGCGGGCAAGGGCTCGTACCGGGCCGTCGGCCCGCGCAAGTACGCGATGGCCGTGCTGTCGCTGGTGTTCAGCAAGCTGGCCGGGACCAGGCTCAGCGACGTCACGTCCGGGTTCAAGGCGATGGGACCGCGCGCGATCCGGCTGTTCGCGGCTGGCTACCCGGCCGAATACCTCGGCGACACGGTCGAGGCGCTCATGCTGGCGATCCGGGCGAAGCTCGCGATCGCGGAAACCCCGGTCCTGATGCGGGAGCGGGCGGGCGGCACGCCGAGCCATTCGCCGGTGAAATCCGCCGTGTACCTGGGCCGCGCGGGGCTGGCTCTGCTGCTCGCCCTTGTCCGCCGCCGTCCCTCCGTCGATTCTTCCGACGCCGTGTAAGGAGGCCCTCCATGGCAGGCTGGCGGGTGCTGAGCATCGTCATCGCGTGTCTCGTGCTGTTCGTCGTCATCGAGATGATGCGGCGGCGCAAACTGCGCGAGAAGTACGCTGGCATCTGGCTCGTGGTGGCCATCGGGGTCGTGATCCTCGCCGTGGTGCCCGCGGTGGCGAACTTCGTGGCGCACCTGACGGGCGTGGAGACCCCGTCGAACTTCGTCTTCTTCCTGTCCGGAGTGGTCCTCGCGATGGTTTCGCTGCAGCTTTCGACCGAGGTCGGGCACCTGGAGGAAGAGGTGCGGACCTCGGTCGAGGAGACCGCTTTGCTGCGCTGCGAACTGGAAGACACCCAGCGCGAGCTCGAAGCACGCATCGCCGAACTGGAGAAACGCACGACCGCGCCGGACACCGTGGACGGCCTGCCCGAAGCGAGGCCGGCACGCGTTCCCTGATCTCCGCACTGCTCGCCGCCCCGCCCCGGCTCGGCCGCGTTCGGATGCTCGCCGTCGACGGTCCGTCCGGAGCCGGGAAATCCACTCTCGCCGCCGAGACGGTCGAAGCTCTCGGTTCGCGTGCCGCTTTGGTCAGCACGGACGCCTTCGCCACCTGGGACGATCCTGTCGCGTGGTGGCCGCAGCTGGAAGACGGCGTGCTGACGCCGCTGGCACAGGGCCTGCCCGGCGAGTACCGGCGGATGGACTGGACCTCCGGCACTCCGCGGCCCGGTGAACTGGTGCGAGTCGAGGTTCCCGAGGTGCTGGTGCTGGAAGGCGTGTCGAGCGGACGCCGCGCGGTGCGGTCCCGGTTGTCGTGGCTCTGCTGGGTCGAGGGCGGCACCGAGGCCGAACGGTTGTCCAGGGCAGTCGCCCGGGACGGCGAGCCCGCGCGGGCTGAACTGCGCCGCTGGCAGTTGTTCGAGCGCGGCTGGTTCGCCGTCGACGGCACCCGGGAGGCCGCCGACCAGCTGGTCTGAACAACCGGAATCCCGGCTCGACATCGGTTTGCGGCAGGCGAATTGGCTATTGCGCGGAATGCGCGAGCACGGCGGACACGAGTGCATTCGGGCCGATTCGGCGGCCTTCGCGGGCAACTCTCCGGGCCCGCCGGAGAGATTCCGGAACATCCACGGCACCCGGAACGGACAACCCGGGCCACTAGGCCAACCGGGTGAGCAAACCGCCACTCAACGTACCAAACCGGCAGTTTTCGCTACGCTGTGCACACAATTGCCGACACGTTGCGCTCAATTTGGGCCTTACGTAGCGCGATCGTAACCTCACGTGCTTAAGCGGGGGCCGAGTTCCCGCTAGTGTCACCGAACACACCGATCGCATTGGTCTTCCCGAACTGACCGCCGACGGTGCTTTCGAGACACCGAACATTCCCAAGGGGTGCCAGATGCAGCAATTGCGGCTGACCCGAACACGCCGGGCAGCTCTGATCGGGCTCGCGGGCGCGCTCGCGGTCTCGCTGTCCGCGTGCGCGGAATCGAAGCGCGACGAGTCCGGAGGCGGTGGGTCCGGGGGCACCATGGTCTTCGGCAACACCGGCAACCCGAAGATGTTCGACCCGATCTTCAACGACGAGGGCGAGACGTTCCGGATCACCCGGCAGATGCTGGACACGCTGATCCAGAACAAGCCGGGCACCGCGGACCTGGCCCCGTCGCTCGCCACGAAGTGGACGCCGAGCAACGACGGCAAGACCTGGACCTTCGACCTCAAGCAGGGCGTGAAGTTCAGCGACGGCACCGCGTTCGACGCGAAGGCCGTCTGTTTCAACTTCGATCGCTGGTACAACATGAAGGGCGCCACCGCCCAGAGCCAGATGATCTACTACGGCGACGTCTTCGAGGGCTTCGCGAACAACGAGGGCACCACCAAGGGACAGCCGGTCTACAAGAGCTGCGAGGCGAAGGACGACCACACCGCGGTCCTGAACCTGACCCGCGCGAAGGGCGCCTTCCCGGCGGCGTTCACCCTGCCGTCGTTCGCGATCCAGAGCCCCACCGCGCTGCAGAAGTACAACGCGGACAAGGTCACCGGCTCCGGCACGTCGATCACGTATCCGGAGTACGGCTACAAGCACCCGACCGGCACCGGCCCGTTCAAGTTCGAGAGCTGGGACCAGGGCAACGGCCAGATCACCTTGGTGCGCAACGAGACCAGCACGATGCCGCAGCCTGCCAAGCTGGACAAGCTCGTGTTCAAGGTGATCCCGGACGAGAACGCCCGCAAGCAGGCGCTCAAGGCCGGCGACATCAACGGCTACGACTTCCCGGCCCCCGCCGACTACGGCCTGCTGCGCAATGACGGCGAACAGGTGCTGATCCGCCCGTCGTTCAACGTGCTCTACCTCGGCATCAACCAGGCCGGCCCCAACGGCGCGAAGCTGCAGAACCCCAAGGTCCGCCAGGCGCTGGCCTACGGCATCAACCGCGAGCAGTTCGTCCGCTCCAAGCTGGCCGAGGGCTCCGAGGTCGCGACCGAGTTCGTGCCGAAGGCGATCTCCGGCTACACCGACGACGTGACCAAGTACCCGTACGACAAGGAAAAGGCCAAGGCGCTGCTGAAAGAAGCAGGCGCCGAGGGCATGACGCTGAAGTTCTACTACCCGACCGAGGTCACCCGGCCCTACATGCCGAACCCGGCCGACACCTACACCGCGATCTCCGAGGACCTGAAGGCCATCGGCATCAACGTGCAGCCGGTCGCCGAGTCGTGGAACGGCGGGTACAAGGACGACGTGCAGCAGAACGGCAAGCAGGACATCCACCTGCTGGGCTGGACCGGTGACTACAACGACGCGGGCAACTTCGTCGGCACCTTCTTCGGCCGCCCGAAGCCGGAGTTCGGCCTCACCGACCAGAACAACCAGGGCATCTTCAAGGCGCTCGCCGACGCGGACGCGGCGCCTCCGGGCGACGCGCACACCAAGGCGTACCAGGAAGCCAACAAGAAGATCATGGAATACCTGCCCGCCATCCCGATCGCCTACCCGACGCCGGCGATCGTGGTCGGCCCGAAGATCAAGGGCGTGGTGGCCAGCCCGCTCACCGACGAACGCTTTGACAACGTCACTGTCGGCTGACGTGCTCCACTGAGCAGCCAGGCCAAGGGCAGGTGCTACCGCGCCTGCCCTTGGCCTCGTTCCCGGGCTGTACACAAAGGACTACTCGTGCTCCGTTTTCTCGTGCGTCGGCTGCTACAAGCGATCCCGACGCTCCTCATCCTGTCCATCCTGGTGTTCGCCTGGTTGCGCTCACTTCCCGGCGGGCCCGCGTCGGCTCTCCTCGGGGACAAGGCGACACCGGAAAAACTGGCGAACCTCAACCACGTGCTCGGCCTCGACCAGCCGATTTTCGTGCAGTACTTCAAATTCCTCGGTCGCGCGGTCACCGGTGATTTCGGCACTTCGCTCGTGTCGTCCCGGCCGGTGATGTCGGAGATCGGCACGTTCCTCCCGGCCACCATCGAGCTGGGCATCACGGCGATGCTGATCGCGGTGCTGTTCGGCATTTCGTTCGGCTATCTCGCCGCCCGGTTCCGCGGCCAGATCGTCGACAACGTCATCATCGTGCTGACCCTGGTCGGCGTGGCGGTGCCGATCTTCTTCCTCGGCTACATGATGCAGGACCTGCTTTCCACGCCGCTCGGCTTGCCGTCGCAGGGCAGGCAGGCGCCGGGCATCGACGCCACCGTCGTCACGCATTTCGCCATTCTCGACGGAATGATGACCGGCGAATGGGACGCGGTGTGGGACGCGATCAAGCACCTCATTCTTCCCGCGCTCGCGCTCGCCACGATTCCGCTCGCGGTGATCACCCGGATCACCCGCGCTTCGGTGCTCGACGTGTTCAACGAGGACTTCATCCGCACCGCGAACTCCAAGGGCCTCACCCAGCCCGTGGTCCGCCAGCGGCACGTGCTGCGCAACGCCTTGCTGCCGGTGATCACCACGATCGGCCTGCAGACCGGCGCGCTGCTCGGCGGCGCCGTGCTGACCGAGCGAGTGTTCAACTTCCGCGGCCTCGGATTCCTTCTCGCCGAAGGGATCGACAAGCGGGACTACCCGCGGCTGCAGGCGCTGCTGCTTCTCGGGGCACTGGTCTACGTGCTCGTGAACATGCTCGTGGATATTTCCTACGGGCTCATCGACCCGAGGGTGCGTGTGCGGTGAACACTCTGCTGAACAAGAAGAAAGAGCCGATCGACAAGCTCGCCGCGGCTTCGGCGGGCGGGCGCAGCCTCGGCGCCGAGGCACTGCGCCGGATGCTGCGCAGCCCGGTGGCGATCGTCGGCGGCGTGATCACCCTGCTGTTCCTGCTGCTGGCGATTTTCGCGCCGCTGCTCGCGCCGAAGGACCCGCAGGTCCGGTACCTGCAGGACAAGGTCATCCTCGGGCGCGGCATCATTCCCGGCGCCCAGCCGGGTTTCCCGCTCGGCGTCGACGACTTCGGCCGCGACTTCCTGTCCCGGCTGCTGATCGGCGCGCAGCAGACGCTGCTGGTCGGCGTGCTCGCCACGGTGATCGGCGTGCTGCTCGGCGCGCTCATCGGCGGGCTCGCGGGCGCGTTCGGCGGCTGGGTCGACACCGTCCTCATGCGCGTTGTCGACGTGCTGCTGGCGTTTCCCTCGCTGCTGCTGGCGATTTCGATCGCGGCGCTGTTCGCGAAGCCGAGCCAGTGGACGGTGATCATCGCGGTGTCGATCATCGGCGTGCCGATTTTCGCCCGGCTGCTGCGCGGTTCCATGCTTGCCCAGCGCGAGGCGGACCACGTGCTGGCGGCGACGTCGCTCGGCGTGAAGCGGACGACGGTCGTGTTCCGGCACATGCTGCCGAACTCGCTCGGCCCGGTGATCGTGCAGGCGACGCTGACGCTGGCGACCGCGATCCTGGAGGCCGCGGCGCTGTCGTTCCTCGGTCTCGGCGACCCGGACCCGACCCGCGCGGAGTGGGGATTGATGTTGGGCAACGCTTCCCAGCACTTCCTCGACATCCGGCCCGAGCTGGCCTACTACCCGGCGATCGCGATCATCATCGTGGCGCTCGGGTTCACGCTGCTCGGCGAGTCCCTCCGCGAAGCCCTCGACCCGAAGAACCGGCGGTGACCCCGTGGCACTTCTCGAAGTCCGCGACCTGAAGGTCGTGTTCCAGCGCCGCGGCGAGCGTCCGTTCACCGCGGTCGACGGCGTGAGTTTCGACGTCGAACCCGGCCAGACGGTCGGGCTGGTCGGCGAGTCCGGCTGCGGCAAGTCGGTGACGTCGCTCGCGATCATGCGGCTGCTCGCCAAGCGCGGCAACACCGTCAGCGGTTCGGTGCGCTTCGAGGGCACCGATCTGCTGACCCTGTCCGACCGCGAAATGCGCGACCGGCGCGGCCGCGATCTCGGCATGGTGTTCCAGGACCCGCTGTCCTCGCTGAACCCGGTCATCCCGATCGGGCTGCAGATCACCGAGGTGCTGGAGCGCCACCGCGACATGCCGCGCAAGAAGGCGCGGATCGAAGCGGCGGAACTGCTCGACAAGGTCGGCATTCCCGACCCGACGCGCCGGCTTTCCGAGTACCCGCACCAGCTTTCCGGCGGGATGCGCCAGCGCGCGCTGATCGCGATCGCGCTGGCGTGCCGTCCCCGGCTGCTCATCGCGGACGAGCCGACCACCGCGCTCGACGTGACGATCCAGGCGCAGATCCTCGCGCTGCTGCGGGAACTGGTGCAGGACACCGGGACCGCGCTGGTGATGATCACGCACGACCTCGGCGTCGTCGCCGGGCTCTGCGACGAGGTCAACGTGCTCTACGGCGGCCGGATCGTGGAGCGCCAGGAGCGGCATTCGCTGTTCGCGCAGCCGCGGCATCCGTACACGCACGGTCTGCTGGCCTCGATCCCGCGGCTCGACGAGGGCCGCGGCGAGAAGCTGGTGCCGATCCGCGGTTCGGTGGCCGACAACATCCCGTGGGACGGCGGCTGTGCCTTCGCGCCGCGCTGCCCGAACGCGATCCAGGCCTGCCTGGAGAATTCGCCGGAGCTGGTTCCCGACCGGAACGGCTTGCTGCGCTGCCACAACCCGGTGCAACCCGCCGTGGCGGCAGGAGGAGGAACCCGATGACGGTGGCGAACACCGACGAGGTGCTGCTCGAGGTCACCGGCCTCAAGGTGCACTTCCCGATCAAACGCGGCATCGTCGTGGACCGCACGGTGGGCCACGTGTTCGCGGTCGACGGGGTCGACCTGTCGATCCGCCGCGGCGAAACCTACGGCCTGGTCGGCGAATCCGGCTGCGGCAAGTCGACGCTCGGCCGCGCGATCCTGCGGCTCAACGAACCGACCGACGGCAAGGTCGTGTTCGACGGCACCGACGTCGCCCAGCTCAAGGGCGAGCAGTTGCGCAAGGCGCGGCGGCGGATGCAGATGGTGTTCCAGGACCCGATGTCGAGCCTGGACCCGCGCCAGTCGGTCGAATCGATCCTCGTCGAGGGCATGCGCGCGCACGGTCTCGACAAGGACAAGGAGTCGACCGCGAAGCGGCTGCGCGAACTGCTGAGCGCGGTCGGCCTTCCGGAGTCCTCGCTGCGGAAGTACCCGCACGAGTTCTCCGGCGGCCAGCGCCAGCGCATCGGCATCGCGCGGGCGCTGTCGGTGGAGCCGGACCTGATCGTCGCCGACGAACCGGTGTCCGCGCTGGACGTTTCGGTGCAGGCGCAGGTGGTGAACCTGCTGGAGGACCTCCAGGACGAGCTCGGTCTCACCTACGTGGTGATCGCGCACGACCTCGCGGTGGTCCGGCACATCTCCGACCGGATCGGCGTGATGTACCTCGGCGCGCTGGTCGAGGAAACGACGTCGGAGGAGCTGTACCAAAACCCGCTGCACCCGTACACGCGGGCGCTGCTCTCGGCGATCCCGGTGCCGGACCCGGTGGTGGAGGACAGCCGCGAACAGATCCTGCTCGCCGGCGACCTCCCGTCGCCCGCCAACCCGCCGTCGGGCTGCCGCTTCCACACGCGGTGCCCGTGGAAGCAGGAAAGCCTGTGCGACACCGATCGCCCGCAATTGCGCGAGATCGGCGCCGGACACCGGGTGGCCTGCCACTACGCGGAGGACATCCGCGACGGGCGGATCCAGCCGCACAAGGTCGAGGTGGAACTGGTCGACGCCGGGGCACTGAACCCGGACCTCGGCCCGCCGGACGTCGGTTCGGCCGCCGAGATCCTCTGACCCGTCCACGAAAGCCCACCTTTACGGGGTGGGGGCCGGGCGAACGTACGTGAGGGGAACCCTCAGGGAATCAGATTCCCTGAGGGTTCCCCTCACGTACTTCATCGGGCCGCGCGCTCGCGCCACAGCGACCTGGTCCCCTCCTTCACCGCGTTTTTCAGGGCTGGAGGTCGACGGCCGCGCGGAACGAACCGTCCATGTGGAACGGCGTCGAGTTGTGCTCGTGCGCGATCAGCCAGCCGTTTCCGTTGCGTCGCAAGGCGAACGTGGTGCGGAACCAGAGCGTGAACGATTCGTTGTGGCCCTGCGGCGTCGCGGTCAGCTTCGTCAGCGCCGCCACCATCGCCAGATCGCCGGACTCGGTGATCTCCTCGTCGTGGTACGTGTAGGAAATCGGCCCGTCGAAGGTGCTCATCCACTGCGCGACGTGCTCCGCGGAAGCGCCGGTCGTGCGCAGCGGCGGGGCGAGGTCGAATTTCACCGCCTTCTCGGTGTAGGTCCCGACGACCCGCTTCGGGTCCTTCGCGTGCATCGCGGCGGTGCGCTCGGCCAGCAGGTCGCGGATCTCGTTTTCGGACATTCTGTGGTCTCCTTTTCCCGGACTCGGTGTTCGTCCGGGACGTCGAAGCCGCCGGTCCGGCTTCGACATCTGGGGTGGAAAAACTTTTCGAGGAGGCTCCCGATGAAGTATCTGGTCCTGATCTACGGCAACCCGGCGTCGCGCGCGGCCTGGGCGGGGATGAGCGACGAGCAGAAGGCCGAGGGCTTGCGGGCCTACGAGCGGTTCCATGAGGAGCTCGAAGGCGAGCGGATCGTGTCCGAGCGGCTGGCCGCGCCGGAGCTGACGAAGCAGGTCCGCGTGAGCACCGACGGCGTGAGCACCACCGACGGCCCGTTCGCCGAGATCAAGGAACAGCTCGCCGGGTTCTACCTGCTCGAATGCGATTCGGAGGCCCGTGCGCTGGAGATCGCCGCGCGGATCCCGGAGGCGCCGTTCGCGACGATCGAGGTGCGGCCCGTGATGGGGCTGACCGGCGACGTGGACTTCGAGCTGTGATCGACGGCCTCCTGCGCGAGACCATCCCGCAGGTCCTGACCGCGCTCGTGCGCCGCTACGGCGATTTCGGCAAATGCGAGGACGCCGTGCAGGAGGCCCTGCTCGCCGCCGCCGTGCAGTGGCCGAAGGACGGGGTCCCGGACAATCCGAAGGCCTGGCTCATCACGACCGCTTCGCGGCGGCGGATCGAGATGTGGCGCAACGAAGCCGCGCGGATCCGTCGCGAGGAGACGGTGGCCGCGCTGGAACCGCCGTCCTTCGAACTCGTGCCGCAGCAAGACGACACCCTCACTCTGCTGTTGCTCTGCTGCCATCCCGCGTTGACCCGCCCGTCGCAGGTGGCGCTCACGTTGCGTGCCGTCGGCGGCCTGACCACGGCCGAGATCGCGCGGGCGTACCTGGTTCCGGAGCCGACGATCGGTCAGCGGATCAGCCGCGCGAAACAGAAGCTGCGCGGCGCGGATTTCGCCTTGCCGCCCCGGGACGAACTGCCGGAACGCGTCGCCGCGGTCCTGCAGGTGCTGTATCTGGTGTTCACCGAGGGCCACACCGCCAGCTCCGGCAGCGAGGTGAACCGCGTCGAACTGACCGCCGAGGCCATCCGGCTCGCCCGGCAACTGCACGCGCTGCTGCCTGCTGACGGCGAGGTCGCCGGTCTGCTCGCCCTCATGCTGCTCACCGACGCCCGCCGTCCCGCCCGCACCGGCCCGGACGGGGTGCCCGTGCCGCTGGCCGAACAAGACCGTTCGCTCTGGGACGCGTCCGCGATCGCCGAAGGCAGCGCACTCATCGAACACGCGCTGGCGAACACCCCCGTCGGCCCGTACCAGCTGCAAGCCGCGGTCGCCGCCGTGCACGACGAAGCCCCGACCGCCGACGACACCGACTGGCCGCAGATCCTGATGTTGTACGACCTCCTGCGGCAGCTCGCTCCTGGACCGATGGTCACCCTCAACCGCCTGGTCGCGCTCGCCCGCGTCGAAGGCCCGGCGGTCGCGCTGGCCGAACTGGACGCGTCCGAGCACCTGGACCACTACCGCGCCGACGTGGTCCGCGCCGATCTCCTCGAACGGTCCGGCGACGCGCAAGGCGCCCGCGACTGCTACCTCCGGGCCGCCCAGCGCACCTTGAGCCTGCCGGAACGCGAGTACTTCGAATCGCGCGCTTTGCGTGTTATGTCGGAAAAACCCTGAAAAACCCCTGCCTGAAGACGGACCCCACCCCCGACTCCAGGCGGACGCGAGAACGCTCGTCAGCTGGGTACTCTGCGGAGACCAGGCACGAATCACAAGGGGGTTGGCAGTGAACATCGACCACGTGCTGGAGGCGATCCCTCCGCTGTCGGTCTACCTGTTGGTGGGCTTGGTGGTGATGGTCGAAAGCCTGGGCATCCCGCTGCCGGGGGAGATCGTGCTGGTGAGCGCGGCGCTGCTGGCGTCGTCGCACAGCGGGCTGAACCCGCTGTGGATCGGCGTGCTGGCGTCGGCGGGCGCGATCATCGGCGACAGCATCGGGTACCTGATCGGCAAGAAGGGCGGCAAACGGCTCTTCGCCTGGGCCGGCCGGAAGTTCCCGAAACATTTCGGCCCCGACCACATCGCGAGCGCCGAAAAGATGTTCCACAAACGCGGCATGTGGGCCGTGTTCTTCGGCCGGTTCGTCGCGGTGCTGCGCATCCTGGCCGGCCCGCTCGCCGGGTCGCTGAACATGCACTACCCGCGCTTCCTGATCGCGAACGCACTGGGCGGCATCGTCTGGGCGGGCGGGACGACGGCGCTCATCTACTACCTCGGCGTGGTCGCCGACAAGTGGCTGAAGGGCTTCCAGTGGGCAGGCCTCGGCGCGGCGCTGGTGATCGGCGTCGTGGTGACGCTGGTGCTGAAGAAGCGCATGGCCCGCCACGCGGCGGGATCGGCCTCGTCCGCGTCGTCGGAGGAGAAGAACGACGCGGTCGCCTGAACCGGCTGACGGGATTCCCCCGGCAGGTCTTCGGACGTGCCGGGGTTTTCTGTTCCCTGGCCCGGAAATAAGCGATGCCCCGAGCGGCATGCGAAAGCAGAGGCGACCCGGGGCGTACTGCGCCATACTAGCACATCCCCTCCGCCCGAGAGGGGCAAGAAACGGGGAGGGGCAGCTGATGCCGGGGGAGCCGGGGTGGATCAGGGAAGGTTTGTCGACCCCGAGGTTCGCGCCGTATCTCGCGAAGGCGGAAGGCGATCTCGCTCGGGCTTGTGCGTTGTACTGGTGGAACGTCGAGGTTTCCGCGGCGTTCTACCCGTCGCTGCATTGCCTGGAGCTCGCGCTGCGGAACGGCCTGCACCGCACGCTGGCGACGGCGTTCGACCGGGAAGACTGGTGGCGGGTAGCCCCGCTGCGCCCCGACGGCGTCGGCAAGCTGGCAGAGGCCCGGCGCAAGCTGACCGTGCGCGGACGGCCGCAGACGCCCGATGACCTCGTGGCCAACCTGTCGCTCGGGTTCTGGGTGTCCACGCTCAGCAGTGCCTACGACCGGACGCTGTGGGTCCCGCACCTGCACCGCACGTTCGCCTTCTACCGCGGCAAACGGCGTGATCTGCACACGGATTTGCGCACCGTTCTGCTGTTCCGCAACCGGATCATGCATCACGAGCCGATTCATCACCGGCATCTGTGGAAGGACCACGAGACGATCCTGCGGGTGCTCGGCTATCTGGTCCCGGAGCTGGCCGGCGAGCTGAAGGCGTACGACCGGGTGCCCGAACTGCTGCGGCAGCGTCCCAGCCGGTGACCCTCACACCGGCAGCAGTTCCTCCGGCGTAACCGCAGGCTTCTTCCGCAGCGAGCCCAGCAGAACCCCGCCGATCACCACCGCCGCGGCGATCAGAGTCAGTACTGTCGGCACCTCGCCGAGGATGAAGAACGACGCCGTCAACCCGACCACCGGCACGAGCAGCGAGAACGGCGCGACCACGCCCGCCGGGTTGCGGCGCATCAGCGTGGTCCAGATGCCGGAGCCCACGACCGTCCCGAAGATCACCACGTACGCCAGGCCCGCGATGCCGATCAGGCCGGTCTTGCTGCCGAGCGTCGCCAGTGAGTGCCACGCCGCGCCGGGGCCCTCGAAGATGCTCGACAGCGCCAGCATCGGCAGCGGCGGCACCACCGACATCCACAGCGTCAGGTGCAGCGGGTTGTCCGGCTCCGCGCGGCGCATGCTCAGGTTGCCGATCGCCCAGCTCAGCGCGGCCAGCAAGGTCAACAGCACCGGCACCAGCGCGGCGTGGGCGGACTGCTGCCAGGAGATCGCGGTCATGCCCGCCACCGCGAGCAGGATCCCGGCCAGCTGCCGCCCGGAGACGCGTTCCCGCAGCAGCACCGCGCCCAGCAGCACGGTGAACGGCGCGGACGCCTGCAGCACCAGCGACGCGAGCCCTGTCGGCATGCCCAGGTGCATCGCGACGAACAGGAACGCGAACTGTCCGGTGCCGAACCCGAGCCCGTAACCAAGGAGATAGCGCAGCTTCACGCGCGGCCGCGGCACCAGGAAAATCGTCGGAATCGCGATCAGCAGAAACCGCAGCGCGCCCGCGAACATCGGCGGGAATTGGTCGAGTGTGGCGTGGATCGCAATGAAATTCAGACCCCACAAGACGGCGACGAATACAGCGAGCAGACGGTCCCGGATGGCCATGCCGCCACTCTGCCTAGGCAAACCTTGAAGCACCAGCGAGAAAAACTGCACCGACTGTGTAGCGGTGCTTCACATACACTGCGCGGATGGACTTGGGCAGGCTCCGGACGCTGCGCGAATTCGCTGATCGGGGCAGTGTCACCGCCGCCGCTCGGGCGTTGCACTGCACGCCGTCGGCGATATCGCAGCAGTTGCGCGCGTTGCAGGCGGAGGTCGGCATCGCGCTCACCGAACCGGCCGGCCGCGGGCTGCGGCTCACCGACGCGGGCCGCGCGCTGGTCGCCCGCGCCGACGACGTGCTGGCCGCGCTGGACCGGGCCGAAGCGGAACTGGCCACCTACCGCAGCGCCCCGCGCGGTCGGGTGCGGATCGCGATCTTTCAGTCCGCTGGCCTGATGCTCCTGCCCGGCCTGCTGCGCCGCATCGACCAGTACGAAAACCTCGACGTCGACGTCCGCGACGTCGACATGGTCCCGCCGCAGGTCCCGGGCCTGGTCGCCGACTACGACGTCGTCGTCGCCCACCGCGACGAGCACGCGCCCGAATTCGACACCGAACGCCTCGACGTCGTCCCGCTGCTGCGCGAACCGCTGGACGTCGCACTGCCCGCCGATCACCGGCTCGCCCGCCGCCGTCGGGTCGAACTCGCCGATCTCGCCGACGAACGCTGGATCTCGGTGGACCACGGCTTCCCGGTCGACGACGTCCTGCGCTCGCTGACCGTGCGCACCGGCGTGCGGCCGCAGATCGTCCAGCGCATCAACGATTTCCGCATCACCGAACGGCTTGTCGCGTCCGGGCACGGGATCGCGTTGATGCCGCGGTACACAATGGACACTCGGCGGGGCAGTGGATTGGTGGGCCGTCCCCTGGCGGGAATCCGGGCGGCGCGGTTGGTGGAAGTGGTGTGCCGTACTGGTGCGGTGAATCGTCCGGCGGTCGCGACCGTGATCGACGAGTTGCGTGCCGAGGTGGCCGCGTTGACGACCTAACCGGGCTCCCGGGCGGGAAGCCCGCGCAGCAAAGTGTCGAGAAACAGCTCAAACCGCGGTGCGTCCGGCCCGAGATCGAGTGGGTTTTCCCGCACCGCGAGCCAGCTGACCGTGCACGTGATGAAGATGTACCAGCTCTGCTCGGCCAGTTCCGGCGACACCCCGGCGTTGGTGAACGCGGCGACCACCTGCGAGCGCAGCCTGCCGAACGAATCCGCGTTGTGCCGGTGCGGCCGGGACAACCGGGTCGCGTACCCGGGCACCGCGAGGAACTGGTCGTGCATCGCCCACGCGACCTGGGCGAGCCACGGCCGCCAAGACCGGCGTGGCGGGCCTTCCTCCGGAAGCACCCGCTCCAGCACCACCTCGCTGATCAGATCGAACAGCGCGTCCCGGTTGGCGACCCAGCGGTAGAGCGCGCCATGCGTCACGCCCAGCCGCGTCGCCAGCTCGCGCATGGTCAAGGTGTCGAGGTTTCCCGCGGACAACGCCGCGTCGACGATCCGCTCACGATCGAGCTGCGCGGGGCGGCCGGGCCGCGGTCGGGTCATAGCTGTGGACTCTACCGAGACAGAGTTAGTGACCAATGGTTACAAACAGGAGTACGGTCGTGGCATGGAAAACATCGAGGGCACCGTGCGGCCCGGTTTCGAACAGGTGCGGGACACGTTCGCGGCGGTCGCCGACGGAGCTGCCCAGCTGGTGGCGTACCACCGCGGCGAGCGAGTAGTCGACTTGTGGACCGGCGTCGACGGCGACTGCCTGCTCGGCGCCTACTCCGCGACGAAAGGCGCGGCGCATCTGGTTGTCGCGCTGCTGGTCCAGGACGGGGTGCTGGACCTTGACCAGCGGGTGCGCCACTACTGGCCGGAGTTCTCGGCCGACGTCACGCTCAGGGACCTCCTGGCGCACCGAGCCGGACTGGTCGGCGCCGACGAAGGATTCTCCCGCGCGGAACTCGCCGACGACCGGATCGTCGCGGAACGTCTGGCTCGCCAGCGGCCGTTCTGGCGACCGGGAACCGCGTTCGGCTACCACGCGCTGGTCATCGGCGCGCTCAGCGGCGAGGTCGTGCTGCGGGCGACCGGCCGCACCATTCAGGAACACTTCGCCGAACGGGTCCGCGATCCGTACGCAGTGGACTTCTACCTCGGCCTCCCCGCCGAACTGGAGCCGCGATTCGCCAGTGCGGAGCCGATGATCCTGACCCCCGAGCGGCAGATCGCCCCGCCCGCCGCGAACAGCCTGAACGGGATCGCGTTCAACCGGCATCATCCGGACGGCCCGGAGGTCTGGGAACTGCCGAATCTCCCGGAGGTCCGGCGACTCGGCCCGGCCTCGTTCGGCGGCGTCGCCTCGGCCCGCGGGTTGGCCCGGATGTACGCCGCCGCGATCAGTCCGCTGGGCGGAGAACCGCCGCTGCTGAAGCCGGAAACCGCTGCCGAGTTCGCGCAGATCCAGTCCACCGGCGACGACGTGGTGTTGCATCAGCGCAAGGCGTTCGGCATCGGATTCCACGCCACCAGCGAGTACTACCCCGAGCTGGGCCAGGGCAGCTTCGGACACAGCGGCGCGGGCGGCCAGCAGGCGTTCGCCGACCCGCGCAACGGCGTCGCGTACGGCTACACCCGCCGCCGGATCCCGTTCCCCGCCGCGGCCGCGCCGGAGAACGAACCGCTGATCAAGGCGCTGTACTCGGCGCTGCGTGCCGTCGAATCCCGATAGTGATCGCCGAGCCCAGCAGCACCGCGATGGTCAGCGACAGCGCGAGGCTCAACCCTGGCTCGGCGACCAGTTGCCCGCCGGCGTAGCCGAGGAACGCGACGTACGACGTCCACAGCAGCACGCCGACCGCGGACGCGGTCAGGAACTCGGTGAACCGCCATCGCAACGAGCCGGCCAGCAGTGCGCCGATCGTGCCGCCGGAAGGCAGCCATCGCGCGACCACCAGGACCGGCCGCGGATGCCGTTGCAAGCGTCCGTCGAGCCAGGTCAGCCCGGCGGCCAGTTTGCGCTGACGGCCCAGCCGGGCCAGCACGCGAGCCCCGCCGAAGCGCCCGAGTGCGTACAACGCCTGGTCGGACAGCAGGCAGCCGAAGCTGGCGACCGCGATCACGACGGCCAGCGAGGTCCCGTGCTGCGCGGCGGCCACGCCCATGCCGAGCAGCGTCACCTCGGTGGGCAACACCGGCACCAGCGAGACGACGAACAGCACCACCAGCCCAGCCGTCGTAGCGTCCATATCTCCATTAACCGCGTCGAGAGCCCAGATGAGTCCCAATCACCGGCTCTTCACAGCAAGGCACAGCCAGGACACAGATTTCCGGAACCCGGACAGAGGATGTCAGGGTTCACGCGCACGCTGGTGGTTCACCGAGAGAGAAGAGGACGAACGAAATGAGCGGGGAACTGGCGGGCAAGGTCGCGCTCGTGGCGGGCGGCACGCGCGGGGCGAGCCGGGCGATCGCGGTCGAGCTGGGCCGGGCCGGGGCGCACGTGTACGTCACCGGTCGTACGACGCGGGCCGGGCGGTCCGAAGTGGACCGTCCGGAGACCATTGAGGACACTCTGGAGCGGATCGAAGCCGCGGGCGGCAAGGGAACCGCGCTGCGGGTCGACCACCTGGTGAGCGACGAGGTCGCCGCGCTCGCCAAGCGGATCGACGCCGAGCACGGCGGCCTCGACATCCTGGTCGACGGGATCTGGGGCGGCGACCGTTACCTGGAGTGGGGCAAACCGGTCTGGGAGCACTCGCTGGACGCGAGCCTGCGGATGATGCGGCTGTCCCTCGATGCCCACCTGATCACCAGCCACCATCTGTTTCCGCTGGTCATCCGGCGTCCGGGCGGGCTGGTGATCGAACTGACCGACGGCACCGCCGAGTACAACCAGAAGTACCGCGAGGGCACGTCGCTGCCGTACTACCTGGCCAAGGCGGCGATCAACGTCCTGGCGGTCGGCGAGGCGGCCGAACTCAAAAAGCACGAGTGCACCGCGATCGCGTTCACGCCGGGTTGGCTGCGTTCGGAGGCGATGCTGGAGATTTTCGAGGTCACCGAGGAAAACTGGCGCGACGCGACCGTCCGGGAGCCGCACTTCGTGATCTCGGAATCGCCGACCTTCTCCGGCCGCACGGTCGTCGCGCTCGCCGCCGACGCGGACCGGCACCGGTGGACCGGCCAGACCGTTTCCAGCGGTCAACTGGCGAAGGTCTACGAGATCGACGACGTGGACGGCAGCCGTCCGGACGCGTGGCGGTACATCGAGGAGGTCCAGGAACCCGGAAAGCCCGCCGACGCCAGCGGCTACCGCTGATGCCGACTGTCCGTGAAGGACTCCTTGGGGGAATCAAATTCAATGCCAGGAACTTAAGGCGAGGTTGCGGGTGCGGTTGAGCCGTGGCCGCCCGGGCCGCGTGACCCCGGTGAAGGTACGTGAGGGGAACCCTGAGGGAATCTGATTCCCTCAGGGTGGCCCTCACGTACGTTCGCCTTGCCCGGCGCGTCCGGTGCGCCGGGCAGCGGGGCGACGCGGCTCAAGTTCCTGGCATGGGGAATCAGATTCCTCAAGGGGCCCTTCACGGACGGTTGCGGTCGGCGAGCGCTTGACCGAATTCCGCGACCGCGGCGCGGATCTCCGGCGGAGTGAGCACCTCGACGCCGGGGCCGAGGGAAACCAGCTGTCCGACGGCGACTTCCTTGCCCTCCATGGCGAACTCGGCCTCGGCCCACCCGTCGGCGTCCTTCGGGCCGAGCGACACCAGCACCTCGTTCACGTGCTCGGGCCCGAAAACCCGCCGCAACGCCCCCGCCGCGGACCGGTCGAGCCGAGCCGTCACCTTCAACGGCAGCGGCATCTTCTCGAACTCCGCCGACGACGCGCGCCACCAGTCAGCGAGCGAGAATTCCTCCGGCCGGGCAAAGGTTTCCCCGGTTTCGGCGACCGCCGTCAACCGGGAGACGCGATACGTCCGCAGATTGGCGTCGACGCGCGCCACCAGGTACCAAACCCCGGCTTTGAGCACGAGCCCCAGCGGATCGAGCGTCCGCCGGGTGACCTTGTCGCGCCGCTGGTACCGCACGTCGAGCCGCTGCTGCGTCCACACCGCCTTCGCGACCGCGGGCAGCGCGCCCGTGTCGTCCGGCGAGGTGAACCAGGCCGAGGCGTCGAGATGAAACCGCCCGGCGACCGTCCGGGCCTGCTCCTGCAGCTGCTTCGGCATGCTCGCGGACACTTTCGCGTGCGCCGCGGACACCGCGGTGCCGAGACCGAGCCCGGCCAGCGCGTCCGGCACGTCGAGGGCCAGCAGCGCGACGGCCTCCCGCGAGGTGAGGCCGTCGAGCCGCGAACGCCAGCCGTCGACGAGCCGGATGCCGCCACGGCGCCCTGGTTCGCTCCAGAGCGGCACGCCGGCTTCGCGCAACGCGGCGAGATCCCGCCGCAGCGTCCGCTCGGTCACGCCCAGCTCTCCGGCCAGCTCCCCGACGGTGCCCGCGCGTTTGCGGTGCAGCGTGAAGAGAAGCGCGACCAGGCGCTCGGCTCGCATCCTCGTCTCCCTCGCCCAGAACCGCCCCAATGCGGCATTGGGTGCATGTGACGCACCGAATGCCACATTGGGTGCATGTGACGCACCCAATGTGGCATTGGGGCGATCAGGCTCGGGTCAGCGGTTGGCCCGGTTGACCGCGCTGACCACGGCCCGCAGCGACGCGGTGACGATCGACGGGTCGACGCCGATGCCCCAGAACACGCGGTCGGAGATCGCGCATTCGATGTAGGACGCGGCGCGCGAGTCGTCGCCAGGGCTCAGCGTGTGCTCGCTGTAGTCCAGGAGCCGCAGGTCGTAGCCCACAGTGGACAGTGCGTCGAAGAACGCGGCGATCGGCCCGTTGCCGCGGCCGGTGATCTCGTGCTCGTCGCCCTCGACCTTCACCGTGGCCTCGAGGTCGTACTCGCCGCCGCCGTTGTCGGTGACCCGCTGCTTGATCAGTTCCAGCGGGGTCTTCGACTCCAGGTACTCGGCCGAGAACGCGCGCCACATGGTGGCCGGGTCGACCTCGCCGCCCTCGGTGTCGGTGTAGGCCTGGATGACCTTCGAGAACTCCATCTGCAGCCGGCGCGGCAGGTCCAGCTGGTGCTCGGCCTTCATGATGTAGGCGACGCCGCCCTTGCCGGACTGCGAGTTCACCCGGATCACGGCCTCGTAGGTGCGGCCGACGTCCTTCGGGTCGATCGGCAGGTACGGGACCTCCCACGGGTGCTCGTCGACCGGGACGCCCAACTTGTCGGCGGCGTCCTTCATCGCGTCGAGGCCCTTGTTGATCGCGTCCTGGTGGCTGCCGGAGAAGGCGGTGAACACCAGGTCGCCGCCCCACGGGGAGCGTTCCGGGACCGGCAGCTGGTTGCAGTACTCGACGGTCCGCTTGATCTCGTCCATGTCGGAGAAGTCGATCTGCGGGTCGATGCCCTGGCTGTAGAGGTTCATGCCCAGCGCGACCAGGTCGACGTTGCCGGTGCGCTCGCCGTTGCCGAACAGGCAGCCCTCGATTCGGTCCGCGCCTGCTTGGTAGCCCAGTTCGGCGGCGGCGATGCCGGTGCCGCGGTCGTTGTGCGGGTGCAGGGACAGGATCACCGAATCGCGGCGTTCCAGGTTGCGGCTCATCCACTCGATCGAGTCGGCGTAGACGTTCGGCGTCGCCATCTCGACGGTCGCCGGCAGGTTCAGGATCACCGGCTTCTCCGGCGTCGGCTGCCAGATCTCGGTGACCGCGTTGCACACCTCGAGCGCGTAGGACAGCTCGGTGCCGGTGTAGGACTCGGGCGAGTACTGGAAGCGGAAATCGGTGTCCGGCTGCTTCGCGGCCAGCTCGACGACCATTTCGGCGGCCTGCGTCGCGATCTTCTTGATGCCCTCGCGCTCCTCGCGGAACACCACGCGGCGCTGCAGGATCGACGTCGAATTGTAAATGTGGACGATCGCCCGCGGCGCGCCCTCGAGCGCCTGAAAGGTGCGCTCGATCAGCTCGGGGCGGCACTGGGTCAGCACCTGGATGTGCACGTCGTCCGGGATCGCGCCCTCTTCGATGATCTCGCGGACGAAGTCGAAGTCGGTCTGCGACGCGGCCGGGAAGCCGACCTCGATCTCCTTGTAGCCCATGCGGACCAGCAGGTCGAAGAACTTGCGCTTGCGCGCGGGCGACATCGGGTCGATCAGCGCCTGGTTGCCGTCGCGCAGGTCGACGGCACACCACAGCGGCGCGCGGTCGATGCGCTTGTCCGGCCAGGTGCGGTCGGGTACGTCGATGTTCTCGACGACGTCGTACCAGGGGCGGTAACGGTGGACCGGCATGGACGTGCCGCGCTGCGGGTTCCACGAAGGCTGTCCGGCGGGCGCGGGACGAGAGGGCGTGCGCAGACGGGAGTTAGTGGTGCGGGGGTCGGTGCTCATCGCGGGAAATTCTCCTGAAGGGATCGGTGCGGACGACCGGCACCACAAAGCCCCGCGACGAGGAGCCGGTCAGATCAGGCCCCGTCGCGGCAGCGAAGCAGGAGTTCACGCGCCACGGGGTCACTGTAACCACCCGACGCCGCGAAAGGAAAGCCGCCCGTCGCGATCGAACTGTTACGTCGGGTGGCTGATACCTGTTACTAGCGGGTAGCGGGCCGCGAAACGACGTGCCAGACTGCCCGGCATGGGCGAGCACGCGGAAGAAGCGCAGGAAACCGAGGCGAAGGCGCGACCCCAGCGCACCCCGGTGGACTGGCGGCGCACTCGTGAGCGCGGGGTGTCCTTCCTCGCGTCGCTGGTGCGCTGGGTCGGACTGCTGTTCGCCGCGGTCTTGGTGCTGCACGTGATTTTCGTCATCGGCGAGGCAAACCAGGGCAACGGCATCGTCTCGTTCGTCCGCGGCTGGGCCGACGGACTGTCACTCGGCTTCAAGGACCTGTTCACGCCGAGCGACGCGAAACTGCGCGTTCTGGTGAACTACGGCATCGCGGCGGTGTTCTGGCTGATCGTGTCGGGAATCCTGGCGAAGATCATCCGGCGCGTCGGGGGCGCGGGCGCCTGACTGGCTGCTGCCCGCGACATTTCACGGTTCTTGAACTGCGGGGCGAGCGAATTCAAGGAAGCAGCTGCTTCCTTGAATTCGCCCGTTGACCAGCTGCCTGGCGGTCGAGTCGCCCCGCCTCTGGTTCAGGACTGCCAGGTCACGGCGTCCTTGCCGTAGTCAGTGTTCGGCGCCAGGTCCCGGTACGTGCTCGCGCTGTAGCTAGCCCCCTTGACCTCCGCGCCAGCGGGGGCCAGTGCCAGTACGCAGCTGTCGTACGAAGCGCCCTTCGTGGTGAACGCCTTGCCGGAGTTGCCGCGGTCGCACTTCTCGAACTTGCCGATCACCGTCACGTGCGGGCCGTCGGTGCCGTCCGCGAGCAGGCCGTTCATCAGGCCCAGCGAGCTGTACGAGAAGTCCGAGCCGGTCTCGTTCGTGACCTTGACCTGGATGTAGTACGGCGTCATCCCCTTGGCTCGGTCGCCGAGCTTCAGCGGGGCCAGGTCGGCCTCCACGCCCTTGTCGATGCCGGTCACCGTCACGCCGATCGCGCCGGTGATCTTCTGCGACTTGAACGGCACCACGGCCTTCTCGCCGATCTTCAGCTTCGTGCCCTGCTTGGTGTAGTCGGCGGAGGCGGAGTCACCGGCGGGAGCGGCGGCCGAGGAGGACGGTGCGGCCGCGGAGGACGAAGCGGGCGGAGTGGCGATCGGCGGGGCGGGGGTGTCCTCGGAGGAGCACCCGGACAGCGCGAACGCCATCGCCGTCGCGGAAACCGCCAGTGCAACCGGCATCGCTGTACGCATTTCGTCACTCCTTGAGAAGAATCTCACCGAATCAGCGGCCTGACCGGTTTGGTGTCCATCTGACCTCAACGGCGGGACTCCGGTTCCCCGGATTGCTCACGAAACGGTCACAGTGCCGGATACCCCCATCGATCACCGAAGGCGAACTCCGCGAGCGGCAGCCGTCGCCGAGGGGCGAGTTCGCGTTCGACGCGGCGCGGCTCGTCGAGTACGGACGGGTCGGCGGGGGATCCGACGGCGATCGCGACCCGGGCCACCGCCGCGTCCGGGAGGCCGAACTCCGCGCGGACCGCGTCCGCCGAGAAGCCCGCCATCTGGTGGGCGATCAAGCCGAGTTCGACCGCCTGGAGGACGAGGTTCTCGGTCGCCAAACCCAGTCCGTAGTCGGCGTAGGGCACTTCGCCCTTCTCATTCGTGGTGACCGTCACGCCGATCAGCAACGCGCTCGCCCGGAACGCCCACGCCTGGTTCCCGGAATTGAGCGTCGCGAGGATGCGGGGGAACACCGGATCGCCCCGGCGGCCGACGAGGTAGCGCGCCGGCTGGGTGTTGCCGAAAGACGGCGCCCACCTGGCGGCTTCGAGCAATGCGGTCAGCTGGGAGCCGGTGATTTCGGCGGTCTCGTCGTAGGCCCGCGGGCTCCACCGCTCGGCGATGGCCGGCGCGACGGGGACGCTCGTCTCGGCTGGTTTGCGCATGCGGCGAAGGTAGTACGGCCGGGGAGTGCTCTCCGTCACTCCGGAGGAAGGGCTTCGAGCTTTCCCCTGGCGTTAAGGAAAATTTACTTCCAAACCCTCCTGACGGGCCGTGGCGGACCACTCGATGGGGTGGCGAGCGCCGTTCGCGCCGGTAGGCTCTTCTCCAAATGAAGGGCCGTGGGCGCTCCTCGGTGCCCTCCAAGGAGTACGCCCCGGCCCGTCAAGGAGGTTCGGGCGTGGCCCTCGTGGTCCAGAAGTACGGCGGATCGTCGCTGGAAAGTGCCGACCGGATCAAGCGCGTGGCAGAACGGATCGTCGCGACCAAGAAGGCGGGCAACGACGTGGTCGTCGTGTGCTCGGCGATGGGCGACACCACTGATGAGCTGCTCGATCTGGCGCAGCAAGTGAACCCGGCTCCGCCGGAGCGGGAAATGGACATGCTGCTCACCGCCGGTGAGCGCATCTCGAATTCGCTGGTCGCGATGGCCATTTCCGCGCAGGGCGCGCAAGCCTGGTCGTTCACCGGTTCCCAAGCGGGCGTGGTCACCACCTCGGTGCACGGCAACGCGCGCATCATCGACGTCACTCCGAGCCGCGTCACCGAGGCGCTCGAGCAGGGTTACGTCGCGCTGGTGGCCGGTTTCCAAGGCGTGGCACAGGACACCAAGGACATCACGACGCTCGGCCGCGGCGGTTCCGACACCACCGCGGTGGCGCTCGCCGCCGCGCTGAACGCGGACGTCTGCGAGATCTATTCCGATGTGGACGGTGTGTATTCGGCTGACCCTCGGATCGTGCCGGACGCCAAAAAGCTCGACACCATCCCGTACGAGGAGATGCTGGAGCTCGCGGCGAGCGGATCGAAGATCCTGCACCTGCGTTCGGTCGAGTACGCGCGCCGTTACGGCGTGCCGATCCGAGTCCGTTCTTCTTACAGCGACAAGCCGGGCACCACGGTGGCCGGATCGATCGAGGAGATCCCCGTGGAACAAGCGCTGATCACCGGTGTGGCACACGACCGCTCGGAAGCGAAGATCACCGTGACCGGCGTGCCGGACCACGCCGGCGCCGCGGGCAAGATCTTCCGGGTGGTCGCCGACGCCGAGATCGACATCGACATGGTGCTGCAGAACGTGTCCAGCACGTCCTCCGGCCGCACCGACATCACCTTCACGCTGTCGAAGGCCAACGGGGCCAAGGCGGTCAAGGAACTCGAGAAGATCAAGGCGGAGATCGGATTCGAGTCCGTGCTGTACGACGACCACGTCGGCAAGGTGTCGCTCGTCGGCGCCGGGATGCGTTCGCACCCGGGCGTCACCGCGACGTTCTGCGAGGCGCTGGCCAACGCGGGCGTGAACATCGAAATCATCAACACCTCGGAGATCCGCATTTCGGTGCTGATCCGCGACGCGCAGCTGGACGAGGCCGTGCGCGCGATCCACGAGGCGTTCGAACTGGGCGGCGACGAGGAAGCCGTCGTCTACGCGGGGAGTGGTCGCTGATGGCGCAGGGTCTTCGCGTCGGGGTGGTCGGGGCTACCGGCCAGGTCGGCGCTGTGATGCGCAAGCTGCTCGACGAGCGGAATTTCCCGGTCGAGCAAATCCGGTACTTCGCCTCGGCCCGCTCGGCGGGACGCACGCTGCCGTGGCGCGACGAGGAAATCACCGTCGAGGACACGGCGACCGCTGATCTGTCCGGTTTGGACATCGCGTTGTTCTCCGCGGGCGGCGCGACGTCGCGCGAGCAGGCGCCGCGGTTCGCCGAGGCGGGCGCGATCGTGGTCGACAACTCGTCGGCGTTCCGGCGCGACCCGGACGTGCCGCTGATCGTCAGCGAGGTCAACCCGGAGGCGATCAAGGACGTGCGGAAGGGGATCATCGCGAACCCCAACTGCACCACCATGGCCGCGATGCCGGTCCTCAAGCCGCTGCACGACGAAGCTGGTCTGGTGCGGATCATCGCGAGCACCTACCAGGCGGTGTCCGGCAGCGGTCTGGCCGGCGTCGACGAACTGGCCGCTCAGGTGAACGCTGTCGCCTCGCGCGCGGTCTCGCTCACGCACGACGGTTCGGCGGTCGAATTCCCGGCCCCGGCCAAGTACGTCGCGCCGATCGCGTTCAACGTCCTGCCGATGGCCGGGTCCATTGTGGACGACGGCACGTTCGAGACGGACGAGGAACAGAAGCTGCGCAACGAAAGCCGGAAGATCCTGGGCATCCCGGAGCTGCTGGTGTCCGGCACGTGCGTCCGGGTGCCGGTGTTCACCGGGCACTCGCTGTCGATCAACGTCGAATTCGAACGGCCGCTGTCGGTCGAGCGGGCGACCGAACTGCTGTCGAACGCGCCGGGCGTGCAGTTGGCGGACGTGCCGACGCCGCTGCAGGCCGCGGGAATCGACCCGAGCCTGGTCGGGCGCATCCGGACCGACCCGGGCGTCCCGGACGGCCGCGGCCTCGCGCTGTTCGTCTCCGCCGACAACCTCCGCAAGGGGGCGGCGCTGAACACCGTGCAGATCGCCGAACTGGTGGCGCAGAACCGCTGAGCTTCGCGCTGAAACTGCCCGGCCCCTTGTCCAGGGGCCGGGCAGTTTTCACTTCTTCTTCTGCCGCGGCTTGATCGGTTTCAGTCCGAACGCGACCCGGATCTCCGGCTTCTGCAACGGGCGCAGCACCGCCTGCATCAGGAAACCCCACAGGATCAGCCCGACCGGCGCGCCGCCCCCGGCTCCCGAACTCATGGCCAGCGACAGGATCGCGCCGAGCAGCAGCATCGCCATGAACCCGCACTCGAGCCAGATGAGCGCGAGCATCACCCCGCGCTGCCGCCTGCTCAGCAAGACAGCGCATACCACCAACGCACTGGTCAGCGCCGAGTTGATCACCAGGATCGTCACCGGCAGGGCCACGGCGCCCGACGTGCCGCCAAGCCCGAGCAGGTAACCGACGAACGCCGCGAGCGCCAGGTAGAGCACGGCCTGGCCGCCGATCGCCCACCGCATCGACCGGATTCCTCGCCGCACCTCCTGCTCCGCGTTTTCGCCGGACGCGGGCATCGGCTGGGATGGACTGGACGGGATCACCTCGGACACCACCTCTTGCTCGGGAACCGGGCCAGGAGACCACTGGTCGTCCGGGACCGGTCCCCGCTGCTTCGCGAGCCGGCAGGCTTGGTTGCGGTGCGTCCGGAATTCGTGAATGGCTCCGTAACCGCTGTACGACCACACCCGTCCGGACGCGCTCCGGCCGAGGTGGCGGAATTGTTCCACCGCTTCGGGACCACGCCGGAGTTCGACGAGCGCGGCTTCGACGCGCTTGTCCCCTCCTCGGCGAAGGTCCACATCAGATCGTGGGTGCCGAACCACTTGTCACACCAATACTGCAGGGCGCGCGCTGGAATCCCGTGAATTGCTCCGCGCTGACGTACTTCGCCCCCGCGCGCTGCGGATCTGCCACGCCACGTTCGTGAGCACGTCGGCGTGCACCGCGGAACGGTGTAGAGCTTGATCAGTCCCAGCAAAGGGTTTTCCTCTCAGGAACGAACCGGGGCGAGCAACGCGCGGAGCGGAGCGGTGTTCCCGTCGATCGCCGCGCCGACGGCGGGATCCAGTTCGGTGGCGTACGGTTCGGCCAGCACCAGCTTCGCTGGTCCAGACCAGGACAGTTCCCAGTGCGCCGCACCGGCTTTGGCGAGCATTGCGTGCAGCACAATGGACAGTCTCAAGTGGACTTGCGCTCGGTAAAGTTCGCGCTTCGCCCGGGCCTCCGGCGGAGCCGTGGGCTCGGCGAGTTCCTCGAGGCGTCCGGCGTCGAGCAGGTCCAGCAGATCGTCGAGACGGCGGCTGCGGAGGATCCGCAGCGCCTCGGCCTGATTCGAATCGCGCACGCCGATGTCGACCAGGCTGGCCCAGTCGAGCTTCTTCTTCGAGGACACTCCCTCCGTGAAGCCGGTGACCAGTACCGCATCGAGCAGCTCCGGCCCGTTGCGGAGAAGATCCATCGCCGGTCGCTCGCCGCCGGGCGGAACCGGGATGGCCGGAGCGGCTTCCAGCAGCGCGATCCGTTCTGACATCGGCGGGTGGCTGTCGTACTTCGACGCAGGCCGCGACGGCGGATTTTCCCGCAGGGAAGCCATTTCCTCCGCGCGCTGCTCGTCGGAGAGCAGCAGCTGGTAGCCCTCGGTCATCCGCGCCGGCAGATAGCCGGAGGACCAGGCGACCGTCGCGTAGTCGTTCAGGAACACCCACCAGGCCGCGTCGAGGACTTCGACTTCGCGCAGCGCGCTGGCCGCGGCCGCGCTGCCGGCGACGCGTGCGGAATCGGTGTCGGCGGCGAGTTCCTGTTGCTGACTCACGCGCGCCGAGACCTGGAAATACACGGCGGCGTACGCGGTGAAGATCGGCCGCACCAGCCGGCCGGACCCAGCCGAGCTGAGTCCGTTCACGACTCGCCCGATCGTCTGCCGTCCGCGATAGGTCGCGCCGGCGAAGCGGGTGTGGCGATTGCTGTAGTGGCCGAGCTCGTGCCCGAGAATGGCCCGGAGCTGGCTGACCCGCATCCCGGCGAAAAGCTGCGCGCCGATGAACATCCGGCGCCGCCGCACGCGCAGCCCCGCCCAGTGCGTCTCCTCGTTCACCGCCGCGTTGACCTGCGGAACGAGGTAAATCTCGTCCGGCGGCCGGGTGCCGACCTCCTGAGCGAGCTCGCGGACGGCCGCCCACAGTTCGGGCTGCTCGCCGGGCGTGACGAGCACACCGTCGACGTCGTCGTGCGACCGCTCGAACGTCAGCAGGGCGGTGACCAGCACGTACAGCACGGGAACGGCGAGGAAGCCGAGCCGTATCGCGGTGACCGGATGACCGTGGAACGCCTCGACCTCGAGCCAGATCAGCGCCCCGGCGACGGCGAGCATCAGCACCGGAAACCCGGCCAGCAACAAGACCGCGAGCGTCGCCCGCAATGAGTACCTCATGGAAAAACGGAATCCTCCCCAAGACCGGCACCCTCGGCGAACCGGTCGTCCGAGCCGTTATCGACGGAAGCGCCGATTTCGTTTCACCGATGCACCGGTGTTCGAAAACCCGTTGTCGCCAGCGCCCGAGTGCCGGATGCTGAGCGGGCAAACTTCGTTCTGGGAAAGGAAAGTCATGTACACGGCAGTGGACGGCGCGCGGGTTCCGATCCGGATGTGGGCAGATCCCGCGTCGGTCGAAGACCAAGCGATGCGGCAGCTGCGCAACGTCGCGAACCTGCCGTGGGTGCACGGCGTCGCGGTGATGCCGGACGTCCACTACGGCAAGGGCGCCACGGTCGGCAGCGTCATCGCGATGCGCGACGCGGTCTCCCCGGCCGCGGTCGGCGTCGACATCGGCTGCGGGATGAGCGCGGTGCGGACCTCGCTGACGGCGAGCGACCTGCCCGACGACCTCGGCAAGCTGCGCAAGCGGATCGAATCGGCGGTGCCGGTCGGGTTCGGCCTGCACAAGACGCCGGTCAACACCGCGAAGGTGCACGGCGTCGGCGGCTGGGACACGTTCTGGAAGTCGTTCGGCGACCTGCACGAGGGAGTCCAGGACCTGCGCAAGCGCGCGCATCTGCAGGTAGGCAGCCTCGGCGGCGGCAACCACTTCATCGAGGTCTGCCTCGAACAGGGCGGCTCCGACGAGGGCCGGGTCTGGCTGATGCTGCATTCGGGTTCGCGCAACATCGGCAAGGAACTCGCTGAGCGGCACATGGCGATCGCGCGGAAACTGCCGCACAACCGCGATCTGCCGGACCCCGACCTGTCGGTGTTCGTCGCGGACACGCCGGAAATGCAGGCGTACCGGCGCGACCTTTTCTGGGCACAGGACTACGCGGCACGGAACCGGGCGACAATGGTCGCGCTGGTGAAGCTCGCGGTCGCGGAAGTGATCCCGGGGACGACGTTCGACGACGCAGTTTCGTGTCACCACAACTATGTCGCCGAGGAAACCTACGACGGCGTCGACCTGCTCGTCACCCGCAAGGGCGCGATCCGGGCCGGCTCCGGCGATCTCGGGATCATCCCGGGCAGCATGGGGACGGGCTCGTACATCGTGCGCGGACTCGGCAACACCGCGTCGTTCGAATCCGCGTCCCACAGAGCCGGACGGCGGATGTCGCGGACGAAGGCCCGCAAGACCTTCACCGCCGCCGACCTCGCCGCGCAGACCGCGGGCGTGGAATGCCGGAAGGACACCGGGGTCGTCGACGAGATCCCGGCCGCGTACAAGGACATCGAGACGGTGATCCAGGCGCAGACCGACCTGGTCGAGGTGGTCGCTCACCTCAAGCAGGTCGTGTGCGTGAAGGGATGAGGGGTTCCCGCGGGCGAATCGCGCCGGTGCGCCCGCGGGAGCCGCTACCCTGAAGGCATGAAGAGCTGGGGGGTGGCGGTCGCCTTGGTCGCGGCCGGAACGTTGCTGGCCGGGTGCGACCAGGTTGATTCGGCGGTCAATCAGACGAATTCAGCGGTGGACAAGGTCTCCACGTGCACCGAAGCGCTGGGCCTCGCGGACCTGAACCCGTTGGTGGACGGCGACAAGCTCAAGGCCCGCGCACAGGACAAGGAACGGCGGCTGCGCGAACTGGCGGCCGACGTCAAGGAAGAGGACGTCAAGAACGCCCTGCTCGGCATGGCCGATTCGTACGTCCAGGTGCAGAAGGAACACCTCGAGGACGCCGGGGTGATCGCCCGGTGGACCAAACGGAACCTGGAAAAGCTCGACGGGCTGCGCAAAGCCTGCACCTGACCCTTCGCAGAGATCCGTGAAGGGCCCCTTCACGGACGGCCGCCTCGCGGACCGCACCCGGCAACAGCTCAGCGGCGAGCCCGCACAGCCGCCGCCAGCGAAGGGGTCCGCACCGAGCTCCGGCGTAGCGACCACACCAGCCCCAGCGCCGCCAGCGCCAGTCCGCCGAATCCGGCCGCCGCGAAACCCCACGCCGGGCTCGAATGGTCGATCGCGAAGCCGACGACCGGGCTCCCCGCGGCCAGCCCGAGCCGCGTCGACGCGTCCTGCAGGCCCATCGCCTCGCCGCGGACGGCGGGCGGCGCGAGTTCGCTGACCGCCTCCGTGGTGGCGGCGAGCGTCGGGGCGCAGACCAGGTTCGTCGGGATCAGCACGAGCATCAGCAGCCACCACGGCTGCGTCACCAGCCCGACCGGGATCACCAGCAGCGCGAGCAGCAGCATCAGCAGCCCCTGCGGCAGCGACTTCCGCACCGCGCCGTGCACGATGCCGCCGATCATCGACGCCGCGCACATCACCGCGATGACCAGGCCGGTCCAGCCGACGTCGCCGTGCGAGCGCAGCGCGGCCAGCGTCGCGACCTCCGTGCCGACCAGGCAGAACAGCGTCCCGGCGGCGATCAGCAGGGTCGCCAGCAGCCGTCCGGTGAGCCAGGACCGCAGCGGCGGCCGCACGATGCCGGCCGGGGCGAGTTCGTCCTCGTTCCGGATCGGCGGGTTGAGCAGGAAGATCAGCAGCGCGGTGACGCCGAAGATGGTGCCGATGCCGCTCAAGGTCAGCGTCGCCGACAGTTGCGAGATCGCCGCGATCCCGGCCGCCGGGCCGATCATGAACGACGCCTCGACCAGGATCGTGTCCAGCGAGTACGCCGCGCGCCGCTGGTCGGCGGGCACGAGCGCGGCGAGGATCTGCCGCGCCAGCGAGCCCGCGGGCACCGACAGCACCCCGGCCGGCAGCGCGCACACCACCAGCGCCTCGTACGAAAGGTGCGGAGCCGCGAACCAGAACGCGGTGGACGACAACCCGCACACCGCGACCACCGGGCGCAGGCCGTACCGGTCGATGGTGCGCCCGATCACCGGCGCGCCGAGCGCCATGCCCAAGGTGACCGCCGCGCCGACGACGCCCGCCGCGCCGTAGCCCCGGCCGAGGCCACTGACGACGTACAGCGTCAGCGTCACGCCGGTCATCGTCATGGGCACGCGTGCGAAGAACATCAGCGCCATCGACGGGCGGAGGCCGGGGACGCTCAGGACGCGGCGATAAGGCTGAAAAGGCACGTACCCCATGAGAGCAAGAGTTGGTACGAGCGTGCAACTTCTTTTCGTCACACTCGCTGAGCGGCACCCGCCACCCGTCCGGGTGTCGTGCAGGCGTTCGGCGGACCCGGAAAATGCGAGCGCGACCTGGGTGATAACTTCATCGGCAGCACGGAAAAGCATTCTCGCCGCCCATTCGCGAACAGTTTTTCACATTTCCGCGCCGACCTTGGAGTTTTCCGGTCGAGGCGGCGGAGTTCCCCAGGAAAAAGGGGAGCGGACCCGAATGCGGGCGGCGGTGCGTGCGTGGGGGACCCCCACGGTCGGACGAGCGAGATCGCGCGTCCCGACAGGGTGATGAAGGTAATCGATCACGAACTACGCCTGTGTGAGTGAGCGATGCCGCCGTTCGGGCAATCCGGCTACTATGAGTCAGATTCAGGTCCGCGGTCCGTGATCGTCGGGGGACGCGCAAGCCGTCCACGTTAATCAATTGCGGGCCGGTTCCCGATTCTTGGATTCGGCACGTAAGGGTTAGAAAAACTCCCTATCCGGTGATCGGCTGGTGTTGGGCCGACACGGCGGGTATCGATTTACCCGGCAGGTCCCAGAGGCCAGGGAGGTAAAGAATGAAAGGCAAGATCGGGCGGATCATCGCTGTGGTCGCCGCGGGCAGTCTGCTGGCCGTCGGCACCTCGGGGATGGCCTCCGCGAGCCCGGCGGGCGGCAAGGGGTCCTCGGCCACTCAAGCCGTCGCCGCGCAGGTACTGCAGATGCGGGACGACCTGACCAAGGTCGCGTACGCCGGCGATGTCGCCAAGACGAGGGCGGACCTCACCCGGCTCAGCCCGGTGCTCGCCGACATCGCGGCGGGCAAGCGCTACCAGGTCCAATCCGAAACCCAGCAACTCTCGTCGGCGGCGAAGGTCCGCGCGGACGAGTCCAACCGGCTCCTCGGCGACCCGACTGCGACGCCGCGGCAGATCCCGCCGCTGCCGATCCCGCCGTTGCCGGACCTGCCCGGACCGCTCAAGGCGGTGAGCGACCTGGTCAAGGGCCTGCTCGCCGCGGTCACCAGCCTGCTCGCCGGGCTGCTCGGCGGAGTGCCGGTACCGCCGCTTCCGGTGCCGACGCCACCGCTGCCGGCCCCGCCGGTGCCCGCCCCGGTGCCCGTGCCTGGGACCTGAACGGCCTGACGGGGAGGGGGAAAGGCCCGGAGCCTGGTGCGGTTCGCCGCGCCAGGCTCCGTTCCATGTCCGGGCTCGGATGTTGACCGGGAACGCCGTTCGCGGGCGGTTGGCGAGCCGTGCTCCGCGGCGCCTCCGTGTCCGGCCCGGGCTGGTGTTGACCGGCGACGCCATTCACGGATGGTTGGCGAGCCCGGCTTGCAGCGCGTTCGGGTGCCGGTGTTGACCGGGAACGCCGTTCGCGGATGGTTGGCATGGCCCGCTCGCAGAGCGTTCGGGCACCGGTGTGACCGGCGACGTCCCTTGCGGGTGCTTGGCGTGCCTTGTTCGCAATGCGTCCGAGTTCGGTCCGGGTGCCGGTGCTGACCGGCGACCCCGCTCGCGAGCGCTTTGGCGTGCCCGCTCGCAGCGTCTCCGGGCCCAGGCCCCGGTGCTAACTGGCAACCCCGCTCACGAGCGCTTGGCGAGCCCCACCCGCAGCGCGCCCGCCATCTCCGCGATCGCCTCGCGGAACCGGGTCCCCACTCCGGCGAAGTTGAGGAACCCGTGGATCAGGTCGGCCTGCCTGCTGACCGCCACCGGAACCCCCGCCGCACGCAGTTTTTCCGCGTACGCCTCGCCTTCGTCGCGCAGCGGGTCGAAGCCCGCGGTGACGATGTAAGCGGACGGGAGTCCACTGTGGTCAGACGCGAGCAGCGGCGACATCCGCGGGTCGGCCTTGTCGATGCCCTCCGGCGCGTAATGGCCCTCGAACCACACCATCGCCTCGTCGGTGAGGAAGAGGTCTTCGCCGAACAGTTCGCGAGACCGGCGTCGCGTGGTGAAGTCGACCGCCGGGTAGATCAACAGCTGGAACGCGGGCGCCGGCCCGCCGCGCCGGGTCGCCTCCAGTGCGACGACGGCGGACAGGTTGCCGCCCGCGCTGTCGCCGCCCACCGCGATCCGGTCCGGGTCCGCGCCGAGGTCGGCCGCCTTGGCGTGCGCGTAGTCGAACGCGGCCAGCGCGTCCTCGACCGGTCCGGGGAACGGGCATTCCGGCGCGAGCCGGTACTCCACCGACAGCACCCGGACCCCGGCGTGTTTCGCGAGGTAGCGCGCGGCGTTGTCGTGCGTGGCGCGGCTGCCGATGACCCATCCGCCGCCGTGGAAGAACACCAGCAGCGGCGACGGTTCCGGCAGGCCGGCCGGGGTGTAGAGGGTGGCTTCGAGGGACGAGTCGCCGGACGGGATGGCGACGTCGCGGGTCGCGACCGGGTCGATCCGTTTGCCGTTGACCAGGTGCTGGCTCGCTTCCAGCAGCGCACGGGACCGCTCGACCGACCCGTTGACCAGCGAAGCACCGGAGAGCTTCTGCAACCGCAGCAGCAACTGGGCGTCGAGGGCGAGCTCCTGGCCGTCCAGCCGCAGCGGTGCTCCGGCGATCAGCCTGCGCACCGGCCTGGGCAGCCAAAACAGCAACTGCGCGGCGGCAGCCTGGGCGCGGATCTGCAGCGGAATGGCCATCGTTCCTCCTCGAACGCCGGATGAGCCGAGGTTACTTGCCAGTAGGTACGTTGGTCCAGTCGGTGTGTGACCCAGGCGTCCGTCTCAGATCCTGGTCCTCCAGTTAGGTGGAGGGGTTAGCCTCAAAACAGGCCAGCGTGGCGCAGCCACTCCGTTGAGGGTGGTGGTGGGGAGGAAGGTCGGAAGTGACTTCGGCAAAAAAGGTCAAGGTGCTGGGCATTGGCGGCTCGCTGCGCGAGGGCTCGCAATCCGAGCGCGCGTTGCGCATCGCGCTCGCCGCCGCCGAGGAACGCGGCGTCGTGACCGAGCTGATCCCAGGCCCGGAGCTGGTCCTGCCGTTTTACGACACCGCGACCCCGGAGCGGGACGAACGCGCGCGGAAGCTCATCGAGGGCGTGCGCCAGGCGGACGGGCTCATCGTCGTCTCGCCCGGTTACCACGGCGGGCTGTCCGGGCTGGTCAAGAACGCCCTGGACTACATCGAAGACCTTCGCGAGGACACCCGCCCGTACCTCGACGGCCGCGCGGTGGGTCTCGCCGCCGTCGCGTACGGCTGGCAGGCCGCGGTCACTACGCTCGAACAGCTCCGCACGATCACGCACGCGCTGCGCGGCTGGTCCACCCCGCTGGGTGGTTCGATCAACTCCGCCGAGACGAAATTCGACGAGGGCGGCGGCGCGTCCGACGAGAAGAGCGTCCGCACGTTGCGGCTCATCGGGGAGCAGGTCGCGGAGCACGCGTTGCTTCGCTCACGCTGAGGTTTCCCCTCCTCGGATCCCGGTTATTCCCGGGGTGATGACTGCCATGCCGGGGCACGGTTCCGCGGATGCGGGGCGTTGAACTCATTGCGACGCTGACTCCGGAGGCGTCCCGATGAGGAGGTAACACGCATGGCCGAGCCGATTTACACCGCCGTCGCGACCGCGCGAGGAGAAGGCCGCAACGGCGACGTGACGTCCTCGGACGGCGTGCTGGACGAGTCGCTGGCGATCCCCAAGGAAATGGGCGGTCCCGGCGGCGACAAGACCAACCCGGAGCAGCTGTTCGCCGCGGGGTACTCCGCGTGCTTCCTGAGCGCGCTGCAGGCCGTGGCCCGGCAGGCGAAGGTCGCGCTGCCCGCCGCGACAGTGACCGGTTCGGTGAGCGTGTTCAAGAAGGACGTCGGGTTCCAGCTCGGCGTGCGGCTCGACGTTTCGCTGCCCGGCTTGGCGAAGGCCGACGCCGACCAGCTGGTCGAGCAGGCGCACCAGGTCTGCCCGTACTCCAACGCGACCCGCGGCAACATCGAGGTGGAGCTGACCACCACCGTCTGACCCAAGACAGAGGAGGGACACCCGAGATGACCACTTCCCCGATCAAGAGCCCGCTTTCCGAATCCGACAAGGAGATCACCGGCAACGCGCTGCAAGCGACGCTCGCCGACCTGATCGACCTCTCGCTGATCGCGAAGCAGGCGCACTGGAACGTAGTGGGCCAGAACTTCCGCAGCGCGCACCTGCAGCTCGACGAGCTGGTGTCGACCGCGCGGCAGTACGTCGACGAGGTGGCCGAGCGCGCCGCCGCGATCGGGGTTTCGCCCAACGGCAAGGCGAAAACCGTCGTGGCGACCTCCGGTGCGCCGGAGTACCCGGACAACTGGCAGTCCGTCGAATCGACCATCGCGGCGATCGTCGACACTCTCGCGGCGCTGATCGAACGGCTCCGCAAGCGCATCGACGAGACCGACAAGAGCGACCTCGTGACGCAGGATCTGCTCATCGAGATCACCCGCGCGCTGGAAGAGGCGCACTGGATGTGGCAGGCGCAGCAGGCCTGATCCGCGCCGCCTGACGAAAAGCCGTCCGCCGTTGTCGCGGACGGCTTTTCGTTCATCCGGTGGTCGTCGCGGGCGCCCGGCAGTAGGTTCGCTGACATGGTGCTGCATCAGGGGAAACAAGATCGGGCAGACCGGAAGACCGGCACGAATCCGTTGTACGCGGGGAGCAATCCGGCGCTCGCCGCGGACTTCACGATGCCGCGCGACCGGCTGCGGGACGATTCGCTGCCGCCGGACACGGCGCTGCAGCTGGTGCGCGACGAGCTGATGCTCGACGGCAACGCGCGGCTCAACCTCGCCACGTTCGTCACGACGTGGATGGAGCCGCAGGCGCGCGAGCTGATGGCCGAGTGCGTCGACAAGAACATGATCGACAAGGACGAGTACCCGCAGACCGCGGAACTCGAGCGGCGTTGCGTCAACATCCTCGCCGACCTGTGGCACGCGCCGGATCCCGCCGACATCATGGGCTGCTCGACCACCGGGTCGTCCGAGGCCTGCATGCTCGCCGGAATGGCGTTGAAGCGCCGCTGGTCGAAACTGGGCCGCACCGGGAAGCCGAACCTGGTGATGGGCATCAACGTCCAGGTGTGCTGGGAAAAGTTCTGCGAGTACTGGGAAGTCGAGCCGCGCCTGGTGCCGATGCAGGGCGACCGGTACCACCTGTCCGCGGAAGAAGCGGTGAAGCTCTGCGACGAGAACACCATCGGCGTCGTCGCGATCCTCGGCTCGACCTTCGACGGCAGTTACGAGCCGGTCGCCGAGGTCGCGGCCGCCCTCGACGCGCTGCAGGAGCGAACCGGCTGGGACATCCCGGTGCACGTCGACGGCGCGTCCGGCGCGATGATCGCCCCGTTCCTCGACGAGGACTTGGAGTGGGACTTCCGGCTGCCGCGCGTCGCGTCGATCAACACCTCCGGGCACAAATACGGCCTCGTGTACCCCGGCGTCGGCTGGGTGGTGTGGCGCGACAAGGCGGCGCTGCCCGAGGAACTGGTGTTCAACGTCAATTACCTCGGCGGCGACATGCCGACTTTCGCGCTCAACTTCTCCCGCCCCGGTTCGGAAGTCGCCGCGCAGTACTACACGTTCGTCCGGCTGGGCCGCGAAGGTTTCCGTGTGGTGCAACAAGCTTCCCGCGACGTTGCGACCTACCTGGCCGAGGAGATCTCCAAACTGGGGCCGTTCGAACTGCTCACGCGCGGCGACCAGCTGCCGGTGTTCGCCTTCACCACCCGTTCGGACGTCACCTCGTTCGACGTCTTCGACGTGTCCCGCCGCCTCCGCGAACGCGGCTGGCTCGTCCCTGCGTACACGTTCCCGGACAACCGCACCGACCTGGCGGTCCTGCGCGTCGTCGTCCGCAACGGCTTCACGCACGACCTGGCTGACCTGCTGCTCGGCGACCTGAAGCGGATCCTTCCGGAACTGAACCGGCAGCCGTCCCCACAGCACGACCCGGCCACGTCGACCGGTTTCCACCACTAACTGGCGAGTAACCTAGCTGACATGGGCCTTGCCAAAGACGAACGCCAAGCGCTGAGCGACCTCTTCGAGCAGCTCGGCCCGGATGCCCCGACTCTGTGCGAGGGCTGGCAGACGCGGGACCTGGCCGCGCATCTGGTCGTGCGGGAGCACCGGCCGGACGCGATGCCGGGAATCGTCGTGCCCGCGCTGGCCGGGCACACGCAGAAGGTGCAGGACGGCGTCGCGGCGCGTCCGTGGGACGACCTGGTCGCCCAGGTCCGCCGCGGCCCGTCCCGGTTCTGGCCGACGTCCATCGGCCCGGTGGACGAGGCGACGAACAGCGCCGAGTTCCTGGTGCACCACGAGGATGTCCGCCGGGCACAACCGGATTGGACCCCGCGCCCGGCCGATCCGTCGCGGGACGGGGCGGCGTGGCGGCTCGCGACGCGGACGGCGAAGCTGAACCTGCGCAAGTCCCCGGTCGGGGTGGTGCTGCGGACCCCGGACGGCCAGTCGGCTTCGGTGAAGTCGGGCGCTCCGGTGGTCACGGTGGTGGGCGAGCCGGTGGAACTGCTGCTTTTCGTCTTCGGGCGGGACGCGGTGCAGGTGACTTACGAGGGTGACGATGCCGCGGTGGCGCAGTTGAAGGGCGCCAAGCGCGGGCTGTGATCCGGGCCGCCCAGGCATGCCCCTGGGCGGCCCGAACCGTCAGCGCATTCCCAGCGCCCGCAAGGCGAAGTACACCTCGATGGACGTCTGCTTGATCGTCTCGGCGATCACCAGCGAGCCGTGTCCGGCGTCGTAGCGGTAGAACTCGTGGGGTGCGTCGCGCTTGGCGAGGCGGTCCAGGTAGTTCTCGATCTGCCGGATCGGGCAACGCGGGTCGTTGTCGCCGGCCAGGATCAGGACCGGGGCGGCGACCGCGTCCACGTACGTCAGCGGCGAGCATTCGCGGTACACCGCGGGCACGTCCGCCGGGGAGCCGCCGAACAGGGCGCGGTCGAACGAGCGCAGCTGCTCCATCTCGTCCTCATACGCGGCCACGTAGTCGGCCACCGGCACGCCCGCGACGCCGGCGGCCCACCGGGTCGGCTGGGTGCCCAGCGCCAGCAGGGTCAGGTATCCGCCCCACGAAGCGCCGTTCACGACGCACTTGTCCTTATCGGACAGTCCACTTTCGACTGCCCAGTCGTGCACCGCCGCGACGTCTTCCAGTTCGGTCAGGCCAGGGCGGCCTTCGATGGCGTCGCGCCACGCCGAGCCGTAGCCGGTGGAGCCGCGGTAGTTCACCTCGACCACGGCGAATCCGGCGTCCAGCCAGGTCGCGCGGTAGGCGGAGAACCGGTCCTCGTCGGCCGCGTGCGGGCCGCCGTGCAGCGAGAACACCGTCGGCAACGGGCCTTCGGGAGCCTTCGCCGGGCGGGAAACCAGCGCGTGGATCCGGCCGCCGACGCCCTCGACGAACGCGTCGGTGACCGGCGACGAACGCGGCGCGCGCTCGCCCGGCGGCGTCAGCAGGACCGAGTCGGTGCCGTCGGCCGCGCGGGCACGGACCGCTGCGGGCTCCGCGGCGCTGGACCACGAGTACTCGATGGTCCCGTCCGGCCGCACGCCCGCGCCGCCGATCCGTCCGGCCGGAGTGTCCACAGCGGACAGTTCGCCGGTGTCGAGGTCGTAGCGGTACAACGAACTACGCGCCTCGTGGAAGTGCACGACGAGCAACGCGCGCGCGTCCGGATACCAGTCCGCGACGACCTCGCCGGGCAGATCGATCAGCAGTTCGGTTTCGGTGTCCGCCTGCACGTCCCACACCAGCAGTTCTTCGCGGCCGCGGCGTTCGTGCAGGACCAGCACGCGCTGGTCGCCCGGCAGCGGCGAGAACTCCAGTGCCTGCAAGCCTTTTCCTTCGCCGTCCCACTTCTCCGCGACGGTGGCGAACCCGTCGGTGGACAGCACGCGCAACGCCGGGTGCCGGGAATCCCCGTGCTCGGAATGGGAAATGGCGAGCAGGCTTTCGTCGCGCGACATCGATGCGATCCCCGCGTCGTCCGCGTGCTGATAAAACCGCTCGGTCACGCCATCGATTTTCGCGAAGAGTTCGCTGCCGTCGTCGGTCGAAACGCCGGCCGCGATCACTCGCTGGCCGATTTCCAGACCGGCCGGGTATCCGTCGTGAATATCGGGCAGTGCTTTGACCGCCGCGGAACTGTCGCCGTCGAACGGCTGGGTGCGCCAGGACCCGAACTCGTCGCCGTCGGTGTCGTCGAACCACCAGATGGCTGTTCCGTCGGGCGAGGGCGTCGCGTGCAGGGTGCCGTTGGGCCGGTTGGTGACGCGCCGGTGACTGTCGGTGGCCCGGTCCCACGCGTAAACCTCCCATACGCCACTGGCGTTGGAGACGTACACGTTGGCCTCAGGCGCGTCGCGGGCCCACTCGGGCACCGAGATGCGCGGCGCGTGGAACCGCGCCAGCCAGCGCTTTTCGGCTTCGGGGTCGTCAAACAGGCGGTCCGGGACCACCGCGGGCGGATTTTGGTTGCCTGACTGCGTGCTCACCCCTCGATCCTGCCACCTTCCACCCGTACTCTGTGCGGGGTGCTGGAGGGTTACGCGCCGGGCTATGCCCAAGACGCGCTGTCGACGATGAACACGCGCACAGCGAGTGACCGCGCCGCGTTCGCCCGATCACTCTTCACCCCAGGCGCACGAGTCCTGGACCTGGGCTGCGGCCAAGGCTCGCTTCTCAGTGCCCTGACCCCGGCCGTGCGGGTGGTCTGCGTCGACGTCTGTCCCCCGGAACCGGCTTTGCCGTCCACAGCGGACTATGTGGCCGGTGCGGTCTACGCACTTCCCTTTGCGGCTTCATCGATCGACGTGGTGTTCGCTCATTCGCTCTTCGAGCATCTGTCCGACCCGCACGCGGCTCTGACCGAAATTCGCCGCATCCTGCGCCCTGGAGGCAGGCTGGCGTTGGCCGCACCGGACTGGAGCCGCGCGAAAATCCGGCCCAGAACAGCAAACGTGGACGCCGCACTGCGCGGCTACTACCTCGTGCGCCGCCGCGCGGGCGGCGACCCTTTCGCGGGACGCGCTATCGCCGCCCACGTCGCCGACGCCGGATTCACCGACATCGTCGAACGCGCCCGTTTCCGGGAAGACCTGTCCTACCGATCCTTGGCCGCCTGCATGGAATCCCGGCTGGCCGTCGCCCTGTCGGAATCCGGCGCGAACGAGCGCGACCAACTGACCTCCGCGGCTCGTTCCGCCTGGTCCTGGGCAAGAACGGCCGCCGTGGGGGACTTTCAGCAGTGCTGGCAAGAGTTGACCGCTACGTGCTGAACACACCCGCTGCCGCGAGAACGACGGGTACCGCGCCGAGCGCAACGCAAAACAGCCCGGCAGGCCAGAGCGTCCGGCTGTACATCCGCCGAGACAGCAAGACCGCGAATCCTCCGGCCAGCATGGTCCAGACCGCGCCTGTCGCGAACATGGCGAACGCCGCGCCCGCGTTGACCCAGCCTTGACCGCCGCGGCTCAACGCGAGAACGAAGAGAAGCCCGCACACCGCGGCGATTCCCCATGTGATCAGCGCCAGCCCGAGAACCAGGATTACCGTTCTCGCGGTCCGGAAGTTCCGGCTGTCGTCTGGCATTTCGGCACGATACCGTGGCCGATAAATTGAGCCGCGCATTTTCGCACTGCCTCAGAAAGGCAATTGCTTTCCGAGTACGCCCGGATCGTGACTTCGCGATCGGCACGGGGAGCGGGCGATCATGGACGAACACCGGACCTGGGGTACGCGCCAGGAGCTCGGGACGGGCAAGGCCACTGCCGGTCATCGGGCGAACCAGGGAAGGCGGCGAAACTATGAAGGCCGGGTAGTCGCGATCTCGTGACTACCCGGCCTTCATGCGTCGGGGTGGCGGGATTTGAACCCACGACCTCCTCGACCCGAACGAGGCACGCTACCAAGCTGCGCCACACCCCGAGGTACTGCTTAGCGGGTCGAGAGTAAGTCTAGCGGACGGGTTTCGCGGCTTTACGCGGGGCTGGTTTGCGGGGGTCGGAGGCCCCGGATCCGCGCGGGACCAGCGTCAACAGGCTCGCTTCGGGCGGGCAGGCGAAGCGGGCGGGGGCGTAGGGGGAGGTACCGAGTCCGGCGGAGACGTGCAGCCACATCCGGGCGCCCCAGCGGGAGGCGCCGCGGGCGCGGCTGCGGTCGAGTTCGCAGTTGGTGATGATCGCGCCGTAGCCGGGGATGCGGAGTTGCCCGCCGTGGGTGTGGCCGGCGAGGACGAGGTCGTAGCCGTCGGTGGCGAAGGTGTCGAGGACGCGCGGCTCCGGGGAGTGCGTGACGCCGATGCGGACGGCCGCGGTGGTGTCGGCGGGTCCGGCGATGTCGGAGTACCGGTCGCGGTGGAGGTGCGGGTCGTCGACGCCGGCGGCGAAGACGGCGCGGCCGCCGACGTCGACCGTACGGCGGACGTGCGTGAGGTCGACCCAGCCGTGTTCGACGAAGGCGGCGCGGAGGTCGCGCCAGGGCAGCTGGGTGCCGTGAATGCGCTTCTTTTTGCCGCGCGGCATGAGGTAGCGCGCGGGGTTCTTGGGCTTGGGCGCGTAGTAGTCGTTGCTGCCGAAGACGAACAGCCCCGGCCGGTCCAGCAGCGGGCCGAGCGCGCGGAGCACGGAGGGGACCGCGGTGCGGTGGGAGAGGTTGTCACCGGTGTTGACGACGAGGTCCGGTTCGAGCTCGTCGAGCGCGGCGACCCAGCGTTGCTTGGCCTGGTGACCGGGGAGCATGTGCAGGTCGGAGACGTGCAGGATGGTGAACGGCGGCGTACCGGGCGCGAGCACGGGCAACTCGGCGGTCCGCAGGGTGTAGCGACGGCGTTCGATGCCGACGGCGTAACCGAGAGTGGCGGCCCCGAGGGCGATGGTCCCTACGGCAAACCGCTTCGCGGTGCCCCCGGGCGGACTGGCGTTACCGAGCGTGCTCACATGTTCGAGGATACGTGTTCGGCCATCCGGAGGGGTGGCCCCGGCTCCGTCGTTGAGCTTGACCTCCCGTTTCACCTGGCGCCGCCGTCCGGGATGAGTTCGTCGACGGGAACGGCAACCGGGCGTCGTGGGCTCGAGATGGACTGGACCAGTCGGGCGACGACGGTTAAGCCCGGACAAGCGAAACGGGGCGGGAGATCGCGTCTCCCGCCCCGTTTTCACCGGATTCAGTTGGTATACGCCGGATCCTCCGGCGGCAACGGCACGACCGGCTGGCCCTCCATGATGTTCTTCATCGCGCCGAACCACGTCTGCGCGGGCGTCTTGCCACCGAACATGTTGCCCGTGCCGCAAGTGCTCACGTTGCCGACGCCGTTGTAGCAAAGGCCGCCGCTGCCGCCTTCCGGACGGAACACCATCGCCGCACCGGCCATCTGCGGCGTGCCCGCCACGAAGGTCGCCGAGCCGTTGTTCTGGGTCGTCCCCGTCTTGCCGACCAGCGGCCGGTTCCAGCCGACGCCCTCGGCCGCCTTGGCGGACGTGCCACCGGGTTGGTCGTCCTTGCTCATCCCGACCGCCATGGTGTTCGCGAGGCCTTCGGGCACGACCTGCTCGCACGGAGCTTCCTTGATCGGCACCGGCTTGCCGTCGCGGTCGGTCACCGCCGCCAGCGGGGTCGGCGGGCACCATTTGCCGCCGCTCAGGATGGTCGCGGCGACGTTCGCCAGTTCCAGGCCGCTCGTGGGGCTGAAGCCGAGCGTGAACGCACCCGTGCCCGGATAGTTCGGCTTGGGGCCGTAAGCCTGGGCCTGGCTCTGGTTCTTGCCCGAGTCGTTCGACTTCGGGTCGACCTTTCCACCGCCGGGGTTGCTCGCCATCGTCTCGCGCATGCCCAGCTTGACCGCCATGTCGATGCCCGGTCCGGTGCTGCCGATCTTGTCCTCCAGCGCCACGAACGCGGTGTTCGGCGAGGTCGCCAGCGCGTTCTGCAGCGAGGTCGACTCGCCGTAGTTGCCGGCGTTGCCCACGCAGTACCAGCGCGAGTTCAGCGGCGGACCGGTCGCCGGGCAGTGGTTGCCGCCACCGGTGAAGACGTGCGAGACGTAGCTGTTGCCGACCGGGATGTTGCTGTAGATCCCCGCGATGTGCTGGTTCAGCACGGCCGCGGTGGTGAAGATCTTGTAGCTCGACCCCGCGCCGCCGGTGTTGAACACGCCGGACGGGAGCGCGTAGGTGGTCTGCCCTTGATCCGCGTCGATCCCGTAGTCCCGGTTCGCCGCGAGCGCCACCACTTCGTGCCGGTCCTTGCCGGGCCGGATCAGCGAAAGCGTGTTCGCGACGTTCTTCTGGGTTTTGCTCACCTGGGTTTCGGCCGAGACCTTCGCCTCGTGATTGGCCTTCTCGTCCAGCGTGGTCTTGATCGTGTACCCGCCGGTGTACAGCTGGTCCTCGGTCATCCCGGACTTGAGCAGGTAGTCCTGGACGTACTGGCAGAAGAACCCGTTCTCCGGACCGGCTCCGGTGCAGTTCGACGCGGGCTTCTGCGGGGTGTCCGGCACGATGCCGAGCGGTTCCGCCTTGAACTTGTCCGCGTCCGCCTTCGCCAGTTTCTGGTTGCTGACCATCCGGTCCAGCACCAGGTTGCGCCGCTTGGTCGCCTTGTCCGGGTGGTTCCACGGGTCGAGGACGATCGGGTTGTTCACGATGCCCGCGAGCAGCGCGGCCTGCGGGACGGTCAGGTTCTCCGGCGTGGTGTTGAAGTAGGCGTGCGCTGCCGCTCCGATGCCGTAGATCTGCCGGGAGAACTCGACGATGTTGAGGTAACCCGCGAGGATCTGGTCCTTCGAGAGCTTGGTCTCGAGGTTGATCGCGATCCGGGCTTCCTTGAGCTTGCGCGAGAGCGACTGTTCCTGCGCCTTCGCCTGCCCGTTCTTGTCGCCGCGGTAGACGACGTTGATCAGGTAGTTCTTGACGTACTGCTGCGTGATCGTCGAGGCGCCCTGCGTGTCCCCGCCCGCGGTGTTGGAGACGGCGGCGCGCAGCGTCCGTCCCCAGTTCACCCCGTGGTGCTCGTAGAACGCCTTGTCCTCGGCCGACAGCAGCGCCCACTTCAGCGCCGGGTTGATCTGGTCCGGGCGGACCGGGATCCGGTACTGCTTGTACAGCGTCGCGATCGGCTTGCCGCCGGAGTCGGTGATAGTCGTCACCAGCGGCGGCGGGATGTCGGCGAGGTCGGACGACGTCTTGTCGACCGTTTCGCTCGCCTGGTTGGACACGACCCCCGCGGCGCCCACCACCGGGAACATGATCCCGGCGACCAGCACCCCTGCCAGCAGGCACAGGCCGAGGAGCTTGAAAAGACCATCCGTTTTGCGCACGAAAGCCAGGGTACTGAAGCCCCGTGTCGCCTTCGTGACCTCACGCCCGCGCGCCCCGCGAGCGATCATTAACGGGCCCCCGTGTCGTGACCTTTGGTAACGGAATGCATGCTAGGTCTCGACGGAGGGAACCGAGGGACCCTACAGTCCGTCAACGTCTCACGTAGATGCCGACAGACGGAGCAGCCCGGGTGGGAGCCTGGCTGGTCCGGACGGCGGCAGCGGCACCGGGGAGGTGCCGTCACCGACGTGCGGCGCAGTGGGAAACGCTCGCGGGGGTGGGAGCGGGAGCTTCGCCTTCGCTGGTGCCATACACCAGATGAGGGAGCTGGGGGTATGCAAACCAATCAGGTTGGCTGGCGGGTCGATGCCTCGTGCCGGGACGCTGATCCCGACGGGTTGTTCGTGCGAGGCGCCGAACAGAACAGGGCGAAAGCCGTGTGCATGGGGTGCCCGGTCCGCACCGAATGCCTCGCCGAGGCACTCGACGGCCGGATCAATTTCGGGGTCTGGGGCGGGATGACGGAACGGGAGCGGCGCGCCCTGCTGCGCCGTCGTCCGGACGTGACCAGCTGGACCGACCTGCTCGAAGCGGCCAAGCGGGACGCGCTGGCCGCCGCGGCGGGCTGAACCTGCTCGTGAGCGGCTGTGTTTCGCGCACAGCCGCTCACGACGTCAGCTTTGCTCCGATGTCGCGCAGGCCCTCGAGGTCGTGCACGTCACCGGCGAGCGCGGGCACCCGGGTCAGCGGCACTTCCGGATGCGCGCGGGTGAAGCGCGCCAGCAGCCGGTTCTCGCGTTCGGCCAGCGCGACGCGGTCGGCGTGCAGCCGCAGCACGGCCTCGGCGAGCGGTGCGTTCTGCACCGACTCCGCGGCGGTCAGCGCTTCGGTCGCGGACAGCGGCGCGAGCACCGGATGCGTGCGGTTGGCGACCAACCCGGCTAGCGGCATCGATTCGCCGGCGAGCCGCTCCACGAAGTAGGACGCCTCGCGCAGCGCGTCCGGCTCCGGCGCGGCCACCACGAGGAACGACGTGCCCGAGGACCGCAGCAGTTCGGCGGTCTTGCGCGCGCGTTCGCGGAATCCGCCGAACATGCTGTCGAAGGCCTGCATGAACGCCGACGCGTCGGCGAGCAGCTGGCCGCCGATGATCGTCGACACGGCCTTCGCGAACATCGAGAACCCGGCGCTGACGACCTTGCGCAGACCCCAGCCGCCCGCCTTCGCCGGACCGGTGAGCAGCCGGATCATCCGGCCGTCGAGCGCGGTGGACAGGCGGGTCGGCGCGTCGAGGAAGTCGAGCGCGGACCGGCTCGGCGGCGTGTCGACGATGATCAGATCCCATTCGTCGGTCGCCGCCAGCTGGCCGAGCTTCTCCATCGCCATGTACTCCTGCGTGCCGGAGAACGACGTGGAAATGGTCTGGTAGAAGGGGTTCTGCAGCAGCTGCTCGGCCCGCTCGGGCCCGGCGTGCACGCGCACCATGTCGTCGAACGTGCGGCGCATGTCGAGCATCATCGCCCACAGTTCGCCCTTGGGCTCGAAGCCCTCGACGCGCACCTGCTTCGGGTGATTGCCCAGTTCGCGCAGCCCGAGCGCCTGCGCGAGCCTGCGTGCCGGGTCGATCGTGAGCACCACGGTCTGCCTGCCGCGTTCGGCGGCCCGCAGCGCGAGCGCCGCCGCGGTGGTGGTCTTGCCGACGCCGCCGGAACCGCAGCACACGATCACGCGGCTGTCCGGGTCGTCGAGGAGGGCGTCCACGTCGAGCGTCGGGTCGGCGGGCATCAGCGCACCCCCTGTTCCTGCAGCGTTTCGGCGAGTTCGTAGAGCGCGGCGACGTCGACGCCGTCGGTGAGGTCCGGCAGCTCCAGCGTCGGCAGATCGGCCTCGGCGAGCTGTTCGCGGGCCCGTTGCTCGGCGGCGACCCGGACGGCGTGCTCCACGGTTTCCTCCACGAGCGCGTCGAGCGTCGCCTCCGGCAGGTTCAGCCCGGCCGAGGCGAGGCCGGAGCGCACCCGGTCGGCGTCCACCCGGCCGTCGGCGGCCGCGGTCACCGAACGCGCGGGCAGCCGCGGCGGACGGACCCGGTTCACGAGCACGGCGCCCGGCCGCAGATCGGCCCCGTCGAGCTCGGCCACCGCTTCGACGGTCTCGCGCACCGGCATCTCCTCCAGCAGCGTGGTGAGGTGCACGGCGGTCTCGCCGGAATGCAGCAGCCGGACGACGCCGTCGGCCTGGCCGCGGATCGGGCCGGTCTTGGCGAGGTCGGTGAGGGCCTTGGTGACGTCGAGGAACTTCACCACGCGCCCGGTCGGCGGCGCGTCGACCACGACCGCGTCGTAGGTGTGGCGCCCGTCGGATTCGGTGCGCCCGACGCATTCCTTGATCTTCCCGGTGAGCAGGACGTCGCGAAGGCCCGGCGCGAGCGTGGTGGCGAACTCGATCGCCCCCATCCGGCGCAGCGTCCGCCCGGCGAAACCGAGGTTGTAGAACATCTCGAAGTACTCGAGCAGCGCCGCTTCGACGTCGATGTGCAGCGCGCGCAGTTCGCCGCCGCCCGGGACCGACGCGATCCGCTGTTCCGCGTACGGCAGCGGTTCGGTGTCGAAAAGCTGTGCGATGCCTTGCCGTCCCTCGACCTCGATCAAGAGCACCCGGCGGCCATTGCGGGCGAGTGCGAGACCCAGCGCCGCGGCGAGCGTGGTCTTGCCGGTTCCGCCCTTGCCGGTGACGAAGTGCAGCCGGGCCCTGGCGAGCTCGTCGGTCCAGCCGGCGGAGGGTGTGGTCACATCCTCAACACTAAACCGGTGCTCAGCTGGCCAGCATCATGACGCTGACCGCAGCGGCGACCGCCGCGACGACGATCCAGGTCACCACGCCGGGCAGCACGGTCAGCGTGAGCACTGCCACCACGATCAGCCCGGTGAGGGTGACCGCCCCGGCGATCGCCACCTGGCCCGAATCGTTCACCCGGTCCCGCGTTTTGGCCATCACGGCCAGCGCGAGCGGCACCCCGGCCACGGCGAGCAGCACGGTCGCGACGATCCGCCAGGTCTCCACGCGCCCACGCTAGCGAGCGACGTTCGGATGTGAACTGACCCACACTCACCCGGCCTACCAGGCGCTCCCCTGGACGGGTGACGGGCTTTCGGCGGCGGCGGTCCGGAGGGGCCTTGCCCGCTTGGTTACGCTCCCGAGTCATGAGTGCGACCAAATGGGAGTACGCCACCGTCCCGCTGCTGATCCACGCTACGAAGCAGATCCTCGACCAGTGGGGCGAGGACGGCTGGGAGCTGGTGACCGTGCTGCCCAACCCGAGCGGCGAACAGCACGTCGCGTACCTGAAGCGGCCGAAGAGCTGAGGGGGCGGCGTTGACCTGGAGCGACCGGCTCGCCGAGCTCGGCATCGAACTGCCCGGAGTCGCCGCACCGCTGGCCGCGTATGTGCCGGCCGTGCGCTCCGGCTCGCACGTCTACACCTCCGGCCAGCTGCCCTTCGTCGACGGCGCGCTCGCCGCGACCGGGAAGGTCGGCGGCGAGGTCAGCCCGGAGGAAGCCAAGGGCCACGCCCGCACGGCGACGCTGAACGCGCTCGCCGCGGTGCACGCCCTCGTCGGCATCGACTCTGTTGTCCGGATTGTCAAGGTGGTCGGTTTCGTCGCCTCCGCGGAAGGCTTCACCGGCCAGCCCGCGGTCGTGAACGGCGCGTCCGAACTGCTCGGCGAGATCTTCGGCGACGCCGGGGTGCACGCTCGTTCGGCCGTCGGCGTCGCGGAGCTTCCGATCGCGTCGCCGGTGGAAGTCGAACTGATCGTGGAGGTGAAGTGATGGATCCTGACATCGAACAGTCCCTGCACGAACTGCTGCTGCGGCTCGCCGGCCGCACGCCGGACCAGCTGTTGTGGCGGTTCCGCGACTGGCTCGGCGAAGGCGCGATGGGGACGCTCGCGCGGACCCTGCCGAGGTCTTTGCTCAAGCACAGGATCGATTTGGACCAGGCGGAGTACCGCCTGCTCGTGGCCGGTCTGATCCCGCACGGCGCCGACTGGCACCAGGTGAGTTCCACCCTGGGGGTAGACGACGTCACCGAGACCAGGTACACATTCACGCAGAGTGCGCCCGAATGGGTGAACTCCGTCGACTCTGTGTCCGTCTTGCTCCACGCGACGTTGCGTGGACGCGCGGATGTGGGGGAAGTACGGCAGAGCTGGCGGCGCCTCGGCGCTTCCGGCGAGGGCGGGGCGAAGCGAGTCCTGCTGGTGACGGCGACCGCGGGTCAGCCCCGGCTCACCGGTGAACTGCAGCGGGTGCTGCGGGTCATGGGGGACGAGGAACCGAGTGTCGAGGTCATCCCGCCGCGCTTCGACCTTCCCGGGTACCACCGGGCCGCGCTCGCCGAGTCCGAGCTGGTCTGCGTAGGCGCCGCGGGCGCCGGTCATCGACTTGTCGCCGCTTAACGCTCGTTGCCGCCAGGCGAGCTGGGAGGAGCAGAGCCATGGTGGAGGTTCACGACGGCCCGATGGACGGGTTCTCGGTGCCCCTGCGCCTGCATAACTTGTTGCTGGCCCTGGCGGGCCGCATCGACGACAGCGCGCTCACCGAAGCGCGGGAACTGATCGCCCGTGCCCACATCGACGAGGCGGTGGAACTCACCACCGGCACGTTGATCGCGGGCCGGATCGCGGTGAGCGAGGCCGAACAGCGCGAGCTGGCGCTGGTGCTCGAGATGAGCCGGTCGGACGCGACGCTCGCGAACGACCTGCTGGTCACCGACCACGAGCCGATGCACACGCACCGGTTCACGGGCGACAACCAGCCGGAGTTCGGTCTCGCCGAGGCGCTCGACCGGACCTTGCAGGTGCTGCCCGACGTGCGTTCCGTGCACGCGGTGTGGCGCAACACGCCGGCGGGCAGCGTGCCGGGCGCGCTGCCGCAGCGGGTCGTGCTGGTCGAACTCGGCCCCGAGGGCAACCCGCCCGCGGTCGCGTTCCGGGTCGACACCGCGCTGCGCCGGGCTGGCATCCGCTCGGTCGTGGAGGTGAGCGGTCCGGGGATCCCGCAGTCGGATTACCACCAGGCCGCGGGTGCCGTCGCGAGCCCGGTGTGGGTCACCGGCAGCACGCATTCGGCCCCGGACTACCGGCCGGAACCGACGCCGCAGCGCAGCGCCCCGGCGCCCGCTTCGGCTCCGGTCCCCGAACCGGTCTCGGAAGCGCCGAGCCGGCACGGGCACCGTCAGCCCGAACCGGAACCGGTAGCCGCCGCCGAGCCGGTGGTGCCGGTCGCGCCGGTGGTGCCGATCGTGCAGGCCGTGCCCGCACAGCCGGTTTCGATGCCGGAGCCGGCGGCCGAGCCCGCCGCGTCTTCGGAGCGGCCGAGGACGGCCGGGTCGGAGACGCGTGCCGAGCGCACGTCGGACCTGACTCCGTCCGAGGTGGCGCAGCTGCGGCGCGCGCTGGCCGAGGACCCGGAGAAGGGCCGCGAGATCGCCGCGGGCAAGCCGAGCATGCACGAGGTGGTCGAGCTGCCCGCGCTGGATCTGGACGATCCGAGCCTGTCCGAACGCGACCGCGCGCTGCTGCGCGAGCTGCACGAGGAACTGGCTGAGCGCGAGCGTGCCGAGGCTGCCCGATTGCGGCTCAACGGCGCGTCCCGTTCCGGCGGGGACCAGCACTGGTCCTGAGCCCCTTGTTGTTCCGTGAAGGGCTCCTTGAGGGAAGCAGATTCCCGCAAGGAGCCCTTCACGGCTTTCGGCCGACCGGACGCGCGCGACGGCGGTTCTGGGCTGGCTCGGGTTGCGGTTCGGGAAGTCCGCCCTGAGCGACTCCGAGTCCGTGCGGGTTCCTGCCGCGAGGTGACACAAGTAATCCGCGACGCGTACGGATTGCGAGGTATGTTGCCCGGGTGGAACGGCCGCGTGAATTCGTTTTCGACATCCCCGCCCGTCCCGGCATCGCGATCCGGGACAACGCGGATGGCCCGCCGGCGACCCCGAAGGACGCCGCCACGGTGATCCTGCTGCGGGACGTTTCGGACGGCGTGGAGGTCTTCCTCCAGCACCGCGTCATGGGCATGGCGTTCGCCGGCGGGATGACGGTGTTCCCTGGCGGCGGGGTCGATCCGCGCGACGCCGACGCCTCCGTGGCGTGGGCCGGGCCGCCGCCGTCGTGGTGGGCCGAGCAGTTCACCTGCGACGAAAGCCTCGCCCGCGCTCTCGTTTGTGCCGCGGTTCGGGAGACGTTCGAGGAGTCCGGCGTGCTGCTGGCCGGGACCGAGGACGCGGTCGTCGCCGACGTCACGCCGTACCACGAAGCGCGGAAAGCGTTGGAATCACGGGAAATCTCGCTCGCCGGTTTCCTCGCCGACGCCGGTCTCACGTTGCGCGCGGACCTGCTGCACCCGTACGCGCACTGGGTCACGCCGCCGCAAGAACAGCGTAGATACGACACCCGCTTCTTCGTCGCGAAGCTGCCTGAAGGCCAGCGCGCGGACGGCGCGACCTCGGAAGCCGCTGCCGCCGGCTGGCAACCGCCCGCCGAGGCAGTCGCGGACGCGCGCGAAGGCCGTCGCGCGTTGATGCCGCCGACGTGGCTGACGCTCGTCGAACTCGCCGAGTTCTCGCAGGCCGATGCGGTGCTCGCCGAGCCGCGCGAGATCGTGAAGACTGTGCCGACCCTGGTCCGGGACGGCGAGAACATCCGCGTTGTCCTCGATACTTCGGAGTCCTGAGTGACCGCTCCCGCTTATGGCGTGCTGCGCCGTGTTTCCGAAACCGCGTCGGTGCTGCTGGAAAACAATCCTTCGACGATGACCCTGGAGGGCACCAACACGTGGGTGCTGCGCGGTGGCGACGCCGCGGCCGCCGTGGTCGTCGACCCCGGCTACCACGATCTGGAGCACCTGGAGAAGCTTGCCGCCGTCGGTCCGGTCGAGCTGATCCTGCTGACCCACCATCACCCGGATCACGCCGAAGGAGCCCCCTGGTTCGCTTCGAAAACCGGCGCGCCGGTGCGTTCCTTCGACGCTTCCCTCTGCATCGGCGCACCCGCGTTCGCCGACGGCGACTCCTTCTCGGCGGGCGGCCTTGACTTCACCGTCCTGCACACCCCCGGCCACACCGACGATTCGGTGTCGCTGCTGGTCGGAGGCCAGATCCTGACCGGAGACACGATCCTCGGCCGAGGCACGACGGTCCTGCACGACCTCGGCGATTACCTCCGCTCGCTGCGCAAACTGATCGCACTCCCGGCCGGCACCCCAGGCCTGCCCGGCCACGGCCCGGAGCTGCCGGATCTGCCCGCCACCGCGCGGGAGTATTTGGAGCACCGGGAACAGCGCCTGGATCAGGTGCGTTCCGCCTTGCGAACGCTCGGCGAAGACGCAACGCCGCGGCAAGTGGTCGAGGTGGTCTACGCAGACGTCGACCGCGCGCTGTGGGCACCAGCCGAGGCGAGCGTGCGCGCACAACTGGAGTATCTACGGGCGTCTTCGGAGGACGGACAATGAGCAACGTCGAGGTCGAGTTCTACTGGCGCCCAGGCTGCGGCTTCTGCTCAGCGCTGCGCCGCCCCCTGCTGGAAAGCGGTTTGCCGGTAAGGGAAATCAACATCTGGGAAGAACCGGGCGCGGCTGAACGAGTGCGCGAGGTAGCGAACGGCAACGAGACGGTGCCCACGGTGATCGTAGGGTCGACCGCGCTGGTGAACCCGACTTTCGACGAGGTCAAGGCCGCGGTGGCCGCCGAGACGGCTGCCTGAGGGCGGTTCCCGGACGTTCCACGGGCTCGCTTCTCCGGGCTTGTTCGTCCGGGCCGTGCTGCGGGCGCACCGCACCGGCTCCCGGTGGATCCGCGGGGCACGAGGTCTGCGGGTAGCTCGTTGCCGCTTGCTGCCGTTCCGGCCGCAGCCAGAACCGCCGCGACCGAGAACGCGGTTATCGACGCAGCATCGGCATCAAGTAGTACCTCAAGCTCACCTCCCGTCCCTCTGTATCCGCCGGAGTCAGGACGCACGCTCGCAGCCCAGGCTGGATGGCCAGGCGTATTCGTTCTCCGGAGAACGGGGCGAGTGCGTCCAGGAGGTACCGGGCTTGGAAGGACGGCGACGTTCGGCCGCCGCAAACGTTTGCCTTCAGGAGTTCCTCTGCCTCGCCGGTGTCTTGCCGTGCGCTGGACAGGCGGAGGTGGGCGTCGCCGACTTCCAGGGTCAGGACTCGGCGGTCCTCGGAGTAGACGCCGACTCGGCGGATGGCTGCGGCCAGTTCGTCGGCGCCTACCTCGACTTCCGTGTCGACCGCGTCGGACGGGATCGAGTCTGCGGACAGGAAGCCCGCGTCAAGCACCGCCGTCGTGACAGTGCCGCCTGGCCAGCTCAGCGCGAAGTGACCGTGGTCGGCGTGCAGGCCCATCGCGCCGGTGCTGTGGCGGGCGGCTTCGGTCAGCAAAGCGGCTGGGACGAGGACGTCGATGGGCTCGCGAACCTCCCGCAGCGGCAAGCGGGCCACGGCCATTCGGTAGCGGTCGCACGCCGTTAGGCATAGTTCGCCGTCCATCGACTGCACGCGTACGCCGGTGAATACCGGGAGCGGATCGTCCTTCGCGGCGGTGCCGGCGACGGTGCGCAGAGCTTCGCCGAGGGCTGTTCCGTCTACTTTGGACAGTAAGGGCGGCGGTGCTGGTTCGGGGAGCAGGTCGCGGTCCAGCAGGGGCAGGGCGAAGCGGGCCTGGTCCGTTCGGATCGCGAGCCGGGTTCCTTCGACGGCCAGCCGAACCTGGTCGACGTCCAGCATCCGGACCGTTTCGGCGAACGGCGCGGCTGGCACTACGACCTCGCCGTCCACATGCGTGGTCGCCGGGCAGGACAGCTGGACGGCCAGGTCGCGGTCGTTGCCGGACACGACTAACCCGTCTGCGCTCGCTCGCAAGCGCAAGCGGGCTTGCCTCGACAGGAGCCGGGCCGCTGCGGTGACGGCCGCTGCCAGCGGCCGTACGAAGGAGGTGAGATCCATGCCACGCAAAGTAGCGGCGACCACCGACAATAACCGCGACCAAGGCCGTTGAGCTGCGGAAACGCGCTACTGTCGAGAGAACACGGACAGTGCTGAAAGACGGCTAGTGCGCTGCCCCGACCAGCTCTCCATCCGCCACCGAAGGCGAAGCAGCCCGCACAGTCCCGCGCAGCAGCCACACCACCACGGCCAGTGCGACACCCGCCACGCCAGCCGCTAGGAAAGCCGCAGCCGTCCCGGAATGTTCGACCAGGTAGCCGCTCACTGACTGGCCTGCCGCTAGTCCCAGCGTCACCGCCGTGAGGACCCAGCCGAATGCCTCTGCCGCGGTGCCGCGCGGGGCGACGACCTCGATGGCCGCGGAGTGGGTCGTCGACTGGGGAGTGATCATCGCGCCGGCCAGCAGCATCAGCAGAGCCAGGGCCCACAGGCTCGACGGAAGCGCAAGCAGGGCAACGAAAGCACCGAAGCCGCCCAGCAGGATCGGCAGGCGCAGGCCCAGGCGGCGCGGCCACGGGTGCAGGCTGTAGGCCACGCCGAACGCCACCGAACTCAACGACCACGCGGACAGCAGCAAACCGCTGAGCGAGGGGTGCCCGGATTCCGTCGCGGCGGCGGGCACGGCGACCTCCACGAACCCGATCACCATGCCGAAACCGAGCGCGGCCAGCGCGAGCGTCCGCATTCCGGGGCTGGCCAGCGCGCCGAGCAGCGGCGTCTTCGCCTTCGGGGCCGGACCCCACGCGCGCACGGTCGGGTTCAGCGCGAACAGCACCGCGCCGGTGACCATGGTGATCGCGCCGACGACCATGCCGGTGCCCGCCCACGGCGCGGTGATCAGCAGGCCCGCGATGCCGGGGCCGAGGATGAAGAAGACCTCCATGCTGATCGCCTCATAGGACAGCGCGGCGTTGCGCGCCGGTCCCTCCGGCAGGATTTTTGTCCACAGCGCCCGCGACGCCGAGCCGACCATCGGCTCCGAAAGCCCGGTCGCGGCGGCCAGCGGGATCAGCACGAACGTCGGCAGGTGCGCCTCGATCGCGATCGCGAGCGACGCCATCGACAGCGCGAACACCGCGGCGACGACCAGCAGCGGACGGCTCGGCCCGAACCGGTCGATCAGCCTGCCCTGCACCACCGCGCCCACCGAGACCCCGGCGAGCGAGCTCGCGGAGACCAGCCCGGCGGCGGCGAACGAACCGGTTTCGCGCTGCACGTACAGCAGCGCGGAAATGCCGATCATCGCGATCGGGAGCCGGGCGAGGATCGACGCGATCACCGGGCCGCGCGAGCCAGGGGCGGTCAGCGCGGCGCGGTAGTCGGCGAGCGTGGTGCGGCCTTCGGAGCGGGCAGACTGGGACACGCGTACTAGTATGGCGAAATTGGTACGGAGGTACCAGTAATTTCCCGGTCATCTTGGTCACGCCCGATCGGGTAAGTCAGTACGCTCGCGCGATGCGGCTGATGTTCTCCTCCGGAGCTGGGTACAGCCATCTCGCGCCGATGCTTCCGCTCGCCAAGGCGGCCCGCGCCGCTGGGGACGAGGTCGCGTTCGTGACCGGTCCGGAAGCCGTTCAGTACTTGGAAAACACCGGCCTGCAGGCGGTGTCGGTGGGGCAGCCGAGCGACCCCGCCGCCGCGGCTTCGATGTGGCAGCGGGCTCGCGAGGAGATGGCCGGGATGACCGCCGACGAGCGGCTGTCCCACCTGGTCGCCGAATACATGGTCGGGCTCGGCGCGGCTGCGCGGCTCGACGCCATGGTCGAGTTCGTCCGCGACTGGCGGCCGGATCTCGTCATCGCCAACCTCGCCGAACGCGCGGCTGTGATGGCTGCGTGCCTGTCCGGCGTGCCGTACGCGATGCACGCGATCGGGCCGCCGAAGTCCGCCGCGACGATGGAGCGGGCCTGGGAAGTCGCGAACGGTCTGGTCCGCGAACGCGGGCTCGACCAGCTGCCGCCGCGCGACGCCGTGCCGTACCTGGACTTCTGGCCGACGGGATTGATCCCGCCTGACGTCGCCTGGGAGTACCCGACGCGCTGGCCGCTCCAGCCCGCTGGCGTGACGCCGACGCCCGGTCCGCGCCCGGCAGTCCTCGACGGGCTGCCCTACGACCGGACCGTCTACGTCACCCTCGGCACCACCCACAACGCGCGACCCGGCGTACTGGAGGGAATGGTGGCCGCGCTGCGCGACGAGCCGGTGAACGTCGTGGCGACGATCGGCCGGGACGGCGACGTCGGCCGGTTCGGACAGCAGCCGGACCACGTGCGGATCGAGCAGTTCGTGCCGCAGACGCAGCTCCTGCCCGCTGTCGACGCGGTGGTCTGCCACGGCGGCTCGGCGACCGTCCTAGGCGCGCTCGCGCACGGCGTGCCGCTGGTGGTCCTGCCGTTGGCGACTGATCATTTCGAGGTCGCCGCGCAGATCCAGGCCGCGGAAGCCGGAATCGCGGTCGACTCCGGCGACGGAATCCTCGATGCGGTCCAGACGGTGCTCGCGGGTCCGGCCTACCGGGCGTCCGCGGCGGCGCTGGCCGCCCAGATCGCTGAGCAGCCCGCTCCGGCGGCGGTGGCAGCCCGGTTGCGTGACCTAAAGGTCTCGATCCGATAACACCAGCTGGATTCTTCGTGAACTCGTGCAACGAAGACGCGGTCTTGGCGTCCTTGAGGGTGAATGGCCTTGAATTCGTGAGTTTTGGCCGTGATGGTTGAACGACAGCCCATTACGGGCTGGACAGCACTGCAGCACCCAGCTCCCTCCGGCATATGGGTCGGGGCCTGGTCCGGAGGGCGGGGAGCGCGGGTCGTCGGGGGATGATCCGTGCGCAGGCGAGGAGCCGGTGCGCCACGTCGGGGGTGGCGCCCGGCTCCTTGTCATTTTCCCGGCCGGACCGGCCGAAGCCGGCGGCGACACGGGACCGGAGCGGAATGCCGCTCTTGTGGGGGATAGTCCGGTACGCACGCACGAAGGCCACCCCCAGTAGGAGGTGGCCTTCGAAAAACCCGTGCGGATTAACCCACTCGGGGGAAGATCAGCGGGCGCGGCGAGCGAGCCGCTCCGGGTCGAGGATCAGCACGCTCTTGCCCTCGAGCCGCAGCCAGCCGCGGTGCGCGAAGTCGGCGAGCGCCTTGTTGACGGTCTCGCGGGACGCGCCGACGTACTGGGCGATCTCTTCCTGCGTCAGGTCGTGCGTGACCCGCAGCAGGCCCGCCTCCTGGCTGCCGAAGCGCTGCGCCAGCTGCAGCAGCGCACGGGCCACGCGGCCGGGGACGTCGGTGAAGATCAGCTCCGCGACCATGTTGTTCGTGCGGCGCAGGCGGCGCGCGACGACGCGCAGCAGCTGCTCGGCGATCTCCGGGCGGGTGGCGATCCACTGCCGCAGCGCCGGGCGGTCCATGGTGACCGCGCGGACCTCGGTGACCGTCGTGGCGCCGGACGTGCGCGGGCCGGGGTCGAAGATGGACAGTTCGCCGAACATGTCGGACGGACCGGCGATCCACAGCAGGTTCTCGCGGCCGTCCGGGGACTTGCGGCCGATCTTCACCTTGCCGGACTGGATGATGTACAGCCGGTCGCCCGGCTCGCCCTCGTTGAAGATGACATGGCCGCGGGGGAACTCCACGGATTCCAAGGTCTGGGCCAGCGCCTCCGCCGCTGCCGGCTCCACACCCTGGAAAATGCCCGCACGGGCCAGGGTTTCGTCCACCTCGGGTGCCTCCTCGTCGAGAAACGATCACTTCCTTCGCAGGTCGAAGGCAGTGTCGCCGATCACTTTCGCGTCAGTCTAGGGCGTGTCGGGCAGATCGCTCGTCAGCTCGCCGCGCCCGGCGCGGCTGCCTGGAACGATCACGTCCGACTGAGCAGCCTAACTCCGCACCTTGCGCGCGCGTAGCCTGGCTGCCCGTCCGCCGAGCCTGCGGAGCCGGAACAGCTCGAGCGCGCGGCCGATCCCGTGCCCGTACAGGGCCCTGACCTCGTTGGGCTGGGCCTGCTCCAGGAACTCCTCGACCTCGTTCTCCTGAACCGCGACGTGCTTGAGCCTGCTCTCGACCCGCTCCATGAACAACGCGAAGAACATGATCACCAGCGGGACCAAGATCACGAACCACACGGTCATGCCACAGCTCCGCTGTTTTCGGTGACGCACTCGGTCATGGATCTCCAGATCCTCGCTCAGGGCGGACGCGCGGCCCGCAGAGGTGGTGCTCTGGCGGTTCGGCCGTCCACCGGCGGATGCTCCCGACCGGCTCGTCCGACTCGCCCGTAGGCTATCGGGGTGCCCCCTGTTGTCCCGAACGGGCCCCGCGCGGACCGCGAAGAAAGCCGGCTCGCTCTCGTGAGACGCGCCCGGCGGATGAAACGTTGCCTCGACGAGGTTTATCCGGACGCGAAGGCCGAGCTGGACTTCACGAATCCGCTGGAACTGCTGGTCGCGGTCGTGTTGTCGGCGCAGACCACGGACGTGCGGGTGAACCTGGTCACGCCCGCGTTGTTCGCGAAGTACCGCACCGCGGCCGATTACGCCGGGGCCGAGCGTTCCGAACTCGAGGAATACCTGCGCACGACCGGGTTTTTCCGGGCGAAGGCGAATTCGCTGATGGGTCTCGGCGCGGCGCTCGTGGAGCGCTACGACGGCGAGGTGCCGAAGAAACTGGACGAGCTCGTCACGCTGCCCGGCGTCGGCCGCAAGACCGCGAATGTCGTGCTCGGCAACGCTTTCGACGTGCCGGGAATCACAGTGGACACTCACTTCGGCCGCCTCGTGCGGCGTTGGGGCTGGACCGCTGAAGAGGATCCGGTCAAGGTCGAACACGCGGTCGGCGAGCTGATCCCGCGGAAAGAGTGGACGATGCTGTCCCACCGCGTGATTTTCCACGGCCGCCGCGTGTGCCACGCACGGAAACCGGCCTGCGGCGCGTGCCCGCTGCGCAAGGACTGCCCGTCGTTCGGCACCGGGCCCACCGAGTTCGAGGTGGCCGCGAAACTGGTCAAGGGCCCGGAGAGGGACCACATTCTCGAGCTGGCGGCGCGCGGGTGACTGCAGTCACCAAATGGGCGCTCGGGGTCGCGGTGCTGGCGGTGGCCGCGTTGGTCGCCGTCCTGACGCTGCGCGGCGGCGATTCGACGGCCGCGCCGCCCGCGTCCGGCGACCTCACCGCGGCGCGCGCGGCGGCGAAGCTCCAGGCTTGTCCGCCCGCCGCGGCGAAGGCGGTCGGCCAGCTGTCCGGGATCGAGGCGGACTGCCTCGGCGACGGGTCCAGGGTGGACGTCGGCAAGGTCCTCGGCGGCGGTCCGGTGCTGGTCAACGTGTGGGCGTCGTGGTGCCAGCCGTGCCGCACCGAACTGCCGGTGCTGCAGCGGTACGCCGCCGAGCCGGGTGCGGTGCGCGTGGTCGGCGTGCAGGTCGCGAGCCCGGCTTCGGACGGGCTCGGCCTGTTCCAGCGACTCGGCGTGCACCTGCCGTCGCTCTACGACGGCGACGGCCAGACCGGTCCCATCCGCACCGCGCTCAAGGTGCCCTCGTCGCTGCCCGCGTCGTACCTGGTCACCGCGGACGGCCAGGTCCGGTTCATCGCGAACCCGCGGGTGTTCGACAACACTGACCAGGTGCGCGCTGCTGTGAAGGACTACTCATGACCACCGGACCGCTCGTCGAACCCGAAGCCGTGCCGGAATGGCTGCGGCCGCTGGTGAAGGTGTCCGGCGAGGTCGACAGCCGCACGTTCACCCGGTTCAGCCCGCCGGAAGACCTGCTCACCCGCGCCGCCGCGGTGCTCATTCTCTTCGGCGAACGGCCCGGCGGAGACGGTCCGGACGTCCTGTTGCAGCGGCGGGCGGACACGCTCGGCTCGCACGCCGGGCAGGTTTCGTTCCCCGGCGGCGGCGCGGAGGACGGCGACGACGGCCCGGTCGGCACGGCGCTGCGCGAGGCCGAGGAGGAGACCGGCGTCGACCCGTCGGGGATCCTGCCGGTCGCGGTGCTGCCAGAGCTGTTCGTGCCGGTGTCGAGGTTCGCGGTGACGCCGGTGCTGGCGCATTGGCACACCCCGTCGCCGGTGCGCGCGGTCGATCCGGCCGAGACGGCGGCGGTCGCGCGGGTGTCGCTGGCCGACCTCGCCGACCCGGCCAACCGGTTCACCGTGCGCCGCGGCGACGCGTCGTGGCGAGGTCCGGCGTTCACCGTCGACGGCCTGTTCGTCTGGGGTTTCACCGCCGGTCTGCTGTCCGTGCTGCTCTCGCTCGGCGGCTGGGAACGGGAGTGGGACACCGGCGATGTGCGCGAGCTTGACGTAGCGTGGGCCGAACATCAGGGCCGGTCGGCGGCCCGGGACGGTTCTATCGAGGAGTGACGGCGCGGTGAACTGGGTCGATGTCGTCGTCCTGCTGCTCGCGGTCATGGCCGCGGTTTCCGGTGCGTTCCAGGGCGTGATCGTCGCGCTGCCCGCGCTCGTGGGCGTCGCGCTGGGCGCGGTGGCCGGGGTGAAGCTGGCGCCGTTCGTGATCAGCCTTTTCGACAGTCCGGTCGCCAAGGTGGCTTTCGCGTTCGCGGTGGTCGTGTTCCTGATCGTGCTCGGCGAGACGCTCGGCGTGTGGGTCGGGCGGAAGCTGCGGCAGAAGATCAATCCGGACAAGCTTTCCGGCATCGACAAGACGCTCGGTGCGATCTTGCAGGCGGCCGCGGTGTTCGTGGTCGCTTGGCTGGTCGCTAATCCGTTGACTACGGTGTCGGCGATTCCCGGGTTGGCTAAGTCGATCAACTCGTCGGTCGTGCTGGGTGAGGTCAACGACCTGATGCCTGCTGAGGCGCAGGGGCTTCCCAGTGATCTGCGGAAGTTGCTTGACGCGTCTGGGTTTCCGTCTGCGTTGTCGCCGTTTGAGAAGGCGCCTTCGGCGGATACGCCGCCGCCGGATACTTCGCTCAATGTGTCCGCTGTGGCTAAGCGGGTGCATCCCAGTGTGGTGAAGATTCGGGGGAACGCGCCTTCTTGTTCTCGGGCGCTTGAGGGCAGTGGGTTTGTGGTTGCGCCGCAGCGGGTTATGACCAATGCGCATGTGGTGGCGGGGACTGACGAGGTCGGGATTGAGTCGACTTCGGGGGATTATCGGGCTCGGGTTGTTTACTTCAATCCGGAGGTTGATATTGCGGTGTTGGCGGTGCCTGGGTTGAAGGCGCCGGTGTTGCCGTTTGCGCCGCAGACTGCTCGGGCTGGGGATAATGCTGTGGTGTTGGGGTATCCGTTGGATGGGCCCTATACGGCTACTCCGGCTCGGGTTCGGGGGCGGATTAACTTGCGTGGGCCGGATATTTATGACTCTCGTACTGTGCAGCGGGATGTGTTTACGGTTCGGGGGACGGTGCGGAGTGGGAACTCTGGCGGGCCGATGATTACGCCTGATGGGGACGTTATTGGCGTGGTTTTCGGGGCTGCGGTGGAGGATCCGGATACCGGGTTTACGTTGACCGCGGATCAGGTTCGCAGTGAGGTTGATGCTGCTTCGTCGCAGACTGCTCGGGTGGGGACTGGGGCTTGCGCTAGTTGACACTGCCTCGGCTCGTCGCCTGGCGGCGACATTGCCTTGAGGGGTTGCGTGGGGCACCCCGAAGCTTGATTGTGCTGACGGTCGGTGGGTGCTTGTCAAGGCGGGAAAGATGCCTTGACAAGCACCCACCGACCGCAGATGAGCTTCGTATCGGGGTGCGGGGGAGGTGTGGGTGCCTCGCTCGTTGGGTGCACCGGTTGCGGCTGGACCGCTCGTAGCGGGTGCGCTGGCTGCGGTTTGCGGGTGGGGCATCGCTGGAGGCAGCGGGGTGGTCCGTGAAGGGCTCCTTGAGGGAATCCAAGTCCGTGAAGGGGCCCCTCACGGACCGTCGTGGGCCGTGAGGGGAACCCTGAGGGAATCTGGTTACGTGAGGGTTCCCTTCACGTACCTTGGATGAAGTCCACAACGGACTTTGTTACTCGGTCTGGGTCTTCTAGCTGGGGGAAGTGGCCGATGCCTGGCCAGAGTTTTGGTTCGCTGTGGGGGCCTGCCCAGTGGACTGACGCCAGTGCGGTTTCCGGGAGGATGCAGGTGTCGTCCGCGCCGTGCAACTGCAGTACGGGGGCGGTGATGCGGGCGTTGACTGCGTCGGTGAAGCGTCGGCCTTCGCCTCGGAACTGGGCGCGGAAGGCCCAGCGGTAGTACTCCAGTGCGGAGTGGGCGACGCCTGGGACCAGCATGGCTTGGCGGAACGGCGGCATCGTCTCGGCGAAGTCCGAAGAGGACCGCCAGGTCTCGCCGGACCACTTGGCGAACAATTCTTCCACTGCCGCCGCGTTGTCGCGGACCAGCCATTTTTCCGGGGCCATCGGGACCTGGAAGCGAAAAAGGTGGCCTGCCGCGCGGATCTGGCTGCTGGCGCGCTTCACCGCGGACTTGAACGCGAGCGGGTGTGCGGCGCCGATCGCGGTCACGGACGACACGAGGCGCGGGTGCAGGGCGGCGACTGTCCAGGCGAGCATGCCGCCCCAGGCGTGGCCGACCAGGTGTGCCCGGCGGGCGCCCAGGGTCTTGATCAGGCCGCCTACGTCGCCTGCCAGGGTCCACGCGTCATAGCCGCGCGGGGGTTTGTCCGAGTCGCCGTAGCCGCGCAGATCTACCGCTACCGCGCGGAAACCGGCGTCGGCCAGTGCGGGCAGCTGGTGTCGCCAGGTCCACCAGAAACCCGCGAACCCGTGCAGGAGCAGCACTAACGGGCCCTCGCCGCATTCGGCTACGTGCAGGCGGATGCCGTTGGCCGAGACGTCGCGATGCGTCCACGGCCCGTCGACCCGCACGCTCGACGGGTCCGGCGTCAGCTCCACCACCGGCGCGCGGGCTGGCGTCAGCCCTGCGTCGAGGGCAGGTCGTCGTCTTCGACCGGCTTGCGCTTGAACGCATCGGCCGTCTCCTTGACGCTGCTGATCGTGCGTTCCGGCGCGCGCAGCTTCTTCACCTTGCGCCAGCCGAGGAACGCGGTCGCGCCCACGGTGACCAGCATCAGGCCGAACACCGTCGCGAACGCGGGCCAGCGGATGCCCCACCAGTCCGACAGACCCTCGGCGATCAGCAGGAACAGGAAGAAGGTGCTGTACAGAAAGACGGTGAGGGCGATCAGGAAGAAGACCGTCCCCTTGAGCGCCTTCTTCGCTTCCTGCGCCAGCTCGGCTTTCGCCAGCTCGATTTCGGCGCGGACCAGCGTCGACAGGTGCTGGGTGGCGTCGCCGACGAGCTTGCCGATGGACTGCTCGCTCGCCGCGGCTTCCTCGTCGCTGGACAGGGGCAGGTACGGCACGGCCCCCACGCCGTCGGGGCTGGTGCGCTCGTGTTTGGGGCTGCTCACTGGGTCATCGTGCCACGTGACCGTATTCGAGGCGCGACGGACCGGCGGGAGTGTCGGGATCAACCCGCCTTCGCGTGTACCCGGCTGCGCCGCAGGAGCAGCACGGCCGCCGCCAGCGAGGCGATCGCCGAGGCGATCAAGACCGCCGCTTTGGCCACTTCAGCCGCTTCGGCGGGCAGGGCGAGTTCGGCGATCAGCAGGCTGACGGTGAACCCGACGCCGCCGAGAACGGACAGCGCGGCCACGTCTCGCCAGCTCATCCCGCTGGGCTTTTCCGCGACGTGCAGCTTCACCGCCAGCAGGCTCGCCCCGAAGATGCCGACGAACTTCCCGACGACCAGTCCGATGAGGACAGCCAGCGGCAACGCGGTGGTGAAAACCGTCGACAGCGCGTCGCCGTTCACCGAAATCCCCGCGGCGAACAAGGCGAACACCGGCACCGCGACCGCCGCTGACCACGGCTGCAAGCGGTGCTCGAGCCGGACCGCGGGTGCTTCCTCCTCGCCCTCGTCCTCGCGGACGCGAGTGAGCAGCCCGAGCGCGACGCCGGCGATCGTCGCGTGGATGCCCGCCGAATGCACCGCGACCCAGGTGATCAGCGCGATCGGCACGTACAGCCACGGCGTCCGGACGCGCTTGTGCTGCAGGAAGGCGTAAAGCCCGAGCGCGACCACCGCGACCGCCGCCGCGATCAGGTTGAAACTGCTGGTGAAGAGGATCGCGATGACGAGGATCGCGCCGAGGTCGTCCACCACGGCAAGGGAAAGCAGGAAGACCCGCGCGCTGCTCGGCAGGTTCGAGGCGGTCAGCGCGAGCACGCCGAGCGCGAACGCGATGTCCGTGGCCACCGGGATCGCCCACGCCCGGTCGACGCCGGGCGTGCCCCAGGCGATGGAGAGTGCGAGCACCGCGGGCACGACCATCCCGCCGACCGCGGCGATCACCGGAAGCACCGCCTGCCGCCACCGGGACAGCTCGCCGACCACCAGTTCTCGTTTGAGCTCAAGTCCCGCGACGAAGAAGAACAGCGCGAGCAGGCCGTCCTTCGCCCAGTCGCCGAGGGTGAGGTTGAGGTGCAGGAATTCCGGGCCGAGCCGGAAGTCGCGCAATGCCTCGTAAGCGGGCGCGAGCGGCGAGTTGGCCCAGACCAGGGCGACCGCGGTGGCGGCGAGCAGGATCAGCCCGCCAGTGGTTTCCGTGCGCAGGAAACGGGCGAATTCGGCGACGGCGCGGGCTGGGGTCACGAAAAACTCCTTGGGGGGACGGCGGCTCTCCCGCCGACCAGACTTCCCGGCACACCGATGTTCAGTTTACCGTCCGCAGTCGCCGATTACCGCCCGTTGTGACGAACGGCAAACCCAGGACTGCCCGATGACGCTCGCATCTGGCCGAGTCGCACGCAAACGCAGGTCCGCCCATCGCCGCGGCCAAGTTGTCTAGTCCATACTGACGCCGGTTTTTCGTTCACCTGTTCGCCTTCTAGCATGCGAGGAGAGAACGACAACGATGTTGAATACAGGGACGAGGCAGTAGTGAGCACCCCTATCGACGCCCAGGCCGACACCAGATTTTTCGGGCACCCGAGGGGGTTGGCGAACCTCTTCGGCGTGGAGATGTGGGAGCGCTTCTCCTTCTACGGGATGCAGGGCATCCTCGCCATCTACCTCTACTACCAGGCAGACAAGGGCGGCCTCGGGATCGACCAGAGCGCCGCGCTCGGCATCGTCGGCGCGTACGGCGGCACGGTCTACCTCGCCACGGTCGTCGGCGCGTGGATCGCCGACCGGCTGCTCGGCTCCGAACGCACGCTGTTCTACAGCGCCATCGTGGTGATGATCGGGCACATCGCGCTGGCCGTGCTGCCCGGCCTGACCGGCGTCGGCGTCGGTCTCGCGTGCGTCGCGCTCGGGTCCGGCGGGCTCAAGGGCAACGCGACCTCGGTGGTCGGCACGCTGTACGCCGAAGGCGACGAGCGGCGCGACGCCGGATTCACGATCTTCTACATGGGTGTCAACATCGGCGGGTTCATCGGCCCGCTGCTGACCGGGCTCGCCCAGCAGAACGGCGGCTTCCACCTCGGCTTCGGGCTCGCCGCGATCGGCATGGCGCTCGGGCTGATCCAGTACACGATCGGGCGGAAGAACCTCGGCGCGAAGGCGTCCGAGGTGCCGAACCCGCTGCCGTCCTCGCAGCGCGTGCTCGTGATCGGCGTGGCCGTGGTGATCGTCGCCGCGGTCGTCGCGCTGATCATGTCCGGCGTGGTCACCCCGGACAACCTCGCCGACGTCGTGGTCTACGTGGTCGTCGCGATCTCGGTGGTCTACTTCGTCGCGATCCTGTCCAGCAAGAAGATCACCTCGGACGAGCGCAGCCGGGTGCTGTCGTTCATCCCGATGTACATCGCGAGCGCCGCGTTCTTCTCGCTGTACCAGCAGCAGTCGACGGTCGTCTCGGTCTACAGCGACCAGCGGCTCGACCGCGACCTGTTCGGCTGGACGATGCCGGTGTCCTGGGTCAACTCGATCAACCCGGTGTTCATCATCGTGTTCGCCCCGATCATCGCGGCGGTCTGGACGAAGCTCGGCCCGAAGCAGCCGTCGACGCCGATGAAGTTCGTGCTCGGCACGGTGCTCATGGGCGTGGCGTTCCTGCTGTTCCTGCCGATGGCGCACACCGGGCAGAACGGCAGCCCGCTGCTCGCGCTGGCCGGCATCCTGCTGGTGTTCACGATCGCCGAGCTGATGCTGTCGCCGGTCGGGCTTTCGCTGTCGACGAAGCTCGCGCCGGAGGCGTTCCGGACGCAGATGGTGGCGCTGAACTTCCTGTCGGTTTCGCTGGGCACGGCGATGTCGGGCAAGCTCGCGCAGTCCTACGACCCGCACGACGAGGTGCCGTACTTCAGCATCATCGGCGGCGTCGCGATCGTGGTCGGCGTGGTGTTGCTCGCGCTGATCCCCTTCATCCGCAAGTTGATGCGCGGGGTTCACTAACCCACGGTGGTGCCGAAAAGCACTCCGACGAAGTAAGTGACGAGCATGGTGAGGGCGCCGACGCCGACGTTTCGGACGATCGCGCGCCCCGCCTGCGCGTTGCCGAGCCTCGCGCTCACGAACCCGGTGAGCGTGAGGCCGACGACCACCGCCAGCGCGCACGCCCAGACGCGGACGCTGACCGACGTCCAGGCGATCGCCAGCAACGGCAGCAGCGCGCCGACGGAGAACGCCAGCAGCGACGCCCACGCCGCCTGCCACGGGCTGGTGAGGTTGTCCGGGTCGATGCCGAGTTCGGCCTCCGCGTGCGCCTGCAGCGGATCCTTGTCGGTCAGCTCGCGCGCGACCTGCTTCGCCAGCTCCGGCGAGAGGCCCTTGTCCTCGTAGATCTGCGCGAGTTCGCGTTCCTCGGCCTCCGGCATCGTTTTCAGTTCGTGCTTCTCGAGCCGCAGCAGCGCGCGTTCGGTGTCGCGCTGGGTGCTCACGCTCACGTATTCCCCGCCCGCCATGGAAAACGCGCCCGCGACGAGCCCGGCAATTCCGGCGGTGAGGATCGTGGTGCTGTCGGTGGTGGCTCCCGCGACGCCGACGACGATGCCCGCGACGGACACGATCCCGTCGTTCGCGCCGAGAACCCCGGCACGCAGCCAGTTCAGCTTGCCGCCGAGGTCCTCGTGCGGTTCGTGCGCGTGCACCGCGTCGCCCATCGTTTCGGTCACGGCTTCAGTGAATCACGGAAATTGTTTCCGCGCGACATTTTCCCGGATTGCAGGAATTCGGTTAAGAAAGGCAATCCTCAATGAATTGTGCCTTGCCTGACCGGGCGAATAGGCTGCCGGGATGGAGCGGGAGTGGCGGACGTTGTCGGTGGTGGAGGGCGTGGCGTTGCGCGGCGGCACCGGGCTGATCCGGGAACGGGCGCGCGCGGAACACGGTCTGGCGTACGAAATCCGCTATCCGGCGGGCGTCGCGTCGGCCGAGCACAGCCACGACCACGACAGCATCGTGCACGTGCTGGAAGGGCGGCTGCGCGGCACGGTCGACGGCGTGTGGTCCGAACTCGGGCCGGGAGACGTCGTGGTGCATCCGCGCGGCGTGCGCCACCACGTCGAAGCGCTGACCGACAGCCGGTGGATCGAGTTCAAAGCCCCGCTGCCGGGGCGGCCGCCGGTGGGCTGAAACGACGAACGCCCGGGTCCGGAGCCACGAGTGGACACCGGACCCGGGCGAACCGGGTCTGACTCAGTTGTCGAGCTCGGCCAGCGCCGCCTTCGCGGCTTCCAGCTCGGCCTCGAGCTGCGCGACCTTCGCGGCCTGCGCCTCGCGGGCGGCGTTGATGACCTCGTCGATCGGGCCGGACAGGTCGTCGTGCAGTTCCTTCGCCGCGCGCGAAACCGCCGCGGCCGGAACGGCAAGGCCCTTCGCGACCCACTTGGCGCCGTTCTTCAGCTCGGCTTGCCACTCGCCGTCCGCCGTGCCGGTGACGGTGAGCGTGAGCTCCACGGTGCGGGTCTTCTTCGCCGTCGACGCCGCGGCCTTCGGGCGGCCGCGCTTCGGCTTCGGCGATTCGACCGCCGGGGTCTCCTCAGCCTGCGAAGACTCCGGCTTCGGGGCGTCCGCCGGGGCGCTCGAAGCTTCGGGAGCGGCGGTGGGCTCGGCGACTTCCGGGGCCTCCGGGGTGCCGGCGGCCTGCGGCGATGACTCCGCCGCCGGCCCGGCCGCAGTGTCCTCGTCGTGCGTCAAGGCTTCCACGGACATTCGTGTCGTCTCCTTGCCCGGATCTGGGTTGGGTACGCGGGCATCTTAGAACATGCGTTCGATGCCCGCACTTTCAGGGGATCAATGCAGGAAGGGACCCTCCCAGCCGGGAGGGTCCCTTCCTGACGGTGAAGAACTTACTCCTCCTTGCCGGAGTTCAGCCCGGAGGAGATGAGGTCCATGACCGACGAGTCGGCGAGCGTGGTGACGTCGCCGATCTGGCGGTTCTCCGCGACGTCGCGCAGCAGCCGGCGCATGATCTTGCCGGAGCGGGTCTTCGGCAGCTCGGCCACGACCATGATCTGCCGCGGCTTCGCGATCGGCCCGATCTCCTTCGCGACGTGGTTGCGCAGCTCCTGCACCGCGTCATCCCCGCCGTCGACCGCGTTGCCGCGCAGGATCACGAACGCGACGATGCCCTGTCCGGTGGTCGGGTCGGTCGCGCCGACGACGGCGGCCTCGGCGACCGTCGGGTGCGACACGAGCGCGGACTCGACCTCGGTGGTGGAGATCCGGTGCCCGGACACGTTCATGACGTCGTCCACACGGCCGAGCAGCCAGATGTCGCCGTCCTCGTCGTACTTCGCGCCGTCGCCCGCGAAGTAGTAGCCCTGCTCGGAGAAACGGGACCAGTAGGTGTCGCGGAAGCGCTCGTCGTCGCCCCATACGCCGCGCAGCATCGACGGCCACGGCTTGTCCAGCACCAGGTATCCGCCGCCGCCGTGCGGGACCTCGGTGCCGGTGTCGTCCACGACCTTCGCCGAGATGCCCGGCAGCGCGCGCTGCGCGGAACCCGGCTTGGCGGCAGTGACGCCGGGCAGCGGCGAGATCATGATCGCGCCGGTTTCGGTCTGCCACCACGTGTCGACGACCGGCGTCTTGTTCGCGCCGATCTTGTCGCGGTACCAGATCCAGGCCTCGGGGTTGATCGGCTCGCCCACGCTGCCGAGGACCCGCAGCGAGGACAGGTCGTACTTCGCCGGGATGTCCTCGCCCCACTTCATGAAGGTGCGGATCAGCGTCGGCGCGGTGTAGTAGATCGAGACCTTGTACTTCTGGATGATTTCCCAGTGCCTGCCCTCGTGCGGGGTGTTCGGCGTGCCTTCGTAGACGACCTGGGTCACGCGGTTCGCCAGCGGCCCGTACACGATGTAGGAGTGTCCGGTGATCCAGCCGATGTCGGCGGTGCACCAATAGACGTCTTCGCCCGGCTTGTGGTCGAACACGACATTGTGGGTGTACGCGGTCTGGGTCAGGTAGCCGCCCGAAGTGTGCAGAATGCCCTTCGGCTTACCGGTGGTGCCCGAGGTGTAGAGGATGAACAGCGGGTGCTCGGAATCGAAGGCTTCTGGCTTGTGCTCGGTGGACTGCCCGTCGACCAGTTCGTGCCACCACAGGTCGCGGCCCTCGGTCCACGGCGTCTCGCCCTCGAGGTCGCTGCCGGTGCGCCGCACGACGATGACCTTCTGCACGGTTTCCGCGCCCTGCAAGGCTTCGTCGACGTTTGCCTTCATCGGCGCGGCCTTGCCGCGGCGGTACTGGCCGTCCGACGTGATCACGATCTTCGCCGCCGCGTCGTCCACCCGCGCGCGCAGCGCCGTCGGCGAGAAACCGCCGAACACCACGCTGTGCAGGGCTCCGATGCGCGCGCACGCCAGCATCGCGAAAATCGCCTCGGGCACCATCTGCAGCTGGATCGCCACGACGTCCCCGGCGACGACGCCCAGCGACGACAGCGCGTTCGCGGCCTTCGAGACCTCGTCCTTCAGCTGCGCGTAGGTGATGTCGCGCGTGTCGCCCGGTTCGCCGACCCAGTGGATCGCGACCTGGTCCCCGTGGCCGGACTCGACGTGCCGGTCCACGCAGTTGTACGCGACGTTCAGTTTCCCTCCCACGAACCACTTCGCGAACGGAGCATTGGTCCAGTCCAATACCTGGGACCACTTCGTGTCCCACGACAGCCGCTCCGCCTGCCCGGCCCAGAACTGCTCCCGGTCAGCGTCCGCCGTCGCATACATATCGGCCTTCGCGTTCGCCTGACCAGCGAACTCGTCGCTGGGAGGAAACGTGCGGCTCTCCGTGAGCAGGTTGTCCAACGCTGGGGACTGCTCGGTCATGGTGCAAAGCCTCCTGTAGTGCGAACCCGCGGCTCAGGGAACGCTAGCGACGTTAGTCCGCCTACGACAAGGTTGCAGCCACGTTGCGCGCACAGCGCCAAGCGGAGTGCGGCGAGGCTCAGCCGAGGCGGGCGAGCAGCCGGGCACGGGCGCCCGGCCACTCGGCGTCCGTCATCGAGTAGAGCACCGTGTCGCGGGTCGTGCCGTCCGGACGGATCCGGTGCGCCCGCAGCACCCCTTCGCGCAGCGCGCCGAGCCGTTCGATGGCGCGTTGCGACCGGAGGTTGCGGTTGTCGGTTTCCCACGCGACGCGCTGGGCGCCCCAGTCCTCGAAGGCGTTGCGCAGCAGGAGGAATTTGGACTCGGTGTTGAGCGCGGTGCGCTGGAAATCCGCGCCGATCCAGGTGTGCCCGATCGAGAGGATCCGGTGCTTCGCTACTACCTGGTAATAAGAAGTGGTTCCGGCGACGCGGCCGGACGCGACGTCGATCTGCGCCCACGGGCGGCGGTCCGGGTCGGCGAGCGCGTCCTTCACCATCGTCTCGGCTTCGCCGAGGTCGGCGGGCTGGCGGAGGCTCAGCCAGGCCCAGATGCCCGGGTCGGCTCCGGCTTCGAGCAGGCCGGCGGCGTGCTCGAGGCCGAGGGGTTCGAGCCGTACGTGGCGGCCGGACAGAATGGGGTGCTCGCTCCAGGTCACAGGCTCACGCTACGACGGCGAGTGGCTGTGTCGAAGTACCATTTCCCAGTCATTTCAGCAGTCCACTTTACGGCCGCTTATGCTCGGCGGACCACCCGAGAAAGAGAGCGCGCATGGCCGAGGAGCGAGAAAACCTCACCTGGGAGTTGTTCGGTTCGGCGAGCCGGGAGCTGGCGGAGGCGGTGGCCGAGGACGGGTTCGCGCCCGACCTCATCCTGTCCATCGCGCGCGGCGGGCTGTTCGTCGCCGGCGCGCTCGGGTACGCGCTCGACGTGAAGAACCTGCACGTGATGAACGTCGAGTTCTACACCGGCGTCGACCAGCGGCTGGACCTTCCGGTCATGCTGCCGCCGGTGCCCAACGTGGTGGATCTCACACACAAGAAGGTGCTGGTCACCGACGACGTCGCGGACACCGGCGCGACGCTCAAGCTGGTCCGCGACTTCTGCGCCGACCACGTCGCGGACGTGCGGTGCGCGGTGGTGTACGAGAAGCCCGCCTCGACGGTGAAGTGCGAATACGTCTGGAAGCGGACTGACCGGTGGATCAACTTCCCCTGGTCGGTGCTGCCACCGGTGGTGGAGCGCGCGGGGCAGGTGCTCGACGCATGAGTGATCCCCTGAAGCCGTTGCTGGAGCTCGACGGCGTCGCCGCGGCAGCCAAGGCCGCGCAGGACGCCGTCTTCGCCGTGCACCGGCTGCCCGCGAACCTGCGGGGCGGCGCGGAGACCGCGGCGGAGGCTTCGGTTCGGGCGGCTCGGGCTTCGGCGGGGATCGACGGGGCCAATCCCGAACTGCCGGAAGACGGTTCGGTGACCGACCCGTTGCTCGCCGGGGCGCTGCGGGTCGCGGAGAAGCTGGAGTCGTTGCTGCCGACGTGGCGGCGGGCTCCGTTGCAGACGGTGGCCCGGCTGCATTTGCTGGCCGCGTCGGACGTGGTGTCCGATCCGGATCAGCTCGGCCGTCCGCAGCGTGGCGGCGAGCGGCTGGAGATGCTGGCTCAGCTCGTCACCGGCGCGACCTCGGTGCCCGGGCCGGTGCTCACCGCGGTGGTGCACGGCGAGTTGCTGGCGCTGTCGCCGTTCGATTCGGCGGACGGGGTGGTCGCCCGGGCGGCGGCTCGCCTGTCGATGGTGGCCACCGGGCTTGACCCGAAGGCGTTGACGGTCCCGGAAGTCGCCTATTTCCGGCGGGTGCCGCGGTATGTCGAGCTGGCGCAAGGGTTCGCTGGCGGGACGGCCGACGGCGTGCGCGAGTGGCTGCTCTTCTGCTGCGAGGCATTCGAAATCGGGGCGAGCGAGGCGCGGAGCATCTCGTCGGCCGCTGGCTGACCCGGGCCGAGCTGTGTGATGCTGAAGGCATGATCAAGCCTGGAGGACGCGACCTCTGCCGTCGGCGACACGCCGAAACCGGCGCGGAATGCTGCCTGCCGGATACCCATTACCCGCGGCCGCATTGCGACGTCTCGGGAACCAGTTGGCACGACGGCCTTTGCCCGGACTGCCATGGCGGTGGTGCCGTGTTCGACGCGGTGTGTCCCACCTGCAACGGCCACGGGTTCGAGCTGATCGTGATGGACGAAGATTAAGTTTCCAGCGTGGGCTGACCACATAGAGAATCAGCGTTCTGTGGTGGATTGACCCATGGTCGCCCAGGTCGGAGCGACTTACTGTTTCCGGCCATGACCAGTGACAGTTCCCTCGCCGGGCGCACCGCGCTGGTGACCGGCGGCGGCAGCGGCATCGGGCTGGCCTGTGTGCGGGCATTCGGCGCGGCAGGGGCCAAGGTGCACGTCGTGGACGTCGCCGGGGCGGAGGCGGCTGCCGCTGAGGTCGGCGGGCAGGCGCACGCGGTGGACCTGACCGACCCGGCGGCGCTGGCGAGGTTGCCAGCGGACGTCGATGTGCTCGTCAACAACGCGGGCGTGCAGCACGTCGCCCCGTTGCCGGAATTCCCGCCGGAGCGGTTCGCCTTCATCCAGTCGTTGATGGTGAGCGCGCCGTTTCTGTTGATCCGCCAGTGCCTGCCCGCGATGTACGCGCGCGGCTGGGGCCGGATCGTCAACATGTCCAGCGTGCACGGCGTCCGGGCGAGTCCGTACAAAGCTGCTTACGTCACGGCGAAACACGCGCTCGAGGGACTGTCCAAAGTGGCTGCTCTCGAAGGTGCCGAGCACGGCGTGACTAGCAACTGCGTGAATCCCGGCTACGTTCGTACGCCGCTCGTCACCGGTCAGATCGAAGCGCAGGCGGCCGAGCACGGGGTGCCGCCGGAAGAAGTGCTGGAACAGGTTTTGCTGCGCCGGGCCGCGATCAAGCGATTGATCGAACCCGAGGACGTCGCCGATCTCGTGGTGTGGCTGTGCGGCGAGTCCGCCGGGCACGTCACCGGCGCGTCGCTTCCCGTTGACGGCGGCTGGACCGCTGGCTGAATCCCCCTTTCCCCACAACGGAGTGGAGTCCATTATGGACAAAAAGCTGCTGCGCGTCGTCGGAGCCGGGCTGATCGGAACCACCATCGAGTGGTACGACTTCTTCCTCTACACCTCGGCCGCCGCGCTGGTCTTCAACAAGCTGTTCTTCCCGACCGCCGACCCGCTCACCGGCACGCTGCTGGCCTTGCTCACCTACGCGGTGGGCTTCCTCGCGCGGCCGATCGGCGGGCTCGTGTTCGGGCACTTTGGCGACCGGATCGGACGCAAGAAACTGCTGGTCGTGAGCCTCCTGATGATGGGCGGCTCGACGTTCGCGATGGGGTTGCTGCCCACCTACAGCGCGGTCGGCGTGCTCGCGCCGGTCCTGCTCACGCTGCTGCGGCTGATCCAGGGCTTCGCCCTCGGCGGCGAGTGGGGCGGCGCGGTGCTGCTGGTGTCCGAGCACGGCGACGACCGGCGGCGCGGGTTCTGGGCGTCGTGGCCGCAGACCGGCGTTCCGGCCGGGAACCTGCTGGCCACGGCGGTGCTCACGATCCTGGCGTCGGCACAGTCGGACGCGACCTTCCAGGCTTGGGGCTGGCGGATCCCGTTCCTGCTGTCCGGCGTGCTGGTGGTGCTCGGCCTGTGGATCCGGCTGGCGGTTTCGGAATCGCCGGTGTTCATCGCGGCGAAGGCTGCTGCGGACGAGCGTGAGCAGGCACCGATTGTCGACGTCTTCCGCGGGCACTTCCGCGCGCTGGCCGTGACATTCGGCGCGCGCATCGCGGAAAACGTGTCCTACTACGTGATCACCGCGTTCATTCTCGTGTACGTGACCACCGGGCTCGGCCTGCCGAAGGCGACCGGGCTGACCGCGGTGCTCGTCGCGTCGGCGGTGCACTTCGTGACGATTCCCTTGTGGGGCTTGCTGTCCGACAAGATCGGCCGGAAGCCGGTGTACCTGTTCGGCGTGGTCGGAATGGCCGCTTGGTCGTTCGGTTTCTTCTGGCTGCTCGACCTGCGCACGACTGGTTCGGTGATCGGCGCGGCGGTGATCGGGCTCGTCGTGCACGGTGCGATGTACGGGCCGCAGGCGGCGTTTTTCGCGGAACAATTCCCGACGCGCGTGCGCTACACCGGGCTTTCGGTCGGCGGCCAGCTGTCGTCCATCGCGGCCGGTGCGGTCGCCCCGTTGATCGCGGTGGCGCTCTTCGAGGCGTACCACTCGACGGTGCCGGTTTCGGTTTACGTGGTCGCGATGTGCCTGTTGTCGCTGGTCGCGCTGCTCGCCGCCCGGGAGACGCGCGGCGCGTCGCTGCACGAGACGGCGGCCGAACGGCAGGCTTCAATGACAGCATGACGGGTGTGGACCCCACTGCCGAGGCGTATCGCCGGCTGCTCGAACTGCTCGCCGCCGGAGCGAGCAGCGAGCAGCTGGCGCACGTCGCTGCCCGGGGCTTGTCCGCGGAACAGTCCGCCGCGATCGGTTCGGCGACCGAGCTGGCGTTGCGGATCCGCGAGACGCTCAGCGAGCACCGGCGGCGGGAAGCCGAGCTGACCGCGTTGTTCGACACCGCCAGCGACCTCGCCCGGTTGCGCGATCCGGACGCGGTGCTGCGGTCGATCGTCCGGCGCGCGCGGACGTTGCTGGGCGTGGACGTTTCGTACCTCAGCCTCAACGACGAGGCGAACGGCGAGACGTACATCCGGGTCACGGACGGGTCGGTTTCCGCGCTGTTCCAGCAGATTGTCCTGGGGATGGGCGAGGGGCTCGGCGGGCTCGTAGCGCAAACCGCGCGTCCCTACGCGACCGCGGACTACTTCGAGGACGAGCGCTTCCGGCACACAAACCCGATCGACGCGGGTGTCCGCGAAGAGGGGTTGAAGGCGATCCTCGGCGTGCCACTGGCGATCGGTGGCAAGGTGTTGGGCGTGCTGTACGCGTCCGACCGATCGTCGCGGGCGTTCTCGACGGCGGAAGTCGCGCTGCTGTCGTCGCTGGCCGCGCACGCCGCGATCGCGTTGGACACCGCGCATCTGCTGGAAGAAACGCGCTCCGCGGCCGCGGAACTGAACGCGGCCAACGCGACGATGCGCCGCGCCGATGACGCGCACGACCGGTTGATGGACCTGGTGCTCGGCGGCGCGGATTTGCCTGCGGTGGCAGCGGAAGTGGCCGGAGTGTTGCGCGGCTCGATCGCTGTGCACGACGAGGAAGGCGGGCTGCTGGCCGGTACCAAGGTGGCTTTTGACGCTGCCGCGGTTGCTTCATCGCACGCCAATGGCCGCGCTGTGTCCACAAAGGACGTCTGGGTCTGCGCAGTGCGGGCAGGCCGCGAACTGCTCGGCAGCCTGACGCTCTCCGGACGGCCCGAGCTAGCTGGGGACGACCGTCGGCTCTTTGAACGGGCTGCGGTTGTCACGGCCTTGCTGTTGCTGCTGCGTCGTTCCGTCGCGCAAGCCGAGGATCAAGTGCGCGGCGAATTGCTGACCGACCTGCTCACCGCGCCGACCCGCAACCCGGGCTCATTGGTCGCTCGCGCACGCCGGTTGGGGGTCGATTTGTCCGCACCGCACGCGGTTTTGGTCGCACATGCGTCCGGTATTTCTCGACGCGGGCTCGCCGCGGCATGCGCACGGTACGGCGATCTAGTCGGTGTTCACGCGGAGCAAGTTGTCGCACTCGCGCCGGATCAGCCTGCGGCGGCACGGATCGCGGCCGAGTTGAAGTCCGTTGTGGACTGTCCGGTGACCGTCGGCGCGGCTGGCCCGGCGAGTGGCCCGGAAGCGTTGGCGCAGGCGTACACTGAAGCTGTTCGATGCGTTAATACTCTGCTTGCTCTCGGCCGCGAAGGCGACGGCGCGGCGATGGCCGACCTCGGGTTCCTCGGCGTCCTGCTTGGCAGACATTCCGACCTGTCCGGCTACGTCCGCGCGACACTCGGCCCGGTCCTCGACTACGACGCCCGCCGCGGCACCGACCTCATTGGCACGCTGCGTGCGTACTACGCGGCGGGCGGGAATTTGGCGCGGGCAAAGGAAACCCTGCACGTCCACGTCAACACGGTCGCGCAGCGGATGGAACGCCTCGCGGTGCTGCTGGGCGAGGACTGGCGCGAGCCCGAACGCTCGCTGGAGATCCAGCTCGCGCTGCGCGTGCATCAACTCGGCGGCTGACGGACCCCGGCGAGGATCAGATCGAGCATCCGGTCCAGTTGCTCCGGCCCGTCCGGCAGCGTCCGCATGCTGCACGCACCGACCACCGTCACGACCACGTCCTGCGCCCGGACGTCCGTCCGAAGCGTGCCATCGGCCGCGCCCGCATCCATGATCAGCTGGACGGCCTCGGTCAGCTCGGCGCGGACTTGCGTCATGTCGACCGTGCCCGCCTCGATGATCGCGCGCAGCGCGTCGGCCATGTCGTACTTCGTACTCGCGTACTCGGCGAAGCGGTCCATCCACCGGCGCAGCGCGCGAAGCGGCTTCTCGCTCTCAAGCAGCTTCGGCGCGCTCGCGACGACCTGAGCCAACTCGTCCCGGTACAGCGCTTCGACCAATGCTTCGCGGGTAGGGAAGTGACGGTAGAGCGTCCCGATGCCGACACCCGCTTCGCGCGCGACGCGCTCCAACGTCACTGGCTCGTCGCTTTCGCCGAACGCTTTGCGGGCAGCAGCGAGCAGGCGGAGCCGGTTGCGTTCGGCGTCCGCGCGCGGTTTCTTGGCGCTCGACAAAGCGGAGGGTCCTCCGGTTCTGCTACGGTGGAAATACGGAGGCGCCTCCGCATCATCTTCCACTATGCCACGGCAGGAGTCTTTCCTCATGACGGCAACCACTGCTCCAGGCGGCACCGCGAAGCTCGCCGGCCGCGAGGTCGCGCGGATCGGCTACGGCGTGATGCAACTCGGCCGCCCCGGAACCGACCGCGCTGACCAGGTGAAACTGCTGCGCGAGGCGGCCAACGCGGGCGTGAACCACCTCGACACCGCCCAGTTCTACAGCGACGGCCGCTGCAACGACCTGATCCGCGAAGCCTTCTCGCCCTATCCGGACGACCTGGTCGTGGTGACCAAGGTCGGCGCCGAGGAATCAGCGCAAGGGCTCCGGCTCGCGCAACAGCCCGAGCAGCTGCGGGCGCAGGTCGAGGCCAACCTCGCCGCGCTCGGCGTCGAACAGCTCGACGTGGTCAACCTGCGCCGCGCGGACGCCGGACCCGGCCTGATCGCGGAAGGCGACCAGCTCGTCGACATCGACGACCAGCTCGCCGAGCTGATTTCCCTGCGCGACGCGGGAAAGATCGGCTCGCTCGGGCTCAGCAACGTGTCCGCCGACCAGCTCCGGCACGCGCTCGGAGCCGAGATCGTCTGTGTGCAGAACTCCTACAACGTGCTCTACCGCGCCACGGAACTCGTGCTGGAGCTGTGCCGGGAACACGAAATCGCGTGGGTGCCGTACTTCCCGCTGGGCTCCGCGTTCGAGCTGGGCCAGGACGTGCGCGGCAATCCGGTGGTGACCGGCGTCGCGGCCGAACTCGGCTGCACCCCGGCGCAGGTCGCGCTGGCCTGGCTGTTGCAGCGCTACGCGGGCACGCTCCTGATCGCGGGCACGGCGAGCTCCGCGCATCTCGCCGAAAACCTCGCGGCCGGCCAGGTGCAGCTGCCCGCCGAAGCGGTAGCTGCCCTGGACCGGCTCGGCTGACCTCAGAAGTTCAGCGCCGCGATCCGCTCGACGTCGGCGAGGATGTTGATCTCCGTGATCAATCCGTCGGCCACGGTGAACGACAGCACCGAAACCGCCTTCCCGTCGCGCCGGGCGACGAAGCCAGGACCGCCGTTGACGGTCGCGTACTGCGACACCAGACCGTCCGGGCGGAACTGCGACGCGCTGCCCGCGACCTCGGCCGCGCCGCGCACGACCTTCGAGCCGAGTCCGCCGGTGTCGACGCGCAGCAGAGCGTCCGGGTGCAGCAGGGCGACGAGCCCCTCGAGGTTGCCGCCGCGCGCAGCGGTGAGCCAGGCGTCCGCGATCTTGCGCTGCTGTGCTCGATCCGCCGGACCGGCCGGGGTCACCCCTTGCACGCGGCGGCGCGCCCGGCTCGCCAGCTGCCGTACCGCGGCGGTGTTCTTGTCGAGCATCGTCGCGATCTCGTCGAACGGCACGGCGAACATGTCGTGCAGGACGAACGCGAGCCGTTCCGCCGGGTCGAGCGCCTCCAGCACCACCAGCAGGGCGAGCCCCACCGAGTCCGCGAGGACCTCCTGTTCCGCCGGGTCGACGCCGTCCCCGGTCTCCACGACCGGGTCCGGCACCCGGATGTCCAGCGGGTCCTCGCGCCTGCTCGCGCGCGAGCGCAGCATGTTGAGGCACTGCCGCGACACGATCGTCGTCAGCCAGCTGCCGGTGTTGCGGACGTCCTCTCCCGACGACCGCGTCACCCGCAGCCAGGTCTCCTGGATGGCGTCGTCGGCCTCGGCGAACGAACCGAGCATCCGGTACGCCACCGCCCGCAACCTGGGCCGATGCTCCTCGAACTGAGCCGCCCAAAAATTCTCGTCCTGTTTTTCGTCCCGCACTGTCACATCTTCTCCTTGGGCCGGGTCATACCAGCAAGACCCGCCGAACGAGGCGGGCGTGACAGGAGGAGATCACCATGCAGGCTCGGATGACCCACCCGATCCAGGTTCAGCCGGACGCCATGAAGGCGCTGATGGCGCTGAGCAAGGCCACGAACGACAGCACGGTGCCCGCGACCACGCACCACCTGATCCACCTGCGGGTGAGCCAGATCAACGGCTGCAGCATGTGCGTCGACATGCACTCGCGGGAGATGAAGGAAGCGGGCGAGAAGGACGAGCGGATCTGGGGCGTCGGCGCGTGGCGCGAATCGCCGTACTTCACCGACGCCGAGCGCGCCGCGCTGGACCTGGCCGAGCACGTGACCCGGCTCGCCGACCGGTCGGACCCGGTGCCGGACGAGGTCTGGGACGCCGCCGCGGACATCTACGACGAGAAGGAGCTCTCATCGCTGCTGCTGTCCATCGCCGGCATCAACGTGTGGAACCGGCTCAACGCCGCGATCCGCCAGCCGGTCGGCTCGTTCTGAGGCGCGCTGGGGGTACTGGGGGTGGTGCCGGGGCGGCGGCAGGGGGATCCGCCGCCGCTCCCGGCAGCTTCACACGCTCGCGGGCAGCTGGTCCCGGATCGCCGCGACGGCGGCTCGTGGATCGTCGGCCCAGAGGTCGAGCCGAGTGATCTCGACGGTGCCCTTGCGGCCGAGGTCGACCAGCCGCGGTTCGCACAGGGTGACCGAGATGTTGGTCGCCTGGCTGATTCCCACGGCCAGTACCCCGTCTTCGGGCACGCTGACCCCGCCGCGTTCCTTGAGCGACCGGTTCGCCTGCCGGACCGAATCGATGCTGGCCAACGGGATCCGATGGTCGAAGAAGGACAGGTACCGCACGCGGAGCCCGTCGCGGCTGACTGCGTGCGGGTACTTGTAGAGCGTCGCGACGAGTGCCAAGAACGCGAGCGCGCCTAGGATTTCCAGCACCAGCAACACGATCCGCACCGGAACCGACTTCACCACGACCTCGACCAGCACGATGTCGACCGGGTTGACCGCCAGCATCACCCAGAACAGCGGACGGATGCCGCGGCTGTAGTGGATCGCGACGCCGTCCGGCGGCACGTCGGTCTGGCGGCGGAACACGAGCGCCAGCGCTCTGGCCAGTATCGGCAGTTGTCCCTTCACGATGCCCCCTGCGGTGTCAGTCGGCGGCACCCAGCCGCGCGGCCCACTTCTCCTCTATTCTCCCGAATTTCCAGATCGCGAACGCGGCCGACCAGGTGATCACGAACAGCCCGACGATCGCGAAGCCCACGTAGTCGAGGTCCACCGAGGCGATCGCGGCGAGCGGACCGGACGTGATGCCGAGCTTCTCGGCGAGCAGCGTCACCAGTTCGATGGTCCCGATGCCGAGCGCGACCGCCACGGAAAGCGCGGTGACCGTGAGGTTGTAATAAATCTTCCGGATCGGCCGGGAAAACGCCCAGCCGTATGCGTAGTTCATCAGCACGCCGTCGGCGGCGTCGAACAAGCTCATTCCGGCGGCGAACAGGATCGGCAGCACGAGAATTGCGTACCAGGGCAAGGAGAACGCGGCCGCACCCGCGGCGAGCACGAGCAATCCGATTTCCGTCGCGGTGTCGAAACCGAGTCCGAAAAGGACTCCCACCGGATAGATGTGCCACGGCTTCCGCACCGCTTTGGTGGCTCCGCGCAACAGCCGGTTCATCAGGCCGCGGTTGTCGAGATGACGTTCCAGCTCCGCCTCGTCCAGTTCGCCGCGGCGCATCCGGGCGAACACGCGCGCGATCCCGACGAGCACGACCAGGTTCATGATCGCGATCAGGTACAGGAAAACCCCGGACACCGACGTGCCGATCAGGCCGGTCGTCTCGTGCAGCGCGGAACCGTCGTCCTGCAGTTGCCCGGCGATCGCGCGGACGCCCGTCGACAGCAGCAGGCACAGCGCGAAGACGATCGTCGAATGCCCGAGGGAGAACCAGAACCCGACCGACAGCGGACGCTGCCCGTCGGCCATCAGCTTGCGCGTGGTGTTGTCGATGGCGGCGATGTGGTCGGCGTCGAACGCGTGCCGCATGCCGAGCGTGAACGCGGTGACCCCGAGGCCGATGCCGAACGTGCCGCCCGCACCGAGCGCGTAATGCTCAGGCGCGACCACCAGCACGAGCAACCCCCAGCCGACGAGGTTGAGCAGCAGGATCACGGCCGCCATGCCGCCGATCGACCACCGGTCGCCGCGAGTGAGCCGTTGCGTCATCGCCGTCCTCTCGCTCGCCGGAAAACCGTGAAGGGCCCCTTGCGGGAATCAGATTCTCGCAAGGGGCCCTTCACGGACAATCGGGTAGAGCTCAGCCGGCGCGCAGGTGCAGCGAGTCGAGCGCCTTGCGGACGTGCCCGCCCGCCGCGGACAGCGCCTCGGCGGAACGCGTGACGTCGCAGCCGGACAGCAGGTGCACGAGCGCGACCTTGAGGTCGCCGCCCGCTTCGGTGAGCGCGTCCGAGCAGTCGGCCATCGTCATGCCGGTGGCTTCCTGCAGGATCCGGATGGTGCGGCCGCGCAGCTTCGCGTTCGTCGCGCGCATGCTCACCATCAGGTTCGAGTACGTCTTGCCCAGCTTGATCATCGTCGCGCTGGAGAACGCGGTGAGGATCAGCTTCTGCGCCGTGCCCGCCTTCATCCGGGTCGAGCCCGCGATGGCCTCGGGACCGGTGGCGACGGCGATCAGGACGTCCACGCCCGCCGGTTGCGCGGCGCGCGGGTTCGCCGAGACGAGCCCGGTGTGCGCGCCGATCCGGCTGGCTTCGGCGAGCGCGCCGAGCACGTACGGCGTGCGCCCGGAGGCCGCGAGACCGAGCACGAAATCGCCCGGCCGCACCGACCCGGCGATTTCCGCCGCTCCGGCGTCCGCGTCGTCCTCAGCGTTCTCGACGGCCTGCCGCAGCGCCTTCTCACCGCCCGCGTGGTGGGCGATGAACCAGTCGCCGGGCACGTTGAACGTCGGCACGAGCTCAGCCGCGTCCAGCGTCGCGAGGCGGCCCGAGGTGCCCGCGCCGACGTAATGCACGCGCCCCCCGCCGCGCAGCGCCTCGACGGCGTAGTCGACCGCGCGGGCCAGCTGCGGCAGCACCGCGGCCACCGCGTCCGGCACCCGGCGGTCCTCGGCGTTGATCGCGCCGAGGATCCCCATGGTGGACATCAGATCGATGTCCACCGTGCGCGGGTTTCGTTGTTCGGTGGGCGAATCGACGTGCACCGTCTGGCAAGGGACGGACATCAGATCCTCGCTTCTTGGTTCATTTGCCGGTTTCCCGCGGACGACGACGACCGTCGGGTCTGACCCCGAGCCGGTGCGAGCCGACCGCGTCCCTCGTGGCGTCCAAGGCGCTGACCGACGCCTCCATGTGCCGCTGCGCGACGCCGATGAAGAGGCAGTCGATGACGGTCAGCTGGGCGATCCGGCTGGCGGTGGCCCCGGACCGGAAGGTGGTTTCGCGGGCCGCCGTGGTGAGCACGTGGTCGGCGACCTCGGTGATCGGCGAGCGCGGGAAGTTCGTGACCGCGACGGTCACCGCGCCGTGCTCGCGCGCGACCCGCAGCGCCTCGACGGTGTCCGTGGTCGCGCCGGTGTGCGAGATGCCGACCGCGACGTCGCCCGGCTTCAGCACGGCGGCCGAGGTCAGCATGATGTGCGTGTCCGACCAGGAGAAGCTGACGCGGCCGATCCGGTGCAGCTTCTGCTGCAGGTCAGCGGCGACGAAAGCGCTTGCGCCCACGCCGTACACGTCGACCCGGCCGGCTTCGGCGACGAGGTCGATCACGCTCTGCAGCGCGGCGACGTCGAGCTGGTCGGCGGTCTCTTCGACGGCGCGCGCGTCGGCGAAGCTGACCTTGCCGATGACGGACGCCAGGTCGTCGCCGGGGCCGATCTCGCCGCCGAGGTTGCGCGAGGTGCGCGCCTCGGTGCGGGCGGTGTCCGCGGCGAGCGCGATGCGCAGCTGCGGGTAGCCGCCGACGCCGACGGCCTTGCAGAAGCGCGTCACGGTGGTCTCGGAGGTGTTCGCGGCGAGCGCGACCTCGGTGATGCTGCGGCGCGCGACGGCGGCCGGGTCTTCCAGGACAACCTTCGCGACCCGCTGCTCGGCCCGGGCGAGTCCGGGCAGCAGCGAGCGAATGCGGACCAGGGGGCTCGCATCCGCGTCGCGCGCCGTCGCCTGACCTGCGAGGTGCTCGGAGGGTGCGCTGCTGATTACGGATCCCGCATCATCCGCCGTCGGAAAGTTACTAACCGTTGGCATTTGCGACAAGGCTACCCACATCCTTCGGCAGAACCACAACCCGTCCGTGTCTGCGGACTTCGGTTTGCGATTAATCGTTGTCAAGAAAGTCGCCAACCGAGTCCACGGTGTTAACGACCTCAAGCTAACGACTTGGCAACTAAGTGTGTCTAGCGAAGGAGTCTTGTTCCACTGAGTGGGGACACGAAGGTGGCAATGCGCGGCGGGGTGCCTACCGAGCGCTCAAATTCCAGCCCGAAGAGGCCAGCTCCGCGGGGTTTCGCTCACCATCGAGAACGACGTGGCCGCGTTGGGTGACTTTCACACTATCGAGGGAAACTCCCCGCCCCGTGTAATTCGGATCGGTGCTGTAACGCCACCGGAGCGAGGTAGCCGCGGCGGCGGGCACCTCCGCGGACACCCGCCACCAGGAGCGGTGCCCGTGTCCGCCGAGCGCGGACGTCTCGTCGCCGGGTGCGCCCGGGCCACGGGCCTGGAGCGGAACAGGTTGCCAATTAACCCCGTCGGTGCTCGATTCGAGCCGCAGCGGGTCGCTCGGGCCCTCTGTGTCGACGAAAGCGGCGAAGGACACGCGCAGTGGTGCACCTGCTGGAAGCGGTTGGGTACTGAGCGTAGCGACGCCGTTGTTTCCCAGGCTCGCGTACCAGGCATCGGGACCCTGGACCGGCCGCACGGCCATCGCCTTCGCGAGCGAGGTCGCCCAGACCTGGCGGGCGGTGTTGATGGAACCCCAGGTGCGCGTGGGGTGCACGCGATTGGTGAGCAGCAACGCGAACGACCGCGACTCGGGATCGATGACCAGCGTGGTGCCGGTGAAGCCGGTGTGGCCCGCGCTGATCGGCGACGCCAGCGCGCCCATGTACCAGGGCTGGTCCAGTTCGAAGCCGAGCCCGTGCTCGTCGCCGGGGAAGCGCTGGTTGTAGTTCGTCAGCATCTTCGTGACGGTGTCCGGCCGCAGGATCCGGTGCCCGCGGTAGCTGCCGCCGTTGAGGATGGCCTGGGAGAGCACGGCCATGTCGTTCGCCGTGGAGAAGACGCCGGCGTGCCCGGCGACGCCGCCGAGCGACCAGGCGTTCTCGTCGTGCACCTGTCCGCGCACGAGCCCGCGCGGCGGCGTCGTCTCGTACTCGGTCGCGGCGATGCGGTCGAGCTTCGACGCGGGCGGGTTGTAGCCGGTGTCAACCATGCCGAGCGGCGCGGTGATGCGGTCGTGCACCACCTGGTCCAGCGGCTTGCCGGACAGCTTCTCGATCAGCAGGCCCAGCGTGAGCATGTTGAGGTCGGAGTACAGGTACGTGCTGCCCGGCGCGTTCTTGAGCGGGCTGTCGAGGATGGCCTTGCGCCGCGACGGGATGTCGGGATAGCCCTGCCAGAGCGACGGTGACGGGTCGGCGTCGAAGCCCGAGGTGTGGGTGAGCAGCTGCAGCACGGTGACGTCCTGCTTGCCGTTGACGCCGAACTCCGGCAGATAGCGCACGACCGGCGCGTTGACGTCCAGCTTGCCCTGCTCGGTCAGCTGCAGCGCGGCGATCGAGGTGAAGAGCTTCGAGATCGACGCCATGTCGAAAATGGTGTCGCACCGCATCGGGACCTGCTGGTCCGGCGGCAGTTCGGTGCCCTTCGCGTCGGCGTACCGGAGCGCGCCGCCGACGGCGTAACGGTCCACGACCACGCCGTCGTGCGCGAGCAGCCCGACCGCGCCGGAGAAGTGCGGATGCCCGCTGGCGTCCGGCTGCGTCCAGCTCTTCAGGAACTGTTCGGCGTCGCGGATCGGCCGCGGATCGAGGTTGACCTCGCCCGGGCTGCCGTCGCGCAGCGTCGTGCTCGCCGGGGCGAACCCGTGCTGCGGACGGTCGAAACGCCCGGCGAAGCCGCCGTGTCGGTTGTCGATCGTGGCTGCTCCCGCGGTCGTCGTGGCCGCGACCAGTACGGCCAACGTCGCGACGAGCACTTTCCTAGCACGCATGACCGCTCTCCTCAGCGATAGATCAGGTGGGGGCGGCGTCTGCGGGCGAAGTCGGCGAGTTCGGCGCGCCACGCGCCGGTGATCTCGTCTACCCCGGCGCCGGCGTCGACCATGGTGCGCAGCCGCGCGGATCCGGACAGCTTGTCGATCATGTGGTCCGGCCGCCAGCCGAATTTGTCGGGCGCGACGCGCTTGGCCGTCACGAACATCGAGACGGTGGTGCTGATGGCATCGAAGGCCCGCGGGTCGGTGACGGTGACCTGTACGCCGCCGCAGGGCTCGTTCACGAATTTGCCGAAGGTGGGCACGAAGTAGATCTCGCGGAACGCCGCGCCCGGCAGGTGGAGCTTCTCGAGCTCTTCGCGCCAACGCCAGTCGAGGCCCGGCGCGCCGATGATCTCGAACGGCCTTGTGGTGCCGCGTCCTTCGGAGAACACGGTGCCCTCGAACATGCCCGTGCCCGGGTACACGAGCGCTGTGTCCGGCGTCGGCATGTTCGGGCTCGGCAGGACCCAACGGAGACCGGTGTCGGCGAAGAAGCTGTCGCGTCGCCAGCCGCGTACCTGGACGACTTCGAGCTTCGCCAGCTTCACGCCTTCGCCGGGCAGGAACTCGGCGGCGAAGAACCGCGCGAGTTCGCCGACCGTCATCCCGTGTTGCTGCGCGATCGGCTTCAGCCCGACGCCGGACGAGAACTTCGGGTCGAGCACTGGGCCGGACAGTCGTCCGCCGATGGGGTTCGGCCGGTCTAGGACGACGAAGGCCGCGTTGACCTTCGCTGCGGCGACCATCGCCGTGTACAGCGACCAAATGTAGGTGTAGAAGCGCGCGCCGACGTCAGCGATGTCGAAGACGACAGTGTCCAGTCCGGCCTTCTGAAACAGCGAAGCGAGCTTCGTCGCGTTCGCGCCGTACGCGTCGTACACGGGGATGCCGGTGCGCGGGTCGGTGTAATCGCCTTCGGAGCCACCGGCTTGCGCGCTGCCGCGAAAGCCGTGCTCCGGCCCGAAGGCCGCGACGGGACGTACGCCCGCCGCGACCATCGAGTCGACGATGTGGTCACCGTTGGCGAGCACGCCTGTCGGGTTGGACAGCACGCCGAGCTTGCGTCCGGCGAGCGGACGCCAGCCCTGCGCGGCGATCTGTTCGGCACCGGTGAGCACCCGGCGTTCCAACTCGGCTTGCGCTGCTTCGGGTGTCGCTTGGGCTGCCTGTGCCGCTGTCGAACTGCTCGCCAGCACTGGCACGGCGAGCGCCGGAACGGCCAGGAAATTCCTGCGGTTGAGAGTCACCAGGTCAGCCCGTGTCCGAAGGGGTATTTGACGGTGTGCACGTCCGCCCCGGCCGGGACGTCGACCGGCAGCTTCCCGCTGGGCTTCGTCTCGCCGAGCACGACCTTCGCCAGCGCTTCGAGCGACGGCGTGATGTACCCGTAGGTAGCGAGCCAGGTCGGCACCGGGTTCGCGTAACCGGCGTCGTACGGAATCTGCGCGGCGACCGCGACCACCAGCTTGCCAGTGTCCATGAGTGCTTGAAGAAGCTTGCCCTGCAAGGGGAAACCGCCGAGGTTGTTCGTGAGCACCACGACGACGTCGTTCTGCTTCGCGGCCGCCGCGGCCTCGGCGATCTGCGCGTCGGTCGGGGTTTGCCCGGTGGCCAGCGCGGTCGCCTTGGTGCCGTGTGCGGTGAAGCGGTCGGCAAGCGTTTGCGTCGTGGTCGCGCCCCAGCCGGTGACCAGCACGCTCGACGGCTTCTGCTTGAGCGGCAGCACCCCGGCGTCATTGGCGATCGCGGTGATCGACCGGTCGGCGATGCCCTGCGCGGTAGCCAGGTGCTCCGGTGTGCCGACCTTCTTCATGACCTGCGACGGGTTATCGAACGGCGAGTACAGGATTCCGCGCTTCAGCTTCAGCTTCAGCACCCGCAGCACGCTCTGGTCGATCCGCTGCATCGGCAGGTCGCCGGACTTCACCGCGGCGATCACCGCGTTGATCGCGACGTCCAGGTGCACCGGCATGAGCAGCTGGTCCACGCCCGCCTTCAAGGCGAGAACCGGGATTTCGGCGTCGCTGTGCAGCTCCCGCACGCCCTGCATCTCGAGCGAGTCGGTGATCACGACGCCGTTGTAGCCGAGTTCGCCGCGCAGCTTGCCGGTGATGATCGGCTTCGACAGCGTCGCGGGCTCACCGGACGGGTCGAGGCTCGGGAACTGGATGTGCGCGCTCATGATCGAGTCGATGCCGGCGGCGATCGCGGCCTTGAACGGCGGCACGTCGATCTTGCGCCAGTCCGCCTCGGAGCGGTCGATCTTCGGCAGCCCGGTGTGACTGTCGGTGGCCGCGTCGCCGTGGCCGGGGAAGTGCTTCGCGGTGGACGAGACGGTCTGGCTCGCCGGCCCGGAGTCCTGGTAGCCCTTGACCTCCGCGGTCACGAAACTGCTGGCCAGGTCGGGCCGTCCGGAGAACGACCGGACGCCGATGACCGGGTTGGCCGGGTTGGAGTTGACGTCCGCGTCCGGCGCGTAGTCCTGGTTGATGCCGACCGCGCGCAACTCGTGGCCGAGGATCGTGGCGGCCTTGGTCGCGCTGCCGGTGTCCCGGCCGGCGGCGATGGCCATCGAGTTGGGGAACTCGGTGGCCGGCGCGCCCATCCGCGTGACCGTGCCGCCCTCCTGGTCGGTGCCGATCTGCAGCGGGATGTGCGCGCCGCTGGAGATCGCCGCGCGCTGCAGGCCGTTGGACAGCTTCGCGACCTGCGTCGGGTCGTCGAAGTTGTCGCGGCTGGAGTTGTTGAAGTAGATGACGCCGCCGAGGTGGTACTTCTGCACGGCTTGGGCGGCGGTGTCGACGCCGAAGTCGGCCTGGTTCTTCGGGTTGACCTCGTCCGCGGACTTGCCGTTCACCCACGTGACGAACAGCTGCCCCACTTTTTCTTCCAGGCTCATGCCGCGCAGCGCCCGTGCGGCCGCGGCGTCGAGCTGCGCGGCCGCCTGCTGGGGTGTCTGCTGCGGCTGTTTCGGCGCCGCGAACGCCGAGGAACTCAACCCCCCGACGGCGAGCACCCCCGCAAGGGGAACGGCGAACACCTGCATCCTCCGCGTGCGCGCGAGTCGGTTCGTCACGAATTGCCTCCCAGTGTCGCGTGCCGCCGCGGGTGCGGACGCGAGTCGTGAAGCGTCCACCGGGCAGCACCGGTATCGGGAAGCTACTCACCGCGATACGGGGTTGTCCATCGGCCGAGCGCAGGAACGAGAGGGTTCACCTGGGAGGACGTCAGGCCGCGCGCGGATTTCTTCGAGCCGGGCTCGGTCCGCTGCGCAAGGGGTGCCGACATACTGTGCCGATGGTTACTAATCCGACCACAGCCACGGCCGAATGACTTCGCTGCAGCGGTTACGTGCCGCTGCGGGGTCGGCCTACTTTTGGTCGGATTAGTAACACTGGCGGCGCCCGTCAGCCGAGGCCAACGGGCGCCGCCAGTCAGCGCGAACATCTCGGGCGACCAAGCGTGCAACTCTGGTCGTACCTTCATGGACTCGGCGTCCGGCGTCCCGGTACGCAGTCCCTAGACGACGAGCCTCCCGCGGCGTGCTGCGCGTGGGTACCCGGAGTCCGCGCACGGAGGTTGCCCGGGGTGACAGAGGCTTCTCTTCTACCTCTGTCCTGGCCGAATCAACGTCCGCACCTACTTTCTACGCCGTGAGCGCGGTCACTTCAAGTGCGCGTACGGGTGCACCGGTACAGAGGCTCGATCCGGTGACAACACCACCCACAGCAACGGACCTAGCTGCGGAAACCGGCGTTTTGGTACCGCCACGCGGGTGCTCAGTTGTCGGCGCCTCGCGACCGGCGGCGCCGGCTCAGGCTGTACCAGGTCGCGCCCGCCGCCACGGCCCCCACGCCGAGCGCCACCATGCCCGCGGACTTCGCCGGGATCCGCGTCCGCAGCGACATCGGCCGCTCGAACGCGAGGACCGGCCAGCCGTGCTCGTCCGCGGTCCGGCGCAGCAGCTTGTCCGGGTTCACCGCGTGCGGGTGACCCACCACCTCCAGCAGGGGGATGTCGGTGCTGGAGTCGGTGTAGGCGAAGCAGTCCGCGAGGTCGTAGCCGTATGTGGCGGCCTGCTGCTTCGCGGCGACGGCTTTGTTCTCGCCGTAGCAATAGAAATCGACCTCGCCGGAGTAGCGGCCGTCGACGATCTCCATGCGAGTGGCGACGCAGCGGGTCGCGCCGAGCATCTCCGCGACCGGGGCGGCGACCTCCTCGCCGGTCGCGGACAGCACGATCACGTCGTGCCCGTCGTCGAGGTGCTGTGCGATGAGGTCGGTCGCCTCCACGTAAACGAGCGGATCGACTACGTCGTGCAAGGTTTCGCGCACGATCGCGGAAACCTGCGCGACATCCCAGCCCGCGCACAACGCGGAAACCTCGGCGCGCATCCGCTCGGTCTTGTCCGCGTCCGCGCCGGCGAGCGAGAAAACCAGTTGCGCGTAAGCACTTCGCAGCGCCGCGCGGCGGTTGATCAGTCCTTCGCGGAGCAACGGCTTGCTGAACGCGAGCGCGCTGGACGACGCGATGATCGTCTTGTCGAGGTCGAAGAAGGCGGCTACGCGCCGGGGTGCTTCTTCGCTGCGGGGTTCGGCCACGTGATCAGGATAGGCGTACCGCGCCGTGTTGTTGGCAGCACACCGGTCGTGGCGACGGCCGGAAAATCGATGACATCGGCTCGCTTACGGCCTCGGGTGCCGTTATCGAATCGTATGTGTCACTCACACAGCCAACTCATAGCTAACGGAGTTACAGTGAACGGACCCGGTCTTGAACCGGGCTGGTTCAGTCCGACCCCCCGGGGCTGAACCCCCTGGCGGCCCTCGTCCCTCCCCCCTGGCGAGGGCCGCCTTCTATTCTCCCCCGTTTTCCCGTCGGCGAACAATTTTCACTTCTGCCCCGATATCGTTGTCCGGACCATGTTTGCGGCCCTGACCTGGGCTGTCTCGGTCGTTCGCCGCGCGCCTTACGGGCAAGATCAATTAACCGCGCGCTTACCTTTCCGGTGTTTTCTCCGGCCGCGGCGCCCCTTACTCGTGCCGGTACGGCAAATTTACTTCTTTGCTCTCGATTTTCCGGAGGTTCTCCGCGGCAATCGTTTTCTCGGCCGAATGCGCGGAGCCGTGCATTGTCCGGTGCGTGCGGACACTCCGCGGTGCTGGATCGATTTCGCACCCCGAGTTGTCCACAACCCCCGGGTTATCCACATGACGGAAAAACGGGCGTTGCCGTGTCGGCGGGCGGGGAGCGACGGTGGAAGTCCGGCCCGCGAAACCCAGGGGAGGGGCACATGGCCACCGCACAACCGCTCGTCGTCTCCGGCGAAGGCACCGTGTTCGAAGAGATCCGCCGCGTCGCCGCGGTAGTCGGCTGCGAGTTCGATCACGCGCCAGATCTGGCCGCCGCACGCGGACGATGGACGCGAGCTCCGCTCGTGGTGCTGGACGAGGACATTTCGGTTGACAGCCGGCCCATGCCAGCACGCGACAGCGTCGTGCTTGTCTGCAAAGGCGCACCCGGTCTCGACACCTGGCGACGCGCAGCCGCCCTCGGCGCCCGCCGAGTCTTCAGCCTGCCTGACGACGAAGCGGGCTTGACCGGTGCGTTCGCCGACGTCACCGACGCACCAGCCGAATCCCCAGGCCCAGTAATCGCTTTCGTCGGCGGCCGAGGCGGTTCCGGCACTTCTGTGCTGGCCGCAGCGGTCGCCGTCGAAGCCGCCCGTACCGACTCCGCGCTCTTGGTCGACTGCGATCCGTTAGGCGGCGGATTGGATCTCCCACTGGGTCTGGAACACACGAAAGGCCTGCGCTGGCCCGAAGTTCGGCTGTCCGGTCGAGTGTCTGTCCCGTCCCTGATCGCCTCACTGCCCAGCCGCGGCGAGCTCCCCGTGTTGTCCTGCGGCCGTTCCGGCGAGGGTCCGAGCCCTCGCGCTTTGTCCGCGGTAGTCGCCGCGGGCAGCCGGGCCGGCCGAACCGTCGTCTGCGATTTACCCCGCCATTTCGACGAGGGCACGCTCGCCGTCGCCTCAGCCGCCGATCTCGTCGTGCTAGTCGTTCCCGTCGAGTTCCGTGCCTGTATGGCAGCGAAACAAGTTCTGACCCGCCTCCGTCCGCACACCGAGCGTTTCGCAGTCGTCGCAAGTGGACACCGCATCGACGGCGTCCCGGCTTCGCAAACCGCGGGAATGCTCGGCCCGCCTTTGATCGCTGACGTGGCCCCAGAACGCCGAGTAGCCGCCACCTTGGAATCCGGCGAGTTCGACCTACCCCCGAAGGGCGCGTTGGCCACCGCGGCTCGTGCCGTGCTGGCGAACGTGCGTCCCCTTACCACCGCACAGGCCGCGTAAATGACCACCGACCTAGTAGAACGAGTCCGCCATCGCCTGGCCGGCGAAAGCCGCGGCACCGACCCGATCGCCCTAGCCGAAGCCGTCCGTGCAGAAGCCGGCGGCGCCCTGAGCCACGACGCAGTACTGGCCGCCGTCCGCCAAGCCCGAGACGAGTTCGTAGGCGCGGGCCCGCTAGCCCCGTTGCTGGAGGACGACACGGTCACCGACGTGCTGGTCACCGCCCCCGACCAGGTCTGGACGGACGGCCCCGCAGGCCTCGCCCGCACGACCATCCGCTTCCTCAACGAGGACGCCGTCCGCCGCCTAGCGCAGCGCCTGGCTCTAGCCGCAGGCCGCCGCCTGGACGACGCCCAGCCGTACGTCGACGGCTGGCTCCCCGCCCGCCAAGGCCGAATCCGCGTCCACGCCGTCCTGCCGCCCATCGCGGCGAACGGCACCTGCCTGTCCCTGCGCGTCCTACGCCCGGTGACCCACGACCTAGCCGCGCTCGAAGCGCACGGCTCCATCGACCCAACCGCCCGGAAGATCCTCGCAGCAATCCTCAACCACCGCCTAGCCTTCCTCGTCACCGGTGGCACCGGTGCCGGAAAGACGACGCTCCTGAGCGCCTTGCTGAGCGCGGTCGCTCCAACGGAACGAATCGTCTGCGTAGAAGACGCTGGCGAACTACGCCCGACCCATCCACAGTTCGTAAGCCTCGTCGCCAGACCCGCGAACGTAGAAGGCGCCGGTGCGGTCGAACTCCCAGAGTTGGTCCGCCAAGCCCTGCGCATGCGCCCAGACCGCCTGATCGTCGGCGAGGTTCGCGGAGCAGAAGTGTGCTCCCTGCTGAACGCCATGAACACCGGCCACGACGGCGGTGCCTGCACCTTGCACGCGAACTCCCCCGCAGAAGCCCCGGCACGTCTGGAGGCTCTGGCCGCCTTAGGCGGTCTGCCGAGAGACGCGCTGCACAGCCAACTAGCCGCAGCAGTCCGCGTCATCCTCCACATGCGCCGAACACCCACCGGCCGCCGCCTGGCGGAAGTCGCAGTACTCCAGCGCTACCACGGAGAAGTAAAAACCCACCCCGTCTGGCGCGACGGCCACTGGACGAACCGCCGCTCCCTCTTCACCGCTCTGACCACTCCCGAATCCGTTCGCGACTAGCTCATTCGCTCCAGCATCGAGGTGACCCCCGTTGATCTCCGCATGGCCGTTCCTCTGCGCAGGCACCGGAATCCTGTGCTGGCCAACCACCCCCAACCGCCTTCTCCCGACGCCCCGCCGCCACCTCCGCTTTCCCGTCCCACCCCGGCAGGCACTCTGGCTGGCCCCCGCCGTCGTCGCCCTGCCGCTGGGCGGAATCGGCGCCGCGATAGCCACCGCCCTGCTCACCCTCGCCGTCCGCCAGGAATGGCACAGCAGAAGGGAAACCACCGAAACCCTGACCCGCGCCGAACGCACCGCGACAGTCCTCCGCACGATGGTCTCCGAACTCCGCGCCGGCGCCCACCCGGTAACCGCCGCCGAGGCAGCTGCGGACGCGGTCCCGGAACTAGCCGGAGAACTCCACAACCTCGCCACCGCGGCCCGCCTAGACGGAGCCTTGGAATCGCCCGCACTTCCCGCCGTCGCCCAATCCTGGAACCTCGCCCGCCGCCACGGCCTGCCCATCGCCGACGCCCTGGAGGCCGCCCGTCGAGACGTCGACGCCGAAGTCGCCTTCGCCCGCCGCCTGCGCGCAAAGATGGCGGGTCCACGCATGAGCGCGATAGTCCTGACCGTGCTACCCGTCGGCTGCCTGGCAATGGGCCAGCTCATCGGGGCCAACCCGCTCGCCGTCCTCACGGAAACCCTTATCGGACAAGCGTTCCTGGTCGCAGGCGCAGCCCTGCTATGGGCAGGCACCGCCTGGTCCAGAGCCCTCACCAACCGCAGGTCCGCGCCATGACCGCCCTGAGTCTCGCCCTCGCCGCCACCGCGCTGCTGCTCTGGCCAGCCACCGCGCAGCCACGACACCTAGCCCGGCCCGACCGTCCACGCCGCACCCTGCGACCAGAAGTCTGGCACCCAGCCGCCGCAATCGTCTGCGGTGTGTCCGCAGCCGTCCTCACCGGAATCCCGGTAGGACTAGCCACCGGTGCAGGCTCGTGGTGGCTCCTGCGCCGATCCCGCCACCCCAAAAACCCAGACGACGTCTCGGAACGGCTTCGTTCCGCGTCAGTCCTGGACATGCTCGCCGCCTGCCTGCGCGCCGGAATGCCGGTCCCGACCGCCCTCGAAGCCGTAGCACCCGGCGCACCACCGGCCACCGAAACCGCCCTGCACGCAACAGCAAACCTGCTAGCCCTGGGCGCAGACCCGACCCCAGCCTGGGCCCCGCTCCGAGCCCGAACGGGCTTCGCCGAGCTGGCAGTCGCAGCCACCCGAACCGCGCGGTCCGGGGCAGCCCTCGCCTCGACCGCGGACGACCTGGCCCGCCGCATCCGCGACGGACTGGGCGTCGAGGCCGAAGAACGCGCCGAACGCGCCGGAGTCGCCCTGGCCCTGCCGGTCGGGTTGTGCTTCCTGCCCGCGTTCTTCGCCCTCGGCGTGCTGCCGGTAGTGCTCGGCCTTGCCGGGCGAATCGGTGGCCTGCTGTGAACCCGTCCACGACAGAAAGGGAATCCGACCATGTGGTTCTTGCCCGGAGACGAGGGCACCACCACCGCCGAATACGCCATCGGCACGGTAGCCGCGGCCGCGTTCGCCGTGGCGCTCTACGTGCTGCTCAGCGGAGACTCCGTCTCCGCGACGTTGGCCGGCCTGGTGCACAAAGCCCTGACGGTGGCCACCTGATGGCCAGCCGTCGCCGGGACGGCGGATTCGTCACGGTAGAAGCCGCCCTGTCCTTGGGGGCGCTTACCGCCGTGCTGGCGATCCTGCTAGCGGGCACCAGCGCGATCGCCGGACACCTCCGATGCCTGGACGCCGCCCGCGAAGCCGCCCGCCTGACCGCGGCCGGACAACCAGGAGCCGCCGACGCAGTGGTCCAAACCATTGCCCCGCACGGCGCACACCTCACCATCCACCGCACCGGCGACGGCCTCACCGCCGAAGTAACCACCGACGCCCTGTCCGCTCTCCACCTGAGCGCAACCGCCTACGCCATCATCGAACCGACCTCAGCCTCATGACCCAAAAACAACCAGCGGACGCAGGCGTAGCCACGATCTGGACGGCCCTGGCCGCCGCCACCCTGATCGCCGTGACAGTCCTGGTGTGGTGGCTAGCCGCAGCCATCACCGCCCGCCACCGCACCGAAGCCGCCGCCGACCTCGGCGCACTAGCCGCAGCAGCCCACGCCGCCGCCGGACCGACCGTCGCCTGCGCCCGAGCCAAGGAGGTAGCCGACCACGAACGCGCAGTACTGACCAGCTGCCGCTGGCACAACCGCGACGCCTTCATCGAAGTCCGCTCCACGACCACCCCCATCCCCGGCCTACCACCCCCCACCGCAAAATCCCGCGCCGGTCCGGTCGACCTGCCTCCCTGACCGGGGGTCCCACCGGCCCCGACAGCCGTGTCGGCAGCGATCTCCGGCCCGGTCGGCAGCCATGCTCCGCAACGGCCCTACGCGTGTGAACATCGGCGCTGGCCCGGCGGCCGTGTCGGCAGCGATCACCGGCCCGGTCGGCAGCCATGCTCCGCAACGGCCCTACGTGTGCGGACACCGGCGCTGGCCCGGCAGCCGCGTTCAGCGGGAGCCACGTGCGGGTTGGTCGAGTAACCGTGCCCGCTGCTTGCGCGGCGCCAGTGCTGGCCCGGTGGCGGAGCTGACAGGCAGCGACGCTTGCGCGCCACCGGTGCTGGCCCGGTCGCGGTGCTGGGAGGCAGCGACGCGCGGCCCGGTCCAGCGTTCGTGCTCCGCGACGGGCCTCTGACTGGTCGCGCTCGCCGGAGCTGCTGCGCGACCACCCGCGCTGTCCCCGATTGCTCGGGCCGAGGACTGCCTCAGCGATCACCCCGGCCCAGTTCGCCCACAGCAGTCCAACGCGTGGTTTGCCACCGAGGCCGACCTCGCCCGACCCAACCGAAGGGAGTTGCAACCTGCCACCCGCCTCCGCTCACCCCGCCAACCCGGTCACCGCGCACCGTCCTCCGCGGCGCGCCGGAACCGCTCGTCGGCGACGAGCCGGGCCGGTGACCAGTCGCCGGAACCCCCGGTTCGTCCGGACCTTTCCGGCATCGGCGACGAGTGGCGAAGAACACGAGCAGCGGTCGCTGGCGCACGCCGAACGGTCAAACCCGCAGGTCAGCGGGCGGTCCAAGGGTATGCCTCAGTACGCGTGCGAAAAGGCGGAAAAGTGTCGAATCCCGTGGTGGGCCCGTTCTCGCGGGCCGGACGGCGGGGTCAGCGGCCGGTGATCGGCACCTTGTTATCGGCCGGACAGTGGGCTACTGGGCGTTCATCGCTCGGTAACGGCCGGTTGTCGCGCGGAGTCTTCCCCGCAATGTGCAACTTGCCGTTTAGTGAGACATGCGCCACCACGGCCCCGACCCGGACGGCGCGAAAACCGGACCTCGAAGGCAGGAAAGCAATGTTGGACGCGAATTGGCCGGACAGCTGGCGGAACGCCTTCCGCATCGAATTGCGTGCGGAGGCGATCGGCCTCGCTTGGCGCGGCTGGCCGGTGCTTCCGGGGGCGACCCCGGAGCCGATCACCGCGGAGGGGGACGACCTGACCTGGCGCCGGCCGGTGCCGGTGCGCGACGACTGGCGTGAGCTGGTCGGTTCGCACGCCCACGAGGTCGCCAGCTGGTTCAGCGACCGCACGCACAGCCTGCTCGTGGCGACCGGTACCGTGCTCGACGCGGTCGAGGTGGACCAGGAACTGGGCAAGCGCGCCGCCCGGCTGCTGCGTTCCATCGGGCACCCGGCCCCGATCGTCGCGATGCCGAACGGCCGGTGGCTGTTCCTCACCCAGCCCTCCGAGCACCTGCCCGCCGAAATCGCCGAGCAGATTTCCGTGCAGTGGCACGGCAAGGACAGCTACATCCCGCTGCCGCCGTCGCCGTTCCAGCACGGCGTCGTGCACTGGCGAGTGAAGCCCGAGGTGTGCGGCTGGCAGTTGCCGCCCGCCGCCGAGGTGCAGGACGTGCTGGTCCGCGCCCTCGCCGACGAGCACGCCTCGATGCTGGTCGAGAGCACCGCCGCCTGATTTCCGGTTCCACCCCGGCAGGCAGCACGCGACAACCGAAGAAAGTTTTCACGCTCCACCGTGGCCGCACTGTTCCCCGTGCTGACGCAACGCCCCGAGCACGGCTCCCAGTACGGCCACCGCCCCTGCCTTGTCCAGCGGATCGTTGCCGTTCCCGCACTTCGGCGACTGGACGCAGGACGGGCAGCCCGTCGGGCACTCGCAGGAGACGATCGCCTCCCGCGTAGCGGCCAGCCACGGGACAATCGCGGCATAACCGCGGTCGGCAAACCCCGCACCCCCGGGATGCCCATCGTGCACGAACACCGTCGCCTCCCCGGTGTCCTCGTGCCACGCGGTAGACACCCCGCCGATGTCCCAGCGGTCGCACGTAGCGAACAGCGGTAGCAGGCCGATCGCCGCGTGCTCGGCGGCATGCAGGGCACCGGGGACGCGCGCCGGAATCAACCCGGCGCCCCCCGGTGCTCTGCCAGCACCCCCGGTCCCCGCCGGTCCCACCGCACCACCGATCTCGTCCCCGGCACCGGGCCCCCGCCCATCCGCCGGATCGCCCGAAACTTCGCCGGTTACCCCGACAACCGACGAGGCGCCCCCGGTCCCCACCGGTTTTCCAGCCGCACGACGGTCCGCTGCCCCCGCAGCGGTACTGCCGATTCCCCCGGCGGCTGGCGACGCATTCCCGGTCCCCGCCGGTTCCCCGCCCGCTTGACTGGATGCGGACCCCGCAGCGGCTTCGTCGATTGCTCCGTCGGTTGGCGGCACGCTCTCGGTCCCCGCCGATTCTCCGGCAGCGCGACTGGACGGAGCCGTCCCGTCGGTTCCCTCGGCGGCTGGCGATGCGATCCCCGTCCCTGCCGGTTCTCCCGCCGACACCGCATCCGTGCCGCCGGAATTCCCGCCAGTCGGTGACGTGCCCTCGGCCCCTGTCGGTCCACGAACCCCCTGGCTCGCTACCGATCCCGCAATGGTCGCGCCCTTCTCCACAGTGGTTGGCGATGTGCTTCCCGCCCCGCGGCCCGTCAACCCAGCAGCGGTTTCGCCGCCACCCCCACCCGGAGACTCCAGCAGCTCACCAGAAACCGTGTACCAAACCGCTCTCGTGTGCAGGCTCTGTTCTGGCAGGTCGAGCGGCGTGTGGTCCAGCACCTCACCTGACGGCCGCCTTCGCAAATACCCCACCACCTGCGACGTCACCGCGACCTCGCCCAGGCACACCGTCACTCCGCCGTGGCGGCATTGTTCTTCGGTCGACAGCACCGAGATGTCCACGATCTCGCGCGGCGAAGTCGTCCAGTCCGGGTCCTCCGCGTGCACCAGCGCCAAGCCCGTCTCCAGGTCCAGCTCATCGACGACATACGACGATCCCTGATGCAGATACACCGCCCCGGGATGGACGGAGTAGCAAGCCGACCCCGGATCGACGGTGCCCAGCATTCGGCCGGAGTCCGCTTCCACCACTGCGATCTGGTCGCCGCCTGAGCCGCGGATGCCGACCTCCCCGTGCGGGCGGTCGCGCGAAGTCCAGTACCAGCCGCTGGAACGGCGGCGCAGCAGCTTCTCCTCCGCCAGATCCGCCAGCACCGCGCGGGCCGCCTCGCCGCCGAAGGTTTCCAGTTCCGGTTCGGTGAGCGGCAGCTCCGCGACGGCGCACGCGAGTTGCGGGCCCAATACGTAAGGGTTCGTCGGGTCCAGGACCGCGGTTTCCACCGGGCGTTCCAGCAACGCGGCCGGGTGGTGCACCAGGTAGGTGTCGAGCGGATCGTCTCGGGCGACGAACACCACGAGCGCTTCGTCGCCCGAACGTCCGGCGCGGCCGGATTGCTGCCAGAACGAAGCGAGAGTGCCGGGGTAACCAGCCAGAACCACGGCGTCCAGGCCGGCGATGTCGACGCCCAGCTCCAAGGCGTTCGTGGTCGCGACACCCAGCAGCCGACCCGAAAGCAGGGCTTGCTCCAGGGCGCGCCGCTCTTCCGGAAGATAGCCGGATCGGTACGCGGCAACGGTATCCGCCAACCGAGGGTCCACTTCGGACAGAAGACGGCGTGCTCCCAGCGCGGTCAGCTCAGCACCGCGGCGGGAGCGGACGAACGCCAGCGACCGAGCGCCTTCGACGACCAGTTCGGTGAGAATCCGCGCGGTCTCGACGCCAGCCGGACGGCGGACGGGTGCGCCGTTCTCTCCGGTCAGTTCGTCGAGCAGCGGCGGCTCCCACAACGCGACCGTCCGCGCCCCACGCGGCGACGCGTCGTCGGTGACCGCGGCGCACTCCACGCCGGTGAGCCGGGTGGCGAAGGAGGCTGGCGAAGCAGTGGTCGCCGAAGCCAGCACGAAGACCGGGGAAGCGCCGTAGTGCTCCGCCACCCGGCGCAGGCGGCGCAGCAACAGCGCGACGTGCGAGCCGAAGACGCCGCGATAACTGTGGCATTCGTCGACCACGACGTACCGCAACCGGCGGAAGAACTGCGTCCATCGGGAGTGCGCCGAAAGGATGCCGCGGTGCAGCATGTCGGGGTTGCTGAACACCCAGTTCGCGTGTGCGCGGACCCAGTCGCGCTCTGTCATCGGGGTGTCCCCGTCGAACGCCGCCGCGCGGACGCCCGCGACGTCCAAAGAGGACACCGCGCGCAGCTGATCAGCGCCGAGGGCCTTCGTCGGCGAGAGGTACAGCGCCGTCGCCCGCGCGTCCGTGGCCAATGCGCTGAGCACCGGCAGCTGATACGCCAGCGACTTCCCCGACGCGGTTCCAGTCGACACCACGACGTGCGTGCCAGCGTGCGCCAGCGACGCGGCCTCGGCCTGGTGCCGCCACGGTTTTTCGACTCCGGCCGCGCGGAACGCGGCCACCGCCGACGGCTCCGCCCACTCCGGCCACGGCTCGTGCCGGGCCGCGCGTTCCGGCAGCCGGGACACGTGCGTCACCGGATTCTCGTGCGCCGGGATCCCTGCCGTGACCCGGTCCAGCAGCCTCCGTCCTCGCTCTCCCACCACGTGCCGAAGCTTCGCACAGGGCACCGACAAAACCGGGCCGAGATCGATCCAGTGACCAATCACACAAGGTTACCGAACGTGCTGTCGCCGGGACGCATTGCGGACGCGCAGATCACTACCAATACACTCCCTCGATCCACACCCACTGTGGCGAGCGTCATGTGAGACGTGCATTGCTTGCACGGCTAGCGTGTCCTTCGGCACAGATCCACGCCAGCGCAGGCGCGCCGGGTACGACGGGCCCGCGCTGGCCAAACGGCGTTCCCAGGAGGACGAATGTCCCGGCAGTTCCTCGCGGAGGGCGGTATCACGCTCTCCGGGGGTGGCTACACCATCGTCGGTGTGGTCGCCGTGGTCGCCCTTGTCGCACTGGCCATCGGTTACGTACTGCTCAAGGAGGTGCTGGCCGCGGGCCAGGGCACCGCCAAGATGCAGGACATCGCCAAGGCAGTGCAGGAAGGTGCGGCCGCATACCTGAAGCGGCAGCGCAACACCCTCGCCATCTTCGGCGTGATCGTGTTCCTGCTCCTGTTCGCGCTTCCCGCGGACGACTGGAGCGAACGGATCGGCCGGTCGATCTTCTTCCTCGTCGGGGCGGCGTTCTCGTTCACCATCGGCTACCTCGGCATGTGGCTGGCCACGCAGGCGAACCTGCGCGTGGCCGCCGCGTCGCGCGAGGAGGGCGGGCGCGAGAAGGCGATGCGCGTGGCGTTCCGCACCGGCGGCGTGGTCGGCATGATCACCGTCGGGCTCGGCCTCTTCGGTGCGGCCGTCGTGGTGCTCGTCTACACCGGCCAGGCACCGAAGGTGTTGGAGGGCTTCGGTTTCGGCGCGGCGCTGATCGCCATGTTCATGCGGGTCGGCGGCGGCATCTTCACCAAGGCCGCCGACGTCGGCGCCGACCTGGTCGGCAAGGTCGAGCAGGGTATCCCCGAGGACGACCCGCGCAACGCCGCGACGATCGCCGACAACGTGGGCGACAACGTCGGCGACTGCGCGGGCATGGCCGCGGACCTCTTCGAGTCCTACGCGGTGATGCTCGTCGCCGCGCTGATCCTCGGCAGCTCCGCGTTCGGCGCGTCCGGCCTGATCTTCCCGCTGATCGTGCCGGCCATCGGCGTGATCACCGCGGTGATCGGCGTCTACATCACGAAGGCGCGCGCGGGCGAGGGCGGCCTGGTCACGATCAACCGCTCGTTCTACATCTCCGCGGTCATTTCCGCGGTGCTGTCGGCGATCGCCGCGTTCGTGTACCTGCCGAACAGCTTCGCCGAATTCGGCGAGGGCTACGCGCACAACACCGGCAACCCCGCGGTGATCGCGACGGTCTCGGTGATCATCGGCATCGTGCTCGCCGCGCTGATCCTGCGCATCACCGGCTACTACACCGGCACCGAGCACAAGCCGGTGCAGGACGTCGGCAAGACGTCGGAAACCGGTGCGGCGACGGTGATCCTGTCCGGCATCTCGGTCGGGTTCGAGTCCGCCGTGTACACCGCGCTGGTGATCGGCGCGGCCGTGTTCGGCGCTTACCTGCTCGGCGGCGGCGTCGCGCTGTTCGCGGTGGCGCTGGCCGGCACCGGCCTGCTGACCACCGTCGGCGTCATCGTCGCGATGGACACCTTCGGCCCGGTCTCGGACAACGCGCAGGGCATCGCCGAGATGTCCGGCGACGTCGACGAGAAGGCCGCGCAGATCCTCACTGAACTGGACGCGGTCGGCAACACCACCAAGGCCATCACCAAGGGCATCGCGATCGCCACCGCGGTGCTGGCGGCGACTGCGCTGTTCGGGTCCTATTCGGACGCGATCGCGAAGACCGTGGCCGAACGCGGCGAGGGCGCGGTCACCGCGGTGTCCTCGTTCGTCAACCAGGTGGTCAGCCCGAACACGCTGGTCGGCGTGATCGTCGGCGCGGCGGTCGTGTTCCTCTTCTCCGGTCTCGCGGTCAACGCGGTTTCGCGTGCCGCCGGCGCGGTGGTGTACGAGGTGCGCCGCCAGTTCCGCGACATCCCCGGGATCATGGAGGGCACCACGCGGCCCGAGTACGGCCGGGTCGTCGACATCGTCACCCGCGATTCGCTGCGGGAACTGGCGACGCCGGGTCTGCTGGCCGTCTTCGCACCGATCGCGGTCGGTTTCGGTCTCGGCACCGGTGCGCTCGCCGGGTACCTGGCAGGCGCGATCGCGACCGGCACGCTGATGGCGATCTTCCTCGCCAACTCCGGTGGCGCCTGGGACAACGCCAAGAAGCTCGTCGAGGACGGCAACCACGGCGGCAAGGGTTCCGACGCGCACGAGGCGACGATCATCGGCGACACCGTCGGCGACCCGTTCAAGGACACCGCCGGTCCCGCGATCAACCCGCTGATCAAGGTCATGAACCTGGTCTCGGTGCTGATCGCGCCCGCGGTGGTCACGCTGACGCTCGGCGGCGGCGCGGACACCACGTGGCGGATCGTGATCGCGGTCGTCGCGGTGGCGGTGATCGTCGCGGCGATCGTCGTGTCCAAGCGGCGCGGCAGCGTCATGTCGGAGACTCCGGCGGAGGCGAAAGCCTGACGCGTTGCTCCATTCGGGCCCGGTACGCCTCGTGCGTGCCGGGCCCGTTCGCGTCCGCTCCCCGGGGCGAGTTGCGGACTACTGGCGGGTCGGTACCGTGCGGAGGACACGGATCTCGACGGACAGGAGTGGTGCGGGTGCGGCCGCGGTGGACCGGTTTAGCCGCGCTGGCAACAGGAATCGGGATAGGGCTCACGGGCTGCGGGCAACCGCCGCCGCCGACCGAGCAGGTCGTGTCCGGCGGGCACTCGGAAACCGCGGGCCAGTCCGATCCGGCCGCGAAATGGGCCGACGGATACTGCGGGGCGGTCACGCACCTGGTTCGTGCGCTGGCGAATCTGCCTTCGATCGATCCGAGTTCGTCAGCGCAGGCCACTCGCACGTCGAGCGATCTTCTGGCATCGGTCGCCCGCGGCATCGACCAGACCGTGTCCGGGTTGCACCGGGTCGGTCCCGCGCCGCTGCCCGGCGGCGAACCAGCGCGCACGGCTTTGCTCGGCCAGTTCGCTTCGGTGCGGCAGCAGGCGAACGAGGTGCGCGGCAAACTCGACGCGGCCGACAATCCGGCAGCGGTGAAAGCGGCGCTGGACGACGCCAAATCGGCTATCGACCAGATTTCCCGGCTCGACGTCCTCAAGGGCTTGGACGCGACGCCAGCCCTGTCCGCGGCGGGCAAGCGCGCGGCGGGTTGTCAGCAGCTGGTCGTCCCGCCCGCGCCACGCTGATCAGGATCGAGCGCCCGACGAAGCGCGGCGGCACGCTCCGCGTCATGGTGCGCGACGGCGGACAGGTAGTGCTGAAGCAGCGCCTGCCGAGACCGTTCGAGCTCGGCCAGGCTGACCGACGCCGCCCGGCCGTCTCGCAGCGTCGCCAGCACCGGTTCGGGCAGCCGGTCGACTTCGCGTCCGTGCCAAGGATTCAAGCCGTGCCGCAGGCATTCCAGCGCGATGATCTGGTCGCGAAGGTCGTCGAGCATCAGGACGGCTTGCCACGTCCGTCCGCGGGCGATGGCCGAGCGGGCGTGCACCGCGTACAGCCAGGCCATGCCGATCACCTGCTCGCTGCCCGGTTCCGCGGCGCGGGTCGGCTCGTTGGCCTGGCCGAAAACGAGCTGGAAACCGTCCTCGGTGGCCCGGAACAGCTCGTGGGGCCAGAACGACAAGTCGACCTGGAGCGAGGAGTCGAGGAGAAAGACCCGGTAGCGAACTCCTTCGCGCGAGGTCACGTCGAGGGTGTCGGCGACGCCGAACATCTCGTCGAGCGAATGAGTCCAGCGTGCGACGACTGCGGGTTCGTCCGCGTTCTCCGCGAGCTGAAGGACGAGGTCGATGTCCGACCAGCGGTCCTCGGTCCCGCGAGCGGCCGATCCGACCAGCGCGGCACCTGCGATGTCCGTGTCGTGGCGGGCCGCAGCGATCAGCTCGGCACGCACCCGGACGCGTTCGGCGACTTCGAACAACGGAACCCCCAATGCCGGTATTACTATACCGGCAACACTGCGTGCCCGGGAAAAACCTCGGCGTGACGCTCGCCTTCAATCGAACTTGTGTTCTATCATCGCGGCGTGGATCGGACGATCTCGCTGTTCTCGGCGGAGGCAACCGGCCCGGGCCTGCCAGACCTGGCCGGGCTGTTGTGCTGCCAAGGGCAGATCACCGGGTTCGGCCGCACGGCGGCGCGGCTGTCGGTGCTGGTAGAGGAGTCGTGGCGGGCTCGGGTGCTGGCGCGCGAATGCCGGAGCCGGGGTGCGGACGCGCAGGTCGCGGTGGCCGACTGCGGCAGTCCGCAGGTGCGCACGTCGTTCCGGGTCGATCTGCTCGGGCTCGCCGAACAGTGGCTGCGGCCGGGACACACCGGTCCGGCGGAGGACGATTCGGGCAAGGCGGTGCCCGGCGGCTTCCGGCTGAGCGGCGCGATGCTGCGGATGTGGGCGCTCGCGGCAGGTCGACCCGAACCTGGCGGCTACCTGCTGGGCGTCGATCCGCTGGCCCCGGGAATGCACGAGGAGCTGCTGGCCGTGCTCGAGCCGCTGGGCGTCCAGGCACGGTTGCTCGGACCGAAGGCGGAGCAGCCCGCGGTGCGCGTCAGCGGGCGGCGGAGGCTGGCCGGTCTGCTGGAGCTGATCGGCGAACCTCCGGCGGGAGCGGAGGCGGCGTGGCCGGAGCTGCCGCCGGCCGGGGAACGCCGCGAACGGACGGCGGGGGAGCCGCGCCGAGGCGCTCCGGCGGAGAGTCCTTCACAGTATTTACTGGAGGCTGTGGGGTAGCGCCGCGCAGAAAAAGGTCCCCCATCGCTCAGCGGAGCGACGAGGGACCTTTCCGAGGACTTGTCTTACGGTTTCGGCAGGGTGCAGCCCTGCTGGTTGAGGTCGATCTCGTTGGCCGGGGTCAGGCAGGCCGGGATTCCGTAGGTCTCCTGGCCGTACTTGTAGTTCGGCCGCACGGTCACGTTGCCCGCTTCGTCGACCTCGCACGGGTTGTTCAGCGTGCAGCGCTGGCCGTCGTCGTTGGACGTGTTGTTCACGCCGATGACCTTGCCGGTGTTGCGGTCGACGACCGGCGATCCGGACGTGCCGCCGATAGTGGCGCAGCCCGGCACGTACCGGATCGAGTCCTTCCAGACCCAGTTGTTCTCGTGCAGCTCGTGCACGAAACCGTCGATCGAGCAGGAGTAGATCTGCTTCCAGTACCCGGACACCACGTCGATCGGCGTGCCCGCCTGCGGATGGGTGTTGACCAGTTCGAGCGGCGGCACGCTGTACTTCTGCTCGATGTCGGCGTAGGTGTCGCTCAACTGGTAGAGCGAGATGTCAGTGTCGGTCATCGTCGCGTAGACGACCTTGGTCGCGGTCACGGTGCCCACCGAGCTCTGGCCGTCCGGCGACAGCAGGTCGAACGAGCGGTTCGAAGGCTGCCCGACGATCACCTGCCCCGGATCGGGCATGCCGTCTTCGAGACAGTGCCCGTTCGAGAGCACCATCGCGGGCGCGTCCATTGGCGTGGCGGCCGGTTTCACGACCGAACCAGAGCAGTTGGACAGCGCCACGGCACCGGTGAACGTGGTGGTCGCCGCGCTCGCTTCGGGGGCGGTGACCAGCGCGAACGTCGCCGTGATAGCGATCGCGGTGCCAACCAGTCGGCGGATCATGGTGGGTTCCTTTCGGCTGGGGGGAGGAATAAGTGAACCGTCGACGTCCTTGGACCCGCCACCGTCTAACGGAGGGTATCGGTGGTATGACCGGTTACCCTGCACGGCACGTGTCCGATATCACGTGCTAGGTGTGGAAAGGAAACATCGCCGAGGTCAGCGGCGATCCGACGGGCAAGGGCCCGGCGGCTCGTCAGGGCACCTCGGCGCTGCGCGGACACTGGGGACGTGCACACTGACAGGTCGAGACGCGGGCGCAGTACCCCTCTGGTGCAGGGGTGAGAGCGCCGCTGCGGCGGCGCGGAGATGAGTGGAGAGCAGGGCAGCGTGGCAGGAACACGGACCAAGAAGAGCGGCGCCGGGGGCAACGGTGCCGATCGACGGCGGCTGGTGATCGTCGAGTCGCCTACCAAGGCCCGCAAGATCGCCCCTTATCTCGGCGGCAACTACGTCGTCGAGTCCTCCGTCGGGCACATCCGGGACCTGCCCCGCGGCGCCGCTGACGTCCCCGCGCAGTACAAGGGCGAATCGTGGGCCCGGCTCGGCGTCGACATCGACAACGACTTCAAGCCGCTCTACATCGTGACCCCGGACAAGAAGTCCAAGGTCACCGAGCTGAAGGGGCTGCTGAAGGACGTCGACGAGCTCTACCTCGCGACGGACCCCGACCGCGAGGGCGAGGCCATCGCCTGGCACCTGCTGGAGACCTTGAAGCCCAAGGTCCCGGTGCGCCGGATGGTCTTCCACGAGGTCACCGAGCAGGCCATCCAGGCCGCCGCCGCGGCCACCCGCGAGCTGGACGCCGACCTGGTCGACGCGCAGGAAACCCGCCGCATCCTCGACCGGCTTTACGGCTACGAGGTCTCGCCGGTGCTGTGGAAGAAGGTCATGCCGAAGCTCTCGGCGGGCCGCGTGCAGTCCGTGGCGACGCGGATCGTCGTGGAGCGCGAGCGCGAGCGGATGCGCTTCACCTCGGCGTCGTACTGGGACATCTCGGCGACCATGGACGCCGGCGAAGACGCTTCGCCGCGTACGTTCCCCTCGCGGCTCATCGCGGTCGACGGTGCGCGCCTCGCGACGGGCCGGGACTTCGACTCCAACGGTCAGCTCAAGGGCAACACCGCGGACATCCGCGTGCTCGGCGAGTCCGACGCCCGGGCGCTGGCCCAGGGGCTGCAGAACCGCGACTTCAAGGTCGCGAGCGTCGAAGAGAAGCCGTACACGCGGAAGCCGTACGCGCCGTTCATGACGTCGACGCTGCAGCAGGAGGCGGGCCGCAAGCTGCGCTTCACCTCCGAGCGCACGATGCGGGTCGCGCAGAAGCTGTACGAGAACGGTTACATCACTTATATGCGTACCGACTCCACGACGCTGTCGGAGTCGGCGATCACGGCAGCGCGAAGCCAGGCAACGCAGCTGTACGGCAAGGAGTACGTCTCGCCGTCGCCGCGCCAGTACACGCGCAAGGTGAAGAACGCGCAGGAAGCGCACGAGGCGATCCGTCCGTCGGGCGAGGTCTTCCGTACGCCGGGCCAGGTCGCGAAAGAGCTGGACACCGACGAGTTCCGGCTCTACGAGATGATCTGGCAGCGCACGATCGCGTCGCAGATGGCGGACGCGAAGGGCACCACGATGTCGGTGCGCATCATCGGCACCGCCACGACCGGCGAGGAGTGCACCTTCGCCGCTTCGGGCCGCACGATCACCTTCGCCGGCTTCCTGAAGGCGTACGTCGAGGCAGTCGACTCCGAAGCGGGCGGCGAGGCCGACGACAAGCAGAGCCGGCTTCCGGTGCTGGTCAAGGACCAGGGCCTGACCGCGCCCGAGCTGTCCGCGGACGGCCACTCCACGTCGCCGCCCGCGCGCTACTCCGAGCCGAGCCTGGTCAGCAAGCTGGAAGAGCTGGGCATCGGCCGCCCGTCGACGTACGCGTCGATCATCAAGACCATCCAAGACCGCGGCTACGTCTGGAAGAAGGGTTCCGCCCTCGTTCCGTCGTGGGTCGCGTTCGCGGTGATCGGCTTGCTGGAGCGGCACTTCGAACGGCTGGTGGACTACAACTTCACCGCCGGTCTCGAGGACGAGCTGGACCGCATCGCCAGCGGCGACGAGCACCGCGTCGAATGGCTGTCGAAGTTCTACTTCGGCGGCGACTTCGGCGTCGAGGGTTCGGTCGGCCGGCTCGGCGGGCTGAAGAAGCTGGTCGACGGCAGCGTCGAGGGCATCGACGCGCGCGAGATCAACTCGATCCCGATGTTCAGCGACGCCGAAGGGCACCAGGTCGTGGTGCGCGTCGGCCGCTACGGGCCGTACCTGGAGCGCGAGGTCAACGGCGAGTCGCAGCGCGCGAACCTGCCCGAAGACCTGCCGCCGGACGAGCTGACGGCGGAGATCGCGGAGAAGCTCTTCGCGACGCCGCAGGAAGGTCGCGTGCTGGGCACCGACCCGGTCAGCGGGCACGAGATCGTGGCGAAGGAAGGCCGCTTCGGCCCGTACGTCACGGAGCTGCTGCCTGAGCCGGAGCTGTCTGAGGACGCAACGGCGGCGCAGAAGAAGGCCGCGAAGGCGAAGCTGCCGAAGCCGCGTACGGGCTCGCTGTTCAAGTCGATGTCGATCGAGACGATCACGCTCGACGACGCGCTGAAGCTGCTTTCGCTGCCGCGCGTCGTGGGCAAGGACCCGGAGTCGGGCGACGAGATCACCGCGCAGAACGGGCGCTACGGGCCGTACCTGAAGAAGGGCACGGACTCGCGGTCGATCCAGACCGAGGACCAGCTGTTCTCGATCACGCTGGAAGAGGCGCTGAAGATCTATTCGGAGCCGAAGCAGCGCGGCCGGTCGGCCACCGCGCGTCCGCCGCTGAAGGAACTCGGCGACGACCCGGTGTCGGGCAAGCCGATGGTGGTCAAGGACGGCCGCTTCGGCCCGTACGTGACCGACGGCGAGTACAACGCGACGCTGCGGAAGTCCGACAGCATCGAGGAACTCACCGCGGAGCGCGCCGCTGAGCTGTTGGCGGAGAAGCGCGCGAAGGGCCCGGCTCCGAAGAAGCGGACGACGCGCAAGGCACCGGCGAAGTCCACCGCGACGAAGTCGACCACGACCAAGTCGGCGGCGGCGAAGTCGACTACTGCGAAGAAGGCGCCGGCGAAGCGGAGCAGCACCGCGACGAAGTCGAAGTAACGAGGATCTGAAGGGCCACCTGGAAAACTCCGGGTGGCCCTTTCTCGTGTCAGGGGGATGGATGGGGGAGACACAGCGCGCGCGTGCCGCGGTTTCCGTGGTTTTCGCGGTGTGCGGTGCGGCATTCGCTTCGTGGGCGGCTCGAATTCCTGCGGTACAAGGAAAACTCGGCCTCAGCGCAGGAGAGCTCGGGATCGGCCTTTTCGGGCTCGCCGCCGGTTCGGTCGTCGCCTTGCTGGCCGCGGGACCGTTGATCACGAAGATTGGCAGCCGGCGCGGGGTTCTTTTCGGGGCCACGGTCTTGTGCGGCGGCTTGCCCCTCGTCGCCTTCGCGCCGGACGCGCCGTTGTTCGTAGCCGCCCTCGTGGTGCTCGGAGTGGGCAACAGCCTGCTGGATGTCTCGATGAACGCGCACGCCGCGCGCGTCGAAGAGGTTTACGGACGGCCAATTTTCGCTGGGTTCCACGCGTTCTGGAACATCGGCGGACTGGCGGGCTCGGGGCTCGCGGCGCTGATGGAGGTCTGGCGAGTGCCGGTCGAAGCGCATTTCACCGGTGCTGGCGTCGTGCTGCTCGTGCTCGGGATCTTCGCCGCTTCGCAGTTCTTGCCGGGTGCCGATCGCGGACAGGGCGAGGCGGCGTTTGCCTTGCCCAGCAAGGCATTGATCCCGTTGGGCGTGATCGCGTTCTGCGGGTTCGTCGCGGAAGGCACGGTGAACGACTGGAGTGCGGTCTACCTCCGGGAGGTCACCACGGCGAGCGCGGCTGTCGCGTCGCTGGGCTACTTCGCGTTCTCGATCACCATGATCGCGGTGCGCACGGTGGCCGACCGGGTCGTGGAGCGCGTTGGTGCGGTGTTGTTCATGCGGGTCGCTACAGCGGTGACGGTCGCCGGGTTCCTGCTGGTGGTCGCGGTTCCGGTGCCGGTGGTCGCGGTGATCGGGTTCGCCGTGGTCGGGCTCGGCGTGTCCGGGATGGTGCCGCTCGCGTGGAGCGCGGCCGGACGCAAGCAGCCGGAAGCGCCGGGCCGGGCGATCGCGGCCGTCGCGGCGTGCGGGTACCTCGGGTTCCTCGCCGGTCCGGTGCTGGTCAGCGGCCTGAGCGGCGGGATCGGCCTGCACTGGACGCTCGCCGTGATCGGCGCTCTCGTGGTGACGGTCGGTTTCCTCGCGCCCACGATGCGTGTCGGCGAGCCGGTGTCGCGGCGCTGACCGACCGCTCGGCGCACGGATGGGTTGACTCGAACAAAAGTTCGAGAAATTGTCGGTACCAGGGTGTTCAATGACGGGGTGAGCAGTTCAGCACCCGTCGTCTTCGACGTCATCGACGAGGTCATCGGACCGCTGCGGGCCGAGATGCCGCAGCGGCCTTCGGTGATGGAGTTCTACGACCCGCATTTCGAGGTGCCGCCCGTGCTGGCCGAGGAGGAGCCCGCCGGAGCGGCTTCGGGACTGAGCCTCGCCGAGGAGGTCCGGCAGTCGTTCGGGCCGATGCTCGGCGCCGGCCTGGCCGAGGAGGTGGAGCAGTACACGCGCTTCGTCGCCGGGATGGCCGCGCTCGGCCTCGCCGCCGACGGGGAGGTGACCGCCGAGGCGGTCGAGTTGTACCGAGTGCTGCGCGGCGGGTTCATCCGGGGAGTGGTCACCGGGGTGTTCCCGGCGAGCGAGGAGCCGTGGGAGGTGCGGTTCTTCGGAGACGAGGACTTCACCACGGTGATGAGCAAACTGGGCCGCCGGGCGCGGCTGCGGTCCGGGATGCTCAGCGCACTGCCGGGATGGGTGTTCGACGGCCTGCCCGATCGCCCGCCCGGTCCCGGCCCCGCCGTGCGCATCGAAACGGACGACAGCGGCCTGATCCCACGGGCGGCGTGGGGAGACCTGGACGTCATCCGGCAAGCCGTGGCCCGGCCCCGGCAGGGAACGGTGCTGGTGGACCTGGCGGTGCGGGACGCGGTGCTGGCGGAGTATCCGCACGGCGCGTTCGGATTGGTGGACAACGATCAAGGGAGGTACCAGTTCCGAGCCGCCCCGCGAGGCGGCGGCAGAGGCGGATGGGTGGTGACGTGGTCTCCGGCTACCCGGGGGACTGCCGAGGCTTGGATCGTGGAGGCGGTGCGCAGCCATGCTTGACCGGATGTGAGGGGGCTGGGCTGGTCTTCGGCGGCCGAGTCCGGGGAGGGTCCGGCTGAGTCCGATGCGGTCCGGCTCGGCTCGGCTCGGTCGGTCGTGTTCGGGAGGGCCCGGGCGCGGGTCTGCTCGGCTGGGCTCGGCTGGGCGTGGGCGGTCCGGTCGTGCTCGGGCGGCACTGTCGACTTGGCTACCAGGTCGGCGGGGCCAACCGGTTCGGCGGCGGACCTCGCGCCCCTGCCTGCCCACCGGCCATTCAGCCCCTTCAGCCAGCCAGCGACACCCCCTAAAATCAACCCCGCTCCACCACCGCCGGAAGCCACAGTTTCCGCCGCCAAAACCCCTCCCCGAACCGGTCCGTAGGCGGTCACTGGTCCGGGTGGCGCGCCTTCCCCCGGGCGCGGGCAGTAGTGGTTCTGCGGCCATTGGGTGGATGCGGCGACCGGTACTCTCGCCGACACTGGACTCGGCGGACATTCCGTAGTGAGGTGGTCACCATGAGCACGAGCGACGGGACTCCGTTTTTTCCCGCCTCCGGGCCTGACCGGGACGGGACGCTGGCCGGTGACGTCGGCGAGGTCGGGGGCGAGCGGTTCTCCGATCCGTTGTCCGGGTTCGAGATGGCGTCCAACCGCGCGCCCCGGCCGCTGCCGACCGCCAAGCCGGTTCAGCATGACCCCGAAGAGGTCAAGCGGATGGTCGAGGCCGCGCTGAAAGAGGAAGCCAAGAAAAAGGAAGTCGTCAAGACGCCGAATCCGATCCCGCCTTCCGACCGGCCGGATCTGGTTCCGCTCGGGTTGCTGCCCCGGCAGCGGACCTGGCCGACCAAGGCTCCTCAGCTGCTCAAGAAGGTGCCCCGGCCTCGGCCGAAGCGGGTTACCGAGATCGCTGACGACGACATCGAGGAAGAGCTCGCCGAACGGCAGAGCCGGCGCGGGATGCCCTCGATCAGCATGCCCAGCTTCGGGCGTCCGTCCAGCAGCACGGCGGGCGTGGTGCTCGCTGTGGTGTTGCTCATCGTGTTCGGAATCGTGGCGATCGAGCTCATCGCTAGCCTGGTGAGCAGTGTGAAGGGGCTGTTCGGCTGACACCCGCTGACCTCGGATATCACGGGGCGTGCCCTCCTCCCGTGCGCGGCGGGACTACCCTGGCTGCTACACGGTCGGGGGATCCGCCGGGGTCGCCTGACTCCGCCGTGACAAGTGGGGTGGGCGTATCAGCGAGGGCGTACGGTCGGTGCCTGGCACCGGCCCGGGCGGATCGGGCGGGACGTCCACGATCCATCGGGCCCGCCGGGTGCTGGCGATCAAACCGTTCCGTCGGCTGTGGGGCGTCACGTATCTGTGCAGTGTCGCCGACTGGCTGAACCTGCTGAACCTCACCAGCCTGAGCACCAAACTCCTCGACAACTACTCCGCGCAGAACTACGCGTTCGTCGGCGTCATCGTCACCGCGCTGCTGCCCGGCCTGCTCTTCGCGCCGGTCGGCGGACTGCTCGCGGACCGGTTCGACCGGCGCAAGATCATGGTCGTCTGCGACCTGCTGCGCTGCGGGTTCCTGCTCTCGATCGCCGTCGTCGGGGCGCCGTGGTGGCTGTTCGTGGCGAACTTCCTGGTCGGCTGCTGTTCGATCATGTGGATCCCGTCCAAGGACGCGGCGGTGCCGAACCTGCTGCGCCGCCCCGAGCAGGTCGAGACCGCCAACCAGCTCGGCATGGTGATGACCTACGGCCTCGCCGTCATCACCGCCGCCGGGGCGAACGCGCTGATCCAGGGCGCGAACTCCACGTTCCACCTGTTCCAGGGCCCCGGCGTCGACCTGTACATCGCCAAGGTCGTCGTCGTCATCACCGGCCTGCTGTACCTGATCAGCGGCATTCTCGTCGCCACCCGCATCCCCGAGCTGTCCCTGCGCGACGTCCACTCGCTGCCGCAGCAGAAGGTCAAACGGGCCGACGAGGAGAAGTTCGGCTTCGGCGCGATGATGCGCGACGGGCTGAAGTTCGTCCGCAGCACGCCGATCGTCCGCGGCCTGCTGATCGGTGCCTTCGGCGCGTTCGCGGCCGGTGGCGCGGTCATCGGCGCGGCCAAGCCGTACTCGTCGTCGCTGCTCGGCGGCGACGCGGCGTTCAACCTGCTGATGCTGGCCGTCTTCATCGGCCTGGCTCTCGGCATGGCGCTGGCCCCGAAGCTCGCGCACCGGCTCCCGCACGACCGGCTGTTCGGCATCTCGATCGTCCTCGCCGGGCTCGCGCTCGGCGTCGTCGCGTTGTCGCCGCACCTGGCGATCTCGGTCGGCGCGGTCGCCTTCGTCGGCATCTGCGCCGGCACCGCCTTCCTCACCGGTGTCACGATCATCGGCTCCCGCGTCGAGGACGCGATCCGCGGCCGGATCAACGCGATCTACCAGGCGATGCTCAAGATCGTGCTGTTCGGCGCGACGGTGGTCACGCCGGTGCTGATCGGCCTGGTCCGGCAGCGCAACGTCAACCTGTTCGGCACGCCGATCATCGTCGACGGCACCCGTCCGGTCATCCTCGGCGGCGGCCTGCTCGCGGTGCTGCTCGGGATCATCGCCTACCGGCAGATGGACGAGCGGCGCACCGAGAAGATCTTCAGCGACCTGCGCAACGCGCTGCGCCGCAACCCGCGCCGGGTCAACGGCTTCCTGATCGCCATCGAGGGCACCACCGCAGTCAACACCGCCGAGCAGGCCGCTCGCCTCGCGCGCTGGCTCGGCACCGGCACCCGGCCGGTCGTCCTTACCGCCGACCCGGCCCTCGGCGAACAGCGCTTCCGCACCCTCGTCTCAGACGCTGCCCTCACCGGGGTGCGGGCGCAGGCGCTCGTCGCCGCGGCCGTGCGCGCCGAACTGGTGGAACGCCAGATCCAGCCCGCGCTCGACGCCGGGTCCGTCGTCGTCATGGAACGCTTCGTCGACTCCCCGCTCGCGTCGCTGTCCGCGGCGGGCGAGCTGGACCGTGGCGAGCTGGAAGGACTGGTCGACTGGGCCACCGGACGGCTCCGCCCGGACCTCACCGTGCTCCTCGACTCCGAGCACCCGGACGACCCCCAGCCGCCGCTGAAGGACCAGCTGTGGGTGCAGAAGCTGCTCGCCGAGATGGCTGCCGCCGACCCGGACCGGTACGTGGTGGTCGACGCCGAGGGCTCCGACGGCGACGTCGCGGGTCGCGTCCGCGGTGCCGTCCAGTCTGTCTTCGTCGGCTCGCTCGCCGGGCTCGCCCCCGCGGAACCGCCAGAGGAGCCCGAGGACGCGGCTGTCGCGGACGTCGCCGAGGCGGCGGCCGCCGAAGCGGAAGCGACGCAGAACGGTGCGGACGCACTGCCCGTAGTGTCCAAAGTGGAGGATCGGTGACGACCCCGATCGGCGTCTGGACTGAGCTTGTCGGCCAGGAGCCTGCCGTGGAAACGCTGTCCACCGCGGCGGCCGCGGCGGCCAAGATCGTGGCCGGGGAACCCGTCGCGCCAGCGGCGATGACGCACGCCTGGCTGCTGACCGGACCGCCCGGCTCCGGCCGTTCGGTCGCCGCGCGCACGTTCGCCGCGGCCCTGCAGTGCAGCACCGGAACCGGTTGCGGCGCTTGCCCCGGCTGCCGGACGACGATGGCCGGCACCCACGCGGACGTGCGGCTCGTCGTCCCGGAAGGACTGTCCATTTCGGTCGCCGAGATGCGCGCGCTCGTGCAGGCGGCGGCGCGACGGCCGACGACCGGCGAGTGGCAGGTCGTGATCATCGAGGACGCCGACCGGCTCACCGAGGGCGCTTCGAACGCGCTGCTCAAGGCCGTGGAAGAACCGCCCGCCCGCACCGTTTTCCTGCTGTGCGCGCCCTCGGATCACCCGGAGGACGTCTCGGTCACCATCCGTTCGCGGTGCCGGTTGGTCCCGCTGCGCACCCCGCCCGCCGAGGCGATCGCGCAGGTGCTGATCTCCCGGGACGGCGTCGAGCCCGAGCGCGCCAACTGGGCCGCGGCGGTGTGCAACGGCCACGTCGGCCGTGCGCGCCGCCTCGCCACTGATGAAGCCGCTCGCCAGCGGCGCGCCACCGTGCTGCGGATTCCGCTCGGACTGCGCCGTCCGGACGACGTTTTCACCAGCGCCGACCAGCTGATCAGCGCGGCGGAAGCGGACGCGGGCGAGGAAAGCAAGGGCCGCGACGAGCAGGAACGCTCCGAACTGCGCACCGCGATGGGCGGCGACGGCACCGGAAAGGGCGTCGCCGGAGCGAAGCGTGCCGCCGAGGCCGCGGTGAAGCAGCTGGAGAAGCGCCAGAAGTCCCGCGCGACGCGAACCCAGCGCGACACGCTCGACATTGCTCTGGTGGATCTGGCCGGGTTTTACCGCGACGTGCTCGTGACGACTTCGCGTTCCGGTGCGACGCTGACACATCCCGACCACGCCGAGCAGATCAACTCGGCCGCGGCGGCTTGGTCGCTGGAATCGACGATGCGCCGCCTGGAAGCCGTCCTGGAATGCCGCGAGGCGATCGGGCTGAACGTGAAGCCGCGGATCGCGGTCGAAGCCATGGTCACCACGCTTCGCCAAGGCTGACCCAGACCCGTTAACGAAAACGGCCCCCTCGCCAGCAGCGAGGGGGCCGTTCTCATTTGCCTAGCGCGTCAGTCGCGCGGATGCGGCGACGGCTTGAACGGCGTGTCCGGACCGCCGGTCGGCCGCTTCAGGACCAGCGCGGGACGCCGCCGGTTCGGGAACGCCGCCACCATCACGACGCCGAGCAGCAGCATCGCCGTACCCGTCCAGAACAGCGGCACCGTGTCGTACGCGCCGTTCGTGTAGGCCAGGTGCTTCACCGGGCCGGCCGGTGCGGCACCGCCCTGCGGCGGGGCGGGCGGAGTCGTCGTCGAACCGCACACGACGCCGCCGGTCGGGGCGTACGCGCGGGCGATCTGCTCGCCGAGCGACAGCTGCGCCAGCGACGACGGCAGGTTGTCGCCTGCCTGCGTCGGCAGCAGCTCCTTGAGCTTCTGCGTCGGCAGCACCTGGAGGTCGAGCAGCCGCGCGGCCGCGCCGATCTGGTAGCCCTTGAACGGCGTGGTCGCCTCGGACTGCTTCTGGTCCAGGTTCGCGATGCTCAGCCGCAGCACGCCGAGGTCGAGCACCTTCCCGGTGGTGTCGCCGAGCTGCTGCAGGCCCTTCGTCGCGGTGGCGACGAGGCCGCCGACCACCGGCACGTTGTCCAGCGCGCCGAACTGCTGGCTCAGCGGTGCGAGCGGCAGGCCGATCGGGATGTCCTTGGTCGGGTGCGCCGCGTCGAGCGTGTACAGCGTCTTGCCGCCGGCGGCGATGGTGATCACCGGAGCCTGGTAGTCGACCTTGGACGTCTTCGCGTCGCCGGTGGAGGTGACGGTGAGCGTCGGCTGGCTGGCCACCTTGAGGTTCAGCTCGAGCGGGGTGCCCTTGAGAATGTTGATGTCCGCCGCCTGCAGCGTGGACCTCGACTGCACCGCCTTGTTCTTCGAACCGGGGATGTCGACGAGCTTGACCTGCGACCGCGACGACAGCGTGTTCGGCAGGCTCAGCAGCGAACCGGTGCCCGTCGCGGGAGTCTGGCCGCTGCCGGGCAGCAGGCCGCCGAGGCTCTGCAGCCCGCTCTTCGGGTCGAAGCCCTGCGCGAGCTGGGTGCCGTCCGGCAGCTTCAGTCCGCCGCTGCCGAGCAGCGGGACCTGCGGCAGCGTCGGGATGACGTTCAGCAGCGACAGGCTCGCGACGGACGTGCTGGCGTCGGCGATCGTGTCCACGCACGGGCCGAGCGATTCACTCCAGCGGGCGTGCGCGGTGCCGTTCAGCAGCCCGACGTTGAGCAGCGGGTTCGGCGGCGCGTTCAGGCCCCCGCTGATCTCCTTCGGGTTGTCCGGAAGCGCGGTCTGCACGAGGCTGCCCGGCGTCTGCGGAGCCTGGCCCCCGACGGCCAGCCCGAACGGAGACGACTGCGCGATCGACTTCTCGTAGGCCAGGTAGGCCTCCGAGTTCGCCGACGCGCTGGACAGGCCCATGCCGGCCTCGAGCGCGGACTGCTTCGGCAGCGTCTGGCCGAAGCCCGGAAGGATCGTGCTCGTGGTGACCGAGTTCGGCAGCAGCCGCAGGACGCCGAGCGCGGTGCCCGCGTCGCCCACCGCGTGCCCGAGCGGCTGCGGCCCGATGGGCGCCGACGCGGGCGGCTGCGAGGGGTTGTTCGGCTGCGGAATCGGCGTCGTGGGAATCTCCTGCGCACCGGCCGGCGCGGCCAGGAGCAGCAGCAACGCGGCAGTTGCGGGTACCGCCAGCGCACGGGGCAGTCTTCGCTGCATGTGCCGGGTCCTCCAGTGGATCGCCGGGTCGGGGGGTGAGACCGAAGTCATAGGAGCCTAACGACGCGGCCCCCGCAAGGTGACGCACCACGCCTCCGCTACACTGATGACCGTCGCACAGCGGCATGCCGCCTTAGCTCAGTCGGCCAGAGCGATTCACTCGTAATGAATAGGTCGGGGGTTCGATTCCCCCAGGCGGCTCCATCACCTGACCAGGGACTTTCCGGAATCCGGAGGGTCCCTGGTTGCTTTCTGTGTAGCCATCCGTGTAGCCGACCCGGGTTTACGCTGGCTACATGACCAGCGCAAACGGCCCCCGGAAGCGCACTCGCGGCGAGATCGTCAAGCTCCCGAGTGGGTCACTCAGAGTGAAAGTCTACGCGGGCATCGACCCGGTGACCAAGAAGCGGTACTACCTGGACGAGGTTGTTTCCGCTGGTCCACGTGCGGCGGCCGAAGCGGAAAAGCTCCGGACGAAGTTTCTCAACCAGGTCGACGAAAAGCGCAGCTCGCGGACTCGGGCGACGGTGAGCCAGTTGCTAGACCGGTACTTCGAGCTGGTCAAGATCGAAGAAACCACCCGAACGGGGTACGAGTCTTTGGTCCGAATCCACATCCGCCCGTTGCTGGGAGAGTCCGCGTTGGGGCATCTCGACGGTGAAATCCTCGACTCGTTCTACAAGCAGCTAAGGACATGCCGCGCTCACTGCCGGGGACGCGGCTTTGTCGAGCACCGCACCGAACGGCCGCATCAGTGTGATGGTCGGTGCGGGCCGCACAAGTGCAAGCCGTTGGCCGACAGTTCGATCCGCAAGATTCAGGCGATTCTGTCCGGCGCTGGTAAGCGCGCGGTTCGCTGGGGATGGATCGGCGTGAACCCGTTCGATCTCGCCGAACCGCTTCCGGTGCCGCGGCCGGACCCGAAGCCCCCGACAGTCGAGCAGGCCGCTCGTATCGCCACGGAGGCGTGGCGAGATCTCGACTGGGGAATGCTCGTGTGGCTCGCGTTCATCACGGGCGCACGCCGAGGCGAGTTGTGTGCTCTCGCGTGGGATCGGCTGAACTTCTCGACTCGGGTCTTGACCATTCGGAGCAGCATCGCCCAGTCGGGCCGCAAGACATGGGAGAAGCCCACGAAGACGCACCAGCAGCGCCGAATTACTCTCGATGAGCGCACGGTGGCGCTGCTGCGGTCGTACCGCGAGCACTGCGCGGAACGTGCGGGGCTGAGGACGTTGAAGGCGGACGCCCGGATCTTCTCGCTGATGCCGGATGGCAGTACATGGCTCAAGCCCGACTCGGTGAGTCAGCGGTATGCGCGCATGTGCGCTCGTCTCGGCTGGGACATGAACATTCACCAGCTCAGGCACTACTCGGCAACGGAGTTGATCGCGGCGGGCACGGACGTTCGGACAGTCGCCGGACGCCTAGGCCATGGCGGTGGCGGTTCGACCACCTTGAAGGTCTACAGCGCATGGGTTGCAGAGTCCGATGAACGCGCGTCCGGAACCCTTGCCGGGCGACTGCCGGACCTGCCCGTTGCGCTCATCGCGGAAGGCAAGCTCGCTCCTGTCGCGCCGGTTGCGGCACCTGAGGACGAGAGTCCGTACAAGCGCATCGCGAAGGATCTTCAGGGAGCGATTGTGTCCGGCGTGCTCACGCCCGGTCAGCAGCTTCCTACGGTCGCCGATCTGGCGAAGCGGTACAAGGTGTCATTCGGGACGGCTCAGCGCGCCATAGCGCAACTCAGGACCGCTGGGTTGGTGAGCGTGAGCCGAGGCAAGCGCGCGGTCGTCGTCGATCCAGCCGCCATCGCCGACGCTGAGCCTGCAAAGGTCCTCGGTCTCCGTCGGACTCGCATCAAGTAGTGCGCCCCCCTCGCCCGTACGCGAGGGGGGCAGTAAACCGACTAGCGATGTCCGCCCGTAAACAGAATCGCGGGTCAAGACCCCCGAGGTGTGGCCCTGGGGGACGTGACAAGACCGTAGTAGAAAGCTTGTCCGAAGGCCAGAACACACCCCAGGGCGTGTTGATCCCCGCTCAAGCCTCAGATCTAGGGCAGCATCTTCTTTCGCCGGGCCGTACCCCGGCTGAAATGTCCGTCCGTAAACAAATCTGGAGTTGATCAGCTTGACGATCTGTAGTGGCGTTCTCGCGCGCCCGAATTCTTGGCAACGGCCGGTGATCTTCGTCGTTGTCATCATCCTGGCGGGACTGTTGACCTGGCTGGGGATGCCAGTTGCTGGGGTCGTAGCCGTCATCGGGGCAGCGTCGATGGCGGCTCAGCGTGTCACGGCTGGCTCAGTTCAGCGCCCGTCGTTCCGTTAGCAGGGGCTGGCTGGTCTGTGGCTCCAGTGTTGTCACCTGCCACAGGCCAGCCGCCGACTCGGCGGAGACCGAAGAACTGAGTTAGGACGACGCAGGCGCTTGCAGGTCTAGAGCCTGCAGCACCGGGCCGTAGATCCGCTCGACCGGTACGAACCGGGTCAGGTCTGCTGCGCGGACCCAGGTCACGTCGGAGTTTTCTGCGACGTCGGCGTTACGTGCTTCCCCGGTCACATAGTCGCAAAGCACGTACTCGCACAAGACTCCTGTTACGGGGTGCGGCCGGGTGCCGAGCATGCGGACAAAGACGCAGCGTACTTCCGTTTCGGCGAGGGTTTCCCGGACTGCCGCGACCGCTGGATCAGTGCCCGGCTTGACGATCCCGGCCGGGAACTGCCACGTGTTCGCGTCGTCTCGGCGGCAGACGAGCAAGACGTCCATGCCGCGCAAAACCACCGCAATAGCGACGCGAAGGGGTTGCAGTGCACTGCTCGTTCTCTCCGGCGGTGCCAACAGATCATCGATACTCGCACTGAAGATGAGTTCGAGCAGCCTCGCTGTGGCAGGGCGAACCTGGCCGAGAGGTTTGCCGTCCGGGCGTACGCCAGCAATCAGGCGTTGCAAATGCCGCACGCTCAACGTGCCTGACTCATTGTGCTTGCGGGCGAAGTCTTCGGCGAAACGCGCGAACTCTTCTAGAGTTTGGCGTTGCTCGCGTATGCGCGCTTCGAGGACCGTGCGCGGCGGCGGGCTACCGTCCCAATCTGTGGATCGCAATGCTTCCTCCTGCCCCGCTGGCCTGGGTCACCCCTAGGTCGCGCGCGAGTCGCCTTCCGGTCGTGGTCCTGACTCCTGTTGCCACGTGAGACTCATTTCATTCTGTCACAAGGCTTGATTTAGCTCCTTGGGCTAGTCGCGGGAGGTGGCAGACCGGGATGTGATCGACCTGGGCGGGAGCAGTGTCGCGATGACTGAACAACACCTGACGGTGGTGACCTCCGCTGAGGAACCGGTGGACCACTTGGTGTCTGACGCCGAAATGACACACGGGCTGTCGTCGACAGGCTGGTTCACCGGTCTATGTGGAGACAGCTTCCCCGCGGCGGCCATGTGTTCGGAGCCGGGTCTGGCTTGCTCGCGCTGCGCGCGCATCCTGGCCGCGGCCCGACTGCCATCGACCGACGCCCGGTACGCCCGCTCAAAGACGCAGCGCTTTCATGGCAATGAGGCCAGGAGTCTTCGCCGAATCTTGCGGGCCGTGTGTCGCAGCAGCGCGCGACGATTCCGCCGGAAGTGACCTCATGCGAGGTACGGACATGTTGACGCCGCGCGCACGCACTCTAGGAGCCGCCTTGCGAGACGCTCGACTCGCGGCCCGCTTCGGAGTGCGGGAACTGGCACGGCGCATCGGCGTCCATCCGGCACTGCTGTCGAGCTGGGAACTGGGATACCGAGTGCCCGGTCCTGAAGAGGTTGCCGGGGTGCTTGGCGCGCTGGGAGTGACGGGTGAGGAGAAGGAATGGATCACCCGTCTTGCGCGTGGCATTGCCGGTCCGGGCTGGTTCACTCCAGGTTCGCAGGCAAGCCCGACGCACTCCGCGGCGTTGAAGGCTCACGAACGTGCGGCGCTGTCTATGAGCGTGTGGGCACCCATCGTGTTCCCGGATTTGTTGCAAACTCCCGGCTATGCCCGCTTCGCGCGCGGTACTGAATCGCAAGACGTTATGGCGTTGGAAGCGCTGATGCGGCGAAGGGATGTGCTCTTCGGTGCCCAGGCTGTCTCGGCGGACTTCTTCATCGGAGAGGACGCGGTGTACAACCACTTCGGCGACGACGTGATGGCGCAGCAACTGCGGTTCATCGTGGACTTGGCGGTCAGGTCTCGAACGATCACAGTTCGCCTCCTGCCACGCCTGCCGAGGCGCAGCGTCGTGCTCCCCTGGGCCTTCACCACGTATCGGATGGAGGACTCACCGCCGGTCGTCTACTGCCCGCACCACTGCATGGGTGTCTTCCTCGTTGGTGAGCATGCGACACCGTACGAAGCGATCACAGCCACACTGGCGGAGCAGGCCATGCCGCCTAGCGAAACGATCGGCTGGCTCTCTGCTGAGGCCGATCGGCTTGCACGGTCAAGTGGGAGCCAATCCCTGCCGACGACTTGAAGAGTGACGAACCTGTCGGATGACCAGTCAGCATCAGTGCCAGACCGGCTCATTCGGACTGGCGCGCTGCTGACAGAAATTGGTACGTGGATGCGCGACGGCGAAGTACCGACGCTTGAAGTTCGTGAGTGCGCCCGGCAACTCTTCGCGCTCGCGGACCTGCTCCTGCTCGTGGCCGACGCCGCCGACACAACGTCACAAGCTAAACAGGACGACACGGAGGCAGGGGCCTGAGCGGGGATCTGGTGACGGGTGAGACGGTTGCCGCCGGACCCGTCTCACCTGTCACAGCCTGTCTATTGCCTGGTCAAAGGGTATGTGTGCCTGTCACGCTTGCTGAGACGGCGTGACAGGCACACGTGACGGGTGCTAAGGGTCGTCGGCATTCTGCCCGCCGCTCGTTATCGCGTCCGCGGCTGCTCGGATGTCCGCCGTGAGGTAGCCGCGAACCTGTCGTGTCTTACCGTCCGCACCCGGCACACGAACCCGCTCCGGACGGCACCCAAGCTCGCCCATTTGCCGACCGAACGCAGTGGGCTCGACTCCCAGCGCTTCGACAAGCTCGGCCGTGGGGACGAACGCGCGGTCTCCGTTGGCCAAGTCGTCGCTGAGGTAGTCCACCACGGACGCGAGCGGCTCGGGCAGTTCGACCGACGCGACCGGGTTCGCCGCCGCAGTGTCGCCGCCAGCGCCGATGGCACGAGCGACTGATGCGTGATCAAGCAGCGGCAGGTTGTCCTCTCCGGCCGCGTGCCCAGTCAGGGTGCCGGTAGCTTCGCGGAGTGTGCGGCCTTGCTCGCAGATGGCCTGCCAGTCCTCGTTAGGCATGTAGTAGGTGCGCACGGTCACCGCGAGAACGTCGGCCCCTGCTTGGGTTTCGCCGTCCGGGCGCAGGATGCCTACGCCCTTGTGCGAAGGCAGCAGACGACTGGAGTCGTAGCCTCGGGTGTTCATCTGTTCGCCCAACACGATGTTGCTGTCTCTCCAGTCCATAACCCGCAATGCGAACCGGGATCCGAGAACGGCCCGCAGTCCGGACGGGATCGTTTTCGAGTCGGGCCGTTGTGTGGCCAGTACGAGCACGATCCCGGCGGCTGGCCCTTTCTTTGCCAACCAAGTCAGCAGTTCGCCGATGTACTCGCCCGCGGTGAGCTTCTTTCCTTGCACCACAACGGGTGTGCGGTCCTCCAGTGGAACTTGGACTTCATCGACGAAGATCGCCGTAATCGGCATGTCCAACGTGGTGTCGCGGGACATCTCCGGCGTGATCTTCGACTCGGGGCAGGTCAGGTCATCGAGATCACGCATTCGCCGGTAGCGGCCTTGAACCTCGGCGACCAGCTCGGCCAGCCAGTCCACCAGGGTCAGGACGTGTTCGGGTTCGTCGCCGGACATGAACCGGTGCGCGACCTGGCTGGCGGCGTCCCAGTCCTTACCTGCCTTGAAGTCCGCGACGTATAGCCGGACCCACGCATCCAAGATGAGTCCGGCGGCGGCGAGCCGCGCGGCGAACGTCTTGCCTTGTCGGGGGATCGCCCCGACGAGCAGTGACGTCCACACCAACGGCAGGTCGATCCGGCGGTCCCGAGCATCCCGGCCGAACGGCACTGGTCGCCACGCATCCCACTGGGACACTCCGAGCAGCGGCGTCCGAAGGGGAGGCGAGCTGTACGGGTCCTCGTCGGCGACCCACATGGACACTCGCCCGGCGTGACCTCCGTTGCCGCGCACGCGCTCGACGATGAGCTGCACCTCATCCACGGCGAGCGCGGACGCGAGAGCTTCCCGGTTCTTCACGACGTCGGCAGCCTTGCGGGTCGCAGGCAGATCGACGGTGATGGCCCAGCCGTCACCGACCCGCGTGGCCCGTTCGACCAGGCGCAAGGACTCGTCCTTGCCAATGAGCTTGGCGTCCCGGAACGCATCGACCAGGACTTGCGGGTCCATCGTCCACGTCAGGGTCCGAGGTCCGGCCAGGGCGGGTTTCCGGCCCGGACTGCCATCCTTCCGGCGTCCGAGGATCGCTAGCGCGACTGCCGCGCCGGCACCCGCGATCCACAACGGATCGGACCCGTACACCAGCTCGACGACCGTGCCGGCGAATGCAAGGGCCGCGGCGAGCGCGCCGGTCACCTTCCATCGGAACAAGGTCAGTTCACGGATCTCAACGAACTTGTCGGCGAGCTTCTCCGACTCTTCGGCCGCCGTGCGGTAGTCGCGAACCGTGACCCACCCTCGCCACCAGCGGACGCCGAGGACAAGCCCGCGGATGACTGCGCCCACGCACCGCGATGGTGATTTCAGGACAGCCACGGCCGTGTCCTTCGCAGCCTGAACAGCGTGTGGCTTGCTCTTGAGCCACTGCGGTACGCGCGGCGAGTGCTGCCACCACCGCGCGAACCTGCGCCGGATCGTCCGGCGACGCGGTTGGGGCAACGTGTCGTCAATCAGTTCGCCATCCAGTACCGGCCCGACGTGCTCCATGCCTCGTGAACCCATTCGGGCAGGCGAAGCGTCGGCTGCGGTCCGGCGCTGGCAGGACCATCCGGACGTGGTCGCCGAGTCGGCAGTGCCTCGCGCGAGCCGCTCAGTCTGGGGCGGCGGTGCATATCGTGCGTTCCGTGGGGTGGCGGGTGGCCGCCCAGCGGCGGCCACCCCTTCCACTCCGTTCTGATCAATCGGCGCGTTCATCGCCGACCACCGCCCCGGCGGCTCGTCGTATCTAGCGACGTGACCGTCAGCGCTCGCGTCAGTACGTGCGCTGCGATCAGGTCCGGCACTGCGAGCACGACGGCCAGCAACGTCGGATTGCCGGGGTGCGTGATCACCAGCCACTGAACGCCGACGAACGCCGCACCCATCAGCAGAACCCGTCCGACGAGCGAGACCACACGGGCCGAAGCGCGGGCCGCGTCGGCGGCGCGGCGTGCCTTACGCGCACCGAGTCGCCAGACCACGGACCAGACGATCAGCACGCCAATTCCCGCGAGGATCTGTGTTGATGTCAGGTTGAGCGTCATCGCTGCTCACCGCCATCAGACTCACTGCGATGGGCGAGCCATGCCCGGTGCACTTCGCGCCGGTCGGTGTCGGCGAGCGCGCCCCACACTCCAACCGTGTCGGCACCCGCCGCACGTAGTTCGAGTTCGAGGCACTCGTCGACCACTGGGCATCCGGCACACATCCGGGCTGCCAATTCCCGGTCCGGCGAGTCCTCGCCGGACAGCTCCGGAATCTCGGACCGGTCGAACGCCCAGAAGCACAGTCCGTCCCGGGTGACGACCTCGGCCAGCGTGTCGTCCGGCACGTCGGCGTATCGGTCCAGTTGAGCGGCAATCTCCTCATAGTCATCTCGGTTCACCACGGCGCACCCCCGCCCAACCGCGCGGCCTCTTGCGCCGTACGGCGTTTGGCAATCAGGTCGGCGATGTCGACGCAACCCCCGGACGCGGTTACCTCAGCGATCAGTTCGGCGAGGGCGGCAGCGGGGACGACATAGCGAGTGCGGATGCGTACAGCGGGGAAGGAGTCGTCTCGGATGGCGCGATACAGCGTCACCGGATTTACGCGGAGAACGCGTGCTGCTTCCCCGACGGTATAGAACGTCGGAACGGCGTTCTGGTTGGTATCCATCGGTAGATCCTTTGAATCGAAGTCTTATTTAAATCCTCAATTAGGGATAATTTCATCCCGACAAGGCAAGAAGGTGCCTTAACGCGCCCAAGTGGGCGCGGAGTGTCAGCCGCGGAATCGTCCTCCGCGCTACTCTCGCCTTTGAGGCGGAGCGCGGAGGAATACGTGTCGGAAGACTGGGCGGCAGTCGCGAGAGCTATCAATCAGCGCATGGCTGACCTTGGCCTCAGCCAGCGCGAACTCATCGCGAGATCGCAAGTCTCCAAGGCGACGGTCCGGGAAATCCAGCACAACCGCGCGCAGCGACGCCGCAGTGAACGCACGCTTGAAGCGCTGTCGCTTGCTCTGGAGCTGCACGCGGGTCATCTGGCTGCGGTGCTGGCAGGGCGCCGTCCGCCGGAGCCGGGCGAGCCGGCGCCGCGAGGGGACGACGATATTCCGGGCCGACTTGCTGTCATTGAGCACCAGTTGCGGGAGATAACCGACCGGCTTCGCGAAATGAACGGCGTGACCGAGCGGCTGGACGAAATCCAGAAGAGTGTTTCGACTGTGGTCGATCACGTTTCGGTGGTTCGCGAGCAGCGTCGTCGTTAGGGGGTTCGGGTGGCTTTCGTTCATGCCTCACAGTCAACGCCGAATTCTTCACCCAAACGATGCATGACTAGTGCAGGTTCGATGCAACGCCAGTGCATCGGCAGTGCACTTATTGCATTTGAAGGGTTTCGGCCGTGGAATTCGTGAGCGCTTGGACGGGGCGAACGGCCTGCTCGCTGCAAGCGGCCCTGCGCATGAGCAACGAAGCGTTTGCGAGGCATCTGGGCGTCGCGGTCAGGACTGTTGCCTCCTGGCATGCGAAACCAGACGTCAAGCCGCGGCAGGAGATGCAAGATCTTCTGGACACGGCGTTTGACCGCGCGTCCAGTTCGGCAAAAGCTCGCTTTAAGCGACTCATCGATCCTGAAGTCGATGAGGCGGCTCGGTCGGATGCGAGCGGTGAGCAGGCGCAGGCGCTTCGCGTTGCGATAGCCGTTGTCGTGGACGGTTCTCAGGTGCTCATGGTCTGTCGGCGTGGCGAGGACGGCGGCGGCATCTCGTGGCAGTTTCCAGCAGGCATGGTCAAGCCTGGTGTTGCACCCGAGGCGGTCGCGATCAGGGAAACCTTGGCCGAAACCGGCGTCCACTGTGCGATCGTGCGCAAGCTGGGCAGCCGCCTGCATCCGATCACGCACGTTCAGGCGGAGTACCTGCTCTGCGAGTACCTGACCGGCGAGGCGCGGAACATGGATGTTCTGGAGAATGTTAACGTGGCTTGGGTAGAGAAAGCCGAACTGACGCGTTTTATCCCAGCGGATAGAATTTTTCCGCCGATTTTGGAAGCCTTGGAGGTATCGGAATGACCGAGGACTCGGCCGCAGTTGAGAAGAAGTCAATCTCCGCGGCCATCATTGTCCGCGACGGCCGTGTGCTTCTCGTTCGGCGACGCGTCAAGGAAGGCAGCTTGTCGTGGCAGTTCCCCGCTGGCGAGGTCGAAGAGGGCGAGAGCGCCAGCGACGCGGCGGTGCGAGAGACGCGCGAGGAGACCGGTCTGGAGGTCACTGCGTCTTCCGTTCTCGGCGAGCGGGTTCACCCGAACACTGGCCGGACGATGATCTACGTCGCGTGCGAGTCCGGCGGTGGCGAGGCCAGCGTGGTCGATGACGAGGAACTTGCCGAGGTCGCGTGGTCGAGCCGCGCGGAGTTGACTGACTATGTCCCGTACCCGTTCTACGGTCCGGTTCAGGACCACCTAGACAAGACGTTGTCCGACTAGGGCGTTGCACAGAGTGGCCCGCCCTACCAGGACCAGCCCGGTTGGCGGGCCGCTTGCCGCGCGGACTAGTACAGGACGTCGCCGAGGCGGTCACGAACTACGCCGGAGTGCAGCAGCCCCGGAATCGGGATGCCGCCGATGCTCTCGCGCGTGCTCGCAACGTCTGAGGGAGAGCCCGACGGCAGGTTGTCCAGCAAATCGATGGCCCGCCTTGCCCACTCGCCAGCGGTATCGAAGTGGCGAGTCCCGTTGACGTCCTCGTTCCGATATCGAAACGCGAGTGCGTAGGCAGTCTCGGCGGCTGCGCGTTTGTTCGTGGGGCGCTCAGCCTCGAACGCTGTCTCCAACTCTGCCAGCGTGGCCTGGCTCTCTACCTCGCGCGCCATCGGTGCGCCCCGTCCGTCAGTAGGCGAGCTTTTCGACCAGAGTCTCGTAGTTGAAATGTTCGGACGCGTCGAACCAAAGCTCGACCTCGTACTTGGCCTCTTCCGAGTTGCCGGACGCATGCACCAGGTTCATCACGGCCTTGCCACTGACTTCGGACGATGCTTTGGTCTGGTGCGCGTAGTCGCCCCGCACCGTGCCTGGCGCGGCGTCGCTCGGGAAGGTGCCACCGATGATTTTCCGGACCTTTGCGACCGCATCGACGCCTTCGAGCGCGAGCGCGATGACCGGGCCGGACTGCATGAACTCAGCCGTGCTGTTGTAAACCACCGAACCGGCGCGCTCTTCGAGGTCGAAGTAGTGCTTCCGCGTGAACTCGGCGTCCATGTGCTTCATCTTGACGCCGACGACCTTGAGCGCGGCGTCCTCGAAGCGCGCGAGGATGCGGCCCGCCAGTCCGCGGACAAGGGCGTCGGGCTTGAGCAGGACCAGGGACCGCTCAACGCCGAGGTCCGACGAGTCAGCCATGGGGCGTTCCTTCCGTCGTGGTTGTGCGCGGATCGTACCGATCCGCATGCTCACAGTCACTAATTGCTGACAGTTTCTCTGCATCCGGTTGCCGCACGTTCTTTATGGTTCGGCTTGGCTCGGGCACGATGGAGCGGGTGACGACCTTGACCGACACCAGCGCGCGGACGGGCACGGAATTGCTGTACCTGCGTGTGAACCTTGGCAATCGTCCGAGTCTTGAGGCTTTCAACGACAACCTGAGCGCGTTGTTGACGCTTGGCCGATTTGCCGGTCAGTTGGTGCCTCCATACTCGGCGGGGGAGCGCCTGACTGCGGCCAGGGCGGATCGCCTGACTGTGGTGCGGACGTCTCTAGCGAGTCCCTGGGTGACCGTGCTGTCGGAGTTGGCGCGGAATTCAGCTCCGATCGGCTACGGAACGGCAACTCTTATCGCGCTGCATCGTCTGCTGAATCTAGTGATGAGGTGGCAGAAACACCGTCAGGATGTTGCTGAGCGGGAAGTGCATATAGAACAGTTGCGGTTGCTTCTGGATGAGGAGCGTCGGCGTTTTCGCGATGTTTCTAGTGAAGTGCGGAGGGCGAGGAAGAACCCGCAACCGGCCCACCGCGCCGACGCGGGGGCCGCCCCGGAAAACGAACCTTCGTCGGACGTCAACGCTGCGACGTTGGCTGCCGTGGCGGCGCGCAGGCTGGGAGAAATTCAGGCTGCGGAATTGATACAACCGGATGATCAGCGTGCTATCGGCTGAGAGGATGCCTGCCTAGTAGCCGATGGTCACTCCCTCAGGACTGGTTACGCTGTGTGGTGTAGTGCGGGTGTAAGCGGTGCGTCGTCGCCGAAGAAATCATGGGTATGGCGTGTAGCCATCCGTGTTGCGAACTGGGGTCAAATGAAGTCTCCCTGGCGCGTGTAGCTACTGCTCCGAAACCTGGAGCCCCAGGTAGAAGCCGTGGTGATGAAGGTCACAGACACTCGTAATGAATAGGTCGGGGGTTCGATTCCCCCAGGCGGCTCCACGAATCAGGCCCCGTCCGAGACACCTCGGACGGGGCCTGATTCGTTCGGCAGGCAATCCCGAGATTCACCCGTTAGGGGAGTTAGCTCCGTTCGGCGAGCAGCTCCAGCCCGCCGGACCCGAGCCGCAGGACGGACGGGACCAGTTCCGTCGTCTCGTACGGCGAAGCGAGCACCTGCTTCCGGACGGTGTCCGCCATGTCGGAGCCCTCCCTGGCGACGTACATCTCGTCCGGGCACGGCAGGCCGACGATCAGGTTTCCGGTCCCGAGGTGCGGCGACAGCTGGGCATGCAGATCGGGCAGCGCGAGCGCGGACGCCGCCAGCTGGTTCTCCCTGGCCAGCGAGACCAGCACGTCCTCGCCCGAACTGCGGACCTCGAACTTCAGCCCGCGGACCAGGGCGCCGAACCCGACGTCGAACAGTTTCTCGAGCGGCGCGCCCATCTGCTCCTGCTCGTGCCGGGTGATGTGCTGCATCCCGATCTTGCCCTCCGGGGTCCGCGACACCACCGCCAGCGCGACCGACACCTTGCCGGGCACGAGCGGGCGGTGCGGCAGTGCCTCGAGCAGTTCGGCGCGCGGCGAGGACGCGCTCCAGAGGATCGGCAGGATCTCCTCGGCGCTTTTCCGCTGCTCGGTTTCGGCCATTACGGCGCGGGCTTCGGCGAAGGCGCGGTCCCATTCACCGGGACCCGGCCGGGAGAAACTGTAGGTGCACTCGGCCTTCCGGAAATTCTTGGCCATGAATCTCTGATCGGCCGCGGAGGGCTGCCATTCGCTGTACACGGCCAAAACCGCGGACCCGCGCACCTTGTGCTGCTGCCGGATGCTCGCCCACGCCTGTTCGACCGCGTCCTCGGCCTGGGTGGGCGCGCTGGCCAGCACCGGTTCGGGGAGGCCTTTGATCCGGAAGACGACGAGGTTCTGGGAAACGTCATCGTTCATGAGATTCCCCTGAAGGAAAAAGATCTTCGCATGGATCCTAGCTACCACAATCGGCGCGCAGTCCGGCGAGGCTGAACGAGAGCATGCGCCGCCACGCGTCCGGGGTTGCCTCAACGGTCTCGCGCACGATCAGCGCGTTCGTGAAGATCAGCAGCATCAGATCGTCGGACGTGACATCCGCCCGCAGCGTCCCGGACTGTTGCGCGCGTTCGAGCAGCCGGACCGACTTCGCGAGTTCGGCCGTGCAGCGCGCGGTCAGTTCAGGCGCGTCCTGGAGTTGCCTGCTGATCGCGTCGCGGAACGCGGGGTCGTCGGCTTGCTGTTCGCACAGCACGGTCACGTAGGTGACGAACGATTCCCACGGGTCGTCGATCGCCTCCGCCCGGCGCATCGCCTCGTTCATCCGCTCGGCGGCCAGTTCCGGCATCACCGCGTCGATCAGCGCTTCCCGTCCGCCGAAGCGGTTGTACAGAGTCCCGGCGCTGACGCCCGCCCGCTGCGCGATCTCCTCCAGCGGAACCGCCAGGCCCTTCTCCCGGAAGGCTTCCGCCGCCGCGGCGAGAAGCCGTTCCTGGTTGCGGCGGGCGTCTCGGCGCAGCGTGGGCTTCCCCTCCGTTTTCACCAGGTCATCGTAGGTGCGGGCGAGAAAGTTGACAACGGTCTCAACTTGGCGCCAAAGTTGAGACCGTCATCAACTTATGGAGGTTCCGTGTCGAAAACCCTGGTCCTGCTCGGTGCTGGCACCGGCCTTGGTCCCGCGATCGCCCGGCGCTTCGGCGGCGAGGGCTTCCGGATCGCCCTCGTCGCGCGCAACCGCGAACGGCTCGCGGCCTTGGTTGATCAACTGGCCGCGGAGGGCATCGAAGCCGCGGCGTTCCCGGCGGATCTGGCGCGTCCGGCGGAGATTCCCGCGTTGGTCGACGAAATCCGCGGCCGCTTCGAGCGGATCGACGTGGTGGCGTACTCGCCGTTGGACCTGAACGGTTTCACTCCCGCCGCCGAGTTGACCCCGGCAGTCATGCAGCAGCTTCTCGAGCTGTATTTCTTGACCCCGATCGCTCTGGTCCAGGCGGTTTTGGGGGAACTGCGCGACCGCGGCGAAGGCAGCATCCTGATCAGCCAGAGCGTCTCGGCGACGCACCCCGCGCCTGTCCTGAGCGGCATCGGCCCGGCAATGGCGGCGACCCGCAACTACATCCAGAGCCTGTCGGCGGAAATCTCGCCGCACGGCGTGCACGCGGCGACGCTCCAGATCGGAGCCATGATCAGGGGGAGCGCCGTCCATTCCGCACTGCTGTCCGGTGCCCTCGAACCCAATACCGCGTTTCCGGAGATCGACCCGGCCGACATCGCGGAGACACTGTGGGAGATGCACGCCAAGCGTGACGCCTCCGACCTTCAGCTTCCCTAGCTGCGTTGCGGGGCAGCGGATTCCGGGATCGGCTCGCCGACGCCAGTCGTCAGCAGCGCGTGCAGGCTCGTGTTGACGCAGCTCGTCCAGCCACGCGAGCACTCGCGGTAGCAAGCCTGGTCCGGAGTGAGGCCGTGGTGCGTGAAGCGCAGCGTGGTCCCGTTCGGGCCTGGCGTGATGTCGAAGCTCATCCGGGTGTCGGTCCACTCGTCGGGCTGGTCGGTGAAGGCGACGTACGCGTCCTCGACGTGCCAGGCGACGCGGCGGCCGGGCGCGAGTTCCGTGACGCGGATCCGGGTCGACGGGATTCCCTTGTCCACAAAGGAAAACGCGTCGCCGACGGCGGTCGCGGTGCCGGTGATCGTTTTGCTGAACCAGGCTCGGACGTCGGTGACCGCGGCGAAGACCTCTTCGGGGGTGCGGTCGACGGTCAGCTCGGTGGTGAACGAGTTCATGGGTCTTCCTTTCGCCAAGTAATGCAACTGAACGGTTGCAACACTATGGCAACCATCCGGTTGCGTCAACGGGGTGTGGTTGCCTAGGCTCGGTCCGGAAGGAGCACGACATGGGGTTTCCCGACCGCATCGAGCGGACGGTCGAGCTGGCGCAGCCGCCCGCGACGGTGTGGACGGCGCTGACCACCGCGGACGGCCTGAGCGCCTGGTTCGGCGACGAGGCTGAGATCGACCTGCGTCCGGGCGGGCTCGGACGGGTCGCGTGGATCGGCGACCGCACTGCCGAGATCCGGGTCGAGCGCGTCGAGGAGCCCGCGGTGTTCGGTTTCACCTGGCAGGTCGACGGGATGCCGGAGGACGACCCGCGGCGCACGTACGTCGAGTTCACGCTGCGGGCGGACGGCGGCGGGACCCGGCTCACCGTCGTCGAATCCGGGTTCGCGCAATTCCCGGACGGCCAGCACCCGGCGACCTACCGTTCGCACGTCGAAGGCTGGGCGCGCGAACTGGACGAGCTGGCGGCCAGTCTCGATGGCAGCTGACTCCGAAGCGGTCGCCGAGCAGGTATTCGCCGTGCTCGCCGATCCGACCCGGCGCGCGATCCTCGCCGAACTGGCCGCACGCGGTCCGGCGACCGCGACGGACCTGGCGGCGCGGCTTCCGATCACGCGGCAGGCAATCGCCAAGCACCTCGGCCTGCTGTCCGACGCCGGGCTGGTCGCCGCAGAACCCGGTGAGCGCCGCCGCGTGCGGTACCGGCTCGATTCCGCGCCGATGCGGGTCGCGCAGCAGTTCCTCGCCGCGCTCGCGCGGGACTGGGACGGTCCGCTCGCCGCGCTACGGGCTCATCTCGACGGCGAAGAATGACCCGCGATTTCACTCATGTGAGGGACGGAGTCGGCCGACTGGCCAGCGGCAAAGGACCGGAAGAACGAGGGCGGGGCGCGCCGGTCTCGGTTGACTGGAAGCCATGAACAGCGTGCGGAACAAGGCGGTACTGGCCGCGACCGGGATCGCGGCTCTGGCCACGGTCGCGTCGTGCGGGCTCGGCGCCTCGGTCGAGGAGAAGTCGAACGGCCACGTGAAGGCGGTTTCCTACGACACCGGAAAGCAGGGCAAGGCCAACGCGGACGCCCGGCTGCCGTCGTGGGTGCCCGACGACGCGAAGTCGGTCACCGAACTGATCCGCACCACCGGTTCGGAACGGATTCTGCGCTACCAACCAGGTCCCTCCGGCCTGCCCGCGCTGTGCAAGCCGGGAAAGGCGGAGGCGAAAGCGCCGACGCTTACCGCGGACTGGTGGCCGGCGGGCGAGCACAAGCGGATGGACACGGACTGCGGCGGCTGGCACGTCGCGGTCGAGACCGACGGCGTGTTCGCCTATCAGGTCGAAACGGTGGCCAACGCCGACAAATAACAGCGGCCGCCCCGGAAACCGGGGCGGCCACTGTCTGTCCTCTGTGGTCAGTTGGCGGGCGGGGTCAGCTTCAGCACCGTCGCGGTGGCTTGCCCGCGCGGGGTGCGGTAGCTGATTTCCTCGCCTGCCTTCGCGTTGGCCAGCGCGAGGCCGAGCGGGCTGTCCGAGGTGATCGCGTCCGCGTCCTCGCCGGGAAGGGTCACCACGGTGAACTCTTCCTCGTCACCGTCGGAAAAACGCAGCGAAACCCGCGTGCCGTCGGGAAGCAGCGAGCTGTCGTACGCGCCGTGCTCCAGCTTCGCGGTGACGTCGGCGATCTGCCGGTCCAGACGCGCCGCTGCCTCGGCGCGGTCGATCACGTCCGCCTGGTCGGCGGCGTCCCCCGTGCGTTCCTGCTCGCCGGGCTGCGGCGATAGCGCCTCGCGTTGCGCGCGCAGATCCGCGATTTCCTTCTCCAGCTGACGGCGCGCCGCCTCGCTGAGCCCCTTGTCCCCTGAGATCACCATGCCGGGCATTGTCCGCTGCGCGGACCGGGGTGGCCAATCCGGTTTTTCACCCGCCGGAAGACGTTGGGACGACTGGCCTAGGATTCAGGGCTGCCGTCCTGACAAACGTAACGAGGATCACCGTGAGCGCCGTACCCGGTCGCAGCACCCAGCTGTCGCCCAACCAGTTGCAGAAACAGGAACTGATCGTCGAAGCCGCTCGCAAGGTCCTCGCCCGCGAAGGGCTCGCCGGCTGCACGGTACGCGCGATCGCCGAGGCCGGGCCGCTCACCAAGAGCGCGATCCACTACTACTTCGCCGACATCGACGTGCTCATCGACCGGGCGATGGCCGCGCACATCAACACTTTCGCCGCGGGGCTGCGCAAGGTCGCGGACAAGCACTCCGACCCGCGCAAACGGCTTTTCGCGGTGACCGAGGCCTACCTCGCCGAATTCGCCGACCGTCCGCGCGGCGCGTTCCTCTGGTTCGAGTACTGGATCGCGGCGGGCCGCGCGCAGCATCCGCAGGCGATCGACGCGATGCTCACCTCGATCACCGAACTGTTCGCCGAACTCCTCGCCCCGCTCGACGTCGACGATCCGCGCGCCCGTGCCCGCGCGCTGCTGAGCTATCTGCTCGGCGCGGTGGTGCAGCAACGCGTCCGGCCGCGGTCGTCCGCGAGCCTCCGCGGCGACATCGAGGCGCTCTGCTTCGCCGGATACCGCTGACGCCGCTTAGGCTCCCGGCATGCCTTTGTTCTCCTTGGACGGCGTCAGCCCGCAGGTCCACCCGGACGCCTGGATCGCCCCCACCGCCACCCTGATCGGCAACGTGACCGTCGAGAAGGACGCTTCGGTCTGGTACGGCGCGGTGATCCGCGCGGACTTCGGCCCGATCGTCATCCGCGAGGGCGCGAACATCCAGGACAACTCGGTGATCCACTCCGGACCCGAGATGACCGAGGTCGGCCGCAACGTCACCGTCGGGCACCAGTGCCTCGTGCACGACTGCACGGTCGGCGAACAGGCGTTGATCGGCAACGGTTCCACCGTGCTCGACCGCGCGGTGATCGGAGCGCGCGCGTTCGTCGCGGCGGGGTCGACGGTCACGCCCGGCACCGAGGTCCCGGCGGAGACGATCGCGATGGGCAGCCCGGCGAAGAAGTTCGTGGAGCTCACCGATTCCGCGCGGCTGTGGGTCGACCACAACGCGGCGGTCTACCAGGAACTCGCCCGGCGTCATCGCGGCGGACTCGAGCAGGTCTGAGCCGTTTCCCGTCCGTTCCCGCGGACCGGACGGGGCTGGCGCGGTGCACTAAACTTCGTCCCGCAGCAGCGACTGGCGCCATTCAAGAGGTGGAGCACCACCGGGGAGCGACGACGAGGCCGGCACCGCGCGCCTGGGTGAGGGCCACTGCAGAGCCGGAGTACGCCATGACACACCAGCCCGCCTTGTCCGCACTGTCCTCGGCGGATCCGCGGATCGCCGGGCTCGTCGAGGACGAGGCGAAACGCCAGCACGACAAGATCCGCCTGATCGCGTCCGAGAACTACGTTTCCCAGGCGGTGCTCGAAGCCACCGGAAGCGTGCTCACCAACAAGTACTCCGAGGGCTACGCCGGCAAGCGCTACTACGAGGGCCAGCAGTTCATCGACCAGGTCGAGCAGGTGGCGATCGAGCGCGCGAAGGCCGTCTTCGGCGTCGACCACGCGAACGTCCAGCCGTACTCCGGGTCCCCGGCCAACCTCGCGGTGTACCTGGCGTTCGCGAAGCCGGGCGACACCGTGCTCGGCATGGCGCTGCCCGACGGCGGCCACCTCACGCACGGCTGGAGCGTGTCCGCGACCGGCAAGTGGTTCACGCCGGTCCGTTACGGCGTCCGGAAGGAAACCGGCCGCGTCGACCTCGACCAGGTCCGCGACCTCGCCCGCCAGCACCGGCCGAAGCTGATCTTCGCGGGCGGCACGGCCATTCCGCGCACCATCGACTTCCCGGCGTTCGCGGAGATCGCCCGCGAGGTCGACGCCGTGCTGGTGGCCGACATCGCGCACATCGCGGGCCTGATCGCGGGCGGCGCGCACCCGTCGCCGGTCGGCCACGCGCAGGTCATCACCACGACCACGCACAAGACGCTGCGCGGTCCGCGCGGCGCGATGATCCTCTCCGACGCCGAGCACGCCAAGGCCGTCGACAAGGCGGTGTTCCCCGGTCTGCAGGGCGGTCCGCACAACCACACGACGGCCGCCATCGCGGTCGCGCTGGGGGAGGCGCAGCAGCCGTCGTTCTCCGAGTACGCGCACACGATCGTCGCGAACGCCAAGGCGCTGGCCGAAGCGCTGGTCGAGCGCGGGTACGACCTCGTCTCCGGCGGCACGGACAACCACCTGCTCCTGATCGACCTGACCAACAAGGCGGTGCCCGGCAAGCCCGCCGCGCAGGCGCTGGACCGCGCGGGCATCGAGCTGAACTACAACACCGTGCCGTTCGACCCACGCAAGCCGTTCGACCCGTCCGGCATCCGGCTGGGCACGTCGGCGATCACGACGCGCGGGCTCAAGCCGGAGCACCAGGTGCAGGTCGCGGACTGGATCGACCGGACCGTGACCGCCGCGGCCGCGCAGCAGGACGGCGCGCTGGACGCCATCGCCGCCGAGATCCGCGAGTTCCTGCAGCCGTTCCCGATCCCGGGCTACGCCGAGTGACGTCGTGAGTGGCGATCACGGTTAGAACCGTGATCGCCGCTCACGAGTTGTTGAGCCGTGCCGCCTGCCTGATCAAGTGAGCGCGCTCGGCCATGTTGGGTGCTTTCTCCGCCGCTTCGCTGTAGAGCCGCGCGGCGGTCGCCAGGTCCCCGTCCCGTTCGTGCAGGTAAGCCGCCACCGCGCGATACCGCGGCAGCTTGTCGTCCAACTCTGCCAGCGCTTTCAACCCGGCTCGCGGCCCGTCCGCCTCGCCGACCGCGACCGCCCGGTTGAGCCGGACGATCGGGCTGTCGGTCAGCGCCAGCAGCTCGTCGTACCACTCGACGATCTGCACCCAGTCGGTTTCCTCCGCGGCGAGAGCGTCGGCGTGCAGCGCGGCGATCGCGGCTTGGGCCTGGTACTCGCCGAGCTGGTCGCGGGCCAGCGCCGCCTGGAGGATGTCGACGCCCTCGGCGATCAGCCGGGTGTCCCAGGTCCCGCGGTCCTGTTCGGCGAGCGGCACGAGGCTGCCGTCCGGTTTCGTCCGCGCGGCCCGGCGGGCGTGGTGCAGCAGCATCAATGCGAGCAGACCGGCCACTTCCGGATGGTCGAATCCCGCCGCGAGCTGCCGGGTCAGCCGGATGGCTTCGGCGGCGAGGTCGAGCTCGCCGGAGTAACCCTCGTTGAACACCAGGTACAGCACCCGCAGCACGGTCGCGACGTCGCCGGGCGCGTCGAACCGCACGCTTGAGACGGTCTTCTTCGCCCGGCTGATCCGTTGCGCCATCGTCGCTTCCGGCACCAGATACGCCTGCGCGATCTGCTTCGTGGTCAACCCGCCGACCGCGCGCAGCGTGAGCGCGACGGCCGACGACGGCGTCAAAGACGGATGCGCGCACAGGAAGTAGAGCTGGAGCGAATCGTCCACCGCGGACGCCGGACCGGGCCGCGGCTCGGAATCCATCGCCACTTCCCGGCCCCGGCGCGAGGACTCCGACCGCGTGGCGTCGAGGAACCGGCGCCACGCGGCGGAGATGAGCCACGCCTTCGGGTCGCGCGGCGGATCGTCCCGCCACGCGTCCAGCGCGCGGATCAGCGCTTCCTGCACGGCATCCTCGGCCGACGCGAAATCCGCTCCGCGCCGGACGAGGATGCCGATCACCGCGGGCACGAGTTCCCGCAGCAGCTCCTCGTTCACTCGGTCACCGAAGGCGTGACGCCGTAGAACGGGCGCAGTTCGAGCCATTCGTGGATCGGCTTGCCGCCCGCTCCGGGAGCCGCGGAGAGCTCTCCGGCCAGTTCGATCGCACGGTCGTAGCTGTCGACGTCGATGATCATCCAGCCCGCGATGACGTCCTTGGTCTCGGCGAACGGGCCGTCGGTGACCGGCGGGCGGCCCTCGCCGTCGAAGCGGACCCACGTGCCTTCCGGCGACAGCGCCTGCTCGCTGACGAACTCGCCGGTCTCCACGAGCCGGTCGGCGAAGTCGCGCATGTACTGGATGTGGGCGGTGACCTCCTCGGGCGTCCACTGGTCCATCGGGATGTTGTTCACCGAAGCCGGCGCGCCGCGGTAGTGCTTGAGCAGCAGGTACTTGGCCATCGTGGTTCTCCTCCGTGCTGGTGGCGGCTCCTTGCCGGCCACGTTCGCGCCAGGGACGGAGCCGTCCGCCCGTTCTCGACATCGCCCGGCGAGAGATTAGCGTCACACGATATTTGGTTGATGAATGCAAGCTTTTCGGGAACAGTTGTGGCGAGCAAGTAGTTGAGAGATACAAGCAACTAGTACGGCACTGAGGGAGACCACCATGAGCGACACCGCCACTGCGGAAGGGGGCGCCACCACGAACGGACGGCTTTCACACCGGCAGATCCTCACGGTTCTGTCCGGACTGATGCTCGGCATGTTCCTGGCGGCCCTCGACCAGACCATCGTGTCCTCGGCGATGAAGACCATCGCCGACGAACTGCACGGACAGAGCCTCCAGGCCTGGGCCACCACCGCCTACCTGATCACCGCGACGCTTTCCACGCCGCTGTACGGCAAGCTGTCCGACCTCTTCGGCCGCAAGCCGATGTACCTGACCGCGATCTCGCTCTTCCTCGCCGGTTCGCTGGCGAGCGCGATGGCCGGATCGATGTACGAACTGGCCGCGTTCCGCGCGTTCCAGGGTCTCGGCGCCGGCGGCCTGATGTCGCTCGCGCTGGCGATCATCACCGACATCACCTCGCCGCGGGAACGCAGCCGCTACCAGGGCTACTTCATGGCCGTGTTCGGCGTCTCGAGCGTCGCCGGCCCGGTCGTCGGCGGGTTCTTCGCCGGGCTCGACTCGTTCGCCGGCCTCACCGGCTGGCGCTGGGTGTTCATGGTGAACGTCCCGATCGCGCTCGCCGCGCTGGTCGTGGTGACCAAGGTGCTGAACCTCCCGCACACCCGGGTCGACCAGAAGGTCGACTTCCTCGGAGCGGGCGCGCTGACGGTCGGCCTCGTGCCGCTGCTGCTCGTCGCCGAGCAGGGTCGCGAATGGGGCTGGGGTTCGCCCGCGTCGCTGGCGATGTACCTGGTCGGCGCGCTCGGCGTGGTCCTGTTCATCCTCCAGGAACGCCGGATGGGCGACGCCGCCCTGCTGCCGCTGCGGCTGTTCCGCAGCGGGGTGTTCCGGGTGTCGACGATGGTCACCGTGATCCAGGGCATCGGGATGTTCGGCGCGATGATGTCGCTGCCGCTGTACCTGCAGATCGTCAAGGGCGCGACGCCGACCCAGGCCGGGCTGCAGATGCTGCCGCTCACCCTCGGGATCATGGTCGCGAGCCTCGGCAGCGGCCGGATCATCACCCGGACCGGCCGGTACAAGGGCTTCGCGGTCGCCGGACTCGGCCTGATGGCCGCGGCGGTGTTCTCGTTCTCGATGATCGGGGTGGACACCGCGCTCGGCGTGGTCATGGCCATCGCGTTCGTGCTCGGACTCGGCCTCGGCTCGACCATGCAGACGCTGACCCTGGCCGCCACGAACGACGTCACGCCGCGCGACATCGGCGTCGCGACCTCGTCGGTGACCTTCTTCCGGCAGATCGGCGGCACGGCGGGCACCGCGGTGTTCCTGTCGATCCTGTTCAGCACGGTCGGCGACCGGATCGCGGCGGCGGTCCGCTCGGCGATGGCCTCCCCGGCCTACACCGCGGCGCTGGCGCAGCACCCGGAGTTCGCCCGGCAGCTGGCCGGCGGCGGGCTCGACGTGAACGACACCTCGTTCCTGTCGACCCTCGACCCGGTGCTCGCCCGGCCGATCCTGGAAGGGTTCTCCAGCTCGATGAGCACGGTGTTCCTGATCGGCGGCGCGGTGCTGACCGTCGGGTTCGCGCTGGTCTGGCTGCTGCGGGAGAAGCCGCTCTCGGACAAGTCGGCCATGGAGCAGCGCGCCGAGCAGGAAGCGGGCGAACTGGCCCTCGCGGGCTGAGCGAGCAGTAAAAAGGGGCCGTCCACCAGGAAGGTGGACGGCCCCTTTTCAGTTGCCTCAGTGGTGCTCTTCGCCGTTGATCTCTTCCTTGGCGAGGCGGTCCTTCTCGCGCTCGTACGAACGGGCGATCTCCGACTCGGCGTCGGCGCGGCTCACCCAGGACGAGCCCTCGACGCTCTTGCCCGGCTCGAGGTCCTTGTAGACCTCGAAGAAGTGCTGGATCTCGAGCTTGTGGAACTCGTTCAGGTGGTGGATGTCCCGCAGGTGCTCGAGACGCGGGTCGTTCGTCGGGACGGCGAGGACCTTGTCGTCCGGGCCCTTCTCGTCGGTCATCCGGAACATGCCGATCGCGCGGCAGCGGATCAGGCAGCCGGGGAACGTGGGCTCCTGGACGAGCACGAGCACGTCGAGCGGGTCGCCGTCCTGGCCGAGCGTGTCGTCGATGAACCCGTAGTCGGCCGGGTACTGGGTCGCGGTGAACAGGGTCCGGTCGAGCTTGATCCGACCGGTCTTGTGGTCGACCTCGTACTTGTTGCGCTCCCCCTTGGGGATTTCGATCGTGACGTCGAATTCCACGGCCGTCCTCGCTGCTTCTCGAATCTCGGTGTCCCACGCGCTCGTGGGCGGCAACCTAATGACCTCGTTGACGTCACTAGTGTGGACTACGCCCCGTCGGCCGGTCGCGCCGATGTAGGCCAGACGGCATGTGACCTTGGCCCCTCCGGGGGCGGGTGAGAAGGAGTGGTGGGTGCCGGAAAACGACCAGCCGAGGTGGCCCACGGGCGACGAGGACACCTCGTCCCAGGCGGACCGGGCGACCTCCCGCCTCCCCCTGCCCAAGCGCGACGCGGGAGCCACCGCGCAGCTTTCCGTGCCGAACGTCACACCGGGCGACGGGCCGGGATCGTGGTTCCGGCCCAAAGTCGAACCGGAGGAAGTCCCCGGGCTCAACGCGCCCTCGGACGCTCCCGTCACGCCGCCGGAACCGCCCCGGTCGAACCTCGCGGACCGGATGAGCGGTGCGTCGATGCCCGCCCGGCCCGAGGAGCCGAAACCGCAGGCGCCGTGGGTCCCGGTGGAGGGGCCGACCCGGTTCACGGCCGGGGTGCCGAGGCCGGGCGACAACGCGGGCCGTCCGGACGCCGAGGCGACGGTGCAGGCGTCGCAGCAGCAGCCGAGGCCGTCCGAGGAGGGGGCCGCGGAGCAGACGGTCCGGGCGCAGCCGAATGTTTCGCCTGGTCAGGGCGGGCAGCAGCAGTCGTCGCCCGCGTGGCAGGCCGCGCGGAAGCCGGGGAACTCGCTGTTCGAGCCCGTCGGGTCCGGCGCGGGGTCTTCGGACGAGGGGCAGGGGTGGAACCCGTTCCAGTCCGGCCAGCCCGCCGAGGCTGCCGAGTCCGCCGGGAAGCCCGGCCAGTTCGCCGCGTTCCGGGACGAAACGCCGGGAACGGGCGAGAACAGCCAGGGCTGGGCGGCGTTCCGGCCGGTCGTCGCGCGGGACGAGCAAGGGCAGGAGCCGCCCAAGGAGGGCTGGACCGCCTTCCGCGACGACTCCGGTCCCGCCGCGGGCCAGGACCAGTCGGGCCGGGGCGGAGAAGGAGCACCTGAGTTCCGGGGCGCGCGTTCCGATGGGCAGGCTCAATCCGGCCGCGCCGGGGAGGAACCGCAGGAGAACCGGACGGGCTTCCGAGGCGAACCGGCTCCCGGCTCCGCCGCCGCGCGGCTCAACCCGGGTCAGGCCGGTCGTCAGGGGAACGATTCGCAGGAGAACTGGGGCCGTTCCGGCGCGGGGCAGGGCCGTCCCGGGGACGAGTCGCGGGAGAACTGGGGGCGTTCCAGCGCCGCTCAGTCCGGTCGTCCGGGGGATGAGTCGCAGGAGAATTGGGGGCGTTCCAGCGCCGCTCAGTCCGGTCGTCCGGGGGATGAGTCGCAGGAGAATTGGGGGCGTTCCAGCGCCGCTCAGTCCGGTCGTCCGGGGGATGAGTCGCAGGAGAATTGGGGGCGTTCCAGCGCCGCTCAGTCCGGTCGTCCGGGGGATGAGTCGCAGGAGAATTGGGGGCGTTCCAGCGCCGCTCAGTCCGGTCGTCAGGGGAACGATTCGCAGGAGAACTGGGGGCGTTCCAGCGCCGCTCAACCCGGCCGTCCAGCAGACGAATCGCAGGCGAGCCGGAACGAATCCGAAGCCGAGTCGTGGTCGCAGCAGATCGAAATCCCGGTCCGTCCTGCCCTGCCCGAACCGGCGCCCGGCACCGTCCCACCGGCGGGCGGTGGCCAGGTGCGGCCGATGCGCATCGACCCGACCGGGGGCCAGTTTCCGGCGGAGGCGACCGTCGGCATCCCGCGTCCGCCCGAAGGTTTCCCCGGCGAAGCGCAGCAGGGGCCGTCCGAAGCGACCGTCGGCATTCCTCGTCCTGCGGAAGGTTTCGCTGAACGCCCAGGTCCGGAGCAGATTCCGCCGCGCGCTGCCGAGCAGCCTCCGGAACCGCCGTCCGGTGCCGGGCCGATTCCGCCGCAGGGTGACGCGCCTCGGCCGGAGGGCAAGAAGCCTCGTCGGAAGGCACTGATCCTGGCGCTCGTCGTGCTGCTTCTGCTCGCCGCCGCGGGTGGGGCGTCGGCTGTGCCCGCCGTGTCCAACCGGCTCGGGTTGCCGTGGGCGCCGAACGCGCCGAAGGGCAGTGCGCCCGACCCCGCCAATGCCAGCCTCGCGCTGCACGGCCCGGACACGTCCGGTCAGGGGCCGTCCGCGAACGGCGTCGCCGCGAAGCTCTCCGGTCCCGCCGGGGCGGCCGCGTTGTCGCAGCTCAGCGGCAGTGTGATCGACCCGGCGAACGGCACCGTGCTGTGGGATCACGCGTCGAACACCCCGCTGACCCCGGCGTCGACCACGAAGATCCTCACCGTCGCCGCGGCGCTGCTCGCGATGGAGCCGACGAAGCGGATCTCCACCAAGATCGTCCAGGGCGCGCAGCCGGGCACGGTCGTCATCGTCGGCGGCGGCGACCCGTCGCTGACCGCGCTGCCGGTCGGCACCGATTCGCCGCTCTACCCGGGCGCGGCGCACGTCGACGACCTCGTCAACCAGGTCAAGAAGGCCGGCGGCGACGTCAAGAAGGTCCAGCTCGACGCGAGCGCCTTCAGCGGTCCGAACACCGCGCCGGGCTGGGAGCCGGGCGACGCGCCGTCGCTGTACGGCGCCCCGATCGTCCCGGCCATGACCGACGGCGGCCGCGGGAACCCGAAGGTCGACGAGACGATGCGCTCGGGCAACCCGGGGACTGCGCTCACCCAGCTCGTCGCGGACAAGCTCGGCGCGAGCCCAGCCGGTCCGGCCAAGGCTCCGGAAGGGGCGAAGGTGCTCGGCGAAGTCCAGTCGGCACCGCTGCCGGACCTCGCGTACGCGCTGCTGCAGATCTCCGACAACGTGCTCGCCGACTCGCTCGGCCGCCAGGTCGCGATGGCCACCGGCGGGGAAGCGTCGTTCGCCGGCGCCTCGGCCGCGGTGAAGAAGGTGTTGGCAGACCACGGGTTCGACGTCAACGGCCTGCAGCTGTTCGACACGAGCGGACTGTCCAATCAGAACAAGGTGCCGGCCAGGCTGCTGGCACAGGTGCTCGCCGCGGCGGCCGGTCCGGACGGCAAGGACCCGAACACGCCGAAGCTGCGTCCGCTGCTGGCCGGCCTTCCGGTCGCGGGCAGTCCGGAGGGCACCCTGCACGGCCGCTACCACTCGGGCGAAACCCAAGGGGGCAAGGGCTGGGTGCGGGCCAAGACCGGCACGCTCACCGGCGTCAACACCCTCGCGGGGTATGTGCTCGACAGCGACAACCGCGTGCTCGCCTTCGCGTTCATGTCCAACGGCTCGGAGAAGAATTCCGGGCAGGCGGCGCTCGACGTGCTGGCGACGGCCTTGCGGGGCTGCGGCTGCAAGTAGCCCGCACTGAGCCGACTCGCTGAACCGGTTCGGCCGAGCTGCCCACAAACGCGTACCGGAAGGTAGCGTCGGAGGCGTGAGCCAGGAAACCGAGACCCGACGGCGGCCCATGGTCGACTGGGACCGGGCAGCCGCCACCGGCGCGCTGCTCGTGCGCGGCGGCCCGCAGGTCGCGCGCGGCGAAGCGGACCGCGCGGTGGTCGACCTGCGGGAGCTGACCGCCGAGGCGGAGGGGCACGTCCGCGAGCTGACCGGCCTCGGCCGGGACCTGCCGCTGCTGCCCGGCACCGTGGTCGACCGGCCGGGCTGGGTCCGGTCCGCGGCGTCCGGTCTCGGCGAGCTCACCGGGCGCGCGCTGCCCGCGGCACAGGGCGGTCCGCTCGGCCCGATCCTGGCGTCCGGCGCCGGCGTGCAGACCGGGTTGCTGCTCGCGTTCCTGGCGTCCCGCGTGCTGGGTCAGTACGACCCGTTCGGCGGCCCGGAGAACAAGGGCGAGCTGCTGCTCGTCGCGCCGAACGTGGTGGCCGCCGAACGCGCGCTGAAGGTTCCCGCACACGATTTCCGGCTGTGGGTCTGCCTGCACGAATGCACGCACCGCCTGCAGTTCACCGCGGTGCCGTGGCTGCGCGACTACTTCGCCGACGAGGTCGAACGGCTGGTGTCCGGGCTCGCGGAGAGCTCCACCGAGGGGCTGGCCGAACTGGTCGGCAGGCTGCCCGACGCGCTGCGCAACCGCGGCAAGGGCGGCGGCATCGCGGAGCTGCTGCAGTCGCCGAAGGAGCGCTCGGTTTTCGACCGGCTGCTGGCGTTGTCGACGCTGCTGGAGGGCCACGCCGACTACGTGATGGACGCGGTCGGCCCGCAGGTCGTGCCGAGCGTCGAGCAGATCCGGGAGCGGTTCACCGCGCGGCGGCAAGGCGGCGGGCTTTTCGACCGGCTGCTGCGCGCGGTGCTCGGCCTCGACGCGAAGATCCGCCAGTACGAGGAAGGCGCGAAGTTCACGCGGCACGTGGTCGACGCGGTCGGGATGGACGGGTTCAACAAGGTTTGGCGCTCGCCGAACACGTTGCCGACCCGCGCCGAGATCGCCGACCCCGCGGCCTGGGTGCGGCGCCTGCACGGGTGAGCGCGCTCGCCGCGGTCCGGACAGCGGTCCGCGATTTCCTTGCGACAGTCGCTGTTCCCGGCGAAGTGTGCGTCGCGGTGTCAGGCGGCGCGGACTCCCTAGCGCTCGCTGAAGCGACGGCGTACGTCCTTCGGCATCGAGACGTCCGTACGCGGGCGCTCGTCGTCGACCATGGCCTTCAGGCCGACTCAGCGGTTGTTGCCGCCGAAGCGGCGACGGTCGTCAAGGGCCTTGGCATCGACGTCGTCGAAGTGCATGCCGTACACGTCGTGGGCAAAGGCGGTCCTGAAGCAGCCGCGCGCGCCGCGAGGTACCACGCGTTGCGCGAAGCGTTGCCAAACGGCGAAGGGCTCGTACTGCTCGGCCACACCCAGGACGACCAAGCCGAGACGGTGTTGCTCGGTCTTGGCCGCGGCTCCGGGCCACGGTCGCTGGCGGGCATGCGTCCGCACGATCCGCCGTGGGGCCGTCCGCTACTCGGCATCACGCGCGCGCAAACTGTCGCGGCGTGTACAGAACTCGGTCTAGCGCCGTGGCAAGACCCGCACAACGCCGATCCCCGCTTCACTCGCGTACGGCTGCGTACGGAAGCACTGCCGCTCCTGGAAGACGTGCTGTCGGGTGGAGTCGCTCCAGCTTTAGCCCGTACGGCCGCACAGCTGCGCGAGGACACCGAGGCGTTGGACACACTCGCCGCGCGCGTTCACGAGCTCGCGGCCCGCGAAGACGACCTCGACGTAGCCGTGCTGGCGGCCGAGCCCGCTGCGCTGCGCAGACGGGTTCTCCGCAGGTGGCTGCTGGACTCCGGGGTCCGCGAACTGACCGACGCGCACCTGCGTTCGGTCGACGCGCTCGTGGCCCGCTGGCGGGGTCAGGGCGGGGTGTGGCTGCCGGGCAACTTGGAGGCTCGACGGCGGCGTGGCAGGCTCTCGCTTGCCGGACCCGAACCCACCACCCGAGGGGAATGACCCGTGTACGAGGGCGAGATCGCCTCCGTGCTCATCACCGAGCAGCAGATCAAAGACAAGATCGCGGAGCTGGCGGCGAAAATCGCCGCGGACCACCCGGAAAACGGCCAGGGCGACCTCCTCCTGGTCGGCGTCCTCAAGGGCGCCGTCATGTTCATGACCGACTTCGCGCGGGCGCTTCCGGTGCCGACGCAGCTGGAGTTCATGGCCGTGTCGTCCTACGGGTCTTCGACCTCGTCGTCGGGGGTGGTGCGGATCTTGAAGGACCTCGACCGCGACATCGCCGGGCGCGACGTGCTCATCGTCGAGGACATCGTCGACTCCGGGCTCACCCTGTCCTGGCTGCTGAAGAACCTGGCGAGCCGGAACCCGGCCTCGCTCGAGGTCGTCTCGCTGCTGCGCAAGCCGGAAGCCGTGAAGGTCGAGGTGCCGGTCAAGTACATCGGCTTCGACATCCCCAACGAGTTCGTCGTGGGCTACGGCCTCGACTACGCCGAGCGCTACCGCGACCTGCCCTACATCGGCACGCTCGATCCGCACGTCTACACGTCCGGTTAGTCCGGTTCGCGATAATCCTTCCGGCCGCGGAACCCGGAAGCCCGAAATCGCGTCATAGGGCTCGACCAGGTGCGTTAACCTATGCGAAGACCTATTGCCATGCGGACGAGTGACACCAGCCGACGGGCTGGTCCTCGCGCGGGGGAACGGAGAGAGGGCAGATGGGCAACAACAGCTCGGCGGATGCCGCGGCGTTCAAGAACGCCGCTGTCAACGGCCAGGTCGGGATCGACCCGGATGCCGCGCAGACCGTGCTGAAGAAGATCCGGACCGGGCGCGACGCGGTCGAAGCTCTCCTGCACAGCGCGGGCACGCTCGCGCAGCCGCCGAAGCTCGGCGCGAACCCGGTCGGCAAGGCGATGGCGACCAAGTTCGTGCAGCGCGCCGACGGCGGCGGCGACTCCTACTCGTCCGCGCTGCAGAACCTGCTCAGCCAGTACCAGGCCGCGGAGGAAGGCATCGTCGCGGCGATGGCGCGCTACCACGAGATCGACCAGTCCGCCGCCGACCCGTTCCGCAACAAGGCCTGACGTCCTAGGGGGATCACGCAGTCATGGCACCGAACACCACCACCTCGGCCCCGGACGGCTCCGTCCCGGACGGGTCGGGCTACACCACCTCCGGCTACGGCACCTCGTCCTCGGTCCCGGCGCCCGGCTCCGCCGTCGCGATGGGCTCGAACGCGGCGACCAACGACATCGTCGCCTCCGCGCGCAGCAGCTCCGGCGGCTTCGAGATGGGCGGCGACCGCGCCATCGGCAACCCGCCGAACTGGCAGGCGCAGGAAAGCCACCAGCTCTACCTCGGCGCGACCACGGACAACGACCCGGGCACCGCCGAGGCCACCGGGCAGCACTGGGCCAAGCACGGCACCGAGCTGAAGCAGGCGTCCGACGACCTGTACAACGCGATCACCGAACTGGGCAACGTCTGGGTCGGCCACGGTGCCGCCGGCGCGCAGGGCGCGCTCGTGGCGATCGCCAACTCGGGTACGCAGGCTTCCGACGCCGCGCACACGATGTCGGACCGGCTCGCCCGCCAGGCCGCAGCGGCCGCCGAGGTCAAGAAGATGCCGGCCCCGCGCGACTACGACCCGAAGCAGGCCATGACGGCCGCGCTCGCGGGCGGCCCGGCCGCGCTGGCCGCGGACCAGAAGGCGCAGGCGGACGCCGCGAACGACGTCAAGGCGCAGCAGGTCGCGTTCTTCAACGCCTACACCCAGGCGATGAGCGAGGTCGACAGCTCCACCCCGAGCTTCGGCCCTGACTCGCTCGGCATGAAGCCGACCGCGTCGCACTTCAACGGCAACTCGTTCAACAACGTCAACAACATCGGCCACACCGACGGTCCCGGCGCGCTCGGCTCCCCGGCCAGCTTCGGCACGGTGGGCGCGCACGGCGCGGCAGGCGGCGCGGCGGTCGCCGGACACGGCGCCCCGGCGCACGTCTCGGCCGACTCGGGCAAGTACGGCACCTCCGGTTTCGAGGGCGGCGCGCTCGCCGGCGGTACCGGGGTGGGCGTTGGCGCCGCTTCCGGCGTCGGTGCGGCTCCGGCCGCCGCCGCGCCCGCACCCGCGTCCACGGGCGGCAGCGGCCTCGGTTCCGCGCTCGGCCTCGGCGCGATCGGCGCGGGAGCCGGTCTCGCCGGCGGCAAGCTGGGCGAGGGCAACCGCAGCGGTTCGCGCAAGGAGGAGGAAGGCAAGACCTCCGCGGCGTCCGAGCACCAGAGCGGCCAGAGCGCCGCGTCGGCGGCTCCGCAGCAGCAGGGCGTCGTCCCGGCGGGCGGCACCATCGGCCAGTCGCAGGGCGGCATGAGCCCGATGGGCGGCATGGGCGGAGCGGGCGCGCACGGCGCGGGCGAAGGGGACGAGGAGCACACGCACGCTTCGTTCCTCATCGAACCGGACCCGGACGACGCGTTCGGGGCCAACCAGGCCACCCCGCCGCCGGTCATCGGCGCGTGGTCGGACGACGACAACTGACGCAGTGCTCGCGGGCGCGTGACCGGACCGGTCACGCGCCCGCGAGCGTTCGCAAACACGTGGGGTAGGGGGTTGGTCGATGCCGAACGCGGAGCTGCTCGCGCCGATCGAGGTGGACTTCCTGTGGGAGTCGGCCGGTATGGGCGAGCTGCCGTATCCGCTGCGGATCCGTTCGCACGGCGCGACGATGGACGAGCGCTCGGCGCTGCGCACGCGCACGCTCGGCGCACTGGCTGACCGGGGGCTCGCGGACGACCGCGGCAGGCCCGCTCCGCACGTCGAGGACTACTTCGGCATCCTCGCGTCGCCGGACGTCAGCCTCGACACCGTCCAGTTGCTCGACCCGAACGGCGAGCCGCTGCTCGCGGTCGCGGGCAGCGCGAACGGCGACGGCCTGTTCGCCGTGCAGGACCAGCGCGGACTGCACCTGCACCCGTGCGCGCCGGACGGCCTGGCCACGGCGATCATCTCGCTCCTGCCGGGCGCCCCGCGCGGTACCGAGAAGTCGATCACCGTGCCGCTGGAGCAACTGGTCGGGGCTTCCGGCGTCGACTTCATGCAGCGGCGCGGCAACCAGGTCGACGCCTCCGGCCGCGCGAGCGTGGACGAGGACCGCAAGGCCCTCGCCCGGCTGCACGCCCAGCAGCGCCTGCGCGGCGGCCAGATCGGCGCGAACGCCCGCAACCGCCTCGGCGGCCGCAGCCGGTCGACGGTGCTGAGCTGGTTCGACACCGAAACCGGCCGGTACTTCACACAGGCGAGCCAGGGCCACGACGGCCGCGACTGGATCACCATCGCGCCCGCCGACCCGGCGACCCTGCGGCACCGGCTAGGCGAAATGCTCGCCGGGGTGGCCGACCAGGCCAGCGCGGGCGCGTTCTGACCCGCGTTGACTGAGCTGCGCTGACCAGCCTCGGCTCCCCGCTCGGCTGAAACCGCCCCAATGCGGCATTGGGTGCGCAGGATGCACCGAATGCCACATTGGGTGCGCAGGATGCACCGAATGCCACATTGGGTGCGCAGGATGCACCGAATGCCACATTGGGTGCGCAGGATGCACCGAATGCCACATTGGGTGCGCAGGATGCACCGAATGCCACATTGGGTGCGCAGGATGCACCGAATGCCACATTGGGTGCGCAGGATGCACCGAATGCCACATTGGGTGCGCAGGATGCACCGAATGCCACATTGGGTGCGCAGGATGCACCGAATGCCACATTGGGTGCGCAGGATGCACCGAATGCCACATTGGGTGCGCAGGATGCACCGAATGCCACATTGGGTGCGCAGGATGCACCGAATGCCACATTGGGTGCGCAGGATGCACCGAATGCCACATTGGGTGCGCAGGATGCACCGAATGCCACATTGGGTGCGCAGGATGCACCGAATGCCACATTGGGTGCGCAGGATGCACCGAATGCCACATTGGGTGCGCAGGATGCACCGAATGCCACATTGGGTGCGCAGGATGCACCGAATGCCACATTGGGTGCGCAGGATGCACCGAATGCCACATTGGGTGCGCAGGATGCACCGAATGCCACATTGGGTGCGCAGGATGCACCGAATGCCACATTGGGTGCGCAGGATGCACCGAATGCCACATTGGGTGCGCAGGATGCACCGAATGCCACATTGGGTGCGCAGGATGCACCGAATGCCACATTGGGTGCGCAGGATGCACCGAATGCCACATTGGGTGCGCAGGATGCACCGAATGCCACATTGGGTGCGCAGGATGCACCGAACGCCACATTGGGTGCGCAGGATGCACCGAACGCCACTTTGGGTGCGCGGGGTGCACCGAATGCCACATTGGGGGCGCGGGATGCACCCAAAGTGGCATCGAGGCGCTTGAAGACTGCCGATCCGGCGCTACGCTGGGCCGGAAATCGTTGACCGGAGGGTGAGCAGCACCGGATGCACCAAGAGTTCTTCTCGCCGCTGGCATTCGACTTCCTGTGGGAGTCGATGGAGCTGGGCGAGCTGCCCTACCCGCTGCGCGTGCGCTCGCACGGTGCGACCGAGGACGAGCGCGTGTCGCTGCGGCACCGGGTCGACACCGAGCTGAAGGCGCGCGGCATTCGCGACTCGCGCGGCCGGGTCGAGCCCGACGTCGAGGAGTGGCTGACGCTGCTCGCGCGGGCCCCGCATTCCATCGACGCGCTGCACATCCCGCAGTTCGAGGCGCATCCGGTCGCGTTGCTCGCCGCGGGCGACGAGCGCACCGGCGTGGTCGCGATCCAGGACGCCGACGGCATCTGGCTGCGCGCGATCCCGGCGGACGGGCTGGTGTCCACGATCGTCGAACTGCTGCCCGGCGGTCCGCGCGGCAGTGAGGCGTCGGTCACGCTTCCGCTGGACGAGGCGCTGCACACCCAGCCGATCCGGGTTCCGGTCGCCGCGGGCGGCGGGCAGTCCGAGGAAAAGGGCGGGCGGCGGGCGAAGCGCCAGTCGCTCAGCGAGCGCGCCACGGTCGATCCGCGCGAGACCTACGCGCTCATCGCGGGCCAGCCGCGGCAGCGCGGCGGTCAGCTCGCAGCGAACAGCCGGTCCCAGCTGGGGAGCCGGCAGCGGTCGCGCGTGCTCGGCTGGTTCGACACCGCCACCGGACGGTATTTGAGCTTGTCGAGGGCGGGTTCGGACGGCCGGGAATGGGTCACCGTCGCCCCGGCGGACCCGGCCACGCTGCGGAGCAGGCTGGGTGAAATGGTGGCTTCGGTGGCGGTTGACACCCGGTAGCCGGGTGACGTCTCCTCCCGGAACGGGAACCCTCGCGCAGGATTGGCCGTTGACCTGCGAGAGGCTCGCCAGGCTTCCCCGCCCGCCCGGACGGTACCCTGGTGGGACGGGTGCCTTGCGGCACCCACGGGTTGTCAAGATCGCGATGGCGGGTATCACAGGAGCCGCCCAACCAGGGAGGGTCGAGGCCGCAAGGGCCGAGTCGTATGAACCGGAAGAGCGTGCTCAGGAACCCACTGCTGTGGATCGTCGCGGGGTTGCTGGCGTTGTTCGCCTACAACACGATCTTCGACAGCGATCGTGGCTACACCCAGGCTCCTATCTCCACGGCGATGCAGCAGGTCAAGGCTGGACATGTCAAGGAAGCGAGCCTCGAGGACAAGGAGCAGCAGCTCAAACTGCTGCTCACGCAGCCGATCGACATCGACGGCCAGCAGGCCGACAAGGTCGTCGCGCAGTTCCCCGGCGGTGCGACCGATGACATCTACAAGGATCTCCTCGGCGCGAACGTCGGCAACCAGGCGAACCATCCGATCAAGTTCACCACCAAGGTCACCCAGCAGAGCCTGCTGACCCAGATCCTGATCTTCGCGATCCCGCTGGCGCTGGTGCTCGGCCTGCTGATGTGGATGATGAACAACGCGCAGGGCGGCGGGAACCGCGTCCTGAACTTCGGCAAGTCGAAGGCGAAGCAGCTCAACAAGGACATGCCGAAGACCACCTTCGGCGACGTCGCGGGCGCTGACGAAGCGGTCGAAGAGCTGTACGAGATCAAGGACTTCCTGCAGAACCCGGCGCGCTACCAGGCGCTCGGCGCGAAGATCCCGAAGGGCGTCCTGCTCTACGGGCCGCCCGGCACCGGCAAGACGCTGCTCGCGCGTGCTGTCGCGGGCGAAGCGGGCGTGCCGTTCTACACGATCTCCGGTTCGGACTTCGTCGAGATGTTCGTCGGTGTCGGTGCTTCGCGAGTCCGCGACCTGTTCGAGCAGGCGAAGCAGAACGCGCCGTGCATCATCTTCGTGGACGAGATCGACGCGGTCGGCCGCCAGCGCGGCGCCGGCCTCGGCGGCGGACACGACGAGCGCGAGCAGACGCTGAACCAGCTGCTGGTCGAGATGGACGGCTTCGACGCCCGCGGCGGCATCATCCTGATCGCGGCCACCAACCGGCCGGACATCCTCGACCCGGCGCTGCTGCGCCCCGGCCGGTTCGACCGGCAGATCCCGGTGTCCGCGCCGGACCTGCTCGGCCGCAAGGCGATCCTCGAGGTGCACGCGAAGGGCAAGCCGATCGCGCAGGGCACCGACCTGACCGGGCTGGCCAAGCGCACGGTCGGCATGTCCGGTGCGGACCTCGCCAACGTGCTGAACGAGGCCGCGCTGCTCACCGCCCGCGAGAACGGGCACGTGATCACCGACGTCGCGCTCGAGGAATCGGTCGACCGCGTGGTCGGCGGTCCCGCGCGCAAGAGCCGGATCATTTCCGAGAAGGAAAAGAAGATCACCGCCTACCACGAGGGCGGGCACGCGCTCGCCGCGTGGGCGATGCCGGACATCGAACCGGTGTACAAGCTGACGATCCTGCCGCGCGGCCGTACCGGCGGGCACGCGCTGCTGGTGCCGGAGGACGACAAGCAGCTGATGACCCGGTCGGAGATGATCGGCAGGCTGGTCTTCGCGATGGGCGGCCGCACGGCCGAGGAGCTCGTCTTCCACGAGCCCACCACCGGTGCGTCCTCGGACATCGAGCAGGCGACGAAGATCGCCCGCGCGATGGTCACCGAATACGGCATGAGCGCGCGGCTGGGCGCGGTGAAGTACGGCCAGGAGCAGGGCGACCCGTTCCTCGGCCGGTCCGCGGGACGGCAGGCCGACTACTCGCTCGAGGTGGCGCACGAGATCGACGAGGAGGTGCGCAAGCTCATCGAGACCGCGCACACCGAGGCGTGGCACGTGCTGAACACCTACCGCGACGTGCTCGACAACCTGGTCATGGAGCTGCTGGAGAAGGAAACGCTGCAGCGCAAGGACCTCGAGCGGATCTTCGCGACGGTCGAGAAGCGCCCGCACATCACCGTCTTCAACGAGTTCGGCGAGCGCACGCCGTCGGACAAGCCGCCGATCAAGACCCCGGGCGAGCTGGCGATGGAGCGCGGCGAGCCGTGGCCGCCGCCCGCTCCGGAGAAGGAAAAGCCCGCCCTGCAGCCCGCTCCGACCCCGGTCGGCACGGCTCCTGGCGCCGGCGAGCTGCCCGGCGGTCCGCCGTACCAGGCTCCGGACCCGAACGCGAACCCGTACGCCCCGCCGGCGAACGGCGGTCGTCCGGGCGGGCCGAACGGCGCCGGCCGCTGGGGCCAGCCGTATGGTGGTCAGCAGCAGCCGGGCGGTCCGGCAGGCGGCGGCTACCAGCCCGGTGGCCCGGGCGGTGCGCAGAGCGGACCGCCGAACTACGGGGCGCCTCCGGGCTGGACCCCGGCGACGTCCCCGGGCGGCCAGCAGCCGTGGCGCCCCGCCGAAGACCGTCCGCGTGAGCAGGGCTGGTTCGCCGACGGCGCGAACGGCCAGCAGCCGGACGAGGGGCAGCATCGGCGTGACGTCGACGGATCAGACAAGCAGTAAAGACGGCATCCGCCCGGTCTTCGATCAGGACCGGGCGGAGCGCGCCGTTCGCGAGCTGCTGCTCGCCTGCGGCGAAGACCCGGATCGGGACGGTCTCCAGGACACCCCGGCCCGGGTCGCTCGCGCTTATCAGGAAATGTTCGCCGGCCTCTACACCGATCCGGACGAGGTGCTGGCGCGGACGTTCGACGAATCGCACGAGGAGCTCGTGCTCGTCACGGACATCCCGATGTATTCCAACTGTGAACACCACTTGCTGCCCTTCCACGGCGTGGCCCACGTCGGCTACATCCCGAACGGCGACGGCAAGGTCACCGGGCTGTCGAAGCTCGCCAGGCTGGTCGATCTCTACGCCCGCCGCCCGCAGGTGCAGGAGCGGCTCACCTCGCAGATCGCCGACGCGCTCGTGCGGCGGCTGGAGCCGCGCGGGGTGATCGTGGTCGTCGAGGCCGAGCATTTGTGCATGTCGGTGCGCGGGATCCGCAAGCCGGGTTCGCGGACCACCACGTCGGCGGTGCGCGGGATGCTGCGTTCGTCGGCGACGTCGCGGGCCGAGGCGATCGAGCTGATCCGGGGGCGCCGGTGATCCCCCGGCCGGGGCGCTGCGCCGTGATGGGCGTGCTGAACGTGACGCCGGATTCGTTCTCCGACGGCGGCCGCTACCTCGATCTCGACCAGGCGCTGGAGCACGCGCGCGAGATGTGGGCGCGCGGTGCGGACCTGATCGACGTCGGCGGCGAATCGACGCGGCCGGGCGCTTCGCGGGTCGACGCGGAGACCGAGGCCGCGCGCATCTTGCCGGTGATCCGGCAGCTGGCTTCCGAGGGCGTCGTGCTGTCGGTCGACACCACGCGGGCCGCGGTCGCGGAAGCCGCGGTGGCGGCCGGTGCGAAGGTGATCAACGACGTGTCCGGCGGGCTCGCCGATCCGGCGATGGGGCGGGTCGCGGCGGAAACCAAGGCGCCGTGGGTGCTGATGCACTGGCGCGGGCACAGCAAGGACATGAACGCGCTGGCCACGTACACCGACGTCGTCGCCGAGGTGCGCGACGAGTTGCTGCAGCGGGTCGACGAGGCGATCGCGGCCGGGGTTGCCGAGAGCGAGATCGTGCTCGACCCGGGTCTCGGGTTCGCGAAGCACGCCGAGCACGACTGGGTTCTGCTGCACGGGCTGGATGCGTTGCTGGACTTGGGTTTCCCGGTTTTGGTGGGTGCCTCGCGCAAACGCTTCCTCGGCCGTCTGTTGTCCGGAAAGGACGGTGTGCCGAGGCCGCCGGACGGTCGCGAGGTCGCCACCGCGTCGATCTCGGCGCTGGCCGCGGCGGCGGGCGCTTGGGGCGTGCGGGTGCACGAGGTGGGGGCTTCACTGGACGCCGTGGCGGTGGCCGCGGCCTGGCAGCAAGGACGGGCCGATGGCTGACCGCATCACGCTCACGGGACTGCGCGTGTTCGGCCGACATGGGGTCTTCGACCACGAGAAGCGCGACGGACAGGAATTCGGCATCGACATCGTCGCGTGGCTCGACCTCGGGCCCGCCGCGGCATCGGACGACCTGACCAAGACGCTGCACTACGGCGAACTGGCCGAACTGGCGGCGGGGATCGTCGCCGGGGAGCCGTACGACCTGATCGAGAGCGTCGCCGGGAAGATCGCCGACGAGGTCATGCGCGACGATCGGCTGACCGCCGTCGAGGTCACCGTGCACAAGCCGTCCGCGCCGATTCCGCTGACCTTCGACGACGTCGCGGTCACCGTCCGGCGGGAGCGGTGAGCCGCGCGGTCCTGTCGCTGGGCTCCAACCTCGGCGACCGGCTCGGCTACCTGCGCAGCGCGGTCGACGCGGTGCGCCCGGCGCTTGTCGCCGTGTCCGGCGTGTACGAGACGAAAGCCTGGGGCGTCGAGGATCAGCCGGATTTCCTGAACGCGCTGTGCATCGTCGACGACCCGGCGCGCGACCACTGGGCGTGGCTGCGCGCCGGGCAGGCGGCCGAACAGGCGGCGGGCCGGGTGCGCGAACTGCGCTGGGGCCCGCGCACGCTGGATGTCGACATAGTGACAGTGCAGGGCGTGACGTCCGACGATCCGGAGCTGCTGCTGCCGCATCCCGGGACCCCGGACCGGGCGAGCGTGCTGATCCCGTGGCTCGAGATCGATCCGGACGCGGAGGTTCCCGGGCACGGCCGGGCCGCCGACCTGCTCGCCCGGCTGCCGGAAGCCGACCGGGCGGGCGTCGTCCTGCGGCCCGGCCTGACCCTGTCGTGAGTGCCTAGGCCGGTTCTAACCGGCTTGGACGCTCACGAGGCCCGCAGCGCCGCCAGCAGGAACTGCACTTCCTCTTGGCGGCTCGGGATGGCGGGCCAGCCGTTGATCGTCGCGAGCAACTGCCAGTACCGCTCGGCGCGCGGATCCGCCCCGACGGCGATCCCGTCGGCCATCCGGTTGCGGACCGCCGGGTCGGCCGGGTCCTGGTCCGGCCGGGCCGAGGCGGTCGCGATCGCGTCCGCCAGCGCCCGTCCGGCCGGGGAGCCCGGCGCGTGGCCCGCGTCGAGCGCGGACCGGGCGTCGGTCATCCAGGCGGCCCAGTTTTCCTGCTGAGCCTTGGTCGGCTGCTCGTACTCGCCCGCTTCCCGCGCGGACGAATGCCGCTCGCTCATCGTGCGGATGGACTGCCGGAATCCGGGGTCCTGCACGAGTTCGGCGAACTCGATCCAGGCTTCCAGCTGTTCCGGCGTCGGATCATCCGGAAGATCCGGTTTCGCCGACTGCATTCGCGCGTAGAACTCGGGATCGACATCGAGCCCTTCCATCATTTCGGCCCAGAACTCGTCCACCAAACGGCGGCGTTCCTCGTCCGGCATTTGGGCGATGCGATTCATCAGCTTCACTTCCTCCAGCTCGGAATCCCGTTTCAGCACCGCGCGCAATACCGCGCGGCGCAGCCGCAACCGCCGGATCTGCTCGTCGAGCGCGTCGACGTGGCTCGTCGCCAGGTCGCGCACCGTCGTCTCGCGCGCCAGTGCGCGGGACACGTCGGGCAGGCCGATGCCCAGCTCGCGCAGCGTCCGCACCAGCTCCAGCCGGGCGAGCGCGTGCGCGTCGTACAGCCGGTAGCCGGCTCCGGTCCGCTGCGTGGGCGGGAGCAGGCCCTCGTCGGAGTAGAACCGGATGGTCTTCACCGGCAGCCCGGTGCGCCGGGAGAGTTCGCCGATCGTGAAGACCGTGGTCGCAGGCATGTCAGGCATCGTGGAGTCTCCAGTCGCTGGAGAGTCAAGCCTGCCAGAACGGGCTCGGTACGGTGGAGTCATGCACTTCACGCGGTCCCGGGACCTGGTCGTGGCCGCGGCCCTCGGCCTCGCCGTGGTCTATGTGCTGTTCCAGGCCGCTTACGGCGATCTGCCGCAGCTGCCGTTGCTCGCCGGGGTGACCTTCGCGGTGCTCGCGATCGCGGAGGCGGGGTTGGCGCTGTCGATCCGGTCGCGGATCAAGTCCGGCCGGGTGCACGGCAACGCGGTCGGGATCGCGCGGGCGGTGGCGCTGGCGAAGGCGTCTTCGCTGGCCGGGGCGTTCCTCGGCGGCGGCTGGCTGGCCGCGTTCATCTATGTTTTCCCGCGACGTGACGAACTCGTCGCCGCGGTCTCCGACAGCAAGTCGGCGGTCGTCGGGGTGGTGTCGTCGGCGCTGCTCGTAGCTGCCGGTTTGTGGCTCGAGCACTGCTGCCGGACGCCACCGGAGGACCGTAAGGGAACGACCGGTTAACGCTTCGATGGCGCCGCTCGAAGTACCGACTAGGTCTCATTCGGATCACCGGAAGGTACGGTGTCAGGCATGACTGGCGTGGGTGACGACTCGCACGGCCGCCGCCCTGGCAGGCCGTGGCTTGTCGTCGGATTGCTCCTCGCCGTCGGCGCCACCCTCGCGTTGGTGCTCAGCGACGACCTCCGGTACCTCCGGCTCGGGATCGTCGCGGCGCTCTGGGCTGCCCTGATCGGCGCCTTCCTGGCTGTCCGGGCCCGCAAGAACGCGGCGCACAGCGAGGACGCGGTCGCCGAGGCGCAGGCGGTATACGAACTCGAGCTGGAACGCGAGATCGCGGCCCGGCGGGAGTACGAACTCGAGCTCGAAACGGAAGCGCGCGAGGCCGCGCAGGCACAATCGCGCGAAGAATTGGATGCGCTGCGTGCCGAAGTGGCTGCGCTCCGCGAAAGCCTGCAGTCGCTGTTCGGAGGCGAGGTGCTGCTCGAACGCGTCGCGCTCACCGCGCAGGCGACCCGGATGCGCTCGCTGAACGACGAGCAGCGGCTCGTTTCAGCCGGTTCGGAAACCAAGAACGGCAATGGCAAGAAACCGGCTCAGCTGCTCGCTCCGAAGAAGCCGGTGGTCGATGTTCCGGAGCGGCCGACCGAATTCATGGACCGGGTGCTCGACGCGGCTCCCGCGGAGCGTCGCCGGACTCCGGCGAACGGGACGGCCAAGACCAATGGCGTCAAGGGGACTTCCGGTGCGAACGGCTCGATCAGCGCTGGACTGAACGGTTCCGGACCGAATGGTTCCGGATCGAATGGCGACCGTTCGACCCAGCTGCGTACCCAGCAGATGCCGCGGCTCAAGCCGAAGCGGCCGGAACCGCCTGCCGAGCCGGAGCCGTTCGAGGACGAGGTCGAAGCGGGCAGCCCCGCTCCGCGCGGTGGCCGCGATCCTCGGGCCAACCTGGCGGAGGCGTTCGTGCCCCGCGGCGACTCGGGTCCGCACGAGGGGCGGGCCAGTGTGGCGGATGCCTTCGCTGCGCGTGAGCCGCGGAATGGAGCGCCGGATGCCGCACGGCCCACTCGTGGTGGTGCGCCGGAGCCGCAGGTCGAGCGTGGGCCTCGGGGTGGTGCGCCGAAGCCGCGCGCTGATCGTGCGCCTGAGCCGTATGAAGCTGAGCGTCGTTCGGCGGGTGACTCTGGGTCGCACGTGATTCCGGAGCCGTTCGAGCAGGACGGTGGCAGGGCGCGCAATGTGACTGAGCCGTTGCCGCGTGAGGCTGAGCGGGTTCGGGAGCCGCGTGGGCCGCGGCCCCAGAAGGAAGCTGTGGAGACGTCTCGGCGGCCTGAGGCGCAGCCGACCCGGACTGTGGCGCCGGTGAACAAGCCGGAGCCGGTCAAGGAGGATCGGCCGGTGCCCCGGTTGGCGGCACGGCCCGCGCCGCAGCGGGAGGAGCGGCCGGAAGCTGCTGAGCAGACTGCTATTTCCCGGCCTGCTGAGCCTGCTCGGCATGCTGAACCGGCTCCGAAGGCGGAGAAAGCGGTGCCGGAGAAGGAAACCGCGGTGGAGTCGCAGACGCGGGCTCCGTCTCGGTTGGAGCAGTTCTCTCGGTCGGATTTGTCGCCGTTGGCGGAGGACACGCCTACTGGGCGGCATGGGGCTCCTGGGGCGGATGGGGTTAATCCGACGTTGCCGGAGTCGGTTCGCAGTTCGGTGAGCAACGGGACTGGGGGGCGGCGTCGGCGGCCTGAGGGGGAGGCTGTTTCGGCTTCGTCTGGGGGGCGGAGGAGGCGGCCTGAAGGGGAGCCGCCTGCTTGGGAGGCTCCTGCTGAGGAGGCTGCCTCGGCTGGGCATCACGCTTCTGGGCGGTCGGTTACTGAATTGCTTGCGGCTAATGGGAAGACGGAGGGGAGTCCTCGGCGTCGGCGTCGGGCTGAGGATTGATCGGGCTGTTTCGGCTCGTCGCCTGGCGGCGACATTGCGCCCATTGTTGCGTGGGGCACCCCGAAGCTTGATTGTGCTGACGGTCTGGGGTGGCTTGTCAAGGCGGGAAAGATGCCTTGACAAGCCACCCCAGACCGCAGGGGAGCTTCGTATCGGGGTGCGGGGGTGGTGTGGGTGCACTTCGAGTCGGGTGCATCGGTGGCGGTTTCGTTGGTGGTGGGGCTTGCGCCCCAAAGTGGCGTTGGGTGCATGTGGCGCACCCAATGTGGCATTGGGGGCATCGCGGGCGGCGCGCAGCGGGAGTCGTGAAGGAGCCCTTCACCCCCGGCGGGTGGTCGTGAGGGGAACCCTGAGGGAATCAGAGTCAATGAGGGTGGCCCTCACGTACCTTCACCGGGGTCACGCGGCCCGGGCGGCCACGTCTCGACCGCACCCGCAACCTCGCCTTAAGTTTCTGGCATTGGGAATCAGATTCCGTCAGGGTGGCCTCACGAACTTCTGGGGCGCGAGATGAGGGTCACGAGGCATCGCGCGGAGGGCTGAACCCGGTGCGCCCAACCGGCATCCCTTGGGGGGCCTGCGTATGGTGACCGCTCGTGAACGGCACCCTTTCTGCCACGCCGCCTGGGTCTGCGTCCACCGGCTCTCGTTCGCGGCATATCACCGTGCTCCTTCCGGTGCTCGGGTTGATCGTCGTGGCGTTGTGCGGGCTTTTTCTCTTCGGGCTCGCGACTGCGCGCGTCGGGTGGCTGGCGGTCGCGATCGGGGTGGTCGCTGCGTTGGTGCCGGTCGGCGTGGTGGTTGCCGGGTTGCTCTGGGTTGATCGCTGGGAACCGGAGCCGGCGAAGCTGCTGCTGATTGCTTTCGCTTGGGGCGCTTGCATTGCCACGGTCACCGCGCTGCTGATCAATACCGGGGCCGAGGCGTTCGGTGACCTGCTTCTCGGAGGTGGCAACGGCAGCAAGGTGAGTGCGCTCGTCTCCGCGCCGTTGGTCGAGGAAGCCGCGAAGGGCGTGTTTGTCCTGTTGATCTTCTGGCGGCGCAACGAGGAATTCGACGGGATCGTCGACGGCGTCGTCTACGCGGGGTTCGCGGCCGCTGGGTTCGCCTTCACCGAGAACATCTATTACTTCGGCCGCGCCTTCGCTGACCACGGCTTCGGCAACGGGACCAGTTCCGGCGTGCTTGCCGCTTTCCTCGTGCGTGGGGTGCTTTCGCCGTTCACGCATCCGCTGTTCACCGCTATGACCGGCATCGGGTTCGGGATCGCGGCGCGGTACGCGCAGCGGTGGGTTCGGATTCTCGCGCCGCTCGCCGGGTATCTCGCCGGGGTCTTCCTGCACGCGCTCTGGAACGCGGCGGCCACGCTCAACGGCGGGAAGTCCTTTCTCACCTTGTACTTCCTCGTGATTCTGCCGCTGCTGATCGCCGCGATCTACGTGATCGTGGTGCAGCGGAGGCGAGAACAGCGGATCGTCGCGGCCGCGTTGCCGAAGATGGCGGCTGCGCGGTGGATCGCGCCGTCGGAGATCGAGTTGCTCGCCAGTCTTCCTGGGCGGCGGCAATGGCGGAAGCAGGCGCGCAAGCAGTCCGGGCGGGCGGCGGCGCGGGCGGTAGGCCGGTATCAAGCGAGCGTGACCGAGCTCGCATTCCTTCGTCGTACTCGGCTGCGCACCGAGCAGGACCGGCAGCGGCAGGAAGAGTTGTTGCAGGCACTGCGGGACGCGCGGGCGGATGCGGTGCGATTGGCGAACAATCGCGACAGTCGGTGAACATTCCCCGTCCGGGGTAGCTCGACCGTGCCAAAAGTGGCGCTCCACCGGGGGATTCGAGGGTACGGCGACCGCGGGAAGCCGAACGCCAATAGGGTACGGGCGCGATTGGACGCCCCGGGTGAAGCTGGTCACCCGGGCACCTCGATCCAGCCGGGTCGGGGCTACTCTCGCGCCGTCGTCTGGTACCCGCGACGAAAGAGCGGGACTGGAACGAACACGAGGAGTTTCGAGCCATGAGCGTCCACAGGCGCACGCCATGAACCGACCGGCCCGCCTTGCCGTGGGCGTCGTTTCCGCCGGCCGCGTGGGCAGTGTCCTCGGTGCGGCATTGGCCAGGGCAGGCCACACCGTAGTCGCCGCTTCGGGGCTGTCCGCGGCCTCGCTGAACCGCGCGGAACGGCTGCTGCCGGATGTCCCCTTGCTGCCGCCCGACGAGGTCGTGCGGAGAGCGGATCTCGTCTTGCTCGCGTTGCCCGACGACGCGCTCGCCGGCACCGTCCGTGGTCTGGTCGCTACGAATTCGGTACGCGCGGGCCAGATCGTGGTGCACACCTCGGGTGCGCACGGCATCGACGTGCTGGCCCCGGTCGCGGAAGCCGGCGCGCTGCCGCTCGCGCTGCACCCGGTGCTCACCTTCACCGGACGCGAGGAAGACCTGGAACGCCTTGTCGCGGCAAGCATCGGCGTCACCGCGGCACCGGACGACGACGCGGCGTGGAACGTCGGCGAGGCGCTCGCCGTCGAGATGGGCGCCGAACCGGTGCGGGTTCCCGAATCCGCGCGGGCGCTGTATCACGCGGCGCTGGCGCACGGCGCGAATCACCTGATGACGCTGGTCGCCGACTGCACCGAAACCCTGCGCGGCGCCGGAATCGGGCATCCGGAACGACTCGTCGCACCGCTGCTTTCGGCGGCATTGGACAATGTCCTTCGCCACGGGGACCGCGCCCTCACCGGACCGGTCCCGCGTGGTGATCTCGGCACCGTCCGCAAGCACCTCGACGTGCTCACGGACCGGGCGCCGCAGATCGCCCCGGCCTACCGGGCGCTGGCCCGGCGCACGGCGCAGCGGTCCCGCGCGGCGGGCCTGCTCGATCCCGCGGCCGCGGGCGAACTGACCGATCTTCTCGCCGACCCCGCTGAAGGACAGACCCCGTGACGACACCGAAATTCCAGCGCGGAACGCTCAACACGTTCCAGCCGCCCGAGCACATCAGCAAGGTGAGCTGGGGCCTGCGCAGCGTCGGCCGGAAGGTCGCGCTCGTGCCCACCATGGGCGCGCTGCACGACGGCCACCGCGAGCTGCTGCGCCGCGCGAAGCGGCTGCCGAACACCGTCGTCGCCGCGTCGATCTTCGTGAACCCGTTGCAGTTCGGCGAGGGCGAGGACTTCGAGGCGTACCCGCGCCAGCTCGAAGCCGACTTGGCGACATTGTCCGAAGCGGGCGTCGAACTGGCCTTCACGCCGAAGGCTTCGGACCTGTACGCGGACAACGCGATGGTCACCGTGAACCCGGGCCCGCTCGGCGACGAGCTCGAGGGCGCTGTGCGGCCCGGGCATTTCTCCGGGGTGCTGACGGTCGTCGCGAAGCTGTTCAACCTGCTGCGCCCGGATTACGCGTTCTTCGGGGAGAAGGACTACCAGCAGCTGGTGCTGATCAAGCGGATGGTGGCGGACCTGAACATCGACACCCGCGTCATCGGGGTGCCGACGGTCCGGGAACGGGACGGTCTCGCGCTGTCCTCGCGCAACGTCTACCTGACGCCGGAACAACGGGAAGACGCCGTGGTGCTGTCGGCCGCTCTGTCGGCCGGGGCGCACGTCGGACGGGACGGGGCGGAGGCCGTGCTGGACATGGCGCGCAAGACGCTCGCGGCCCGTCCCCAGGTGGAAGTGGATTACCTGGAATTGAGGGGAACCGATTTGGGGCCGGCGCCCGTCGACGGAGAGGCGCGGTTGCTGGTCGCGGCCCGGGTGGGGAGTACCCGGCTGATCGACAACGCGGGAGTGCTGCTCGGAAAAGCCGTGGAACATCCGAGCGGGGATCCGGACGCAGGGGAATAGGGAGAGTCCACGATGTATCGCACGATGCTGAAATCGAAGATCCACCGGGCCACGGTGACCCAGGCCGACCTGCACTACGTGGGCTCGGTCACGGTCGACGAGGACCTGATGGAGGCCGCCGATCTGCTCGAGGGCGAGCAGGTGTCCATTGTGGACGTCACGAACGGCGCCCGGCTGGAAACCTACGTCATCACCGGCGAGCGCGGCAGCGGCGTGCTCGGCATCAACGGAGCCGCCGCGCACCTGGTGCACCCGGGCGACCTCGTCATCCTGATCGCCTACGGGCAGATGGACGACGCGGAGGCGCGCGCGTACCGGCCGCGAGTGATCTTTGTGGACGATTACAACCGGATCGTCGAGCGCGGGGACGACCCGGCGCACGCCCCGGACGGATCGGGCCTGCTGAGCGGCACGGTCACGCTGCCCGAAGAGGACACGATGACCTTCCCGGTGGCCGAGACCGCGGACGCGCGCCGGCTCGACGCGTTGCTGCACGCCGAAAACTGACCGATCGACGGCGGACGATTCGCGGGCCGCGGTAAGGAAAGACCTCGTTGCTGCTCACTGTCGACGTCGGGAACACCAACATCAATCTCGGTCTCTACCAGGGAACCGAGCTCCTCGGCGACTGGCGGATGCGCACCGACGCGCAGATGACCGCGGACGAACTCGCGCTGACCATGCGGGGCTTGCTCGGCCCGCACGCCGACGCGGTCACCGGGATCAGCGCGCTGTCCACGGTTCCCGCGGTGCTGCGGGAATTGCGGGTGATGCTCGGCCGCTATTACGCGCGGGTGCCGAAGATCGTCGTCGAGCCCGGCGTGCGCACCGGCGTCGCGCTGCTGGTGGACAATCCGAAGGAAGTCGGCGCGGACCGGCTCGTGAACACCCTCGCCGCGCACCATTTGCACGCCACCGCGTGCGTGGTGGTCGATTTCGGCACCTCGACGAACGTCGACGCGATCTCGGCCCGGGGCGAATTCCTCGGCGGGGCGTTCGCCCCGGGCATCGAGATCTCGGTGGACGCGCTCGCCGCCCGCGCGGCCGCGCTGCGGAAGGTGGAACTCGTCCCGCCGCGTTCGGTGATCGGCAAGAACACCGTGGAATGCCTGCAGTCCGGCATTCTGTACGGGTTCGCCGGTCAGGTCGACGGGCTCGTGCGACGGATTGTGCGCGAATTGCAGCACGACAGCGCAGAACCGGTCACGGTGATCGCCACCGGCGGGCTCGCCCCGTTGGTGCTGGGCGAATCCGAGACGATCAAGGAGCACGTGCCGGACCTGACGCTGCTCGGCCTGCGGCTGGTGTACGAACGGAATGTGCGTTAGCCGATCTGCTCGGCGAGGTAATCCTCGAAAGTGCGCGCGCCGGTGTCCGCGTCGAGGTTGAGGTTGCCGCCGGTGCGATAGACCTTTCCGGCTGCGCCGGGAATGCGCACCGGCATTTTCAGCCGCCGTCGTCCGCGAGCCCGCACATACTTGTCGACCAGCTCGCCCATGCCGTACACCTTGGGCCCGGCGAGATCCCGTACCCGCCCGGCCGGATCGCCGAGCGCCAGCTGTGCGATCCGCTCGGCCACCTCCCGGACGTCGACCGGCTGGAAATTGATCGCGGGCACCGGCACGACCGGCAGTTTCGCCACTGTCTGCACGGCATTGAGGCAGAAACCGTGGAACTGGGCCGCGCGGAGGATGGTCGAGGGCACGTCCGACGCGGCGACGAGCTTTTCGGCCTCGTGCTTGCGGCGAAAATAACCCAGCGGCACCACGTCCGCGGCGATCACCGAAATGAAAACCAGGTGGCCGACTCCGGCGCGTTCGGCCGCGCGGACCAGATTCCCGGTCGCGACGTCGTCGCCCTTCGGACCGCCCGCCAGGTGCACGACCACGTCGGCTCCGTCGATCGCGGGAGCCAGGCCTTCGCCGGTCATCAGGTCGCAGGCGAACCGGTCGGGGCCGTTCGCGGTGCGGCTGAGGACGCGCACCTTCGCGTCGCCGAGCGCGGGAACGACCAGTGTGCCGAGGGTTCCGGTGCCGCCGGTGACCAAGATCGTCGTCATGGCAATTCCTTCCGGGTACAGTGCCGCTGGGCTTGGGCACTGGGGGTGTCCTACTGGGATGAACCCGGCCGAGGCTGGAATGTGACAGCGCGGCCTTGGCCGCTCCGTTGAGGGTGGCGGTGGGGCGGGGAGGGGTGACAAGTGGACGAGAAAAGCCTGCTCGCGGCCCAATTCGAGGAGCAACGTCCACGGTTGCGCGGAGTCGCTTACCGGATGCTCGGGTCGCTGAGCGAGGCCGACGACGCGGTGCAGGAAGCCTGGCTGCGCGTCGACAGCGCGGACATTTCCGCAGTGCAGAATTTGCCTGCCTGGCTCACCACCGTGGTCGCGCGGGTGTGCCTGAACCTGTTGCGCACGCGCGAACGCCGTCGGGAGGATTCGCTGGACGCGTTCCCGCTCGACCGCGGCGACGACGGCGCGGACCTCGCCGAAGAAGCCCAGCTGGCCGATTCCGTCGGCCTGGCGATGCTGGTAGTGCTCGACGTCCTCGGCCCGGCCGAGCGGATCGCGTTCGTGCTGCACGACATGTTCGCCGTGCCCTTCGAGGACATCGCGCAGATCCTGGACCGCAATCCGGCGGCGGTCCGGCAGCTGGCCAGCCGAGCCCGCCGCCGGGTCCGTGGCGGGGAAGCCGGGCCTGCCGATGCGAGCAAGCGGCGCGGGGTCGTCGAGGCGTATCTGGCCGCGGCTCGCGAGGGAGACTTCGCGGGACTGTTGAAGGTGCTCGACCCAGACGTCGTGCTGCACTCGGACACCGGCGCGGCACCGGTGGTGCTGCGCGGCGTCCGAGCGGTCAGCAAGGGTGCGCTGCTCGCTTCGGAAATGGCGCGCAGCACGCAGGTCGCGGTGGTCGACGGCGTTCCCGGATTGGTGCTCGCCCCGCGCGGCAGGCTGGCCGTGGTCCTCAAGTTCGTTTTCGACGGCGACCTGATTGCCGGGATCGACGTGATTTCCGCGCCGGAACGGCTGCGCGGGCTGGAGATCACGCTCGGATGAAGCTCAGTGGAACAGTTTCAGCCCGACGACCCCGGCGACAATCAGCACGAGACAGGTGATCCGGCCGACGGTGAGCGGATCGTTCATCGCGACGATCCCGTACACCGCGGTTCCCACCGCGCCGATGCCGACCCACACCGCGTATCCGGTGCCGAGCGGAATTTCGCGCAAGGAATACGCGAGGCCGGACATGCTGAGCAGCAGCGCGCCGCCGAACAACACGCTCGGCCAGAGCCTGCTGAAGCCTTTCGAGGTGCCGAGCGCCGCGGCCCACACGGTTTCGAGAAATCCGGAAACAACGAGAATGAGCCAGGCCATGATCGAGAACCTTTCGCAGTGACGGATGCGTTCACTGCGCCGTCTTGTCGTCACCGGGTACGACGCGCTCGTCCGGGGCGGGAGCACCGCCGCTTCCGAAATTAGCACTGCGGAGCCGCGACGAGGTGGTGATTTCGGTCGCCGCTCAGCCCCGGCGAGCCCGCATAACCGTCGTGACCAGTGGATAGTCGAATTCGCCTGTTCCCGTCTCCGGAACGGATTCCAGGTACTCCCTGGCTCGCGCGAGCGTCCGGTCGCGGTCCGGCTCCGAAGCGACGAGCAGATGCGAATGCGTGGCCACGGTCGCCAGCAGCGAATCGATCGAGCGGCGGTGCTGGTGGGCGAACCGCTCCTGTTCGAACGGGCCGAAGCCGTCCGCGCGCAGCGTTTGCTCCGCGTCGGCGAGGTAGCGGCTGGTGCCCGTGCGGATGATCCGGGCGAATTCGAGCACCCACGGCACTGATTCGTCGTCGTGATTCCACAGCGCCACGACGGCCCCTCCCGGCCGCAGCACCCGGCGGATCTGCGCGAACGCCGGCGTCAAATCGAACCAGTGCAGGGCCTGTCCGATGAACACCGCGTCCGCCGACGCGTCCGGCAGCGGAATGTCCTCGGCCTTGCCGAGCAGCGCGGGAACGTCCGGCAGTCGCCGGGACAGTTCGGCGAGCATGTCCGGATCGGGCTCCACCGCGGTCACCGAGCGGCCGAGGCCGGCCAGTCCCGCGGTGAGTTTTCCGGTGCCCGCGGCGAGGTCCAGCACCTCGCGTACCGGTCGGTTTGCTCCGGACATCCCCCATTCGAGTGCGGCCGGGGGATAGCCCGGCCGGTGCCGGGCGTACGCGCCTGCCTGGTCGCCGAACGAAGAAGCCCGCCGGGCGTGCAGTTCCGCATCAGTGCCGGGATCGCTCACGAGTAACCACCCTAATACCGTGAGTGCCCCGGTAGGGGAATCCGGTTGACGCGGTTCACCAGCGGCTTCGTACGCTATGGCCATGACCGAATTCCCCGCGTCCGACGCACTGCCCGATGACGACCTGCCCGAACAGATGCGGGTGCGCCGGGACAAGCGCGACCGGATAATCGCGGAGGGCGCCGATCCTTACCCGGTAGAGGTTCCGCGTACGCACACTCTCGCGCAGATCCGTGCCGAACATTCCGGTCTCGAAGCCGACACCAGCACCGGTCAGTCGGTCGGCGTCACCGGTCGCGTCATGTTTCTCCGCAATACGGGCAAACTGTGTTTCGCCACTCTTCGTGAGGGCGACGGCACGGAACTGCAGGCGATGCTGAGTCTCGCGCAGGTCGGCGCCGAGTCGCTCGCCTCGTGGAAGTCCACTGTCGATCTCGGCGACCACGTATTCGTGCACGGCGAGGTGATCACCTCGAAGCGCGGCGAGCTTTCCGTGCTGGCCGACAGCTGGCAGATCGCGGCGAAGTCGCTGCGCCCGCTGCCGGTGGCGTTCAAGGAGCTGGCCGAGGAAACGCGAATCCGGCAGCGTTATGTCGATCTGATTATGCGGCCGAAGGCGCGCGACGTGGTGCGCACGCGCTCCGGCGTGATGCGTTCGCTGCGCGAGTCGTTCCACCGCCGGGGATTCACCGAGGTCGAGACGCCGATGCTGCAGACGCTGCACGGCGGAGCCGCGGCCCGGCCGTTCGTCACGCATTCCAATGCCTTCGACCTCGATCTGTTCCTGCGCATCGCGCCGGAGCTGTACCTCAAGCGCTGTGTGGTCGGCGGGATCGAGAAGGTTTTCGAGATCAACCGGAACTTCCGCAACGAGGGCAGCGACTCCTCGCACTCGCCGGAGTTCGCGATGCTGGAGTACTACGAGGCGTACGCCACTTACGACACGAATGCCGTGATGACGCGCGAACTCATCCAGGAGGCCGCGGAGAACGTGCTCGGCACCCAGGTCGTCACTCTCGCCGACGGAACCGAGTACGACCTTTCCGGCGAATGGACGACACTCGGCATGTACGAGTCGCTCTCGGAAGCGCTCGGCGAGGAAGTGACGCCGGATACTCCCGCCGAAACACTGCACAAGATCGCCGCGGCGCGCGAGATCGAGGTGGATCCCAAGCTAGCGCACGGCAAACTCGTTGAGGAACTGTGGGAACATCTCGTCGGCGACGGACTGCACGCCCCCACATTTGTCCGGGATTTCCCGCTCGAGACGTCTCCGCTCACCCGGCAGCACCGCACCCGCGCGGGCGTGGCCGAGAAGTGGGACCTGTACGTGCGCGGATTCGAACTCGCCACCGGATACTCCGAGCTGGTGGATCCGGTCGTGGAACGGCAGCGGCTCACCGAACAGGCGCGGCTCGCCGCTGCCGGGGATAGCGAGGCCATGCGTCTCGACGAGGATTTCCTCCGCGCGCTCGAGTACGGAATGCCGCCGAGCGGCGGGGTCGGAATGGGGATCGACCGGCTGCTCATGGCACTGACCGGGCTCGGTATCCGGGAGACGATCCTCTTCCCGCTCGTACGCCCTGAATAGGTCGCGGCCCCGTCGCACGGTCGGATTTTCTCAATGCGGATTTGCCTACGGCGGGGCAAGCGGGTATTAATATGGGTGTCAAAGACTTCTGTAGCTCGGGGCTTGCCCCGAAACCAGATCATGTAGCCAGATCATTCGGGCAAGCCCCGCAGGAGGAATCAGATGGCACAGAAGGTGCTGGTCTCTCTGGTCGACGACCTCGACGGCAGTGAGGCGGAAGAGACCGTTGAGTTCGGTTTGGACGGTGTGAGCTACCAGATCGACCTGTCGAGCGAAAACGCCGAGGAACTGCGGGACGCGCTGGCGCAGTATGTCGAGCACGCGCGCCGCGCCGGCGGCCGCAAGCGCGCGCCGCTGCGTCCGGTCGCCGGCGGCAAGTCCCCGGCCCGCCCGGCCGCGGTCGACCGCGAGCAGAACCAGGCGATTCGCGCGTGGGCCCGCAAGAACGGTTTCCAGGTTTCCGACCGCGGGCGCATCCCGTCGGAGGTCGTCGAGGCTTACCACAAGAAGAACTGACCGGGCATTTCCGGAACTCGCGGATGCGGTCCTCCGGTTAGCGAACCGGAGACCGCCTTCGCGGACTGCCTGCCAAACGGCCGTCGGGAACATTCCCGGCGGCCGTTTGGCGTTCCGTATTAGTTTCCCGGCTTTGCGCCGTCCGGCGCGCCCGACATCAGCCGGCGAGCGGAGCGCGCGTACTCCGCGGGAGGCGCTCCGGTCACCGTGCGGAAATCGCGGATGAAGTGAGGTTGGTCGCTATAGCCCAGCCGAGTCGCCAGATCTGCGTAATCCGGCGGGATCGGTGCGGCGAGCAACCGAGCCGCTTCGTTGAGGCGGTAAATCCGGATCGCCCACTTCGGCGTTGTTCCGACGTGCTCGGCGAACAACCGCTGCACCGCCCGGACGGACAGTCCGAGTGCCGCCGCCAGTTCCGCGACCTTGGTGATCCCGGGATCCGCGGCGATTGTTTCCACCGCGTCGGCGGCCTCCCGGGTCGCGCGCGGAATGGGACGGCGGCGTGCGATCAGCAAGTTGTCGATTGCATTGATCATTTCCGCGTCGGTCCGCGCATTCCGGATGGATTTTTCGGCGAGCGCGGCGTCCGGCCCGAAGACCTCGGCCACGTCCGCCGCGCGATCGGCGAGGGTGCGCACCGGGGCGTCGAGGAACGGGCGGAAGCAGCCGGGCCGGATCCTCGCCCCGATCCCGTGCACGCGTCCGGTGAGCCGGTGCGTGAAAAGCTGGTGCGCCGGACCGTAAACCCCGCACGCGCCGGGAAAGAACGTCACGTGCACTGACAGATTCGGCAGCACGTGCTGGTCGTGGGGTTCGGTCAGGTCCCAGCGCAGGATCCAGTGGTGTTCCACGAATTCGCGCAGTTCCGGGGCGGGCGGATGCCGGGTCAGCGTGAACTTGGTGCGAGCCGTCCGCTCGTTCAGGATGCCGCTCGGGATCCGCCGCATGGCTGAAAACAGTAGTGCGTCGCGTAATTTCAAGACGGCCGCCGAGCCCGGGTGGTTGGCTCGGGAGCATGTCGAATCACTCCGGACTGCTCGCCCCGGCCGCCGCCGAACTGCGGCGCGTCGCGGCGGCCGCCCCGTCGCTGACCGCGCCCACCGCGTGCGCCGACTACGACGTTCGCGGCCTCCTCAACCACCTTCTCTACTGGGGCCCGTGGCTCGCCGCCGCGATCCGGCACGAGCCTTACGAACCGCCCGCGCCGACCGAAGCCGAGGCGTCCCTCGTCGGCGACGACTGGCCGAAGGCGTTGGAAGCGATGACCGACGACGTGCTCGCCGCGCTCGCCCCGGCAGAGGCGTGGACCGGCACCATCACGTTCGGCGGCTCCGAGTTGCCCGCCGCGGTCGTCGGAGACATGGTGCTCGGCGAGCTGGTTTGCCACGCCTGGGACCTGACGCGGGCGAGCGGCACTGAGCTGAACTGTCCGGACGAAACTGCCGAGGTTGTCCTCGCGTTCGCGGCGGGGATGGGCGAGGAGGCCCGTAAGGGCGGCGTCTTCGGCCCGGAAGTCGCGGTGCCGGAAACCGCGCCGGTGCTGCATCGGGCGCTCGGCGCGACGGGCCGGGACCCCTACGCCTGAAATTTCACTCGATGGAGATCATCGGGGGCAGGTGCGCGGACAGCTGTCGCATTCCGCCTCGCCGGGTAGGAGATAGGAGAAGCAACAGCTCTCCCGGCGGCGCTCCCAAACCCGGTGTCCGTCGTCGTTGACCGCCATTCGCAAGGTGGACGCCGAGGTCAGCGGGCGGTACTGCGCGTCGAGCACCAATGCGGCATCCGCGACGCCAGCGCCTTCGGCCTCGGCTGTCCCGCCTTGCCGGCCAACCCGCCACAGCGCGCCGTCCAGCGCGTCTGTGGCGGCTGCCCAGAGCATGCGGCGGCCGAGGCGGGTGCCAGGAGCGTAGGCGCGGACGAAGCGGGCAGCGTGGCCGACGAACTGCGCGCGCAGCACCGCGGCAAGCGCGCGCTCGTCGCGGACGACGGTGGCCTCGGCGCGGACACTGCCCGGGTCCGTGGGCAGGCAGTAGAAGGCGTCGCTGAGCACGGCCATGCCCTCGGGATGCGGCCGGTCGGGACCGAGGCCGAACGCGAGCTGCTCCGGCTTCAGCGACGGCACCCGGCGCTCGTGGTGCAGCAGCAGCGCGCCCACGTACGCGGGGACGTACAGGTACCAAGACATCACGTAGCTGGCCGCCGTGCGCGCGGGTGCCGCGCCGTGCTGGTCGAGGAGCCAGTCGGTCAGCCGGGACCGCCACTCGGCGAACAGCTCGGGCTGTTCCAGGAGGTCAGCGCAGCGGAACCAGCCCTCGGGGACGTCGCGGCGCAGTTCGTACCGGGCGCTGGTGCGCAGCAGGGAGGACTCGAGACCGTCGCCGATCTCGCGGGCGTCGTCGCGAGAGCGCTGCGGGTTCACCGGTCCACCCCCTGTTCTGGGCACAGCTTGCATTAGGTGTGCCTAACCTTACATACGGCGCGGCATTGCGCCAATCGGGTGGCCAAGGGGTGAGACCACCCGGACGCGCGGGGGTGTTCGCGCTGAGCGGACAGGGGCGCCGGGGCGGAATCCTGATCCGGTCCCGTACGTTCGAGAGGGAGTAAAGGTGCAGCGCAACCGGATGAGCAGCGGTGACCGACCGGGTCGCCGTCCGGGTGCGAACGGGCCGCCAGAAGCCGTAGTGGTACGCAAGCGCGACCGCTTGGCTACTAGAGTGGTCTCACGGTGCTGTCCGCCGCGGACGCGATCCGCGGAGGTTACGGGCCGCCGACGCAGCAGTCGAGGGAGTGCGCATGTTTGAGAGGTTCACCGACCGCGCGAGGCGGGTGGTCGTCCTGGCCCAAGAAGAGGCCCGGATGCTCAACCACAACTACATCGGCACCGAGCACATCCTCCTGGGTCTGATCCACGAGGGTGAGGGTGTCGCCGCCAAGGCGCTGGAGTCGCTGGGCATCGCCCTCGAGGGCGTGCGCCAGCAGGTCGAGGAGATCATCGGCCAGGGCCAGCAGGCGCCGAGCGGGCACATCCCGTTCACGCCGCGGGCGAAGAAGGTGCTGGAGCTGTCGCTGCGCGAGGCGCTGCAGCTCGGCCACAACTACATCGGCACGGAGCACATCCTGCTCGGCCTGATCCGCGAGGGCGAGGGCGTCGCCGCCCAGGTGCTCGTGAAGCTGGGCGCGGACCTCAACCGGGTCCGCCAGCAGGTGCTGCAGCTCCTGTCGGGCTACCAGACCGGCGAGAAGTCCGCCGAGAGCGGTTCCGGCCGCGGCGAGGGCACCCCGTCCTCCTCGCTGGTGCTCGACCAGTTCGGCCGCAACATGACCGTGCTCGCCCGCGAGGGCAAGCTCGACCCGGTCATCGGGCGCGGCAAGGAGATCGAGCGGGTCATGCAGGTGCTGTCCCGCCGGACCAAGAACAACCCGGTGCTCATCGGCGAGCCCGGCGTCGGCAAGACCGCCGTCGTCGAGGGGCTCGCGCAGAGCATCGTCAAGGGCGAGGTGCCCGAGACGCTCAAGGACAAGCAGCTCTACACCCTCGACCTGGGCTCGCTGGTCGCCGGTTCCCGGTACCGCGGTGACTTCGAAGAGCGCCTGAAGAAGGTGCTCAAGGAGATCAAGACCCGCGGCGACATCATCCTGTTCATCGACGAGCTGCACACGCTCGTCGGCGCGGGCGCCGCCGAGGGCGCGATCGACGCGGCGTCGATCCTGAAGCCGATGCTGGCCCGCGGCGAGCTGCAGACGATCGGCGCGACCACGCTCGAGGAGTACCGCAAGTACATCGAGAAGGACGCCGCGCTGGAGCGCCGCTTCCAGCCGATCCAGGTGGGCGAGCCGTCGCTCGAGCACACGATCGAGATCCTGAAGGGCCTGCGCGACCGGTACGAGGCGCACCACCGCGTCTCGATCACCGACTCGGCGCTGGTCGCGGCCGCGACGCTGGCCGACCGCTACATCAACGACCGGTTCCTGCCGGACAAGGCGATCGACCTGATCGACGAGGCCGGGGCCCGGATGCGCATCCGCCGGATGACCGCTCCGCCGGACCTGCGCGAGTTCGACGAGAAGATCGCCGACGTGCGCCGGGACAAGGAGTCCGCGATCGACGCGCAGGACTTCGAGCGGGCCGCGCGCCTTCGCGACGAGGAGAAGCAGCTCCTCGGCCAGAAGGGCGAGCGGGAGAAGCAGTGGAAGGACGGCGACCTCGACGTCGTCGCCGAGGTGGACGACGAGCAGATCGCGGAGGTGCTGGCCAACTGGACCGGCATCCCGGTGTTCAAGCTCACCGAGGAGGAGACCACCCGGCTGCTGCGCATGGAGGACGAGCTCCACAAGCGCATCATCGGCCAGGAGGACGCGGTCAAGGCCGTCTCCCAGGCGATCCGCCGTACGCGTGCGGGTCTGAAGGACCCGAAGCGCCCGTCCGGTTCGTTCATCTTCGCCGGCCCCTCCGGTGTCGGTAAGACCGAGCTGTCGAAGGCGCTGGCGTCCTTCCTGTTCGGCGAGGACGACGCGCTCATCCAGATCGACATGGGCGAGTTCCACGACCGCTACACCGCTTCGCGGCTGTTCGGCGCCCCTCCGGGCTACGTCGGCTACGAAGAGGGCGGGCAGCTGACCGAGAAGGTGCGGCGCAAGCCGTTCTCGGTGGTGCTTTTCGACGAGATCGAAAAGGCGCACCAGGAGATCTACAACACCCTCCTGCAGGTGCTCGAAGACGGCCGCCTCACCGACGGTCAGGGCCGCACGGTCGACTTCAAGAACACCGTGCTGATCTTCACCTCGAACCTGGGCACCTCGGACATCTCGAAGTCCGTGAGCCTCGGCTTCTCCTCCGGAGCGGATTCGACGAACCGCTACGAGAAGATGAAGCAGAAGGTCAACGAGGAAATGAAGAAGCATTTCCGTCCGGAGTTCCTGAACCGGATCGACGACATCATCGTCTTCCACCAGCTCAACCAGGAACAGATCATCCAGATGGTGGATCTGATGATCGGCCGGGTCGAGACGCAGCTCAAGGCCAAGGACATGGAGATCGAGCTCACCGAAAAGGCGAAGGCGCTGCTGGCCAAGCGCGGCTTCGACCCGGTGCTCGGCGCCCGTCCGCTGCGCCGCACGATCCAGCGCGAGATCGAGGACCAGCTGTCGGAGAAGATCCTCTTCGGCGAGGTCGAAGCGGGTCAGATCATCGTGGTCGACGTCGAGGGCTGGAGCGGCAACCCGGAGGACCGCGACGACGAGGCGCACTTCACCTTCCGCGGGGAGAAGCGTCCGTCCTCGGTTCCCGACGCTCCGCCGGTGAGCATCGGCGCCGCCGAGAACGGCGAAGCCGAGAACGAGTGAGTTAAGCAAGGAAAAAGGGCGGCTCCCAGGTTTGGGGGCCGCCCTTTTCTCTATTGTCGGGTTATGGGGTCTTCTTCGAGAATCTCGCGGCACGCCACGGCGAGCACCGGTCTTTCGCTGCTGAGCGACCGGCAGCTCACCGAACGGCTGGAATCCGCCGAGGTGCTGTCGGAAGGAATCGGCGGCACCGGTGCCCGGCTGGATGTCGACGGAGTCCCAGTCTTCGCGAAGCGGGTTCCGCTCACCGCACTGGAGCGGCAGTATCCGCATTCGACGGCCAATCTCTATGGCCTGCCTGCCTTTTGCCATTACGGCCTAGGCTCGCCGGAGGGCTCGGCGTGGCGGGAGCTGGCGCTGCACACCATGGCGAACGGCTGGGTCCTCAGTGGCGCGTGCGAGAACTTCCCACTGCTGCACCATTGGCGGATCCTAGCCGTTCCATCGGGCCGGGTGCCAGACCGTCCGTTGGAAGAAGATGTCGAGTACTGGGGCGGTTCCGCGGCGGTCCGCAGGCGGCTCACGGAATTGCGGGACGCGTCGTCGAGCGTTGTTTTGTTCTGCGAGTATTTCCCGACCAATGTGCATCGGTGGCTGCCTGGCCATCTGGATCAGGTCGAGCGCCTTGCCGGGCAGGTCGCCGAGACGCTCTCGTTCCTTCGTGCACAGGGAGTTCTGCACTTCGACAACCACTTCGAGAACTTCCTGACCGACGGCGAGCGGTTCGTCCTGACCGATTTCGGCTTGTCCTTCGCGCGCCGGTTCGATCTGACCGCGGAGGAGATGGCGTTCGCGGAGCTGAATGCGGGGCATGACCGGGCTTACGGGTCGATGTATCTGGTGAACTGGCTGGTGACCGAGGTGTGCGGGACGTGGGACCGAGAGAGCCGCCTGACCGCGGTCCGCCGCACGGCTGCCGGGGAGCTTTCGTTGCCCTCGCCGGTTGCTGAGGTAGTGGCTCGCCATGCTGCGGCGGCGGTGGAGATGAACGCCTTTTACGGGCGGTTGCTGGAGGACCGGGAGACGCCTTTTCCGGCGGAGGTTTTCGCGGGGTAGGCGCGACTAAATATCGAACGCGATCTCGCGGCGACGAATCATCGATGCGCGCGAAGAATTCGTTCGAGGTGTAGATCTCGTAATCGAGGATCCGGCGACGGCGGCTGCGTGGATGTGCCGATCGAAGGGATCGGTCAGAGCGACAGCGTCCTGCCCAGACGGGTAGTCGTCGATCCGGCCGTCCATCGTTCCGGCGATCGCGTCCCGGATTTTGGTGATCTCGGTTCCGCTGAGGCCGGAATTTCGCCTGCGGATGCTCGGGATGGTCTCTGCGAGAATGTCCTCGGTGTAGAAAACGTGGAACATGCTTGCGTTTCCCGTGTCCTTGAGCAGAAGCAGCCAGTCTCGGAGCGTTCTGGCGTGCAGGACATTGGCATCGGGAAGCACGCGCGTGGGCATCGCACCACGATACGAGGGCGAAATTTTCGCGGGGCGGCCCCTCCTGTTCGATTCTGACTATTCGATGCCGAGTTGGTCTTCGATCGCGAGCAGGTCGTTCAACGCGTCTCGTTGTTTGCGCAGTCGTTCCCGGCGGAAGGCGAGAACGTCGTCGCGGCGAAGTTTGGTGTGGCTGCCGGTTCGGGTGCTTGGCAGGTCGCCGGCGCGGACGTGTTTCATCAGCGTGGTCCTGGAGATTCCGAGCAATTCCGCGGCCACGGTGGTGGTGATGACCTCCGGCATCGCGCCGACGGTCACGGTTCCGCCCTCGGCGACGATGGAGATGATCTGGCGCAGCAGTTCGCGGATCTCGCCACCCAGTTCGACACCGTCGAGCGTGACCTGGCCGCCCGCGTCGGCGATCAGTTCCGCGGCGGCGTGTGCCTCCTGCTGGGCGCGCGGGGTCGCGAACAATGACTCTCGCGCGGTGGTGGTCGGTGTCATGATCTCTCCGGTTCACGGCTGTTGACGTACTCAAGTGTGCCTCAGCTTCACTTATGTTGGCAACTTGGTTTCAGTTATATCTGTCACCAGGGCCCATGAGACGATGCGGTGGGGTTTTGGGGAGGGGAACTGCGTGGACGTCCTGTCGATCGACTTCGGTACTTCCAGCACGGTCGGCGTCTTGGCGGCTTTCGGGCGCGGGCCGCGGGCTATTGAGGTTGACGGGTCGGTCACCATGTCTTCCGCGGTGTACGCGGAGGAGGACGGGCGGCTCGTCGTCGGGCAGGACGCGGAGCGGCGGGCTCGGCTGGATCCCAGCCGGTTCGAGCCTAATCCCAAGCGGCGGATCGACGACGGTGAGCTGCTGCTCGGGGATCAGGCGGTGCCGGTCGTCGACGCGTTCGCTGCCGTGTTGCGGCGGATGGGCGAGGAGGCCGAGCGGCAGCTCTCCGGGGTTCCGGACGAGGTGCGGTTGTCGCATCCGGCAGGCTGGGGTGCGCAGCGGCAGCAGACGCTTCGGGCTGCCGCGGGGAAAGCCGGGTTCGTTCAGGCGCGGTTGGTGCCGGAGCCGGTCGCGGCGGCGGCGCATTACGCGACTCTCCGCGAAACGGGTGCGCCTAGCGGGCCGATCGCGGTGTACGACCTCGGCGCGGGCACGTTCGACTGTGCGGTCGTCGGCGCGGGTACCGCGGTTCTGGCGGAGGACGGGTTGCCGGATCTCGGCAGTCTCGACATCGACCAAGCCTTGCTAGTCCATATTGGACGGTCAGTGTCGCACGCGGATCCGGCACAGTGGCAACGGCTTCTTCGGCCGCAGACGACCAGTGACCGGCGGTTGCGGCGGGTGTTGCTCCAAGACGTCCGCGACGCCAAGGAAAGTCTTTCCCGGCACGCGCATACCGAGGTGCCGATGCCGGATCCGTTCGGCGACGTTCTCGTCACCCGCGCCGAATTGGAAGCGTTGGTTCGGCCGAATCTGTTGCGCAGTGCGGAAATGCTCGCGGCGACGATCGCCCGGGCCGGGCTTACGCCGGATCGGCTCGGGGGCGTGTATCTCGTCGGCGGGCCCAGCCGGATGCCGTTGCTGGCTTCGCTGGTCGGGTCGACGCTTGGCGTGGTGCCGACGACCGAGGACCAGCCGGAGACGGCGGTCGCGTTCGGCTTGCATCACGTGGATGTGCGTCCGGCAGCGGCCATGCCCGCGCCAGCACCGGCATCTTGGCCGCCCGTGCAGCAACAGCCCATGCAGCAACAGCCTGCTCAGCAACTGAACCAGCGGCCCCCAGCCCCCATGCCGCCCCCGCAGGGATGGCAACAGCCGCATCAGAAGAAGTCCCGCAAACCGCTGATCATCGGCGCGATCGCCCTGACCGTGCTCGTCGTCGCCGGGATCGTGACCGCTGTCCTCGCCACCCGCGGCGACGACAAGCCCGCGGCCAACCAGCCAGTCGTCCCGCCGAACACCACCACCTGCGCTGGTTCACAACCAGCGCTCCCCGGCGAAAACGGCCTCACGAAGTGCATCCGCCGCCTGGCCGGTCCGACTATCCAAACCCGCGCCACCTGCTCCGACGACCCGGAACTGGCGAAAGCCCTAGGCGCGGTACGCAGCGCGCTGTGCCGCTTCCCGGACAAGACCACCGTCGCGTTCCACGAAGGGCTCACCCTCGCCCAGGTCGAGCCGAGCGCGCGCAAGGACATGGCAGGCCGCATCGAGACCGACACCTGGCGCACCCGCACCGGGCTGAGCGGCCGCTACGTCGCGGGAGTCGGGCCGAAGCTCGGGCTGCTGATCTACCAGGCCGACGGCATTCCGGTGGTCGGCACGGTGATGGACACCAGCCCGTCGCACACCAGCCGCCGGCCACAGGACCTGGTGCAGTTCTTCGAGAAGACCGTCCAGCCTGGCGAATAGAACTCAGTACAGGGTGCCTGCCGAGGTGGCCACGTCCTCGTGCACGGTCAGCGCGGTGTCCGCCACGATCTCGAGCGCTCGCGCGATCGAGTCCAGCGGCATCCGCGCTTCCTCCGGCACGTGCACGAAACCGCCGCGCAGTCCGGGAAACTCCGTCGCGATCAGGTGCATCAGGCCGTAGAAGACTTGATTGCACACGTACGTCCCGGCGGTGTACGACACGGCCGCGGGCAGCCCCGCCGACTCGATCGCCGCGACCGCCGCTTTCACCGGCAGCGTGGTGAAGTACGCGGACGGCCCGCCCTCGACCACCGGGACGTCGACCGGTTGCGCGCCTGCGTTGTCCGGGATCCGGGCGTCGATCAGGTTGATCGCCACCCGTTCCGGCGTGACGTGCTGGCGGCCGCCGGCGAGCCCGGCGCACACGACCAGGTTCGGCCGGTGCGCCAGGATCGCGGCCCGCAGCGCCGGCAGCGACGCGTCGAACTCGCACGGCAGCTCTACCGCCACCGTGTCCGTCCGCCGCGTCGCTGCCAGCGAAGCAGCCTGCCAAGAAGGGTTCGTCGCCGCGCATGCGAACGGCGCGAACCCGGTCAGCAGAACCGTCACTTGGCGGCCGGCTTCAGGTCGCCCGGGTAGAGGTACTCGTCGGACGGCTTGCCGTTGCCGTAGATCCACGCGTCGAAGAAGCCCTGCAGGTCCATGCCGGACACCTTCTCACAGTACTTCTGGAAGTCCTGCATGCTCGCGTTTCCGTCGTGGTGCAGGCGGTTCCAGGTCTTGAGCACCTGGTCGAACGCGTCCTGTCCCATGTACTTGCTGAGCGCGTGCAGCATGACCGGGCCCTTGGAGTACACGTAGGTGAACTCGTGGCCGGGGCCCATGTCGTACAGCTTGCCCGCCCAGAACGAATCGCTGGCCGACGCGACCTGGTCGAGGTACCTGGCGTCGAGGTCGGTGCCGTTCTTCTGCGCCCACAGCCAGGTCGCGTAGGAGGCGAAGCATTCGTTGAGGCAGACGTCCTTCCAGTGGTCGACGGCGACCGTGTCGCCCCACCACTGGTGCGCGTTCTCGTGCACGATCGTGCCGATGTTGCCCGCGCGGCCGGAGTAGATCGGCCTGCTCATCGTCTCGAGGGAGAACCCGATCGGCTCGGTCAGGTAGATGCCGCCCGCGGCGTCCACCGGGTACTTGCCGAACTTCGATTCGAGGAAGTCGAGGACCTCGGGCAGCTGCGCGTCGGCCTGCTTCGTGGCGTCGGTGGTGCCCGGCGCGTACGCGCTGACGATCGGGGTGCCGTCCGCGCGCTTGCGCTGGTTGAAGGTCCACTTGTCGATCGCGACCGTGGTCATGTACGGCGCGGTCGGGGTGTCCTCCGCCCAGACGTGCGTGGTGCCCGCGCGCGTCCGGTACTTGCCGACCTCGCGGCCGTTGGCGATCACGCCCCACTCGTTCGGGACGGTGATCGACAGCCGGAACTTCGCCTTGTCGCGCGGGGTGTCGTTGACCGGGTACCAGGTGGTGGCCGACTTCGGCTCGCCCGCCGCGAACGCGCCGCCGGACTTGGTGAACTGCCAGCCGTTCTTGCCGAGGTTCGGGTCGTCGATCGCGACCGGGACGCCGTGGTAGGCGACCTCCGTGGTGAACGGAAGGCCCTTCCACAGCGGCAGCCTCGGCGTGATCACCAGTTCGTGGTCGCCGGTGCGGGTGAACTTCGCGGGAATGCCGTTGACCCGGACCGCGTCGACGGTGAGGCCCCGCAGGTCGAGGTCGAACGAGCTGAGCGACTGGGTCGCCTTCGCGTGGACCGTCTGGACGCCGGCGAGCTGGTGGGTGTCGGGAGCGTAGTTGACCCTGAGGTCGTAGTCGGAGACCTCGTACCCGCCGTTGCCGTCTTGCGGGTAGTAGCTGTCCCCGGCGCCGTCCGAACCGGGCGTGGGCTTGTCCCAGCCGGCCGGTCCGGCCGACGCGATCCCAGTGCCGAGCGTCAATGCGGTGAGGGTGGCTGCGACGGTCACTGCCGGGCGATGCCAGCGGTGCAGTGCTCTCATGGGCGCTCCTGTGTCTGCGGGTGAATCCTCCGCAACGTAGCGCCGGGAAGCCGGGCAGTAACCGCTTTGGCCGCAGTTTGTCCCGAAAGTCCACACTTACGTCGGGCCCCGACACGGCGAGGGCGTTGTCTGGAAAGGTGGACCTCATGCGCGTCGCGCTGCTGGGCCCGCTGCGAGCGGAGGGGGAGGACGGCACGCCGATCGACATCGGCGGAGCCCGCCTTCGCATGCTCCTTTCCCGGCTCGCGCTCGACGCCGGCCGCGCGGTTCCCGCCGAGGCGCTGATCGACGGTCTGTGGGGCGCGGAACCGCCTGCGGACGCGGCCAATGCGCTCCAGTCGCTGGTCTCGCGGCTGCGTCGCGTGCTGCGGCCCGCGGGGGCCGAGCTGGAGTCGGTCAACGGCGGTTACCGGCTCGCGGTGCCGCCGGAAGCGGTGGATCTTCACCGGTTCGAGCAGTTGTCCGCCGAGGGGCGCCGGGAACTTGCCGCTGGCCGGGACGGCACCGCCGCCGAATCGCTCGCCGCCGCGCTCGCGTTGTGGCGAGGACCGGCGCTCGCGGACGTGCTGGACGCGCCGTTCGCCGCCGCGCCCGCGACGCTGCTGGAGGAGCGGCGCACGGAGACCGCCGAGGACTGGTTCGAAGCCGAGCTGCGACTGGGACGGCACGCGGACGTGCTCGCGGAACTCACCGCCGCCGCGCAAGCGCATCCGCTGCGGGAACGGTTGGCCGGCCTGCGAATCCGTGCGCTTTCCGCGGCCGGCCGGCAGGCCGACGCGCTCGCCGCGTATTCCGCGATCCGGACGACGCTGGCCGACGAACTGGGCGTCGACCCGTCGGCGGAACTGCAGGAAGTGCATCTGCGTGCGCTGCGCGGCGAGTACACGCCGGTCGCCGCGGTGGTCGACCGGTTGCCGCAGCGGCTGACCAGCTTCATCGGCCGCACCGACGAGCTGAAGCTGCTGGCCGAGCTGCTCGAAGGATCCCGGCTGGTCACGCTCGTCGGCCCAGGCGGCGCCGGCAAGACCCGGCTCGCGACGGAAGCGGCTTCGCGGCATCCGGCGCACTCGCGCGGGTTGGTGTGGTTCGTGCCGCTGGCCGGTGTGCGGGACGCGGAAGACGTGCTGACCGCGCTGCTCAACGCGTTGGAGGTCCGCGACATCCGGACGACGGAGACCGACGCGCGACGTCGGCAGGTCGATCCGTTCGAGCACGCGGTGGAGACGCTCGGCGGCGCGGAAGCGTTGCTGGTGCTGGACAACTGCGAACACCTCGTGGACACCGCCGCGGAGCTGGCCGAGAATTTGCTGCGCCGGCTGCCGGCGTTGCGGGTGCTCGCCACGAGCCGCGAGCCGCTGGCGATCACCGGGGAAGCGTTGTGCCCGCTCGGTCCGCTGCCGGTGCCGGACGAGGCCGCGCCGCCCTCGGACGTCGGCACGCTCGATTCCGTCCGGCTGTTCCTCGACCGCGCGATGGCGGTACGGCCGGGGTTCCGGCTCGACGAGTCCACAGTGGACGCGGTACGGCAGATCTGCTGCCGGCTCGACGGAATGCCGCTGGCGCTCGAACTGGCCGCCGCGCGGTTGCGGTCGATGACCGCCGAACAGATCGCCGAACGGCTCGACGACCGGTTCCGCTTGCTCACCTCCGGCAGCCGCACGGCGTTGCCGCGCCAGCGCACGCTGCGCGCGGTGGTGGAGTGGAGCTGGGATCTGCTGAGCGACGCGGAGGTCCGGCTCGCGCGCAGGCTCGCGGTGTTCGCGGCGAGTTTTTCCGAGGAAGCGGTGGAAAACGTCTGCGCGGACGAGGCACTGCCCGCGGAAGACATCGTGTACGTCCTGGGTTCGCTGGTGGAGAAGTCCATTGTGGACGTGGTGGGCATGCGCTACCGCCTGCTGGAAACCCTGCGCGCCTACGCGACCGAGCGGCTCGCCGAATCCGGCGAACGGGAGCGGATGCGGGAGGCGATGGTCGCCTACTACGCGGAATTGGCCGACCGCAACGAACCGTTGCTGCGCGGACGGGACCAGCTCCAGGCGATCGACGTGTACGAGCACGAAAGCGATAACTTCAACGCCGCGCTGCGGGCGGCGATCGAGTCCGATTCCGCGGCAGCGGCGGCCCGGCTGCTGTTCGGATTGTTCTGGTATCTCAACATCGTCGGCCAGAACGAGCGGGGCGCGCTGTTCGTGGACGAGGTGCTCGAACTGAGCGGCGAGCTGCCGCCGGACGTGGCGGCGAGCCTGCGGTTGATCCAGGTGCTGATGCGGGTCATGGCCGGGCCGCAAGAGAAGGTGGACGTCCCCGACCTGATCGAGGAATGCGTGCGGACCGGCGCCGCGGACCGGAATCCGTGGCTGTGGGTGGGGTTGCCGATCGTGGCGTACCTCAACGGCGAGCGGGACCTGGCGCTGCGCGAGATCCGCCGGGCCGTCGCGCGGGACGACGTCTGGAGCCGCGCCGCCGGGCACTGGGCGGAGAGCTTCGTCCTCGGCGACACCGGCGATCTCGGGAGCGCGGACCGGGCGCGAGAGCTTGCCCACCAGGGCTTCGCCGAGGTCGGCGACCGCTGGGGACTCGGGATGACGCACGGGTTCCGGGCCGCGGCGCGGTCGCAGGCCGGCGACCACGAGGGTGCGATCGCCGGGTACACCGAGGGATTGCGGCTGGTGATGGAGCTGCGGTCAAGGGACGACATCGTGCAGCAGTGGTGGCGGCTGGCGGTGGAGCGTTCGCGCTCCGGAGATCAGGAAGGCGCGTGGCGGGACATGGAAGCCGCCGAACGCTACGCGGCTGCCGGCGTCAACAACGGCTTGCGCCTGATCGTCTTGCTCGGCCGTGCCGAGTTGCTGATCCGTGAGCGCAATGTCGCCGAGGCGCGCGAGGTGTTCCGGGAAATGAAGGCGGCGCGCGCGGATTGGCCGACTCCGGAGGGTTTCGAGGCGGAATGGCTCGGCACCATCGAGGCCGGTTTGCTGCTCGCCGAAGGCCGCCCGGACGAAGCGGAGCCAGCGGTGTTCGGCGTGGTCGAGCAGGCGGCGAGGCGCTTCGACATGCCGGACCTCGCTGCCATGGTCGAACTGCTGGCGCGGATCCGGTACCAGCAGGGGCGGCTGGAGTCGTCGGCCCGGCTGCTGGCGCTGAGCGCGGTGGTGCGCGGCCGGTTCGACCTGGGAAGCCCGGAGGTCCGGGAGCTCATCGAGAACCTGACCAGGGAGCTGGGCGAGGAGCGATACGAGGCGCTCGTGGCCGAGACCTCGCAGCTGGACCGGGCGGAGGCGATCGAGGCGGTCCGTGCGGAGCGCTCGCCTGTTATCGACGATAACTAAAACTTGCTTCCACTGATGTTTCCGGTGGTACGCTCCGTTGGGTATCACCGGAAACGCAGAGGAGCTGTCATGCGCATCGTCGCCCTGGAAGAACACGTGGTCCTGCCTGTCCTGCGCGACGCGTGGGCGAAGGCGGGCCTCCAGCCGCACGGCTATCCCGACGACCATCCGGTCACGCGACGCCTCCACGACGTCGGCGAGGGACGTCTCGCCGACATGGACGACCAGGGCATCGACGTCGCAGTGCTGTCCCTGTCGACGCCCGGCGTGCAAAACCTTCCGGCCGCCGACGCCGTGCCCGTCGCGCGGGAGGCCAACGACGCACTCGCCGAGATCGTCGCCGCCAATCCGACGCGATTCCAGGCCTTCGCCACGCTGCCGACGTCCTCGCCCGAAGCCGCCGCTGAGGAGCTGGAACGCGCGGTCAGCCTGGGTTTCCGCGGCGCGATGCTTTACGGTCGAACCGGCGACAAACTGGCCGACGCCCCGGAATTCGACGACCTCTACGGAACCGCCGCACGACTCCGCGTCCCGCTGCACTTCCATCCCCAAGCGCCGGTGCAGGCGGTACAAGAGGCGTACTACTCGGGCCTGCCCAACGGCGTCGGCGCGGCATTGGCGACCGCCGGGCTCGGCTGGTACTACGACCTGGGCGTGCAGTACCTGCGGATGATCTTCTCCGGCGTCTTCGACCGGCACCCCGAGTTGCAGGTGATCGCCGGACACTGGGGCGAGGTGGTCTTGTTCTACCTGGACCACGTCGGCTTCCTGCGGGAAATGGCCGGGCTGCGGCAGCCGCTCGCCGACTACTTCCGCCAGAACTTCTGGATCGCGGGCAGCGGAACGGTCAGCGAACGCTACCTGCGCTGGGCGGCGGAAGTGGTGGGGACGGAGCGGATGCTCTATTCGACCGACTATCCGTACACCTTCGGCACCCGGCCGGGCGGATTTCCTTACCTGGACACGAGCGGCGGCGTCGCGCGGTCGTTTTTGGAGAAGGCACCGTTCAGCGAGGAAGAGAAGGCGGCCATTGGCTCCGGGAACTGGGAGCGGCTGACCGGCCATCTCGCGGGGGCTTCACTCGGGTGAGCCTAGGTGATCGAGAGTCCGCTTGATCACTTCCAGACCGGCCGACATCGGTTTGCTCATCGGCGCTGCCAGTTCGTCGGGCAGCACGTCGCGGATCCACACCAGGCGGCACCGCTGTTCGCCGTCGTCGAGTACCTGCATAGAGGCGTTGTCGTGTTCGGGCCGGACGTCGCCGCCGACGACCGCGTAGACGATCCGGCGGATGTCGTGGTCAACGCCGATCCGCCGTTCCCGGACGACCGTGCCGTCGGCGAAGGTGACGACCCGGCAGTCCTCCTCGGCCCGGCTGTCCAGCACGAACCCCGGCGCCATCCGCCGGGGACCCGCGGCGAAGTCGCCGATCACCTCCCACACGTCGTCGGCGCTGGACTCGATCACCGCTTCTTCGCGGATGGACGCCATGTCTCCTGCTCCCTTTACGTGCGGTGGCAATGGATGTGCCAGCCTGCCCGGTCCCCGCCGCTCGCGTCTTGAAGATTTTTGCGGAATTGTCAGACCCTCGCCGTAGCCTCCGGGCGTGCTCTCCTTCGTCGATCTCGCCACTCGCCCGGAGTTCGCCGTCGGCACGGTGGACTGCCGGGACGATCACCGCGGCTGGTCGGCCGAGCGGCCGCGCGAGGACGTGCGGCTCGTGCTCGTGCGCCGCGGCGGGTTCCGCCGCCGGGTCCGCGGGGTCTGCGCGGACCTCGACCGCACCGTCGGATACCTCGGGATGCCCGGCGAGGAGGAGCACTTCGCCCATCCCGCCGGCGGTGACAAATGCACCTCGATCACCCTGACGCCCGCGTTCTGGCGCACCCTGGCCGGCGACGCACCGCTGCTGGAGCGTTCAACGCTCTACGTGGACGGCACACTCGACCTCGCCCACCGTCGGCTGCTCGCCGCCACTCGCGCCGCAGACCCCGAGTACGCGGCGACCGAAGGACTGCTCGGCCTGGTGGCTGTGGTGGTCCGGCAGGTCGTGGCCACAGTCGCTCCGGACGGCGGCCGGGCAGGCGACCGTGCGCTGGCAGCTCAAGCCCGCCGCGCGATCGGTGACGATCATCCCGCGGCGGACGGCCTGATCCCGCTGGCGGCCCTGCTGGGCGTCTCGCCTTACCGGCTCAGCCGGGCCTTCACCCGCGAACTGGGAGTGTCGCTGACCCGGTACCGCAATCGCGTGCGCGTAGCCCGCGCGCTGGACCGGCTGGAGGCAGGCGAACCCAGCTTGGCCGCCCTCGCCGCCGACCTCGGGTTCGCCGATCAGGCCCACCTGTGCCGAACGGTGCGCGCGCACCTCGGACACACCCCGACCGCACTGCGCTGGCTGCTCGCCACAAAAAAGTGAGTGTCTGTGCCCGGCTGTGGAACCCGGACACAGACACTCACCCACAGCGTCCACACCCCCGTGCGGGACGCCCTCAGACCCGCTTGCGGTAGGCCCACGTCGCGAGCGGGAAGAACACCACGACCGCACCGGCCATCCACGCCAGCGCGCCCAGCAGGGAGCCGCCGTACGCGGCGCCGCCGTTGAGCAGGCCGCGCATCACGTCGGACATCAGGCTCACCGGGCTGATGTCCGCCCATGCCTTGAGCCAGCCCGGCATCGTGGCCGTCGGGAGGAACACGTTGCTGCCGAAGGTCAGCGGCATGATGAAGACGAACATCACGCCCTGCGCCGCGCCGGGGGACTTCATCAGCATCCCGACGAACACCGAACCCCAGCAGAAGCACAGGCCGAACGCGATCGCCAGCAGGATCGCGAGGACGAACTCCCCGGGACCGGTCTGCACGCGGAAGCCCATCACGGTCGCCACGGTCAGCAGCACCGTCAGGCACACCACGTACCGCACGAGGTCCGCCAGCACCGCGCCCACCAACGGTGCCGAGCGGGCGATCGGCATGGAGCGGAAGCGGTCGAAGACGCCCTTGGTGATGTCGGTGTTGAGCTGGGTGCCGACCGTCAGCGAGGCCTGCAGCACGTTCATCACGATCAGGCCGGGCACGAACGACTGCAGGTAGTTCTCGATCGAACCGCCCAGCGCGTTGCCGAACAGGTAGGTGAACATCAGCAGGAAGATGATCGGCATCAGCGTGACGTCGGCCAGCTGTTCCGGGTTCTTGCGGATCTTCAGGATTCCCCGCCAGGCAAGCGAAAACGCGTGCTTCGCGCCCTGGACCGGGCTGATGTGCCGGGGCGGGGCCGCCACGGCGGTCGCGGTGGTCACGACCGGCTCCCTTCGAGTTCGCGTTCGGGCTTCGGTTCTTCGGCGGCGTGTCCGGTCAGGGCGAGGAACACCTCGTCGAGGCTGGGCAGCCGCAGCGCCAGTTCGTCGGAGGTGATGCCCGCCGAGTCGAGCCGGCGCACCAGCGTGGACAGCAGGACCGGGTCGGAGACCGGCGCGGTCAGCAGTCCGGTCGCGTCGTCGCGGACCGGGCGGGCTCCGGTGAGCTCGGCCAGGATGCGGTCGACCTCGTCGAGGTCGCTCAGCGACGTCGGCCGCACCTGCAGCGTCTGCCCGCCGACCCGCCGCTTCAGCTCGTCGGCGCGGCCGTCGGCGACCACGTGGCCGTGGTCGAACACGGTGATCCGGTCGGCCAGCTGGTCGGCCTCCTCCAGGTACTGCGTGGTGAGCAGCACCGTCGCGCCGTCGGCGACGAGGCTGCGGACGACCGCCCACACCTCGTTGCGTGCGTGCGGGTCGAGTCCGGTGGTCGGCTCGTCCAGATACAGCACGGCGGGGCGGCCGACGAGGCTCGCCGCCAGGTCGAGCCTGCGCCGCATGCCGCCGGAATACGTCCGGATCGGCCGCTTGGCCGCGTCGGTCAGCTCGAACCGCTCCAGCAGTTCGGCCGCCCGCGCCCGCGCGTCAGCCCGGGACAGGTTGAGCAGCTTCCCGATCAGCACCAGGTTCTCGGTGCCGCTCAGGTCCTCGTCCACCGACGCGTACTGCCCGGTGAGCCCGATCAGCCCGCGCACCCGGACCGGGTCGCGGACCACGTCGTAACCCCCGACCGTGGCCCGCCCCGCGTCGGGTCTCAGCAGGGTCGCCAGGATGCGGACCGCGGTTGTCTTGCCCGCGCCGTTCGGCCCGAGCACCCCGACCACCTTGCCGAACGGGACCTCGAGGTCCACCCCGTCCAGCGCCTTCGTCTCCCCGAAATGCTTGACCAGGCCCTCGGCCTGGATCGCGTGCGACATGACGCCTCCTCCTGTGTCGCTCAAGCACACAGTGGACGGAGGCGCTGGCAAGCCGCGCACACGGCGCTGACACGGACCTGTCAGCGCCTGCCCGGCATACTCTGGATCATGGTGATGGAGGCGCGGACGCGAACCCGGCTGGTCACGGGCCTGCTCGTGCTGGTCGGACTGCCCCTGGTCACAGTGGCCTTGCTGCGCACGATCGGCTGGGACGGCAGCAGCTGGTACCTGACCGCGCTGCTGGCGCTGACCCCGTACGTCGTCATCTACGGCGTGCTGCTCGCCGCGCTCGCGCTGGTGCTGCGGCGCTGGTGGGTCGGCGGCGTCGCGCTGGCGTTGTCCGCGCTGCTGGCGGTGTTCGTCGCGCCGCGGGTGATGTCCGACGACCAGCCCGCGGCGCAGGGGAAGACAGTGCGCGTGCTGGCGGCCAACCTCTACCTCGGCCAGGCCGATCCCGCGGCGCTCGTGCGGCTGGTCCGGGAGCAGCGGGTCGACGTGCTGAACCTGGTGGAAATGACGCCCGCCGCGATGTCCGGACTGGAGAAGGCCGGGCTCTTCCAGACGCTGCCGTACCGCGTGCTCCATCCGGCGTCCGGTGTGGACGGTTCGGGCATCGTTTCGCGATATCCGCTTGCCGAGCAGGATTACACTGGTGATTCGGTTCAGAATCAGCCCGGCGCGGCGGCGGATCTCGGCGGCGGAACGACGTTGGAGATCGTGGCGGCGCATCCGCGTTCGCCGGATTCCGGGTATTACCAGTGGGAGCAGCAGATGCGGGACCTGTCGCGCGCCATCGGCGAGCACGGCCTGCGTGTCGTGGCAGGCGATTTCAACGCCACCCTCGACCACGCCGCACTGCGAACGGTGCTGTCCCGCGGATACGTCGACGCGGCGGAGGCGCGCGGCGACGGCCTGATCCCGACCTGGTCGACGTCGGCGGTCCCGCTCGTGCCGCTGGATCACGTGCTGGTGGACCGCCGGGTCGCGATCCGGGATTACCAAGTGTTCGATGTGCCCGGAAGCGATCACCGGGCGGTTTACGCGGAGGTGCAACTGCCATGACGACCTTGCGGCCGAGCAGCGGGGAAGCCGAATACCCGCGGCTGCTGGAGATCTGGCGCAGTGCCGTCGAGGCAACGCACCATTTCCTGGCGCCGTCGGACGTCGAGTACTACGCCACGCGTGTCCCGGTCTACTTCCCGGAAGTGGAGTTGACCGTGGCGGAGGTCGACGGAATCGCGGCCGGTTTCTCCGGGATCGCCGAGGGAAAGCTGGAAATGCTGTTCGTGCACGACGATTTCCGCGGTCGCGGGGTCGGGTCGGCATTGCTGCGGGCGGCGTTGGACCGTTTCCCGGGCCTCACGCTGGACGTGAACGAGCAGAACCCGCAGGCGGTCGGTTTCTATCTGCACCACGGGTTCGAGGTAGTCGGCAGGCAGGAAACGGATCCGGACGGTCGTCCGTTCCCGTTGCTGGAGCTCAAACGAGCTTGACCAGCGTCTCCAGCGCGCCGGCGGGGATCGAAATCCCGCGCCCGTGGCGGATCTGCGGTTCGCGCGGATTGATCCGGATCAGCGCACCCGTGGCCGCGCTGGCGAGTTCGGAATACCGGCGCACGGTCGGAACCGCTTGTCCGGCACCGATTTCGACCACCACCGCGTCACGGTGCGCGCGCCGCCACGCCGCCAGTTCGTCGAGCTGTTCCTGACTGCGGTCCGGAACCCAGTCGAAATCCCCGAACATCAGGATGTTGGGCCGGGCGAGGCTGCCGCAACGCGGACACGACGGCAAGGGCGGCCGGGCGCGCATGGTCGCCTCGTCCAGATCGACCGCGACGTCCGCGGCCGACCAGATCTCCCGCGAACACCCGGCCAGGCACTGCAGATGGTGGATCGACCCGTGCGCCTCGGCGACGTGCGGGAAGCCCGCCGCCTGGAACTGTCCGTCCACATTGGACGTGAAGACCCGGACGCCGCCAGGTTTCGCGAGCCCGCATTCGAGCAGCAGACCGAACCCGCGGTGCGGCACCGTGCTCCGGTACAGGTCGAGCCGGTGCCCGTAGAAACCCCAGGCCAGCTCCGGGTCCGAAGCGAAATGCTGCGGGTCGGCCAGCTCCTCGAACCGCAGCCCAAGCCCGGCGTACGGCGGATAAGCCCGCCAAAACCCTTCCCCGCCACGGAAATCGGGCAGACCGGAGTCGACACCCATCCCGGCGCCGGCGCACACGAGCAGCGCGCCGGCACCCGAGATCAGCTCGGCGGCGCGGGCGAGTTCGTCACTCACCCGGCTTCGATGCCTGCACGACCTCGAACTCCAGCAGGTTCGCACCGGTCGACACCGGGTTCTTGCGCTCGCCCGCGTGCGCCTCGCGCGCCGGACCGCCCGCCCAGGCCTGGTAGTGCTCCTCGGTTTCCCACTTCGTGTAGACGAAGTAGCGCGTCTCGCCCGCGACCGGGCGAAGCAGCTCGAAGCCGAGGAAGCCCTCCTGGTTGTCGACGGAGTGCAGCCGAGCGGCGAACCGCTTCTCCAACTCCGGGCCGGTGCCTTCGGGGACCTCGATTGCGTTGATCTTGACCACTGCCATGGCTCGAGTTTATGGCACCGACTTCGTCGGCGAGCGATCCCGCGTTGGGGTCAAGCAGCCACCGGCTGGTTCGGCCCTGGTCGGCGTGCTGGTCACGGCCAAACAGCACGGCCACTACGAGCTGGGCGCGGTGGACTACGCGACGGTCGCGGTCGGCCCGGACGAGGCGGCGGACGTCGTCCAGCTGGGGCTGGTCGGCACGGTCGCGACTCCCGCAGCAATCTGACCAGGTCGTTGCTCGGCAGTCAGGGCCGCAACCCGCCCGGATAGAGATCGGCGTCCGACGGCAGTTTCGACCCGTGGAACCAATCGTTGAGAAACCCGCTCAAGTCGCGTCCGGCGACCTTCGACACGAGCTTCTCGAAATCCGCCCACGTAGCGTTGCTGTTGCGGTGCTCGCCCACCCACTCGTGCAGCACCTTCTCGAATCCCGGCTCGCCCAGTTCCCGGCGCAGCGCGTGCACCGCGAGGATGCCCTTGTCGTACGCGCCTTCGAACAGGTGCTCCGGCCCCATGTCGACGAGCTTCTGGCCCCAGAAGTCCGTGCTGCCCTTGGTGATCTCGACGGCCGCGCGGTAGCGGTCGTCCAGGTTCTGGCCCTCGCGTTCGCCCCACATCCACTGCGCGTACGACGCGAAGCATTCGTTCAGGCAGATGTCCGCCCACGAGTTGAGCGACACCGAATCGCCGAACCACTGGTGCGCGTTCTCGTGCACCAGGGTCAGGATTTCCGCCCATTTCGCATAAGTGGGACGGGTTTGCGTTTCCAGGGAGAAATGGATGTCCTCGTCGAGGTAGATCCCGCCGGCCGCGCTCTGCGGGTATTTGCCGAACTTGCTCTCCAGGAACGAGATCACCTCCGGCAGCCGGTCGCCGGTGGCCTCGCGGGCCTCGGCGCCGGGGGCGTAGCCGGAGACGATCGGCGTGCCGTCCGGGAGCGTGGACCGCTGGACGGTGAATTTGTCGATCGCGATCGTGGTCAGATAGCTGGCCACCGGATTCGGATCGGCCCACGTCGTGGTGGTTTTGCCGTCCTTGGCGCTGGTGCCCTTTTCCCGGCCGTTGGACAGCACCGTCCAGCCGGTGGGCACGTGCGCGGTCAGCGTGAAGGTCGCCTTGTCGCGCGGGGTTTCGTTGACCGGATACCAGAACGATGCCGAATGCGGCTCGCCGACCAGGTACGCGCCGCCGTCCTCGGAGCGGGCCCAGCCGTTCTCCGATCCGCCGTCGTGCGGGGTTTTCGCCGGAACACCCGAATAGCGCACGCGCGTCCGAAACGTCGAGCCCGACCGCAGCGGTTCGGCCGGAGTCACGACCAGTTTGTTCTTCTCCCGGCTGTACTTCGCCGGTTTCCCGTCGATCTCCACCGAGGCGACGTCCAGTCCGCGCAGGTCGAAGTCGAAGCGGCTGAGGTCTTGGGTGGCTTTCGCGGCGACCGTCGTGTCGCCGTCGAGGCGGCCGCTCGGCGGGTCGTAGCTGACGTCGACGTGGTAGTCGAGAGCGTCGTACCCGCCGTTGCCGTCGTCGGGAAAATACGGGTCGCCCGCGCTGTTCGCGCCGGGTGCGGGATGCATCGGCGGCAGTGGAGCGGCGGGTTCGGCAGGGCTGCACGCGGACAGCACAAGCACGCCGAAGAGGGCGAGGACGGCGGGCTGACGGCTGCGCATTCCTTCACCCTAGGGGCAGATTTGTGATGAGGTAGCCGGGAAAACCCGGGAGGATTAATGCGACCAGGCCTGATCGACTTCGGCGGCGACGAACGCCCTGGCGTGTCGATCTTGCTGTTGCACGGGCTGATGGGCCGCGGCCGCACGTGGTGGCCGGTCGCGCAATGGCTCAAGCGGTACGGCCGCGTGCGCGCCCTCGACGCCCGCGGGCACGGTCGCGCGCCGCACACCGGTCCGTGGACCACCGAGCAGTTCGCCGAGGACGTCGCGGACGTGCTGGCCGACGTTGGTCCGTCCGTGCTGATCGGGCATTCGATGGGCGGGCTGCACGCGTGGGCCGCCGCGGCGAAGCACCCGGAGCTGGTGCGCGCGGTGGTCAGCGAGGATTTCGCCCCGGACCAGCGCGGACGCACCGTCGAGACCTGGCGGGGCTACTTCGAGAGCTGGCCGGTGCCGTTCGAATCGCTGGCCCACGTGCGCGAGTTCTTCGGAGCCGCGGGCGACTACTTCACCGAATGCGTCGAGGAACGCGACGACGGGTATCACCTGATCGCCGACCTGGAGAACCTGTACGAGATCGCCGCCGAATGGGGCCGCCGGGACTATTGGTCCATTGTGGACGGTATCCGCTGCCCGCTGCTGCTGGTCGAGGGCGAGCGCACCGCGATGCCACTTGGCCAGCAAGCCGAGGTGGCGGCACGAGTACCGGGCGCGAAGCACCTGGTCGTGCCCGGTTCGGCGCATTTGCCGCACGCCGAGGCTCCGGAGACCTATCGCGGCGCGGTGGAGGCGTTCCTGTCCGGCCTGTGACGCCCCACGCGTGCCGCCCTCGCTGGCACACGTGAGGCGTCCCCGGTCAGCGGGCCAGCTCGGTGCGCCACGCGGCGGTCGAGCGGTCTGCCGGCACGATCAGCGGCCAGACGTCCGCGCCCAGGTAGGCGGACTCGTCGCTGGCGCGAGCCGCGGTGCAGCTGTCGCGGGAAAGCCCGTGGTCAGCGGCCAGCGCGGACACGGCGGCCGCGGTCGCCTTGCCGAACACGCCGTCGGTGGGCACGGCGAACCCGGCGGCGCGCAGGAACCGTTGCGCGGTCATCACCCGCGGCCCGGTGTCACCCGGTTTGAGCAGCGGCCACTCCGGTGCGTCAAGGCGCGCGACGGACAGACCGAGCTGCTGGCCGACTGCTTTGCGCAGCTCCGGGAGCCGGTCGTAGAGCACCTGGCCGCAGCACTCGGTCGAGTTGAAGTCGCGGTGGCCCTTGATGAACTCGGGCGTGATGCCGTATTGGTGCGCGATGTAGGCGATCAGCTGCACGAGCGAATCCCAGAGCGCGACCGGCACGTCGACCGTGCTGTAGAGGCCCTCGTTCTCGATGCCGAGGCATTCGCTGTTGTGGTTCGCGACGTTCGCGCCCTGTACGTGCTGCGTCCCGCCGCGCAGGATTTCGAGGCTGCGGTGCCGCCCCTCGGTGACGAAGCCGCCGCGGCTGTTCGTGAACTGCTGGCCGGTGTCGATCCAGCCGCGGGTGTCCATGTGAAAGTTCTGGATGTCCCGCGAGATCTGCAGCGCGTGCGCCAGCGAGTAGTCGGTGTTGTTGCCCGGATCGACGGTGTGGTGCACCACGATGTACGTCGGCTTGTGGTTCTCCACCACGATCGCGCCCGACGCGGGCCGGGCGTTCCACTCGGCTGTCGAATGGATGACCGGAGCGGTGACCGCCGCCGCGGATTTCGCCGTGGCGAAGCCCAGCGCACCCACGGCAGTGACGGTGAGGCCGCCCTTCAAGACGGCACGACGCGATGCTTCCCCCATGCGGAACTCCTCAGCCCGGAAGTGCGACGGGGGAAAGCTAACCCGGCGCCCGGGGGGTGACAACTTTTTGCCGACTTTCGTCGTAGTGCGTCAGTGTTCCCCGGGAAGCGCGAACAGCCCGTCGCGGGTTTGCTCCAGCAGACCGTCCACGAGCAGCGAATCCAGGCACCGGTCGCGCTGGCCCGATTCGTGCCACACGAGGTCCAGCCGAGCCTTCTCGACCGGCCCCTCGGCACCGCGCAGGACGTCCAGCAGCAGCCCGCGCACCTGTCGGTCGGTGCCGGCGAACTTCTGCACCGGCTTGGCGGGACCGGCGTACTCGGGACGGCCGTTGTGCTGCCACTTGCATTCGGCGAAGATCGGGCAGTCCGCGCACTTCGGCGACCGAGCGGTGCAGATCAGCGCGCCCAGCTCCATCAACGCCGCGGACAGCTTCGCCGCAGGCGCGTCCTCGGCGGGAAGCAACGCCTCGACGTCCGCCATGTCGCGAGTATTCGACGCCGGGCCCGCGTCGCCCGCGCCATGAACGGCACGCGCGACGACGCGTCGGACGTTGGTGTCGACCACGGGCGCGCGCTTGCCGTACGCGAACGCCGCTACCGCGCGCGCCGTGTACGCGCCGATGCCGGGCAACGCGAGCAGCGTGTCTACATCGGACGGCACGACATCGCCGTGCTCCTGGGCAATGACGGTGGCGGCGGCGTGCAGCCGAAGCGCGCGACGCGGGTAGCCGAGCTTGCCCCACGCGCGCACGACGTCGCCGGTGGTCTCCGCGGCCAGCGCCGAGGGCACCGGCCAGCGGGCCATCCACTCCAGCCAGATCGGCTGGACGCGCGAGACCGGCGTCTGCTGCAGCATGATTTCGCTGACCAGCACGCCCCACGCCGAGCAGTCCGGCTCCCGCCAGGGCAGGTCCCGGCCGACGTCGGCGAACCACTCGATCAGAACATCGGTGTCTACTGCCACCCCGCCATTGAATACGACGGCCCTTACTTGACCTCGGTCAGGCTCCCGGCCTTCACGTCGTAGACGAATCCGCGCACGTTGTCGTTGTGCAGGAGGAAGTCGCTGCGCCGGGCGCGCTCCATCGAGGTGCGCACGCTGTCCTCGACCTTGCGGAACGCCTCGACCGCCCAGGTCGGCCGCAGCCCGGTCGCGGTCTCCAGCTCGTCCTTGAACTCGTCCTCGGTGACCGTGGAGAGGCCGCAGTCGGTGTGCTGGACGATCAGCACCTCGCGGGTGCCGAGCTTGCGCTGGCTGAGCGCGAGCGACCGGATCATGTCGTCGGTGACCACCCCGCCCGCGTTGCGCAGCACGTGCGCCTCGCCCTGCAGCAGGCCGAAGATCTCGAACACCCGGATCCGGGCGTCCATGCAGGTCAGGATCGACACCTGCAGCGACGGCTTGGGGGAGGACCGGTCGCCGGGAACGATGTTCCCGATTTCCTGATTACGCTTGAGCAGCACGTCGATGGAGGTCATGGGGCACCTTTCGGCCTGCGCGGGCGGTTCCCACTATGGAACCGGCCCGGACCCGCGTACACAATGCGGTGGGCCGGAAATCACGGCAAAGGCTGGGGTGAACCGCTCAGCCGCCGAACCAGGGCTCCTCGACCGTCCGCGGCGGCGCTGACGTCCTCCCGACCCGCAGTTCGGTCGGCAGCGTGATCACCTTCGGCCCGACCCGCTCGGCGGAGCTGAGCAGCAGCCGTCCGGCCACCTTGCCCTTCTCCAGCACCGGTTGATGCACCGTCGTGAGGCCGGAGCGTTCCGCCTCGGCGATGCCGTCGAAGCCGGTCACCGTGAGGTCGAGCGGCACTCGCAGCCCGCGTCGCGCGGCCTCGGCCAGCGCGCCGAGTGCGAGGATGTCCGACGTGCACACCAGTGCGGTGACCTGCGGATACGCGTCCAGGAGCTGACGTGCGGCAGAGGCGCCGTCGTCCACCGTGTGGTCGAAGCGCTCGACCACCGGGACGGTCGCCCAGTCGACGCCCGCCGAGGAAAACGCCGTCGCCAGCGCCTCCAGCCGGGTGCGTTGCACGTGGAAGTGCGCGCCGCTCTGGCGTTCGGAAGTCACGAAGTCGTCGTTGCGCTCGCGGCCGAGCCGCATGCAGAGAACGCCGATCTGCCGGTGGCCCAGCGCCACGAGATGGTCGGCGAGCTGGGTGACGGCGGCCGCGTCGTCCGGACCGACGCGGTCCACGCCCTCGATCCGGGGCTGGTCGATGATCACCGTCGGCACGGGCCGTTCCAGGACGGCCGCGAGATGCGGGTCGTCGTCCGGCACGGAGTACACGACGAACCCGTCCACGCCCGCGCGGTGCACCGCGGCGAGATCCTCGCGACCGGGGCTGGCCGGCACGAGATGCAGGCCGACGCCCGCGTCCTCGCAGGCCAGCGCGAGTCCTTCGAGCACGCCGACGGCGGCCGGGTCGCGGAAGGCGTAGGAGAGGTTCTCGGTCAGCAGCAGCCCGACCGCGCCCGCCTTGCGGGTGCGCAGCGAGCGCGCGACCGGGTCCGGGCCGGGGTAGCCGAGCCGTCGCGCGGTCTCGAGCACCCTGCGGCGCAGTTCGGGGGAGAGCTGATCCGGGCGGTTGTAGGCGTTGGACACGGTGGTCCTGGACACCCCGAGTTCCGCCGCGAGCGACGCCAATGTCGCCTGCCTCCGGGTGCGAATAGGACGGCCCATCCGCAAACCGTAACGGTTCAGATCGTTTTCCAGAAGCGACACCCCTGTGGTGAGCGTCTCGATCCGCTCGGTGATCAAGAGCGCGTGCGGCCACCCGGTGGAGTGAGGCTCGCCGTTCGGATGGGGTAAAGTGAATCTGACAACGGTTTCCATTAGCAGTTCGACCCAGGAGTGCCCGATGACTTCCCGCCGCACCACGAGCGTCCTCGCCGCCGCGTCGGCTCTGGCTGTGTTCGCGCTCGGCGCGTGCTCCAGCACGTCGTCCTCGTCCGGTTCCGGGGCGGGAGGGGGCACGGGCGACCAGGTGAAGGTCGTCGCCTCCACCGATGTCTGGGGCAGCGTCGTGTCCGCCGTCGGAGGCGACAAAGTGCAGGTCACGTCGATCATTCACGATCCATCCGCTGACCCGCACTCGTACGAATCGACCGCCGACGACGCGCTCGCCGCCAAGAAGGCGCAGCTGACGCTGGCGAACGGCGGCGGGTACGACGAGTTCTTCACCAAGCTGTCCGGCGAGGCGGCCTCGGCGAAGAAACTGGTCGCCTACGACATCGCCAAGCCCGGCGAGGAGAACGAGCACGTCTGGTACGACCTGCCGGGCGTCGCGAAGGTCGCCGACCAGGTCGCGGCCGCGCTCGGCGAGATCCAGCCCGCGTCGAAGCAGAAGTTCGACGAGAACGCCAAGACCTTCAAGGGCCAGCTCGACGGCCTGATCAAGAAGGCGTCCGCGCTGGGCACCGCGCACCCGGACACGAAGGTCGTCGTCACCGAACCGGTCGCGCACTACCTGCTGAAGACCGCGCACATCGCCGACGCCACTCCGAAGGCGTTCTCCGACGCGATCGAGAACGAGACCGACGTGCCCGCCGCGGCGGTCTCCGAGTTCACCAAGCTGATCAAGGAGAAGCAGGTGAAGGCGCTGGTCAACAACGTGCAGACGGTCACCCCGCTGACCAAGCAGGCGGTCGCCGACGCGAAGGCGTCCGGGGTCGCGGTGGTCGACGTATCCGAGACGCTCCCGGCGAACGTCACGGGCTACATTGACTGGATGACCAAGGATGTGGACTCGCTGTCGGGGGCTCTGAACAGCTGATGTCCGTCCAGCTTCCGGAAGCCGGCCCCGCGGTCCGCGTGCGCGGGGCCGGGCTCGCCTTCGGCGACCGCACCCTCTGGTCCGGTTTGGACCTCGATGTCGAGCCGGGCGAATTCCTGGCCGTCCTCGGTCCGAACGGTTCCGGCAAGAGCAGCTTCCTCAAGGCGCTGCTGGGGATGCAGTCGCTGTCGGCGGGCACGGTGGAAATCGCGGGCGGGCGTCCGGGAGGGGCGAACCGCAAGGTCGGCTACATCCCGCAGCAGCGCGCGATCGACGATTCGCTCACGCTGCGCGGCGTCGACCTGGTCGGGCTGGGACTCGATGGGCACCGCTGGGGTCCAGGCCTAGCCGGAATGCGGGCACGGAAACGCCGCGTGGCGTCAGTAATCGAATCCGTCGGCGGCACGCGCTACGCGAAACAGCCAGTCGGCCGCTTGTCCGGCGGCGAGCAGCAACGACTGCGGGTGGCACAGGCATTGGTCGGCGACCCGACGGTGCTGTTGTGCGACGAACCGCTGCTGTCGCTCGACCTGGCACACCAGCGCGCGGTGAGCGAACTGATCGACGCGCGCCGGCGCGAGGCCGGGTCCGCGGTGCTGTTCGTGACCCACGAGATCAACCCGGTCCTGCAGTTCGTCGACCGCGTGCTGTACCTGGTGAACGGCCAGTTCCGAATCGGCAAGCCGGACGAGGTGATGACCTCGGAGACGCTGTCGGATCTGTACGGAACGAAGATCGAGGTGCTGCGCGTCGGCGGGCAGATTCACATCGCCGGTGCGCAGAGCGCGCTGTGCGAGGACGAACCGCATCACCACGAGCAGGAAGCAGTGGGCTGAGCCTTGGACGGCATGTTCGACTTCGCCAAGACGTGGGAGCTGATCTCGGAACTGGACAGCGTCCGCATCGCCCTGATCGCGGCCGCGGTGCTCGGCTTGCTCGCCGGGGTGCTCGGCCCGCTGATCGTGATGCGCCGCATGTCCTTCGCGGTGCACGGAACGTCCGAACTGGCCTTCACCGGCGCGGCCGGTGCCCTGTTGCTGGGCGTCGGAGTGGAATACGGCGCACTGGCCGGTGCCGTCGCCGCCGCCCTGTTGCTGGGAATCCTGGGAATCCGCGACGCCGACCGCGATTCGGTGATCGGCGTGATCCTGTCCTTCGGCTTGGGCATGGGCGTCCTGCTGCTGTCGTTCTACAAAGGACGGTCAGCGAACAAGTTCGGCATTCTCACCGGCCAGATCATCACCGTGGACAGCACGAACCTGACCGCATTGGTGATCTCCGCCGCGGCGGTGCTGGCGGTGCTGGCGATGATCTACCGCCCGCTCCTGTTCGCCAGCGTCGACCGCTCGGTGGCCGAGGCGCGCGGGGTCCCGGTCAAGACGCTGACGGTGCTGTTTTCCCTGCTTGTCGGTGTCGCGACGGCGCTGAGCGTGCAGGTGGTCGGGTCGCTCCTGGTGGTCGCCCTGATGGTGACCCCCGCCGCGGCCGCCGCCCGGGTGACGGCCAGCCCCTTGCGCGCCACGGTGCTGTCGGTGGTGTTCGCGGAGGTCGCCGCACTGGGCGGGATCGTCTTGTCGCTGGCTCCGGGGCTGCCGGTGAGTGCGTTCGTGACTTCGATTTCGTTCTTGATTTATCTGGTATGCCGGGTGATCGCGTGGGTCCGCGACCGCCGACGCGGAGTGCGGACTAGCCCAGTGGAAGCGGCCCCGGTTCCGGTCGGTTAGCCGTAGACGGTCACCTGCTGGCGAGTGACGGTGGGCTTTTCGACCTGATCGAGGACAGCGGTCGCGAGGTCCGCGTAGGACAACGGGATCGACGCTGCTTGAGGATCGAGCACGTCTCCGCGAAGGCGGTACTCGCCGGTCGCGGGTGCTTCGAGCGACAACCCGGGCGGCGGTGTGATGACTAGCCAATCCACCTTTGTAGTTTCCTGCCAGGAGGCCAGGCCGTTCATCCGTGCTTCGGCGAAGGGACGCAAGGAAGCGGGAAAGGCTGTGGGGTCTTCGTACACTCGGCCGCTGGCGGTGCGCAGAGTCGCGGCGAGTCCGATTTCGATCACCCTGGATTCGCGCGCGACCTGAGCGAGGTTCCTGACTAGGCGCACGTAGTAATCGGGGTCGAAGTCGGCGAACGATTCGGGCGGGGCAGTAAACGGTGTCACCGCGTTCACCAGTCCCGCGACCTTGCCTGGCACCACGCTCGAGACGCTGTCCGAGTCGGTCAGATCGCCCGCGACGACGGCAAGCCCGGCTCGGCCGCCAGCGCCGAAAACCACGAGCGGGCTGTTTCGCTGTTCGGGCACCATGAGCTGGACGGTATCCACGGGAAACTGGTTACTTCAACGAAACCGGAGGCTGGCGAGATGGCTGCCGACGCTCGGATGGACCCGGCGTGCCCGATGGCCGCCTTCCCCTTCCACGTCGGCGGAAAGTGGACCGGAATGGTCGTCGTCGCACTGCTGGACGGCCCACGCCGCTTCAACGACCTGAAGCAAACCCTGGGCGCCAGCAGCGCCAAAGTCCTGACCGAAACCCTTCGCGACATGGCCCGCGACGGCCTCATCACCCGCACCGATCACCAGGCCAACCCGCCCCACGTCACCTACGAGCTGACCGCACTCGGCCGCAGCCTCTTGCCGGTCATCGACGCCATGCGCGAGTGGAGCGACCAGCACCTAGCCGCACTCCTGGCACACCGCCAAGCCAGTCCGTCCGCTACCGGATCGGATGCTGAGCCAACGCCGTCTTCACCGCCGCGATAAAGCCCTCATCCGTAAACGGCACCAACCCGCCAGCCACATTCCGCTCCACCGCCTGCAGCACCACCACGTGCGAGTTCACGAACTGGTCCACCGCCTGCGACTGCGGCGTCTTGTCCGTCGAATACGCCAAATACGTGAGGTTCGTGAACGCCGCCTCCAGATACCGCGACGACGCGAGGCTGAACGAGTCCCCGTAAACCAGCGTCGGCTGGTCGATCGTGCCGACGATCGGCGGGGCCGAGCGGTGCACCGGCTGGTCGATGCTGCCGATGAATTCCCCCGCGCGGTCGGTGACGCCGTCCGGGCGCAGGTTGTAGCGGGTGTTCGTCTTGACGCCGGTTTGGCCGAGCAGCAGCGGCAGGTCCGCGACCGCGTCGTACTGGCCGTCCGGGGCGCTCAGCCAGCTGTTCGTCGCGCCCGGCTTGATCGTGTCGGCGAGTGCGCGCGTGAGGACGAGGCCGCCTTCGTCGCGCCAGTGCGTGTCGTTGGGGGCGTAGATCGGGTGGCCGACCCTGGCCGCTTCGGCGGCGAGTTGCGGGCGCAGGTCGAGCGAGTGGCCTTCGGTGGTGATCTTATACCAGTCGTTCGGCGAGGCGGCCTGCGAACATTCCTTGCCCGGGTAACTCGCGGGCAGGAACTGCGGCACCATCGTCGTCTTGTCCGGCGTCACCACGAACACGAACTTCCGCCCGGACGCTTCGACCGCCGCGCGCAGTTCGTCGATCCGCTTCATCGTGGTGTCGATGTCCTGGGTCGGCGTGCACTTCGCTTCGGAGTCGTAGCCGTAGTACAGCCAGCCGTCGGTGCCCTGCACGACCTTGCGGTATCCGGCCTGGCTGGAACCCGGTCCGCTCGGCGTCGACGGGCCGGTGTTCGGCGCGCCCGGCTGCTGCAGCGGCGGGGCCGGGATCGGGCCGGAGTTCGACGCGGAACCCTGGTCGAGCGGAGCGGCCTCGCCGAAGACGCCCTCGCTGATCCCGTTCGCCGCGTTGATCGCGCCGGCCCGGAACGACAGCTGGTCGGTCGCCCATTTGGGGAGGTTGGTGAAGAACTTGAAGCCTTCGCCAAGGCTGGGGAACCCGGCGAGCTTGTGGTTTTCGATCTCGCTCGGCCGGACCCCGACGACCCACAGCAGGGTCGGCGTCACGAAGAACAACAGGGCGCTGACCAGCGCGGTCAGCTGCCGTTTGCCGTGCCGCGGGCGATGCAGCGCGTGCTCGCGGGGCAGGTAGGCCTCGTGGACTGCGGGCAGCTGCGGTGGCTCGGACACGTCACTGAGGTTAGCCAGTTCGAGTGAGCCCGGCGCGAACAACCGCCGAAAAGTCAGCCGAGCATGAGGAGGACTTGCAACTCGCCGACGAGGAACCCGATCACGCCGCCGACCGCGATCAGCTTCCACTCGTCCTGCCGGAACGCCGGCCGCAGCAAGCCCTCGAATTCCAGCGGCGTCAGCGCGAGCATCCGCTGCTCCACCATCTTCGCCACGTCCATCGCCTCGGTCAGGTACCCCTCGGCGTATCGCGCGGTCAACGGCATCTCGGCCAGCGCCCGCTGCGCCGCGGCGTGCTTCATCTCCTGCAGCCGCTGCGCCCCGACGGCGAGCGCGACCACCGGTTTCGCGGCGCTGACCTGCGCGTCCACCGCGTGCCCGACAGCGCGTTCGACCATCGCCACGAGCCGGTCCGACTTCGGGCCGCGCAGCAGGGCGTCGAGCAGATTCGGGACGGTCAGCACCTCGCCTGCGACCAGCTCGCCGTACTGCCGGGCGACCTCGGCGCGCCGTCGCTGGAACTTGCCTTGCAGGATGACCCGGCCCAGCCGCACCGGCTCGCGCGGCAGGAAGATCATCTTGATCGCCAGCCAGTCGGTGAACAGCCCGATCGCGCCGCCGAAGATCGGCAGCACCAGCGGCTGCCGGGTGAACGCCCACACCAGGGCCTGGACCAGGCCGAGCACGAAGCCGAAGACGATCCCGGCGCGCGCGATGAACGTCATCTCCGGCCGGGACGTCTCGCGGATCAGCCGGACCAGCAGCGCCCGGTCGCGGGTGAGCCGTTCGACGGTCATGTGCCGGACGTCGAGGACCTCGTCCAGGTTGTCGCGGACCTCGTCGAGGAACTCCCGCACCAACTGCGGCGTGCTGGCCTGCACCTGCTTGATCAGCAGTTCCTGGGCGAGCGTGGGCATGACCTCCCACAGCCGCGGATGATGCTGTTCGAGCACGTCGCGGGCGATCCCGTCGACCGCCCGCAGCAGCGGCTGCTCGAGTTCGCGGGTGACGATCACCGGGTCGACGCGGGCGAAGACCTCCTCGATGTCGAGCAGGTTCGCGGTGAGCAGGTCGGTCGCGATCGCGGCCATCCGGCCGCCGTGCTTCGGCACCACGCCCTGCCAGCCGAGGAACGGCCGGATGCCGACGAATTCGAGCGGACGGAACATCATCTCGATCGCGACGCGTTTGGTGACGTAGCCGATCAGCGCGGCGACGAACGGCATCGAGACGTACACCGGCCAGTGCCGCGCGAGGTCGTCCAGCACCGCGTTCACCGGGTCTCCCTCCCCCGTTCCGGAAGGAAACCGTATCGCGTGCGCGGGCTAACCGAGGAGCAGCAACGCCTGCAGTTCGCCGACGAGCCCGCCGATCACCGCGCCGACCGCGATCAGCTTCCATTCGTCCTGCCGGAACGCGGGCCGCAGCAGCTGCTCGAACTCGAGCGGGCTGAGCCGGCGCATCCGGTCCACGATCGTGTTGCGGACGTCGAGCGCGTTGATCGCGTACGTCTCCGCGTGCCGGATCGTGTCCGGCACCCGCTCGGCGGCCTTCGCGGCGGCGACCTGCTTCATTTCCTGGAACCGCTTCGTGCCGACCGCGATCGCGACGAACGGCTTCACGACGCTCGCCTGCGCGTCGATCGTCTTCTGCACCTCGCGGCTGATCAGCGAGAACAGCCGGTCCGATTTCGGCCCGCGCAGCACGGCTTCCAGCAGATTCGGCACGGTGATGATCTCGCGCGCGATCATGTCGCCGTAATCGGCGGCCACCTCGTCGCGGCGCTTCTGGAACACGCCCTGCCAGTTGTAGAAGCCGAAGAACCGTTTCGGCTCGCGCGGCAGGAAGATCATTTTGAGTGCGAGCCAGTCGGTCAGCCAGCCGATTCCGAGCCCGAACAGCGGCAGCACGATCGGCGACTTCGTCAGCGACCACACCAGCAGCTGCACGCAGCCGAGAATGAACCCGAACCAGAGGCCCGAGCGCGCGATGAACCGCATTTCCGGCCGCGAGATGTCGCGGATCAGCCGGTTGAGCAAAGCCTTGTCGCGCACCAGGTTCGTGACGACCATGTGCTTGAGGTCGAGCACGTCCTCGATGTTCTGGGAAATCTCGCGCATGATCTTCGTGATCGCGCGCGGGGCCTCGGCCTGCACGCGTTTCAGCAGCAGTTGCTGCGCGCCGGACGGCAGCATTTCCCACAGCCGCGGCTGGTAGGTCTCCATCACCTCGCGGGTGACGTCCTCGACCACGCGCAGCAGCGGCTGTTCGATCTCCTTCGCGACCTGCTCCGGGTCGAGCCGGGCGAAGATCTCCTTTGGATCGACGAGGTTGGTGGTGAGCATTTCGGTCGCGGTCGTCGCCATCCGCTCGGCGTTCGCGGGCAGCACGCCCTGCCAGCCGAGGAAGGGCCGCAGGCCGACGAATTCGAGCGGCCGGAACATCATCTCGATGGCGACGCGCTTGGTGACGTAGCCGATCAGCGCCGCGATGAACGGCATGGAGACGTACACCGGCCAGTGCTCGGCGAATGTGTGCACGCGCGTCCCCTCCGTGTTGCCTACGGAACGGTAACCCGCGCACTAGTGGAGCAAGAGCAGCACCTGCAGTTCGCCGACGAGCCCGCCGATGACCGCGCCGACCGCGATCAGTTTCCATTCGTCCTGTTTGAACGCCGGCCGGAGAATGCCCTCGAACTCCAGGGGCGTCAGCTGCTGCATCTTCTCGACGATGGTGTTGCGGACGTCGAGCGCGTCGGTCGCGTAACTCTCGACGTGCTTCACGGTCTCCGGCAGATACGCGATGGCCTTCTCCGCCGCGGCCTGCTTCATCTGCTGGTACTCGCGCCCGCCGACGGCCAGCGCGACCAGCGGTTTCGCCAGGCCCGCCTGCGCGTCGACGGTCCGCTGGACCTCCCGCGTGACAAGCGCGAACAGCTTGTCCGCACGCGGTCCGGTGAGGACGGCTTCCAGCACGTTCCCCGCGGTGAGGACTTCCTCCGCGATCAACGCGCCGTAGTCCGCGGCGACCTGCGCGCGACGTTTCTGGAACATGCCCTGCCAGGTGAAGAACAAGAACCGGCGCGGCTGGCGAGGGTAGAAGATCATTTTGAGCGCGAGCCAGTCCGTGACGAAGCCCGTGACGAAACCGAAGATCGGCATGATCACCGGTTGTTTCGTGAGCGCCCACGCGATGAGCTGGACGAGCCCGATGACGAATCCGAAGCCGATTCCGCTGCGCGCGATGAACCTGAACTCGGGCGCGGCGACCTCGCGGATCAGCCGGCAGGTGAGCGATTTGTCCCGGACCATGGCGTTGATCAGCATGTCGTTGACGTCGAGCACTTCGTCCACATTCGACGCCACTTCCCGCATCAGCCGCTTCACGACGACGGGCGCCTGCGCGCGGACGCGGTCCACCAGCAGTTGCTGCGCGCGAGCGGGCAGCATTTCCCACAACCGCGGCTGGTAGGTCTCGAACACCTCGCGGGTGACCTCGTCGACCGCCTTCAGCAGCGGTTCTTCCAGCTGCGCGACCATTTCCTCCGGATCGAGCCGGGCGAAGACCTCTCGCGGGTCGAGGAGGTTCTTGGTGAGCAGGTCGACCGCAGTGGTGGCCATTCGCCGGGCGTTGGCCGGGATGACGCCCTGCCAGCCGAGGAAGGGCCGGATGCCGCGGAACTCGAGCGGCCGGAACATCATCTCGATCGCGACGCGTTTGGTCAGGTAGCCGATGAGCGCCGCGATGAACGGCATGGTCGCGTACACGTGCCAGTGCGCGGCCAGGTCGGCGGCGATGGCTGAAAGGTCCATGCGTCTGCCCCGTTCGCCCGCGCGGTACGTCGGGGGACAGGATGCCATGCGTGACGTCGGGTTTCGCGCTTCGTAATACAGCCGTTTGGCGGTACGTGCCGCAGGTGCCCGCATCACTAAGGTGGCCCGATGGTCGCGCCCGAGAAGCCGCAGCACCCCGCCTTTGCTGTTACCCGGAAGGGATACGACCCGCACCAGGTCGACGCCCGCATCGCCCAGCTGACCAGCGAACTCAAGACGACCTCCCACGGCCGCGACGAGGCGGTGGCCACCGCTGGCGAACTCACGAAGGCCCTGACGACAGCCCAGTCGGAGCTGTCCGAGGCGAAGGCCGCGCTGGTCCGAGTCACCTCAAGCCCGGCCGGTGCCGGCGCGATCTCCGAGCGCGTGCGGATGATGGTGCAGCTGGCCGAGGAGGAAATCGCCGACCTGCGCCGCTCCGCGGAAGCGGACGCGTCCTCGACGCGTACTGAAGCGGACCGCTACGCCCACGAAACCCAACGGGCAGCGGACAAAGCGGCCAAAGAAGCGGAAGCGGAACGCCAGCGTTTGCTAGCCGAGACCCACGCCGACTTGGCCGCGCGCTCGGAGGCCCTGGACGCCCGCGTCGCGGCTGCGGAGCAGGACCTGGCTGCGCGACAAGCGGATCTGGAGTCCCGGATCGCCGCCGCGGAAGCGGACATCGCAAGCCGGACGGCCGCAGCGGACGAGGAGATCGCGACCCGCCTGGCGGACTTGGAAGCGCGACTGAAGGCAGGAAACGAAGACATCGCGACGCGGACTGCGGCTGCCGATGAGGACATCGCAAGCCGGACGGCCGCAGCCGATTCGGATATCGCGACCCGCACCGCGGCAGCCGATGAGGACATTTCCACGCGCACCGCAGCGGCGAACGAAGACATCGCCACTCGGACCGCCGCGGCTGATTCGGAGATCGCGACCCGCCTAGCCGCCGCAGAAGAAGACATCGCGACGCGCACCGCCGCCGCCGACGCGGATATCGCCACCCGCACCGCAGCGGCCAACGAGGACATCACCACCCGCACGGCTGCGGCCGACGCCGAAATCGCGTCCCGCACCGAAGCCGCCGACCGCGCCCGCGCCGAGGCAGACCAGGCCTCCGCAGCAGCCCGCGCCGAAGCCGATCAGGCTGCCTTGACTGCCCGCACCCAGGCCGACGAGGCGGCCGCCGAAGCCCGTGCCAAGGCGGATGCGGAAGCCCAGCACGCCCGCCTAGCCGCCGACGCCGAAGCCCGCCGCATCCGCGACGAGAAGGACGCCGAAGCCCTCCGCATCCGCACCGAAGCCGACGAAGCCGCCGCCCAGGCCCGCGCCGAGGCAGACGCCGCAGCCGAAGCCGCCCGCCAAGCCGCCGACGAGGAATCCACCCGACGCCGCGCCGAAGCCGACGCCGCTGCCGAAGCGGCCGCCGCCCAAGCCCGAGCCGAGGCCGACCGTCGAGCGTCGGAAGAGATCGCCATCAAGAAGGCGCAGGCAGAGACTGCCCTCGCCGACGCTCTCCAAAAGCAAACCGAAGCCACCGAATCGCGCACCCTGGCCCTGGACTTGCGCACCAAGGTCGCGGACCGGATCGCTGCGACCAACGAAGCCGTCCAGGAGGCGTTGCGCTTCCTCGGCTCGCAGGAGGAGGACGCTGTTTCCGCTCCTCCGCAAGGTTCCGCCTCGTCGCCGACTTCCGCTCCTCGGCAAGCCTCCACTCCGTCGCCGACGGATGCCCCTTCGGGAACTGCCGCTCCGGGGCAGACCTCGACGTCTTCATCGGCTGACGCACCTTCCCAGCCATCAACCACGTCACCGACCGACGCCCCCTCAGCAACCGGCTCGTCCGCACCGGCTTTGCCCCAGCCGACCCCGCGCCCAGACACCCAGTCGCCCGCGGGGCCGCAACAAACGGCCAAGTCCTCCGAACCGCCGACCCCTCGCAGCAACGGCAACGGCCGCCGCCCCGGCCGCCCGCGCGCAGGTCGCAGCTAACCGCCTCGACCGCACCGTCGGAGCCACCCCAGCCGTCTCGACTAGCCCAACTCGCGAGCGACCGGGCTGGCTCGCCCGCTCCCTTGCCCTTGGCTCTGGCCCGCCAGTTTGCTGGCGTGGTCGGGTTGCGTCGGCGTCGGCGTGCGAGTTTGCTGGCGTGGTCGGGCTGGTTCGGCTTCGACGTGCGGGCCTGCTGGCGTGGCCGGGTTGGCTCGGCTTCGGCTGCGAATCCGCTGGCGTCGCCGTTCTAGCTCGGCCTCGGCCTGCGGGCCTCCTGACTTCGCCGCGCTGATGGCTCGTTCAGTTGCCGGTCGCGCAAGGCTCCGAGTTCGCCGCTCTCGTTGGCGGTTGGGCGAGCTCGTCGGCGACGAGAATCGCCAGTTTGCTGGCCGGACTGCCAGACCGGCCCCGCGCCTTCCAACCCCGCCCGCGCCTTCCAGGCACTCGACCTGTCTCGTCTCAACCGTCCGGCAGCGCCCACGATGGGGTCCAAGTCTCAGTCAGCCGCGCAAAATCTCCAGTCGCATCACCCCGCCGCCACCGTGAACAGCTCGTCGTCAATCCAGCCACGATCCCGCAGCTCTCGGCAAAACCGTTGGTACGAAGCCAACATCGCCGCCGACTCACCGGGCACGGGCTCAATCAACGACCCCACCGGCATTCCCTTGCACACCGCACTCAGCCCACCCGACGTGCACCCCGCCGCCGCGAGGAGTGCTGCGCCGTAGCCTGTTTCTGCTTGCGGTGCGACTTGCAACCCAAGCCCGCTCACCGTGGCCCGGATCTGCGTCCACAAAGGACTCTTGCTGCCACCGCCCGCTGCCAGGAGCGGTTCGCGGACCGGGACCCCCAGATGCCGCAAATGGTCCAGGGCGAGTCGTTCCAGGAAGGCGACTCCTTCCAATCGTGCCCGGTGCAGTTCGACGTCGTCGGTTGGAGTGCCGAGGACGAAACCCTCGGCGTCACCATGGGCGAAGGGAAAACGTTCTCCCTTGCGCCGCAACGGGAAAGCCACGACCTCGGCCGGACCGCGCGCAGCTGCGGCGGCATCCAACTCGGCCAGCCGCGGACTGTCCGAAACGGACTCGCCGCCAGTGTTCGACGCACCGCCTGGCAGCCACCAGCCGTCTGGGTGCCGGTGGCTGTACATGACTCCGGTGGGATCCGGCACGAGCGATTCCGTAACACCCTTCAGGACATAGGTGGTTCCGAGGATTCCCACAAATCGCCCTGGTTCGACCGCGCCTGCGGCGAGTTGTCCGGCGCATCCGTCTGTCATGCCTGCCACCACGAGACATCCGGCAGGCAACCCGGCGACCGGCACCGAGATTTCGCCGAGCACGCTCGTCGGCGCGACTACCGGAGGCAGCATTCCGTCAGGCACGCCAAGACCGGCGAGTACCTCGGACGGCCATTCCCCAGCCAACGGGTCGTAACCGCTTTTGAGTGCGTGCGACCAATCCGCCGCGACCGGATGTCCGGTCAGTGTCGCCGCGATCATCTCCGGCGTGTGCCGGACGGCGACCGCCTCGGTGTGCTCGGCCAGCCAGGCGATCCGGCCGAGTGCCGCGGTCGGCGAGACACCCGAACCCAGTTTCCGCCACCGTCCGGCACCGAGTTCGACGGCTTTCGCGTTGTAATCCGCTCCGCGCCGGTCGTCGTACATCAACGCGGGCGTCACCGGTTCGCCCGCGGCGTCGACTCCGACGATCGTTCCGGACGTCGCCGCGATCGCCACCGCCGCGACTTCCGCGCCGCGGCCGGGCAGCGCGGCCGTGACCTCGTTCAGCACCGAACCGACCGCGGGCCACCACGCCGACGGATCCTGTTCGCTGCGGCCACCGCCCGCGCGCACCGGTGCCGGCAGCGACGCCGATGCGGTGGCGAGGACCGAGCCGTCGCGCACCGCGAAGGCGCGAACCCCCGCGGTGGCGACGTCGATGCCGACCGAGACCTGCTCGTTCACGCCGTGCTGACCCTTTCTTCGACATCTTGCAAGCTGCCGTCGCTCGCGAGTGCCTTCTCGGTTTCCTCAGGCAGCTTCAGGAATCGCACCAGCACCGCGGCCACCAGATACAGCGCGGCGAAGATGATGACGACTCCGGCGGCACCGGCCGGTCCGAGGAACAGCGACACGATCGCTGGTCCGACGAACGCTGCCGCGCCTGCGCCGAGGTTCAGCAGGGCCATCGCGCCGCCCTTGTGCTCCGGGGCCAGCGACGGCAGCAGCGCGGAGATCGGCACGAACCCGGCGAGCGTCGCGCCGTAGAGCGCGCCGACGATCAGCGCGAGCCAGTAGTACTGCGAGCCCATCGCGACCGGCACGAAGTACAGCAGCAGGATCGAGATCGCGCAGCCGATCGCGCCGAACCAGAAAATCGTGGTGCGCCAGCCGATCCGGTCGCTCAGCACGCCGAAGATCAGGTTGAAGAAGATGTTCGTCCCGTAGATCACCGAAACGAGCAGCAGCCACCGGCTTTCCCCGAATCCGATCTGGGAGATGAAGATCGTCGGGAAGAACACGAGCATGCCGAATTCGGGCGCGGTGTTGATGACCCGCACGATCATGCCGACACCGACCCGCGGTTTCTTCCACGCGATCGAGACGCTGGAAACGAGGCTCTGCACCGGTTTCACGTCCGGCGGCGCGAGCCTGCGGTACCCCGTGCGCTGCCGGACGCCGAACACCGCCACGAGCCCGCCGACGCCGAGCAGCACGACCGCCACCCACAGCGTGCCGTAGTGGCCGAACAGCGGATTGGTGAAGCTGGCGACGAGCGCGCCGAGCGTGGGCAGGCCGCCGGTGAAGGCGAAGTAGAACCACCCGACCGCCGCGCCGAGCCGGGCGACCGGGGCCACCGCGGTGATCCACACCAGGAATCCGAACGCGAACATCGGATAACCGAATCCGCGGATGCCGTAGCAGATCAGCATCGCCGCGTAGTTCCCGCCGGCGAGGCCGATCGTCAGGAACAGCGCGTCGAACACCAGCCAGATGACCAGGCCGATGATCATGACCCGCCGAGGGCCCCACAGTTCGGACAGCGCGCCCGACAGCCACGACGCGAGCATCACCGCGACGCCGTACACGGTGATCACGTACGACGCCTTGATTTCCGTGCCCGCGCCGTTGTCCGCCATGTACGGCGCGATGAAACCGGATTCCACTCCGTCGCCGATCATGAACAGGAGCAGTCCGACATACCCGAGGAACAGGGGTGCGGGCAGCCCCCATTTCGTGAGCAAGCGCCCGAAGCCCGACTTGGGCAACTCCGCTGTTGCCGACTCGTTCATACACGCCTCCATGACGTCGAGATCCAACGTATCATGGACTGTGTGAACTTCGCACGCAAGAGTGTTATGAAGTCGATCAGTTCTCAGGGTCTTCGGCGACCTGCACCTCGACCCGGCTGCGCATCTCGTCGACGTAGTGCGGATCAGCACCCTCGTCCACGATCAGCAGGTCGTAGTCGTCCAGCGGCGCGAGCCGGTGCAGCGCCGTGCGCTTCATCTTGCTGTGGTCCATCAGCAGCACCTTGTGCCGCGCGGCGGCCAGCATGGCCCGCTTGATCATCACGATCTCGGGCTCCTGGTGGAAGCTCATCGACGTGCTCATCGCCGAGGTGGACACGAACGCGATGTCCACCGAGAGCCGCTCTATCGACTCGATGCTCTGCATGCCGAGGAACGAGTCGTGGGTGGGCGAGTAGTCGCCGCCGATGCAGATCAGCCGCAGTTCGTGCACGTTCTTGAGCACGTCGATCGCGGCGAGGTAGTTCGTGGCCACGGTCAGCGGCGTCACTTCGACCAGGAGCCTGGCCAGCGCGAGCGCGCTGGTGGAATCGTCGAGCAGCACCGACATGCCCGGCTCGACCTGCTCCACCGCGTGCATCGCGATCACCCGTTTGGCGTCGACGTGCGCGTTCATCCGGTATTCGGCGTTGCTCTCGAACACCGTCGACGGCATCGCCGAGACCCCGCCGCGGTACTTGCGGACCAGGCCGCGCCGGGACAGTTCGTCGATGTCCCGGTGCACCGTCATCATGCTGACGCCGAGCAGGTCGACGAGCTCGCCGATGGTCGCCGAACCCTGCCGGAACACGTGCTCGGTCAGCTTCTGCTGACGGTTCTCGCGGGGATGGGCGGCAGGCTTTTCGCTCGACATGCCGTGATTATCGCGGTTCCACTGGGAGGTTGAAGCGCACCAGGGCAGTTCGGTCACCACTCACCTCCAGTTCGGTGACGGCCGCGTTGTCCAGGCGCGGAAACACGCTGCGGTAGCGGGACAGCGGGATGCCGAGCAGCTCGCAGAGGGTGAGCCGCAACAGCGTGTTGTGCGCGACGACCAGTGCGGTTCCGCTGGTCGCGGCGGCAATCGAGCGGAGCGCGCGGGCCCCGCGCCTGGCCGCTGCGGCCGGATCGTCGGCGTCGGGGAACGCGCCGGCGATCGGATCGGCGAGGAAGCGTTTGACCGCGTCGGGATCGGTCTCGCGCACCTCGTCGCGGGTGCGGCCCTCGGCGATGCCGAAATAGGTCTCCCGCAGGTCGGGGACGATTTCCGGGACCAGGTTGAGTGCCTCGGCCGCCGGTTCGATCGTGTGCCGGGCACGTCGTTGCGGCGAACAGAACAGCGCGTCCGGTTTCACCCGGCGGGCGTACGCGGCCAGCGCGTCCGCCTGGCGGATCCCCTCCTCGGTCAGCGCTACCTCGCTGGTGCCCGCGTAGCGGTTCTCCGCGTGCCATTCGGTCTGCCCGTGCCTGGCGAGCAGCAGCCGTGCACCCACTCGTGCCCTCCTTGTGTGAACACCCTTGCGAACTTCTCATCTTCGCTGTTAACTTAACATTGCTCGTGTGAAGCGGGCTCGCTCTCTGAAGGGATCTGGTGGATGACTCTCGACGCGGTGGTGTTCGACCTCGACGGTGTCCTGGTGGAAAGTGAACACCTCTGGGAGGAGAACTGGGTCGCTTTCGCAGCTCGTCACCAGGTCGAGTGGACGGCGGAGGACACGGCCTCGGTGCAAGGCATGAGCGCGCCCGAATGGGCCGGCTATCTCGCCCGGCGGTGCGGGGTGCCGGACCAGGCACACGAGGTGGAACGCGCGGTGGTCGACGGCATGATCGCCTCGATCGACGCGGGCGAAGCGCCGCTGCTCCCCGGTGCGGGTGCGATGGTGCGTGAGGTCAGTGAGCGGGTCCCGGTCGCGCTCGCGTCGTCGGCGGCCCGCCGGGTGATCGACGCGGTGCTCGAAAAGCATCAGCTCACCGGCGAGTTCACCGCCACGGTGTCCAGCGCCGAGGTCGCGCGGGGCAAGCCGAATCCGGACGTGTACCTGGAGGCGGCGGCCCGGCTCGGCAAATCGGGCAGCGAATGCCTCGGGGTCGAGGACTCCAGCAACGGCATCCGGGCGGCGGCCGCGGCCGGGCTCACCGTGATCGCGCTGCCCAACCCGACGTACCCGCCGAAGCCGGACGCGCTGGAGCTGGCCAGCGCGGTGGCCGAGAGCAATGACGACGTCCGACTGAAGCTCCTGGCCTACCTGGCCGGCGAGCCGGTGGCTGCGAGGGACTGAACCATGACCACCTTGGGTTCCCCGGACACGTTCAAGCGGCAGTGGCTCGACGGGTTCGTCACCGCGTACGGCCGCACGGTCCAGAAGGTGCCGGACGCCTACGGCGTCGTCCGCCGCGAGGCCCCGGCGAGCTCGAAGGTCGCGGTCGTGATCGGCGGCGGATGCGGGCACTACCCGGCGTTCGCCGGTCTCGTCGGCCCTGGGCTGGCCGACGGCGCGGTCGTCGGCGACGTGTTCACGAGCCCGAGTGCCGAGCAGGTCTACCGCACGGCTCGGGCGGCGGACAACGGTGCCGGCGTGCTCTTCGGTTTCGGCAACTACCAAGGCGATGTGCTCCACTTCGGACTCGCCGCTCGCAGGCTGGCGGCGGAGGGCATCCCGAGCCGCACCATCCTGGTCACCGACGACATCGCGAGCGGCCCGGCGACCGAACCGGAGCGGCGGCGCGGCGTGGCGGGCGATTTCCTCGTCTTCAAGATCGCCGGGGCGGCGGCGGAGCGCGGCTACAGCCTCGACGCGGTGTACGAGGTCGCGGCGAAGGCGAACGCTCGCACGCGGACCTTCGGCGTCGCGTTCGGCGGTTGCACGCTGCCCGGCGCGGACACGCCCCTGTTCACGGTCGCGGACCAGGAAATGGAGCTGGGCCTCGGAATTCACGGCGAACCGGGCGTCCGCACGGTGGGCCGGTTGTCCGCGGCGGAACTGGCCGACGAATTGGTCGACGGCCTCCTGCCGGAGCTTCCGGAAGGGGACGGCCGCGTGGTTGTCCTGGTGAACGGGCTCGGCCGCACCAAATACGAGGAAATGTTCGTCACCTACACCCGCGTGCACGAACGGCTCGCCGAGGCCGGGCTCAGTCCGGTGCATTCCGAGGTCGGGGAGTTCGTCACCTCGCTCGACATGGCCGGCGTTTCGCTGTCGATCCTGGTGCTGGACGACGAATTGGCCGAGTTGTACGCCGCGCCGTGCGATACCCCGGGCTACCGCACCAGCGGTGCCGAGCTGACCGCGGTCGATCTTGAGTCCACAGTGGACGAATTGCTGACCGAGGAGGCTCCGGGGACCAGCGTGGTCGACCGGGTTCTCACCGCGGCTCTGCGCAGCATCGAGGAAAACGAAGCGGAACTGGGCAGGCTCGACGCGGTGGCCGCGGACGGAGACCACGGGCTCGGCATGACGCGCGGGATGCGCGCCGCCGTCGCTGCCGCGCGGCGCGAGCCGGACACGGTTTCCGGTGCGCTGCTGGCTGCCGGTACGGCGTTCGCCGATGCGGCTGGCGGTGCCTCGGGCGCGTTGTACGGCGTGCTGCTGGCGGAGACCGGTGCCGGTCTGCGCGGTGTCGATGCCGGGGACATCACCACGGCAATGCTCGCCGACGCGGTCGACGGTGCGGTGCGCGCGTTCTGCGAGCTGGGCAAGGCCGAACTGGGCGACAAGACAATGCTCGACGCGATCGAGCCGTTCCGGGCGACGCTGCGGGAGCAGTCGGGCTCGGAAGTAGTGCAAGCCTGGCGGAAAGCCGCTGGAGCCGCGGTCGTAGCCGCGCAGGAGACCGCGCACTTGCGTCCGGCGAAGGGACGCGCGGCGCGGCTGGCGCAACGGAGCGAGGGTCATTCGGACCCGGGTGCGGTGTCGTTCTCGCTGCTGGTCACTGCAGTCGGCGAGGAGCTGGAAAGGAGCGCGGACTGATGCGCATCGTGGTAGCGGCGGACAACGCCGGGGTCGAACTGAAGAATCAGCTGCGCGACCTGCTGCAGGCCGACGAACGAGTCGCCGAGGTGACCGACCTCGGCGTGCCCGACGCGGCGGACGACCGGGCGTACCCGTTGCTGGGGCTGGCCGCGGCGGAAGCCATCGCTCGCGGCGAAGCGGACCGCGGCGTCCTGGTGTGCGGCACCGGCATCGGCATGGCGATCTCGGCGAACAAGGTGCCCGGCGTGCGGGCGACGGTCGCGCACGATTCGTACTCCGCCGAGCGGTCGATCAAATCGAACGACTGCCAGGTGATCACCTTCGGAGCGCGCGCGATCGGCCCTGAGGTGGCGAAGAAGATCGTGGCCGAATGGGTCGGGTACCGCTTCGATCCCGCGTCGGCCAGCGCGACCAAGGTCGCGCACATCACCGAATACGAGAACGCCCACTGACCAAGGCGTCCGTCGTGGCGCACAATCGGCACAGAGCGAGTGAGGGAGCAGAGTTGCACATTCTCGCTGCGGGAGACCACTTCGTCAGCCCCGGCCTGCTGGCCGGAGCCGTCCGCGCGGAACTCGGCGGCGGCCACGAGGTCGCCGAGCTGACGCTGCCGTGGCCGGTCGAGCCGTTCGGGCCGGTCGGCAACGTGCTGGAGGCGAGCGGTACCGAAGACCAGGTGATCGAGGCACTCGCCGGTGCCGAGGCCGTCGTCACGCAGATGGCCCCGTTCACCAAGAAGGTCTTCGCCGCCGCGCCGGAGCTCAAGCTCGTGTCGGTGTGCCGCGGCGGGCCGGTGAACGTCGACCTCGTCGCCGCCACCGAGGCCGGAGTCGCCGTCACGTACGCGCCGGGACGCAACGCGGGCGCGGCGGCCGAGTTCGCGGTCGGCATGATCCTCGCCGCGATGCGGCGGATCTCGACCTCCTCGGCTGAACTGCTCGCCGGCACCTGGCGTGGCGACTACTACGCCTACGACCAGGCCGGGCTGGAGCTGGGCGGCACCACGGTCGGGCTCGTCGGCTACGGCGCGATCGGGTCGCGGGTCACGAAGGTGCTCGTCGCGTTCGGGGCGAACGTCCTGGTAGCCGACCCCTATGCCGACCGTGCCGCGGTGGCAGCCGATGGCGCGCAGCTCGTCGAGCTTGACGAACTGCTCCGGCAGAGCCGAGTAGTGAGCCTTCATGCGCGGCTCACCGAGGAAACCCGGCACATGATCGACGCGAGCAAACTCGCTCTCCTGCCGGAGGGCGCGGTCCTCGTGAACACCGCTCGCGGTGGCCTGCTCGACTACGCGCCGCTGCCCGACGCCCTGCGTTCCGGACGGCTCGGAGCGCTCGCCCTCGACGTTTACGACGTCGAACCGCCGCCGGCGGACTGGGCGCTGCGCGACGCGCCCAACGTCATCGCGACCCCGCATCTCGCCGGCGCGAGCAGGCAGACCGCCGAGCGAGCGGCAGCGATCGTCGCCGCGGAAGTCGGCCGGTACGCCCGCGGCGAGCAGCTGGCCAACCTCGCGAATCCCGAGGTACTGGAGCGGCGGCCGTGATTGTCGGGGTCGACATCGGGACGTCGCTCACCAAGGCCGTGGTGTTCGACGAGGACGGCAGATCCATCGCGAGCGCGTGCACGCCGTCCGAGGTGTACCACCTGCCGGGCGGCCGGGTCGAGCAGGATCTCGACCAGGTCGTCGGCACGGTCGCGAAGGTGGTGCGCGAGGTCGCGGCCGCGCTGCCCGAGCCGGTGTCCGCGCTGGCCTTGACCGGACAGGGCGACGGGCTCTGGCTCCGCGACGAAGCAGGCGCCGCGGTGCACCCGGCGATCTCGTGGCTCGACGGCCGGGCGAACACGGTGCTCGCGAAATGGCAGGCCGACGGCGTGACCGCGGAAGTCTTCCGGCGCACCGGTTCCGGCATGTTCCCTGGCTGCACCGCGGCCATCATGTCCTATTTGGACACCCATGAACCTGCGGTGCTCGACCGTGCCGCCGTGGCCGGATACTGCGTGGACGCGGTGTTGCAGCGGCTCACCGGCGAGATCACAGTCGACGTTTCGGACGCGTCGCTGCCGTTCCTGAACCCGGCCACCCGCAGCTACGACGACGGTGCGATCGAGGCCTGCGGGCTGGGACATCGCCGGTCGTTGTTCGCGAAACCAGCTCCGGCGAAGTCGGTGTTCCGGCTCGACCGGCGCGGTTCGGAACTGCTCGGGTTGCCGGTCGGATTGCCAGTCACCGCAGGGCCGTTCGATCTGCCAGCCAGCGCGATCGGTGCTGGCGTACGGAAACCCGGCGACGGCATCCTCACCGCCGGGACCACGCTCGCCTGTCAGGTACTCACCTCCGACCCGACGTTCGATCCCGAAGCAGAACCCGCAGGCATGTTCCTGTGCACGCCCGATGAGCGCGAGTACCTGCACGCAATGCCCGCGATGGTCGGCACGGCAGGCATCGATTGGGCCTGCCAGTTGCTGGGCATCAGCGTCGAGGAAATCGACCCGCTGCTGGCAAACAGCAAGCCGGGCGCTAGCGGGGTTCGCGCGCTGCCGTTCCTTTCGGTATCGGGCGAACGCGCGCCGTTCGTCGACGCCGGAGCACGCGCACAGTTCTCTGGGCTGAGCCTCGAAACCGGTCGGGCCGACCTGGTCCGGGCGCTGTGCGAGTCGATCGCTTACGCCGCAAGGCATTGCTTTGACGCCGCCGGCCTGTCGGGACAGCTCTACGCCTGCGGCGGGGGAGTCCGTTCGCCCGAATGGCTGCAGATTTTCGCCGATGTACTCGGTCGTCCGGTCGTGATCCCGAGCGATCCCGGCGTCGGCGCGCGCGGTGCCGTGCTCACCGCCGCGGACGCGCTCGGAACGCCGTACGATCGGGATCGCTGGGCCGCGAACGCGCGAACGGTCGAGGCCCGGCCCGAAAATGTGGCTGACTACGAGCGCGGTTACGCCGACTACCAGGCTTCCCTGTCTGCCGCGCGCGGACTGTGGAGGCTGTGAATGATCCTGGAGAACGAGCGTGCCGCGGTCTGCGAGTACGCCCGCCGCTTGACCGCGGACGGCTTGGTCGTCGGCACCTCAGGCAACGTGTCGGCGCGGGCGGGTGACCTGGTCGCGGTAACCCCGACCGGCGTTGACTATGCCGCCCTCACTCCCGCCGACATCCCCGTGGTGGACCTCGACGGCAAGATTGCCGACGGTGCGCTGAAACCGACGAGCGAACTCCCGATGCACCTAGCCGTGTACACCCGCGCCACCGACCCGGAATCCGCCCCGGTGAACGCGGTCGTGCACACGCATTCGGTGCACGCCACCGCAGTGTCCACTTTGGTCACCGAAGTCCCGCCGATCCACTACATGCTCGCGGCAATCGGCCCCACGGCTCGCGTAGCCCCGTACGCGACCTACGGCACCACCGAACTTGCCGACGCGATGCTGCAAGCCCTGGACGATCGCCGAGGTTGCCTCCTGGCCAACCACGGCACGATCACCTATGGCGACTCGCTGGGGAGTGCGTACAGCCGGGCGCAGCAACTGGAATGGGTCTGCCAGGTGTGGCTGACGGCTCGATCCGCCGGTACTCCGGCTCTGTTGCCGCCAGCGGAAATCGAGCACGTGGTGGAGAAGCTCAAGGGATACGGCCAGCGATGACCGGCTAGGGCGCGACTTACGGCAGCGGTACGAGCGCTCCCATGCCTGCCCGTACGAACTGGGTCGACAGGCGTTGCGGCAACGGGTTCGGGTACAAAATGATCGACGCGAACGGCGACGGCGTGTACCCGGCCCCGCCGTTGCTCTGCAGGTGCACGCTGACGTGGACGTTGCGGTCAGCGGGAATCTCGAACGACACGGTGCCCCAGGAAACGACGTACTGGCGGCCGTCGATTCCCGCGATCGGGATGTACGCACCGGCGTGGAAGATGTGCGTGGAAATGTCGATCATGAGCAATCGCCGCGGGCCGTCGTGCGGGTCGACGTACGGGATGACATTCGGGGTGGACGACAGGTCTGGCGGCTCGGTCGGGTCAGTCATCGGTCCGGGCCTTCCGTCAGGGCGATGAGCGAAGCTTACCCTCGACGGATCGGTCGTCTGGTGCCGAAGGCCGGAGAGTCGCGCGCATCCGGCCGATTCGGCGCAGGATCCGTTCGCGGTTCTTCGCGGCTTTCAGCCAGGTCGGAAGCGCGGCGAGCATGGTCATGAGGCGTAGACCCCCGCCGTCCGCGGGCAACTGCTGCTCCCGAATCCGAGCGGCGACATAGGCTTCGAGGTAGTCCAGGTGTCGTTCGTTGTAGGCCCACAGCACATGTCCGTCGAAGTCGGTTTGCAGCCACAACGGGTGCTGCAGGAAAGGATCACGCGCGTTCCCCAGCGGAACTGGCGCGAGCTGAACGGAGTTTCGCGCGTCCTGAGTGTGACCGCAACGGCCGCACACTAGCCGTCTCGGGGCGAACAGGATCCTCTCAGTCGGCGGCGCGCCTGGTACGACGACGACTTTCGCGCAGCGCTCACAACGAGGGCAACGAACCAGCACCTCGTCAGCGGTGAAATCCCCTATCCACAGCTGTTGGTCGCGAAACCGCTCCCCGCCGTTGCTGGCTGCTGACCTCATGCGGGAAGCCTGACGTTCGCCTGTCCGGGACGTCAACCGGAATAAAGCGGCTCCGCGATCAGAACTGGTAGTACAGGAACGGGCTGAACGTCCCCGTAGCCACCAAGATCGCCGCGTAAACCAGGCCCACCGTCATGACCCCGATGCGCAGTGCGGTCGCTCCGCGGCTTCGGGACGATTCCAGCAGCGGGCCGGTCACCGGATGCGCCGGGAGGATGAACACGATCAGCGCCAGCAGCAGGATCACCAGCCGCTGGTTCGTCAGCGCGCTTTCCACGACGTCGCCGAGGCCGCCGAAATCCGGGATCAGCATGTGGCCGATCATCGACAGCGCATGACCCAGATCGGCTGAGCGGAAGAAGACCCAGCCGAACACGACCAGGATCAGGGTCAGCACTCGGCGGGCGATGCGGGCGACCGGGCTGGCGGGAGCGTCGCCGAGGTGGAAGCGGCGTTCGATGACCAGAAGTGCGCCGTGGTAGCAGCCCCAGATCAGGAACGTCCATTGCGCGCCGTGCCAGAAACCGGTCAGCACGAAGACGATCGACAGGTTCCGGTACGTCTTTCCGGCGCCCGAACGGTTGCCGCCCAGCGGGATGTAGACGTAGTCGCGGAACCAGCGGGACAGCGACATGTGCCAGCGGCGCCAGAACTCCGTGATCGTCACCGACGAGTACGGGCGCGCGAAGTTCTCCGGCAACCGGAAGCCGAGCATGCGGCCGAGGCCGATCGCCATGTCCGAGTAGCCGGAGAAGTCGAAGAACAGCTGCAGGGTGTAGCCGATCGCGCCGAGCCAGGCCGTCGTGAAGGTCATCTGGTTCGCGGGGGTCGAGAAGCAGGCTTCGACCATCGGGCTGAGCGAGTCGGCGATGATCGACTTCTTGCACAGGCCCAGCGCGAACCTCGGGAAGCCCGCCGCGATGTCGTCCAGCCGGTGCGAACGCCGTTGCGGAAGCTGGTCGGCGATCTCCCGGTAGCGCACGATGGGACCCGCCACCAACTGCGGGAACATCGCGATGTACGCGGCGAACGACACCGGGTTGCGCAGCGCGTGCCGCTCGCCGCGGTAGATGTCCACCACGTACGAGATGTGGTGGAAGGTGTAGAAGGAAATGCCGATCGGCACCACGATGTTCGCGACGCCCAGGTCGCCGCCGAACCAGTGCGCGACGGCGGCGATCTGCTGCGTCGCGAAACCGGCGTACTTCCAGATGACGAGCACGAGGACGTCGAGCGTGATGACGCCGATCAGGATCCGCTTCCGGCGCGTGCCGCGGACGTCCCACGGGCTCGGCTCCAGCGCGGGTCCGGCCAGGAAGTTCACCGCCATGCAGAGCAGCAGCAGGAACAGGTACGGGCCGGCGCCGATCGTGTAGAACAGCAAGCTCGCGACCGCGACGATGCCGTTGCGCCAACTGCGCGGGCACACCAGGACCGCGATCAGCACCGCGGGCATGAAGTACCACAAGAACAGCGGCGAAACGAACGACATCGGTGACGGACCCCCTCGGTTCCGGAGGAGACCTTAGCCCGAGCGGGTGGCTTCGCGGGGCGATGCCCGACGGATCACAGCACGAATCACCGAGGGTGACGGATTTGGGGGGATTTCGCCCTTCGCGACGGGGAAGTGGGCGGGTCGTGGAGCTGCGCCGTGGCTGGGGCGGGGAGTCTCATGGGGCGGGCGGCAGGCCGGGGGCGGCGGCTGGGTGGAAGGGCGGTGGGTGCGCGAGAGGGCAGGGCGGGGTGGGGTTGGTGCGGGAGAGCGGTGGGCGTGCGACGGGGTAACGCGCGGGGACGGTGGGCGCGCGGGCAGTGCGCGGGGCGGCGATTGGTGCGCGGTCGCGAGAGTGGTGAGCGTGCGATGTGGGGGCGGCGGAGCGGGATGTTGATGGGCGCGCGATGGCAGTGCGCGAGCGGCGGTTGGGGCGGCGGAGCGCGAAGGTGATGGACCCACGACACGGCAGCGCGACGGCAGCCGGGCCCCCGGAGCGGAAGAGCGCTGGCCGTGAAGATGCGCGACCACCAGCGGAAGCAGCCCGAGAGAGCCGCGCAAGCGAAGCGTCCAGGCTCAGTCGGTGATCCGGTCCAACCACTCACCCATCAATGCCTTCTCCGCCGCACTCAACCCCGACACCTGCGGCAGCACCGCCCGCAAAGCCGTAGCCGCCGCGGCGGGACCAGGTGTGCGGGACACCGGCCGGTCCGTGGTGATCGCTGCGATCACCGCTTCCCGGGCCGCGGCCGAGACCGCGAGGTCGCGGGAATCCGCAGGCGTCGAGATCAGGCTCAACGTCGCCCCCGAACCGGCGGCGTGGATCAAGGCCGCCGCAAGCGGCTCTGGCACCCGGAGTCGTCCGGCTGAAGCGATGCGGCTGACGCGCGTCGCGAGGATCTCCAGGGACTTCTCCAGCGCGGGCGAACGGCCGGGACGGGTGGTCATCAGCCGGTACAGCGCGGGGTTGGCTAGGCCGAACTCCAGGTGCTGATCCCAGCCCCGCCGCAGGTCGTCCAGTGGGTCCTCGGCGGGCGGCTCGGCGGTTTTCGCCTCCAGGTAATCCTCGTAGCCCTGGACGGTGATGGCGTCGAGCAGACCGTCCTTGTCTCCGAACAGTCGATAAATCGTCGGAGGTTGGACGCCTGCCGCCGAGCTCACCGCACGGGTCGACACCGCGTCCGGGCCGTCGCTGGTCAGCAGGTCCAGTGCGGCCGTGATGATGCGGGCGCGCGCGTCTTCGGGCATGTTATCAACGATAACAGCCCGTTGATTCCAGCGAAAAACTCAGACGCGTCCGGCGATCCGGCGACGGCGGGCGACCTCGGCCAGCAGCACCCCGGCGGCGACCGAGGCGTTCAGCGATTCCACGCCGGCCGCCATCGGGATCGAGACGGTCGCGTCGCAGGTTTCGCGGACCAGCCGGGACAGGCCGCGGCCTTCCGAGCCCAGGACGACGACCAGCGGGTCTGCGGCCAGTTCGAGCGCGTCGATGTCGACCGTGCCGTCGGCGTCGAGGCCGACGATCATCAGGCCCTTCGAAGCCCACGCGCGCAGCTGGCGCGTGAGGTTCGTGGCGACCGCGATCGGCAGCTTCGCCGCGGTACCAGCACTCGTGCGCCACGCGACCGCGGTCATTCCGGCGCTGCGGCGTTCCGGCAGCAGCACGCCCTGCGCGCCGAACGCCGCGGCGGAGCGGATCACCGCGCCGAGGTTGCGCGGGTCGGTGACGCCGTCGAGCGCGACGAACAGCGGGGTGTTGCCCGAGTCGCGCGCAGCCTGCATGAGGTCGTCCGGGTGCGCGTACTCGAACGGCGGCACCTGCAGGCCGAGGCCCTGGTGCATGGCCCGGTTGGTCTTGCGGTCCAGTTCCTCGCGCGGGATCTCCAGAATGGAGATGCCCTTGTCACCGGCCAGCCGGACGGCCTCGTTGACCCGGTCGTCGATGTCGATGTTGAGCGCGACGTACAGCGCCGTGCCCGGCACGTCCGCGCGCAGCGCCTCGACGACCGGGTTGCGGCCGGCGATCAGCTCCGGGCGGTCGGCCTTCTTCTGCCGGGCCTGGTCGCGCTTGTTGGCGGCGTTGGCAGCGCGGTACGCCTTGTGCCCGGGCCGGTCCTCAGCCCTCGGCGTCGGGCCCTTGCCCTCGAGCGCCTTGCGCCGCTGCCCGCCCGAACCGACGACGGCGCCCTTCTTGGTGCCGGTCTTGCGGATGGCACCTTTGCGCTGTGAGTTGCCTGCCATGAATCCTCAATCTCTGCTGCCGCGAGGAGGTCAGGAGTTCCTGACCGTCCATTGCGGACCGTTCGGGGTGTCTTCCACCGCGATCCCCGCCGCCACGAGACGGTCGCGGGCGGCGTCCGCGCGGGCGAAGTCCTTCGCCGCACGGGCCTCCTGGCGTTCGGCCAGCAGGGCTTCCACGAGCGTGCCCAGCGCGTCGCGGACGGGAGTGTCCGAGCCGCCGTCCGCCCAGTCCGGCGACAGCGGGTCGATGCCGAGCACGGCGGTCATCCCGCGGACCGTGCCGGCCAATTCGAGTGCCTTCGTGGTGTCGCCCCCGTCGAGGGCGGCGTTACCGTCGCGGACCGTGTTGTGCACCACGGCGAACGCGGCGGGCGTCGCCAGGTCGTCGTCCATCGCCGCGGCGAATTCCGGGGAGACCGGGCCGATGTCCACCGAACCGGCCGACTCCGCCCGGCGCAGGAACGCTTCGATCCGCCGGTAGCCCTGCGCGGCTTCGGTCACCGCGCCTTCGGAGTACTCGACGGTGGACCGGTAGTGCGGCTGCACCAGGTAGTAGCGCAGTTCGGGCGCGCGGTAGCGCTCCAGCATCGCCGGGATCGCGACCGTGTTGCCCAGCGACTTCGACATCTTCTCGCCGGACATGGTCACCCACGCGTTGTGCAGCCAGTAGCGGGCGAACCCGTCGCCCGCCGCGTTCGACTGTGCGCGTTCGTTCTCGTGGTGCGGGAACACCAGGTCAACGCCGCCGCCGTGGATGTCGAACTCGGCGCCGAGGTAGTTGGTCGCCATCGCCGAGCACTCCAGGTGCCAGCCGGGACGCCCCTCGCCCCACGGCGTCGGCCACGACGGCTCGCCCGGCTTCGCGCTCTTCCACAGCGTGAAGTCGCGCGAATCACGCTTGCCGCGGGTCGGCGTCTCGCCCTGCTGGACCTCGTCGAGCTGCTGTCCCGACAGCGTGCCGTACTCGGGGAACGACTTCACCGAGAAGTACACGTCGCCGTCGACGGCGTACGCGTGCCCGGCTTCGATCAGCCGCTCCATCAGCTGGACCATCTGCGTGACGTGCCCGGTCGCGCGCGGCGTGACCGACGGCGGGAGGCAGCCGAGATCCTCGTACGCCTTCTCGAACGCCCGCTCGTGCGTCGCCGCCCATTCCCACCAGGGACGACCGGCGTCGGCGGCCTTGGCGAGGATCTTGTCGTCGATGTCGGTGACGTTGCGGACCAGCAGGACGTCCAGTCCACTGTGGAGCAGCCAGCGGCGGAGCACGTCGTAATTCAGCATGCCGCGGACGTGCCCGATATGCGGTACTCCCTGCACGGTGGCACCACACACGTAGATCGACGCCGTTCCGCTGCGGACGGGAGAGAACTCCCGGGGGGCACGGGTCGCGGTGTCGTACAGGTGCAAAGCCACGAGGTAAAGGGTACCGGGGGCACTGTGGGAGACGTCGCAGGACGTCAGAGCACGCCGTGCTCCCGCAGCACGCCCAGCAGCGCGTCCGGCCGCTGCGCCGTGGGCAGCGGGTCGACCAGGGCGAACCGGCAGCCCAGCGCACGGGCGCCGCCGTCGGCCTCCTCGCTGTCGCCGACCATCAGCGTCTCCTCGGCGCGCACGCCGAGCCGCTCGATCGCCGACTGGAAGATCTCCGGCTCCGGCTTCACCGCTCCGACCTCGAAGGACAGGGTGAACTCGGCGACGTGCGCGTCCCAGCCGCGCTGGCCGAACGCGGGCCGGATGTCGAACGCGATGTTGCTCAGCACGCCCGCCTTGCGCCCGCTGCTCGCGACCGCCTTGAGCGCGGCCTCGGTGTCCGGGTAGGGCGTCCACTGGTCCGGGGCGATGAGCTGGGCGTACAGCGCCTCGGCCTGGTCGCGCCGGGGCACGCCGGACAGCCGCAGCACCTCGAGGTACACCTTCCGGTGCAGCTCCGGGTCGCGGTCGCGGTTGTGCCAGGCGTACAGGTGCTCCTCGTCGAGTTCGACGGACTGCTCGACCGGCGCGGTCATCCGCCGCATCAGCTCGGTCTGCGCTTCGACGTCGAGCGCCTCGCCGTCGTCGTCGCGCACGTCCTCGAGCCAGCCGTCCTGCTGCTCAAGCCGGAAAAGAGTGCCGGAGAAGTCGAACAACACCGCGTTGATGGCCACGCGCCAACCCTATCGGGCGACCCGGGTGCGCCGCCGCCCGTTTGTGGTGCCCGGCTCACGCCGCCGGGACGTAAAGCTCCACGAACTCCGGCGTCGCGTCGAGCCGGACGCGCAGGATCGGCACCGCCTTGTTCACCGGGTCGCCGCGGTCGTCGAACGAGATCATGCCGCTCGCTCCCGGGACCGCGGACTGTCCGTGCAGCCGGTTCCTCGCCTGCAGCACGTCCTGCGCGGTGACCTGCTCCGGAGACACCCGCGGGATGCCGCGGATGGCCCAGATCACGGTCAGCACCGCGTCGTGCGCCAGGATCGCGATGCCGTCGTCCAGCCGTTCCCTCGGGAAGACCGCGGTGAAGCAACCGGCGCACCCGGGTTCCTCGAAGCTCGCGACGGCCGCCTTGTTGAACGACTCCGGATGGTCGCGCCAGGCCTGCGGATGCGCGAGTCCCGGCGCGAGCACCGTGACGTTCGCCTGGAGGCCGCGGCGCATCTCCGGGCCGGGCGGGCCGACCTGGGCGAGGTCGCCGGTCAGCACGGTGAGGTGTTTGTCGAGGCAGGGCCGCTGGGCGAGCTGCGCGACGAACGACTTCAGGTGGTCCTCGCGGCCGGCGAAGTACACGACGTCCGGGTTGTCGCCGCAGATGTTGGGCATCATCTGCAGGAAGGTGTTCTCGATCCCGGGCAGGCTGGAGTCGTAGGACTCGGTGCGCCCGACGATCCGGTGCGTGGCGTCGGCGAACGTCTTGGTGAACGCCGTGGCCAGCGTCTTCGGGTACAGGTCGCCCGGGTTCTGGTCCTGCACGACGGTCGCGGTGTGCGCGGTCGGCTTCACGTAGCCCGCCATCGAACTGCCGTAGGTCGAGCTGGTCGGGGACACCCGCAGGAAGCCCGGGATCTGCGAAAACTCATCGGCGGCCAGGTGCGAGGCGACGACCGGGACACGGTGCTCGGACAGCTTCTGGATGGCGCTGCGCGCGGTGTCGAGGCTCAGCCCGATGCCGGTCACGCCCACGATCCGGTCGGCTCCGGTCCGGTCGATCAGGTCGTCGACCACCGGCTCCCACTGTTTGAGCTGGCTGCCGGGGTTGGCCAGCAGCAGCCGGATGAGCGGCACGCTGCCCCACGACTGCGTTTTGTTGGCCCGGTGCTGGGCGACATACGCCCCTTCGAGCTGATGCCGTACCCATTCGCGGGAAAGAATGTCGTGGTCGGTGAGCGTCATCGGCAGGAGCACCGCGATGGTCACGTACGGCTTCCCGGAACCGACGGTTTCGGTATTTTCCTGATGAATTCTGTTTTCCACATCAGCGAGGTCGGGAGAAAACACGAATTCGCCGTCAGTCGTGCCGATGCATTCGGAATTCTCACCGCGTTCCTCGACGCCGGCGCCGCACGTGCGATTCGCCTCGCTGATCGCCGGGACGACGACGAACGCGGCGACGACGATCACCACGACCAGCAGCACCGCGCCGCCGCCCCACAGCCACTTCGCCCACGCCGGCCGCGGCGGTTTGATCCGTTGCGTCATCGGTAGCGCTCCGCTCGCTCGTGCAACAGCATCGATCCTCGTCCCCGGCCTTGGGCCAGATGGTGGAATCCGCTCTCGATGGTGGCGTTGAGGGTGCCGCCCGGGTCGCCGAGCGGATCGCGCGCCAGCCACAGCGAAACGACCAGCCACGCCACGGTCGTCTCCAGTTCGCCTTCCCACTCGCCGACACGCTGCTGCACCTGGGTGTAGGGGTCCGCGTTCTCCACCAGCCGGTTGGGCGCGGCGGTGATCGTGTCCAGTTCGGCCAGCCACGCTTCCGCGGTCGGCACGTCGAACTCGGCGTGCGGCGCGCTGAGCGGTTTGCACAGATGCGTCACCACCGCCTCGACGTTCTCGAGCGCCAGGTCGTGGTAGCGAGCGGCGGCGACGCGGCCGTTCTTCTCGTAGAAATCGCGGCAGCGCGTGTGCACCTTTTCCCAGCTCAACGGGTGATCGTCGGCGCGCGTCGCCAGCTTCCGCAGCAGCAACCGGCGCAGCCACGGGTGCAGGACGTAGCGCGACGGGTCGTCCGGATCCGCCCGCAGCCACAGCTGATCGGCGAGCTGCTTGAACAGCGGTCCCTCGCCCATCGGATTGCGCAGATCGAGAATTTCCTTGTGGAACAGCATTTCCACGTCGACCGCGGCGCTCGCGGTGACGAGTTCCTGACGGCTCGCGGTGGAAAAGTCCTGGAGCAGGTAGTCGCACATCTGCGCGAGCAAAGTCGACTCGCTGCCGTCGTCCAGGGTTACCTTGGTGTACAAGGATTCCCGCAACGTGTTCGGATTGCCCGGCTCGTAGCGCGCGGCGAGCGTCTGCAGCACCTCGCGCACCGCGCCGGGGTGCCCGTCGGTGAGCCGGGACAGGAACCGCGGCAGCCGCGACGTCGGGTGCACGTCGTGCGCGGCGGCGACATCGACGACGTCGCCGCTGGAAAGCGTGCCGAGTTCCAGCAGGTACCAGGGAGACCAGCGGTTGTCCGGCTGGCCGGGGATCCAATCGGTTTCCACGTGCGCGGGCAGCCGCGGCACCGGCCAGTCGAGCCCGCTGGTCCGGTGCTCCGGGTTGCGCCGGATCTCCCGGTCGCTGCCCGGATGCGCGGTGACCATCGACCAGCTTTCGCTCCAGTCCGGATTCCACGTCCGGCTCGTCGCGATCACCACCAGCGGGTCGGCCTCGTCCGGCGTGTGCCTGCGCGCCTCGGCGAGCGCGCGAAGGAAGTCCTGTCCGCCCTTCGTGTGCGCGTTGTCCAGCAATACCAGGCAATTCATCGTCCGGCGGGTGCCGGAGATGCCGGAGTAGGCGCGGCGCAGGTCGGCGAGGAAGGCGTCGCAGATGATCGCGTCGACCGCCGCCCGGTCCTCGTCGTCGCCGTGGGCGTGCTTGGCGATTTCGATCAGGAAGTCCTGGTGGTTGCCGTGCCCGGTCGGCATGGCTTTGACCTTGCCCATCAGCCGCCGCCGGTCATACCAGCTGAGCCCGCGCAGCAGGAGTTCGGTCGCCTCGTTCCAGCCGGGAAGGCTGTTGCCCGACGTGACGCCGCCGACGAGCTTCACGACGTCCACGATCGCGTCGCGATTGCGTTCCAGCGGCTGGTTTTGCGCGATCAGATCCCGGAGTTTGCGCAGTGCGGCCCGCCGGTCGCCGAGTTCGACCGGAGCGCTGAGCACGAGCATGCACAGCCACAAGCGAGGAAACGCGATACGGCCGAATTGCCGCCATTGCCGGCCGAGATCAAACGCCAAGTGGCCCAGCAGTTCCCGCGGCTGGATCTGCTCCCAGTCGCGCCGCTCGAAATCGACGAGCGCGTGCGGGATGTCCTCGCACCGGGTGCGCAATTCCTCCAGCAGCGCCGACTTCCCCGCACCGCGCACGCCGAGCGCGACCGCGATCGGCAGCGGTCTGCTCTGCCCGCCCGGACGGGACAGCAGTTCCTCGACCAGCCTCCCGGTGATCGAACGTACTCCGGACAATCGATGCGCATCGACGGGCATCGTCCCCCTTTGGCCGGGCGGCCCCGCTCCCTGCCGCCGCAAACGTCGCGGAATAACTATAATGAGCCGCGGGTGCCCGCGCAGAAGTTAGCGAAGATCGTTTTCCGATGACCGGGTGGTTAGCGCTGGTCAGGTATCGCGAAGAATGGAATATTACGATTCCGGGTGAGCGAATTTAACTCAGCCGCGGATCAGCAGCGCGGTCGCGACCGCCGCGATGCCCTCGCCGCGTCCGGTGAGGCCGAGCCCGTCCGACGTGGTTCCCGAGACGCTCACCGGTCCGCCGATCGCGTCGCTCAGCACCTGCTGCGCCTCGTCGCGCCGTTTCCCGATTCGCGGGTGGTTGCCGATGACCTGCACGGTCGCGTTGGAGACCTGCCAGCCTTCCGCCCGCAGCAGGGCACGCACCTCGACGAGCATGTCGGTGCCGTGCGCGCCGTCCATGCGCGGGTCTCCGGTCCCGAAGACCGCCCCGAGATCGCCGAGGCCCGCGGCGGACAGCAGGGCGTCGCACAGCGCGTGTGCCGCGACGTCGCCGTCCGAGTGGCCCGCGCAGCCGTCGACGCCCGGCCACCGCAGACCGGCCATCCAGCATTCGCGGCCCGGTTCGACCGGATGGACGTCGACTCCGTTGCCTACCCGCAGATCGGTCACAGGGGATCCTCCCGGTCTCCGCCGGCGACGAGCGCTTCGGCGAGGGTGAGTTCGAAGGCGCTCGCGACGCGCATCGCGTCCGGATCGCCGGGGACGGTGGCCGCGCCCGCGGTGTCGGCGAGACCGGGGTCAGCGGAATCGGCGAGTGCGGAACGGAAAGCGGAAAGGGAAAAACCAACCGGGGTTTGCGCACTGCGAAGACCGTCGCGATCGACGGTGGCGGTGACAATTCCGGATTCGTCGGTGGCTTTCACCGTGTCGGACATCGGCAGCACCGGAACCGCGACGGGCGCGCCGTTCCGGACCGCGGCCAGCACGCGGCGGACCGTCCGTTGTGGAGTGAACGCCCGCAGCGCGTCGTGCACCAGTACGACGGCGTCCGAGGCAAGCAGGGGCTCGACGGCGGCGAACGCCTGCCGGAGCGAGGAGCCGGGAACGACCCGGCATTCGAGGCCGCGCAATGCCTCGGAAAACGACTTCGCACACCGCTCGGGGGCTGCGGCGACCACCAGATCGATCTCCGGTGTGCCGAGCAGCCCCCGCACGGTGTGCGTGAGTAGTGCTGCACCGCCGACCGCCGCGAGCGCGAGCTCAGGATCGGCCGGACGGTGCGCGACAGTCACGAACGCGACGCTGTGCACCTGTGGGTTCATCAGGTCGTGATCGTAGGGAACCGGTTGCCTCGGCGGCTAACCGGAGGACCCGGGGTCAGACCGTCGCGGTCTCTAGCACCTCGTCGAGGAGCGTTTCCGCCTTGCCCTCGTCGGTGCCCTCCGCGAGCGCGAGCTCGCTGACCAGGATTTGCCGTGCTTTCGCCAGCATGCGTTTCTCGCCGGCTGAAAGTCCGCGGTCCTTTTCTCGCCGCCAGAGGTCGCGCACCACTTCGGCCACCTTGTTCACATCGCCGGAGGCGAGCTTCTCCAGGTTGGCCTTGTACCGACGAGACCAGTTCGTGGGCTCTTCGGTGTGCGGAGCACGCAGAACATCGAAGACCTTGTCCAGTCCTTCTTGCCCGACGACATCGCGCACGCCGACGATCTCGGCGTTGTCCGCGGGCACGCGAACCGTAAGATCCCCTTGCGCGACTTTGAGGACGAGGTACTTCTTTTCCTCGCCCTTGATCACGCGGGTCTCGATCGCTTCGATGAGTGCGGCACCGTGGTGCGGGTAGACGACGGTCTCTCCGACCTTGAAAACCATGTGTCCTCTGCCCCTTTCGCTGACTCCATCCTATCACGGCCCGTCGGCGGCCACCTAGCGACCCGGGATCGTCGTCGCAGGTCAGCGGCCTGAGCAGGGCTTGACAAACCGGTTTTCGCCGTGCTCATGCAGGTGAGCCGACAGCGCCCCGACCGGCGCTGTGGGATCCTTTGTGGACAGTCGATCGGCCGGGAACGCACACCGGTTCCGCGCGCGGAGAACCGCCCGGCTAGTCTTCGGGAAGGACGAGGCCGTGAAAGGGAAGGACTCTGACGTGAGGCTGCAGAATCGCCGCGTGCTCGGCGCAGGCGTGTCGGCGCTCGGCGCCGCACTCGTGCTCGCCGGTTGCGGAGCCGGTCAGATCACTCAGACCGACACCCAGCAGCCCGCCGTCAACGGCACCTACGCCCAGGTGAAGACGATCGTGCTGCGCAACGCCGCGGTGCAGTACCCGGCGCAGGGCCCCGGCTACGCGGCCGGTTCGCCCGCCCCGCTCACGCTCACCGTGATCAACCAGGGCCAGCAGGACGACAAGCTCGTCTCGGTGACCTCCGAGGGCGCTTCCGGCCCCGCGCAGATCTCCGGGGACACGGCGATCGTCGCCGGCCACTCGCTCGTGATCGGCCCGGCCGACGCGGTCGAGCAGGGCGCCCCGCCGCAGTCGGAGTCGGCGAACAGCACGCCCGCCTCCGACGCGAACCAGCCGGCCAGCGGCGCGCCCAGCTCCGCCCCGAGCAGCTCGGCGAGCTCGGCCCCCAACTCGGCGTCGAACGCGCCGCAGACGGGCGAGAGCGGCGGCGCGGCGAGCCAGCTCGGCTCCGGCAAGGTCGTGCTGCCGGGCCTCAAGCAGCCGCTGTGGCCGGGCGCGACGATCAAGGTCACCTTCACCTTCCAGAACGCCGGCCCGATCGTGGTCGAGCTGCCGGTCGCGGCACCCGCGCACGCGGGCTCCTGACCGCGTCGCCGCGAGTTTTGTCGGTGTCCGCCGATAGCCTCGCGGAGTGGTGAAGAAGACCAGCACCGTCCACCGGTGCGCGGAATGCGGGTACGAAACGGCGAAGTGGGTCGGTCGCTGCCCGGAATGCCAGGCGTGGGGCACGCTCGAGGAGCGCGGCTCCGCGAAACCGGCGATCGCGCGGGTGGCCGCCGGAGCGCCGAGCGCGCCCGCGAGGCCGATCGCCGAGGTCGACGTCGAGGCAGCCAGGGCGAAGGCCACCGGCGTGCCGGAACTGGACCGGGTGCTCGGCGGCGGGCTCGTGCCCGGCGCGGTCGCGCTGCTGGCCGGTGAACCCGGGGTCGGCAAATCCACGCTGCTGCTCGAAGTCGCGTATCAATGGGCGGTCACGGCGGGGCGTTCGCTGTACGTCACCGGCGAGGAATCCGCGGGACAGGTCCGGCTGCGCGCCGAGCGCACCGGCAACGTGCACGGTGAGATGTTCCTCGCGGCGGAGAGCGACCTGTCCGCGATCCTCGGGCACGTCGACGCGGTGAAGCCGGGCGTGCTGATCGTCGATTCGGTCCAGACCATGGCATCGCCGCAGGTCGAGGGCTCGCCGGGCGGGGTGACGCAGGTTCGCGCGGTCACCTCCGGGCTCGTCGCGCTCGCCAAGGAACGCGGGCTGCCGGTCTTGCTCGTGGGACATGTCACGAAGGACGGTTCGGTCGCCGGTCCGCGCGTGCTCGAGCACCTGGTGGACGTGGTGCTGCAATTCGAGGGCGACAAGCATTCCACGCTGCGAATGGTGCGCGGCATCAAGAACCGGTTCGGCGCGGCGGACGAGATCGGCTGTTTCGAGCTCACCGAGGGAGGCATCGTCGGGGTGCCGGACCCGTCCGGTCTGTTCCTGAGCCGGACCGCGGAAGCGGTGCCGGGCACCGCGGTCACGGTCGCGGTCGAGGGGAAGCGGCCGCTGCTGGGCGAGGTGCAGGCGCTGGTGTCGAGCAGCGGGATGCCACAGCCGCGGCGTGCCGTGAGCGGCCTCGATTCGGCACGGGTCGCCATGGTGCTCGCCGTGATGGAGAAGCGCGGCCGGCTGAAGCTGGGCGACAAGGACGTCTACGTCGCGACGGTCGGCGGCATGAAGATCACCGAGCCCGCCATCGACCTGGCGCTGGTGCTCGCGCTGACCTCGTCGCTGCACGACGTGGCCCTGTCGCCCCGGCTGGTCGCGGTGGGCGAGGTCGGGCTGGCGGGCGAGATCCGGCGGGTGCCGAACGTCGGGCGGCGGCTGGCCGAGGCGGCCCGGCTCGGCTTCACGCACGCGTTGGTGCCGCCGGATTCCGGCAAGCTCCCGGACGGCATCCGAGTGCTGGAGGTGCCCGACGTGGCGAGCGCGCTCAACGCGGCGAACCACGCGAAATGATCAGTCTCCCGCCCGGTCGGTGGTCTCGGAGGAGAATTGCGCGGAGCTGACCAAAGTGCCGGGCGCGAATCCGGTGCCGCGGCTCGCGGAGAGCACTTGGAGGTCGGTCAGCTGAAGCTGTGTCCGGTTGAGCGAGACGAGCACTCGGTACGGGCCGGCGAGCACCGCGTATTGCACGAAGTCCGGAGCGTCCTGCACCAACTGGAAGCCGAGCACCGGGTTGTCCATCGCTTTCACGAAAGCGCCCCGCAGCTCGCGCGACGCGTACCCGGAAGCGAGGACGTTCAGGATCATCCCGGTCGCCGACGGATAGGTGATGAGGGTGGGGCCATCCGGAGCGTTGTAGTTCAACGGCTGCGGCAGCGGCCCGTCGCGCGTCGGCGACAACTCCGGAGGGATGCGGTCCTTCAGGAGGCGATTGGTCAGCTGGTTCGGGTCGGTCGGCAGGCCCGCGACGAAGTCCGGGGTCGGCTGGGACCAGCCCAGCTGAGTGGTGGAGGCCTCGTCTCCGGGGAAGCGCGCGTCGCGTGTGAACCGCCCGCCGGGCGCGGACTCCTCGGCCTGGGATGGCCCCGGCAGTTTCGCGCTGTCCCGGGGATCCCCGCCGAGCAACGTCGGCGGTTCGGCGCGGGTCCAGCGACGTTTCCAGACGCCGGACGGATCGGCCGGGATCCACAGGTCCACTTGTTCCGGGACCCTGAACACACTGCTCCCGCTCACCAGCACGGCGCGGCTGTACTTGGTCACGACGTGGGTGAACGGCGCGCCCGCTTCGCGCCGGTCCACCGGGGCGGCCGGGCCGGCGGGAGCCAGCGTCGTCGGCGCGGTGGCGAGTTCCCGGACCACGACCACGCCGCCGGTGACGAGCGCGACCGCCGCGGCCACGGCGATCCACCGCCACGCGCCGGAGCGCTTTTTCCGTTGCGGGACAACCGGTTCTGCCGATTCGCTCACTGCCGCGGCGGCCCGCATCATGCTCGCGCGGGCCCGGTCGAGTTCGGTGCGGTCGGTGGCCGTCTCGTGCGGGTGCAGCGCGGCGAGGGCCTCGTCGAGTTCGGCATCGGACCACAGATGCCGCACGGTGTCGTCGTTCACTGGTCTTTCGCCTCCTCGCGGGTCGACGCGCCTGCGTTGGTGCGCAGCCATCTGCGGATCCGGTGCAGTCTCGAACGGACGGTGCCCGGCGGGATGCCGAGCGCCTCGGCGACTTCGACCGGTTCCAGCCCGGCCCACGAGACCAGCAGCAGCGTGTCGCGGTCGGCGACGCTCAGCTTCGCGAGCGCGCCGGCCAGCTGTGCCGCGCGGGCCTGTGCGTCCACCTGCTCGGCGACCCTGGTGTCGTGTCCGCCGTGGCCGCGGTCGCCGGAATTCGCGAGCCGCGCGGTGGCTCGCAGCGCCCGGGTTTCGCTGCGGACGTGGTGGCGCAGCAGGTTCGTCGCGATCCCGTACAGCCACGAGCGCGCGGTGCCCAGCTCCGGTTGGTACGACTCCCGGCGGCGCAGCGCGACGAGGAACGTCTCGGCGACGAGATCGTGCGCGGCATCCGGGCCGACGCGGCGCGCGAGGTAGCGGTGCATGGTCGCCGCGTGCGCGTCGAACAGCCGCCCGAAGGCCGGGGCGGGATCGGGTCCGCCCAGGTCGGGGCGGTCCTGCGGGCCGGTCGACACCGGCTCGGGACCGTCGTGGGTCACCTGCATACCCACTCTTGCCCGCGGCGCGGGCGAGCGTTCACGGCCTCACCAGATGGGATGGTCGCTGAACTTCTCCAGCGTGCTCACCGACGGCCGGACGAACCAGAGCCCGGCGCTGTAGCCGATCAGGCCGATGGCGAAATTCGCGAAGGTCGCGAGCAGTTCGGGCAGGCCGAGCTTGCCGTGGTTGCCCCAGAGATCCACCAGCGCGGACACCCCGAGCGCGATCAGGCAGCTGATCGACAGCACGGTGAAGCAGGCGGTCAGCGTCGCGCGCGTGCCGCGGGCCCTGGCGGTCACCAGGTAGTCGCCTTGCAGGCAGCGGCGTGCGGACAGCACGACCACGGCGATGGCGAGCACGGACAGCATCGGCAGCAGCAGCGCGGCGAGACCGAGCAGCCCGCGCGGCAGGCTGTGCCCGTGCAGCGGACGGTTCACGAGCGCGGTGATGCCGAAAACGAGCAGCGTGCCGATCGCCAGCGAAACCCCGATGACCACGGACGCGACGCGCACCCGGGCGGCGAACAACGGCGGCAGCGGGGCGTACTCCGCGGACTGCTGCCCGTAGTACTGCTTCACCGCATCACCTCCGCGCCGGCAACCCGAACGAACGTGCAAATGCTCGTGAAGACCACCTTAACGGAATGCGATTCCGGCAAGGCGGCCTTCACGGCACTTGTCACCGAGGCGTGCTAACGGGCTTGCCTGATCAAGCCTTCTCGGCAAGGAGATTCGCGCACCGGATGAGGCCGATGTGCGAGTACGCCTGCGGGTGGTTGCCGAGCGAGCGCTCCGCGACCGGGTCGAACTGCTCGGGCAGCAGCCCGGTCGGGCCCGCCGCGTCGACGATCTGCGCGAACAGCTCCTCGGCCTCGTTGCGCCGCCCGGTGCACAGGTACGCCTCGATCAGCCAGGCCGCGCAGATGTGGAAGCCGCCCTCGCCGCCGGGAAGGCCGTCGTCGCGCCGGTAGCGGTACACCGTGGAACCGCTGCGCAGTTCGGCTTCGATCGCCGTCACGGTTTTCTGGAACCGGTCGTCCGCCGGGTCGATGAGGCCGGTGAGGCCCACGAACAGGGACGCCGCGTCGAGGTCGGTGCCGTCGTAGGCGGTGGTGAACGCCTGCACCTCTTCGTTCCAGCCGTGCTCGAGCACGTCGGCCTTGATCTGGTCGCGCAGCGTCGGCCAGGCGCCGGGGACGTCGCGGCCGTACTCGTCGCCGAGCCGCACCGCGCGGTCGATGGTCACCCAGCACATCACCCGCGAGTACACCCGGTGCCGCGGCACGTGCCGCTCTTCCCAGATGCCGTGGTCCGGCTCGTTCCAGCGCCGCGTGACGGCCTCGGCCATCGCGCGCACCATCTGCCAGTCCTCGTCGCGCAGTTCGCCGCGCACCTCCGCCAGCGTCGCGACCAGTTCCACGACCGGGCCGAACACGTCGAGCTGCACCTGGTGGTTGGCGAGGTTGCCGACGCGCACCGGCCGCGAACCGGCGTACCCGGGCAGCGATTCGATGACCGCCTCCGCGCCGATGACGCTTCCGGCCAGCGTGTACAGCGGGTGCAGCCGCTCCGGGCCGGCCAGTGTGGCGAGCACGCCGTGCAACCACTTCAGGTAGCCCTCGGCCTCCTCGTGCGAACCGAGGTGCACCAGTTCGCGCACGGTCATCGCGGCGTCGCGGATCCAGCAGTAGCGGTAGTCCCAGTTGCGGACCCCGCCGATCTCCTCCGGCAGCGACGACGTCGCGGCGGCCAGCACGCCGCCGGTGTCGGTGTTGACCAGCCCGCGCAGGGTCAGCGCGGAGCGGCGCACCAGTTCGGTCTGCACGGTCGGCAGCTTGAGCTTCGCCGCCCAGTCGCTCCAGTACCGGCCCGCCCGGTCCCGGCGGTCCACTTCGGACAGTTCGTGCGCGGAGAGATCCGTGGTGCCGCAGCGCAATTCGAGCACCACCGGCTGCTCCGGCGTCGGCTGGACGAGCGCGGTCGCGGTGTCCTGCAGCCCGTCGGAGGCGATCGACCATTCGACGCCGGGCGAGCGCAGCACGAACGGCTCCGACGTGCCCAGCACGCGCAGGCCCTCGGCCTCGGCGACCAGCCGCACCGGCACGCCGCCGAATTCCGGCCGCGGCGCGAACACGACCTGTGCCACCGCCTCGCCGGAGATCACGCGCACGAGGTCGGTGCGGTGCCCGGGGCTTTCCGGCTCGAGATAGTCCGTGACGAGCAGTCGCGACCAGCGCGTCTCGACCGTCATCGTGTTCGGCAGATACCGCTGGCCGAGCGGGAGCCCGTTGCGGTGCGGTTTGATCGAGAAATGCCCGGCCCCGGGGCCGCCGAGCAGGTCGGCGAACACCGCGGGGGCGTCCGGGCCGGGGTGGCACAGCCAGGTCAGCTTCGCGTCCGGCGTCACCAGCGCGACCGAACGCTCGTTGGCGAGCAGCGACAGCCGCTCGATCGGCGGCGCGGACTCGCCGTACAGCCAGTTGCGCCGCTCTTCCAGGAGGAACGCGAGCACCATCGCGACGTCGACGGTGTCGGGCACGTGGTACTCGGCGAGCGATTCGCCGTCGCCGACCTTGATGCCGAGGTCCGGACCGGCGAGCCGGGCGAACGCCTTCTCGTCGGTGACGTCGTCGCCGAGGAACACCGCCGCGGTGGCCCCGACCTGGTGGCGCAGGGTGTCCAGCGCGTTGCCCTTGTCGGTCTTCACGACCGCCAGCTCGACGACTTCCTTGCCGTCGGTGGTCGTGACGCCCTCCCACTTCGACGGGCCTTCGTGCACGTCCGAGAGGACGCGCCGGCCCGCGTTGTGCTCGGCGCGGCGCACGTGCACCGCGATGCTCGCCGGCTTGACCTCGAGCGACACCCCGGGCACGTCGAGCACCAGCTGTTCCAGCTCGTGTTCGAGCCGCCGGTGCAGCGCCTTCGCGTCCTCGTCGAGCGCGTGGATGAAGCCGATGTCGAACTCGGACCCGTGGCTGCCGACCAGGTTGACCTCGGACGGCAGCCGCGACAGCGTCGCGAGGTCCCGCAGAGCCCGGCCGGAGATCACGGCGGTGGTCGTTTCGTGCAGGCCGGCGAGCGATCTCAACGCGCCGACGGACTCGGGCAGCGGCCGCGCCTCGTCCGGGTTCGCGGTGATGGGGGCCAACGTGCCGTCGTAGTCGCAGGCGACCAGCAGGCGCGGGGTACGGGCGATCTGCACGATCGCGCGCCGTAGCTCCGCGGGCAACGCCTCGGCGGTCAACACTCCTCCTCAGGAGGTCCAGCGCGGTACGGGGGAGGGGGTCAGTCGGCCGGTTCGGCACCCAGCGCCTGGAGGAACGAACGCGCCCACCGGTCGACGTCGTGGGTGAGGACCTGGCGACGCATGGCGCGCATCCTGCGTCGGCCCTCGGCGGGGTCGAGCGTAATGGCAGCCTCCAACGCGTTCTTCACCCCGTCCAGATCGTGCGGGTTGACGAGGAAAGCGCTGGTCAGTTCGGCCGCGGCGCCGGCGAACTCGCTGAGCACCAGCGCGCCGCCGAGATCGGGGCGGCACGCGACGTACTCCTTGCAGACGAGATTCATCCCGTCGCGCAGCGGAGTCACCACCATGACGTCGGCCGCGGAGAAGAAGGCGGCCAGCTCGGTGCGGTTCACGGATTGGTGCAAATAGTGCACGACCGGGTGGCCGACGCGGGCGAACTCGCCGTTGATCCGGCCGACCATCTGCTCGATCTCGCCGCGCATCCGCTGGTAGTGCTCGACGCGTTCGCGGCTCGGGGTGGCCAGCTGCACGAACGTGACGTCGCCGGGTTCGAGACGGCCTTCGTGCAGCAGTTCGTGCAGGGCCTGCAGCCGCAGGTCGATGCCCTTGGTGTAGTCGAGCCGGTCGACGCCGAGCAGCACCGTCTTCGGGTTGCCGAGGTCGCGGCGGATCTGCTTGGTCCGCTCGACGACGCCCTTGCTGCGGGCGAGCGAGTCGAGGCCGGCCGCGTCGATGGAGATCGGGAACGCGCCGACGCGCACCGTGCGGTCGCCGACCTGCACCATGCCCGGCCGGGACCGCACGCCGACCGCGCCGCGGGTGGGTTCGAGGCCGACCAGCTGCCGGGCCAGCCACAGGAAGTTCTGCGCGCCGCCGGGCCGGTGGAAGCCGATCAGGTCCGCGCCGATCAGGCCGCGCACGATCTCCGCGCGCCACGGCAGCTGCATGAACAGCTCGACCGGCGGGAACGGGATGTGCAGGAAGAAGCCGATGCGCAGGTCGGGCCGCAGTTCGCGGAGCATCCGGGGCACCAGTTGCAGCTGGTAGTCCTGGATCCACACGGTCGCCCCCTGCGCGGCGACGGCGGCGCTGGCCTCGGCGAAGCGGCGGTTGACCTTCACGTAGCTGTCCCACCACGACCGGTCGAAGACCGGCCGTTCGACGACGTCGTGGTACAGCGGCCAGAGCGTGGCGTTGGAGAAGCCCTCGTAGTAGTCGCGGACCTCGGCCGAGCTGAGCGACACCGGGTGCAGGACGAGGCCGTCGTCGTCGAACTCGTCCACGTCGACGTCCGGCACGCCCGGCCAGCCGACCCACGCGCCCTTGCGGGAGCGCAGGAACGGTTCGAGTGCCGAAACGAGTCCGCCCGGGCTGGCGGTCCAGCGTTGTTCCCCGTCCGCGGTCCGTTCGAGGTCGACGGGCAGCCGGTTGGCCACCACGACGAAATCCGCGGACGGTCCGCTGTTCCGGTCGGCAATCGCGTCAGTCACTCCAGCTGCTCCCTCGTCCTCGGCGGGTCGCGGCCCCAAGAGAAACCCTAGCGCGCGAGGAGTGACCGGCCGGTGACCAACTGGTTACTCCAAACGCCGTTCGGTCGGTTCCATCGGCCCGGCGAGCCGGGGTCCGGAGAGCTTCCGCTCGAGCCTGCCGAGGCCGGTGCGGACCGGCTGGGCGAGGTATTCGCCCAGTACAACGCCCGCCGCGAGGGCGAGCCCGATGGCGACCGCGGTCATCAGGGTCGAGATGTTCCCGCCTGGCGAAACCGCTAATTGGTATAGACCACGATAGGTGGAGAGACCGGGCAGCAGCGGAGTGATCCCGGACACGGCGACCACGAGCGGAGTAACTTTCAGCCGCCGCGCCATCACGCCGCCGCAGAACCCGACGAGCGTCGCCGCGACCGCCGAAGCGCTCACCGCGTCGAGCGTCGCGATGATCAACGCGCCGTACACGAGCGCACCGATCGCACCCGCCGCGGCGGCGACGAGCATCGCGCGCAGCTTCGAGTACGACGCGAGCGCGAAGCAGGCGGCCGCGCCGGCCCCGCCGACGACGATGATCGGCAAGTGCTGCGCGGTCGAGGCGGGGACGTCGGGCAGCGGCGTGCGCGGCAGTTCGAGCATCACCGCGAGGCGCAGCGCGAGCACGACGCCCGCGATCAGCCCGGCACTCATCAACGCGGTTTCCATCGTGCGGCCGGACGCGGTGACGTAATAGCCGGTGATCCCGTCCTGCACCGCGGAAACCGTGGAGAGCCCGGACAGCAGCACGGTGACCGCCGCCGCGACCACCAGCGTCGGCCGGTCAGTGGTCAGGATGTTGCTGCTGACTATGACCATCGCCGACAGCGTCGCGAACAGCCCGCCGACCACCTGCTGGAAGAAGAACGGCAGGTTGACCTTGTTGAGCAGCCTGCCGATCCGGTCGACCGCGGCGGAGATGACCATCGCGACAAGCGCGATGTCGAGGCCCCCGCCGAGCAGCAGCGTGATGAACCCGGCCAGCCCGCCCCAGGCGGCGGTCGCGGTCCAGCGCGCGTACGGGTGCGGCGCGGAGGTGATCCGGTCCAGTTCGGTGACCGCTTCCTCCGCCCCGGTGTTGCCGCGGACGATCTGGCGCACGAGCGCCTCGGTCTCGGTCAGCCGGGTGTAGTCGAGACTGCGTGAACGGACCACTCGCAACGCGGTCACCGGCGCGAGGTCGGTCCCGCGGTGACAGGTGACGGTGATCGACGTGAAGATGACGTCGACCTCGCAGTGCGGCAGCCCGAGCGCGGAGGTGAGCGCGAGAATGGTCGCGGTGACGTCGGAAGCCCCGGCGCCGCTGGCCATCTGCACTTCGCCGATCCGCAGAGTGAGATCCAGGACGAAGTTGACGGTCGCGTCGTCCGGCGGCTTGGGACCGATCGCCTCCTCGGACTCGACCGCGGGCTGTTCGGCGGTCGGAGCCTCGAGAATGTGCCAAGCGCGCCGGCGCAGCAGATTCGGCCGATGCCGCTGGCTGGAGCGCGGGTGCGGAGGCTCGAGAATCGGCCACCGTCTGCGGGCGGCCCCCTGGCCGGCACGCTCGTTGATCTTCATGATCGATCCCCACCTCCTCGTTCGTTCCCGGGGACCATCGGCCGTACCGCCCCAGCTGTTGCAGTGGTGTCCGACACACCTGCCACCGATCGTGCCGCATGGGGTTGGATCTTGCCGATTTCCGGTGCTGACCTGGGAGTTAGGGCGGGTTGTCCGGGTGCGGCGGAAGCGGCCCGATATACTTTCGGCGCGCCCGTCGCCGGGTGCGTGCCGGTATAGCTCAGTTGGTAGAGCATCTGTCTTGTAAACAGAAGGTCAGGGGTTCGAACCCCCTTGCCGGCTCCAGGAAAAACAGGCTTTGAGCTGCTCAGTTAATGCAAGTCAGCATTAACTTGTTGCGGCAAGTACCGGGCATGCATCACGAACGTTCACATCGTTGCTCGCTGTGTCTGGCTGCGAGTCGGCCGGAAGGGGCTCGGCTGCCAAGTCCGCTTTGAGGGAAATTTGTCCATAGTGGACAGTTGCTCGTGCCGGCTGTGCTCCGTGTTGCTTCGGCTGGGGGCGGCCAATCTGTGCGGGCTGACGTGGAGTCCTGGCATCTGTGGACTGCGGGTCATGGGGAGTTGGCATGGAGGTGGCGGTGGGGGATCGCGCGCTCCACTCGGCAGTGCTCGGCCCGATCGTGTCCGGCTGGGGAGCTCGCAGGCACGAATTCATTGCTGGCCAGGCGACGGCGGAGCTTGTCGAGGGCGCGGTGCTGGGCCACTCGTACTGCGCCGGGGGTCGACGACAGCAACTCGGCGGTTTTCTCAGAGGTCATCTCGCCGATGATCCGGTGCACGAGGATGTCCTGTTGCGCGGCCGGCAACGTGTCCATTAGCGCTCGCAGCATGTCCTGCAGTTCTCCTTGCAGCAGGGCCTGCTCCGGCTCATTGTCGGAATCTGCTCGGTCCGGGATGTCGGCGACGGCGGTGGAGCGGTCGCGCTGCTGCTTGCGATGGAAGTCGGCCACCTTGTGTGAGGCGATGCCGAAGACGAAGGCGAGGAAGTGGCCTCCGGTATGCCGATACCGCGGAAGCGCGGTGAACACTGCGAGCAGTGTGTCCTGGGCGACGTCGTCGGCCGATGCGTAGCCCTGGCGCGAGGAGCTGATCCGCGCCCGGCAGTACCGGATGACCCTGGGCTGAATGGCCCCAAGCAGTGCGGCGGTCGCAGCCCGATCACCGTCGCCTGCGGCTTTGGCGATCGAATCAAGGTCGATGTCGGGCTCAGTGCGGAGAGTCATGACAGCGCCTCGCCCTCGGTTGCACGATCAATGATGTTGACGCGACTAACCTAACTCGCACGCATGTTCACAGTCAACAGGATATCTTCTGTCGTGTTACGCTAACGCTCGAAATATGGGGAGGTGGGCATGTCAGACGAGGGGACGGTGACCTCGGCGGAGATCGCCCGGTTGGCCAATGTGGGCCGGGCGGCAGTGAGCAACTGGCGGAAGCGGCACCCGGACTTCCCCGAACCGGTGATCGGGGCCGGTGGTGGTACGTCGTTCCGGCGGACCGAGGTGGAGCAATGGCTGCGCAAGCAGGGCAAGCTCGCTGACGCGACTGCGGCTGACGAGGTCTGGCGAGTGCTGGACGCGCAGCCGAATGCTCTGGACCTCGTCGCCGATGTCGCGGCCTATCTCGTGGGCCAGCCGGGAGCCGTGCCTCCGGTCGAGGTCCGCGATCTACTCGACGGCCTAGCTGGGAGCGAGCGCGCAGAGTTGGTCGAGTCACTCTGTTCCCGCGCGTTCGATCGTCAGCAACGTCAACACTTGGTGACGCCTTCGGGTCTGTCGCACTTGATGGTCGCGCTGGCATGTCCAGTCAACGGCACGGTGTTCGACCCCGCTTGCGGCCCCGGCAACCTCCTGCATGCGGTTCCGGACGGCAACGTTCTCGTCGGGCAGGAGGTGGACCCGACGCTGGCTCGGCTCGCCGGTGCACGCCTGCGCGCAGACGTCGCCGTCGGCGACGCATTGCGGGCCGATGCGTTTTCCGACCTGCGCGCTGACCTCGTCCTTTGCGACCCCCCTTTCGGTTACCGCGATTGGGGCCACGAAGACCTAGCCGTGGACCCGCGCTGGGAGTACGGCTTCCCGGTGAAGGGTGAACCTGAGCTCGCGTGGGTGCAGCACTGCCTGGCTCACGCGAAGCCCGGCGGGACGGTGGTGATCGCGCTGCCGGCCGGAGTCTCCGGCCGTCGGTCGGGCCGGGTCATCCGGCAAGCGCTACTTCGTCGCGGCGCGGTCCGGGCAGTGGTCGCGTTGCCGGCCGGAGCGTTGATGTCCACCGGGATTGCTGTGCATTTGTGGATCCTGCGCAACCCGTCCGAACAGCGCGCCAACCCTGTCCTGCTGGTCGACGCGAGCCATCATCAGCCCCCGCGCCGGGGCCTGGTCGACTGGCCCGCGCTGGAGGCCGCGGTCCTGAGCGCTTGGCAGGAGTTCCGGGATACCGGCGCGGTGACGGAAATTCCGGGCAGATGCCGGGTCGTCGAACCCATCGACCTGCTGGACGAGGACGTCGACCTAACTCCTGCGCGGCACCTTCCGCAGGCACCGGTCGAGCTCGACCTCGCCGCGGTCGCTGTGTCACGGTCACGGTTGTCGCAGCTGCTGGGCAACCTTGCCGAGCAGCTGCCGCCCGTGCGGAAAGCAACGCGCATGACCCGAGCGATGACAACTGTCGGCGACTTGGCCCGCGCTGGTGCTGTGACGCTCCTTCAGCAGACCGCGCCGCTGCGTACCAGCGAGTCTGGCAATGGTCCACGTCTCCTCACCGGCAGAGATGTCCTGACCGGCCAAGCTCCCGCCGAGCGTTGTGCTGATGCCGAGACGTCCGCAGTACTCCTCCGACCGGGCGATGTCGTCGTCCCTCTGCTGGCGGCCGGCGACGGTGCCGTTCGACCGTTGGTGATCGAAGAGGAAGGACTGGCGCTCGGTCCGAACCTGCAGCTCCTTCGCGTGGATCAAACCCGGATGGACGCGCATTTCCTGTGCGGCCACCTGCGCGGAATGAAGCCGCGAGCCGTGGCGTCGACGCTGTCGGGGGTTCATCGGACGGATGTCCGGCGGGTTGAGGTGCCGGTCCTTGACCTGGACCGGCAGCGCACTGTGGGCGATGCGTTTCGCCGGATCGCGGTGTTCCAGGCCGAGCTGAACGACGCAGTCGGCTTGGGGGCGGAGTTGGCAGCGCAGTTGATCGACGGACTTGCCGACGGGGGCGTGGAACCCGGGGAGTGAGACCTGCTCAGCTCGCCCTGCGCTGCGATCGCCCGGGGCTGGGCAGAAACGGGCTCGGGGGACCGCTCCACGACACTGCCAAAGCATCGCGCGCACGGGTGCAGGCCACGAACAACAGACAGCGCTCCTTGAGCAGATCGTTCTCATGCTGTCGCCGGTCAACCTCGGCGGGGGTGATCTCCTTGGCGAACGGTACCGCTTTCTCGTTGACACCGACGACCGCGACGCACCGGAACTCCAGCCCCTTCATGGCGTGCATGCTCGCCAGTCGCACGCCTTCGACGTCCGGGCCGGGTTGGTCCTTGACCCGCACCGAGGACACCCCCGCTCCCTTCAGCTGGTCGTGCACTTTGTCGAGTGTCAGGTTGAACCGTGCGCAGACCGCGATCTCGGATGGCTGCACTCCCTGGTCGAGCCAGCCGCGTACGTGCTCGACCACCCCGGCAGCTTCCTCCTGTGCAGACGAGTAACCCATGCTGATCGGCCGCTTGCCATGCAGCAGCGAGCGGTAGCCGGCGAGGTTGTCGGTACCTTCACCCCCGAGTTCCTCGACGGGCGTTCCATCGATCACGCTGGTGGCCCACGCAAGGATTTCCGCGGTGCTGCGGTAGTTGACGCGCAATCGGCTGCTGCGTCCGGCGACGGAGATGCCGACTGCGCGCAGCGATACGCGCGAATCGTAGATCCGCTGATGCGGGTCGCCGGTGACGAAGAGATCGTCCGGTCCGGACTTGACAGCGGCCCGTAGAGCCCGCCACTGCGCCGGGTGGAGATCCTGTGCTTCGTCCACGACGACATGGTCGAAGCGATGGGCCTCCGATTTGGCCAAAAATTCCGCTGCCTGGTCGCAGATCTGGAGATGAGTCGTGGTCCCCGCTGCGTCCAGTGCAGCCTGGAACGCTTCGACCGCAGGCCAGACTGTCGCTCGCTGGGCTGGGCGCAGGGACGCCCCGCGGCCGCGCCGGTCGGCCAGCAGGTAGTCCTTGGCCGTGCGTACCTGCTGCGCGAGCACGATGTGGCGGAACTCCTGCATCAGGAACTGTTCCGACCACGGCAATTGCTGGGCACGGATGATCCGTCGCCAGATCTGTCGTTCGTCGGCGTCGGTGATCGGGGACGGTCCGCGTCCCGAGACTTCCCGGACCACGCGGTTTGCGTACGAGTCGACGGTGGTCACCTGTACCCGTGCCAGCAGATCGTCGTCCTCGACCAGCAGCGCCAGATTCTCGCGGAGGCTTTTCGCGAGCGCGTTCGTGAAGGTGGTGAGCAGGATGCGGCTGTCGGCAGACCGAGACAGCAAGTGCTTGACCCGGTGCAGGGCCACCACGGTTTTGCCGGTGCCCGGGCCGCCGGTGACCTGGGCCGGACCGTTGAACGAGACCCGATAGGCCACGCGGCGCTGCGAAGGGTGCAGGAACACTCGCCATGCGGCGAATGGTTTCTCCAGGATTTCGGTGAGCTCGTCCGGGTTCGTGACAAGGGTGATCCGGCTACGGGTATTGATGATTGCCCGTGCCAGGCTGTCGTCGGCGTCATCAGCTTCGGCAGGGCGCCGTTCGGCCACGACGTCGCGGTAGACCTCTTCGGGAGTGAACCCTTCGGCGAGGAACTGCAGGACCTCGAACTGGTCTTCAGGAAAGAGCCCGCCGAACGCGTCCAGCTGCCCTTTGTCGGTGATCGCTCGGGCGGCTCGCAACACCTGGTCGTCGACGCCGAGATCGCGCAGCACGGTGTCGGAGTGTTTGGCGAACAGGAGGGTCGGTGACTGGCTCGCCGCCTGCTCCAGCGGTGGCGTGAGCTGCTCGATCGCGACGACGTTGCGGACCTCGACTGCCCTGGTGGCGGTGTTAACGGTGTACAGCCGTTTCGCGGCCCAGCCGTAGGCGTCATCGTGGGCGACGACGTTCAGCAGCAGGAAAATGTCGCTTCCGTCGTCGGGTGCCAGCACGACTCCGCGCCAGAATTTCGTGACACGGATGGTGCGCATACGGGGATCACGTGCGTTGTCGACCGACTCCAGGTGCAGACCTTTGTCCGCATGCAGCTCAGCGACAGTCAACTGCTGGAACTTCTGCATTGCTTTGCGGACGCCGGATTTGACCTGCCGGTCGAGGGTGTCGTAAGTGTCCCAGAAGGTCTGCGCGAATCCGAGCTGAGGCATGGTAGCGGATCATATCCCCGGTATCAGGAATCGGGACAGTGCGTGCATCGACCGGCGTAGTCCGGCCGGAGATTGGTCGAGATCCACTGCATGCTGATGGATGACGATGCCGGAACGTCGGACACGGTGCGTTTCCTGCGGTGCATTGCCTTTGGCGTAGAGGAGGTGACCGGAAGGAAGTCCCAGCGCGGTGCAGTAGGCGAGCATCTGGTAGAGGTCTGCGTCGGGAAAACCGGATGGCTTCTCGGCCTTGTACTTCGCATCGGCGACGGCGAGCGGGGTGCCGTCCTCGGCGTAGCGGACGAAATCCGGAATCATGCGGATCGCGCCCTTTTCGTCGAGGTGGACGGTCGCCTGCGAGGCGCAATAGCCGGGTTCCGATTTGAGTTCGTCCAACAGCATCGCGGTCACGAAATCCTCAAACACGCGCGCCATGTCGAAAAGAAATCCGCTAACTGTCACGTCACCTGGTGCGTTTTCCACCGAGTAGCCGTGGAGCACTATCTCGGCCAGCCGGAGGGCGGAGTGATAACGAGCGTTCAATCGGCTGGGCTGCCAGGAGGGTAGGGCGGAACCACGTGGGATCGGAGTGACTTCGGTCAATTGTGCCCGGAGCCGGAGCAGTCGTGTGCGGACCGCGTCGGGAATACCGCTTGGCATCCGCAGCAGGCGTTCGCCGGCGGTCCGGAGGAGCTGGTTTTCGGCGATGTCCTCGGTGAACTCATCATACGTCGTTTCCAGCGGCATGAGCCGTCCGTGATGACGGCGGGCTTGTTCGCACATTCGGACGCGTCCGCGCATGATCAGCGCGGTTTCGTCCACGCTGCGGTATCCCTTGATCAGGCCCTGGCGAAGTGCGGCGTCAGCTTGGCCTGCGAACAGTCGGGCGAGAGCGGGCATCAGCTCTTCGTCGGCGGCGACCTGGACATCCTCGTCCCGCCAGCCGCTGCCATTCCGGCGGAAACCGAGCAGGTAGAGCAGCCGGGCGATGGGCAGCTTGGGGGTGATGCGCAGTTCCAGCGAGCCGCCACCGGGCAGGTGCAGCGTGGCGACGCCGACCGTACCTTTGGCTCGGACTCGCCAGTGACCGGGCATGAATGGGTCCGGCGCTGCTTCGATGGCCCGCACGCTCGTCAGCGCGCGTCCTTCTTCATCGTCGAGCTCGATCGAGCGCTCAGGCCCGAACTCGACCAGCTCGACGGGGCTCATGACGTGATCGCCGAGCGCAGGGCCGCTAAACCGTAGCGTTTCTCGACGTCGATGCCTTCGCCGTAGTGGTGTTCTTCGAGCAGTGGCTGGATCTTTGTCCGCCAGGTGCGTTCCAGTCCGCCGTCGCGGTACACGCCAGGCTTCATCAGGTAGGAAGGACCGATCCGGAAGTCGGGATCGGCGATGCGGGCGTTGAGTGCGTCGAGCAGGTCTGCGGGTTCGGTGTCGCGGCCCTCACGCTTTAGCCATCGGCGCAGGAGTCCGCTCGTCGGTTCGGCGCGCGGCGACAGTTCGACGAACGCGAACCGGCGCCGCATCGCTGTGTCGACCAGCGCGATCGACCGGTCTGCGGTGTTCATGGTCCCGATGACGAACAGGTTGGGCGGCAGCGCGAAGTCGTTGCCGGAGTAGGTGAGCCGGACCGACCGGTTGCGGTACTCAAGCAGGAAGTACAGCTCGCCGAACACCTTGGCGAGGTTGGCGCGGTTGATCTCGTCGATCACCAGGAAATGCGGCACATGCCGATTGCCCTCGCTCGCCGCGAGGTCGGCGAGTTCGCGCAGCGGTCCGGCGGTGATCCGGAAGGCAACCTCGCGCGTCTTCGGATCTTCCTGGGGTCGGAAGCCTTCGAAGAAGTCCTCGTAGGCGTAGGACGGATGAAACTGTACGAGCTTCACCTGCTCGGGTCCGCTGCCGAAGAACTCGGCCAGTTTCAGTGCCAGGTAGGTCTTGCCCGTCCCGGGCGGTCCGTAGAAGATCAGCTGACGGTCGTCCCACAGGAGTTCGCGTACTTCGTTGAGCCAGCCGATGTCGTGGACCAGCGTGTCCTCGAGTAGCTTGTCCGTTGGTTCAGGCAGTTCCAGCTCGCGACGGGCGACGAGCGCGGCCATCTCCAGACTGGAATCGCCGCTCGCATCGTCGGCCTCCTCGGCAAGCTCTCGGTCGCTGCGCCCGAGTCCGGCGACCAGCCCCGCGACCGAGGTGAGGTCGACGACATCCTGCTGGATGGAGAGTTTCTGTTGCAGCTCCTCGGGAAGCTCGTCGTAAGGATAGCCGCCGCTCTGCCATTCCGCGGGCCGGCGAAGGTTCGAACGCCCGCCGTCTGACATGACTTGTACGGCGTCGCCGGTGATCTCCCCGACATAGACGAGGCCGTTGGAGATCGTGCAGATCGTGTCGCCCGGCTTCATCTTCGAGAGGAACGCGTGCAGGTCGTCGACGAGCCATTGCCGCTGGGAATACGTCAGCACCGACTCGTAATCCTCATCGACGACTGTACGGAGCTGATCCTTCGTCCAAGTTTCCCCGGTGACTCCGCGCAGGCGGGCTCCGGCGAGGCTGACCAGTTCGTCGGGCAGCCACAGTCGTTGGACGAGATCAAAACCGGTCACATTGGACCCGCGGATCAACCAGGTGCGCTGAGTTCCTTGTGACGGCGCGGAAATGAAATCGGAGAGCGGATGCCCCTCCGCGGACTTCCATTCGAGGAAGCCGTTGGCGCTCCGCCCGAGCAGGATCTCTGCGGCGGCCGATGGTGAGTTGCAGACGATGTCTTGGGTCGTTTCCAGGAATCCCGGCCAGCTTGTGGACTCGGTCATCCGGTGATCGTCGATGATCTGCTCGCGGAGTCGATGGGACGACGACATGTGGACTGAAAACGACGGCACCACGTCCGGCCGCGCGGGCGAGCCGGCCAGCACGACGAACTGCTGGCTTCCGTTGGAGCCCTTCTCCTCCAGCAACCGTCCGCGAGCGATGGGGCCACCACGTGGGTGCTGGAGCTGAAACTCGGGATAGGCCATCAGGACTCCTCGCCGGTTGCGGTGGCTGCGGGATGGCGGGGTCCGTGGCCGGCGGGGATGTCAGCGAGCGGTGACCAGCCGGTGCCGCCGTTCGTGATGGCGGCGGCCATGCGGTCGTAGGCGTCGAGAACGAGGCGCTTCGTACGGAACTCGCCGTGGTCGCGCTCCTCGTACTTGCGCACCACGAAGAACGAGTCCAGCACGTGCTCGGCCTCCTGCCGAGTGAGGCCGTATATGTGCATGAATGCGGCGTCGAGGTCGGCGCGCAGCAGCTCCCTGCGCGCAGGGTCCCAGCGGAACGGGGGGCCTTCGTCGCCCATCTCCTGTGCGTACGGCCGCAAGCGCCGCGAGGTGTAGGACAGCTCCAGCACGTACGGGATCACCCACTCTGCTAGCGATCGGGCCGGCTGCCACGGCACCAGCTCGTCGAAAGCGACAGGGGTCGGGCAGGAAAATTGCTTCATCACGTGGTACTGGATGTTTGTGCCGCTCAACTTTTGCCGAGCAACGTAGTCGAATATCAGCGATGACCATACGGCGTGAAGCAGGTAGCCATGCTCAGGTTTGTTTGGAAATGCGATTAGACACGAGTCCCCAGCTGCACCCATCGGCAAGACGGATGGAACGAAGGTCCGCGCGTCACTGCTTCGCGCGATCTTCCTCCAACTCAGCAGCCAGTCCCGGTCCCACCGCTTCTGACGCGCCGTTGGCACATCGTGCCCGGCAGGGTCGCCGCGGCCGGACAGTTTGCCGCGTTTCCCTCGGCCGTCCAAGGCGTCGGTGACCTCGTGGCGGGCCACCCAGTAACGGGCGAGCGGCTCCATATACGGGTCGTCGTGCTGGGCGGCCGTGGGACGGGGCAGCGCCCCGACGTTGAGCTGGGCCTGGGTGGCGTCGCGGTAGGTGGAGAAGCGGTGGTCGAAATGGCCGAGCATCTTCGCCTCGTACAGCGGGAGGAACTCATCGCCGCCTCGGTGATACGCCCAGCCGTCGAACTCCGCGTCGGCGAGTGCGTCAGGCTGCTGGAACAACCCGGAGTCGTTGGCCATGTGGAACAGTGTCCCGAATGACAGACCCCAGGGGTTCTGGTCGCCCGCATCTCGGATGAGGACGGGGTGCCGGCGGTAGGCACCAAGCGTGATCTCGGCGTCGGTGCGGGTGCGGAACATCGGCAGGGTGCCGGTGTTCGGGTTGATCGCCAGCACCTCGTCCGCACTGAGCTCGAACCGGCGCTCGGGGACGTCCTCGACGTATCGGGTGAGAAAGGCGAACCGTGTCGTGTCCGCTTGCCAGCGAGAGCCGCTCATCGCGGTGATTGCGAACCGAACGCGGTGATCAACACCAGCGAAGATCTTCGCCTCGTTCTCGAAGTCGTAGAAAGCGATCAACCGTTTGGCTTCGAGCGTGTCGGCGAAGAAGGGGGCGGTCGTCTTGTCGGTCGCGAGCCCGGTCGGCGTGATGACGCCCGCCGCGCCTTCGGGCCCGACGATCGCCCGGATCGTTTCGGCGAACACGCTGTAGGTGTTGATGTCGCCCTGACCAGTGAGCGGATAGCGGCCACTGTTGTGCAGCACGTGGCTGATGCCGTCGGAGGTGCGCAGCGTGTCGAGATAGGCAGCGTGGAGCGGCGCGTCGTCAACCGAGTCGGCCAGCTCGTCGATCATTACCCGGCGGATCGCGGCGGTTTTCGCCTTGACGATGTCGTCCCGGCCGTGCGCCTCGAAGAACTCCTTGTCCTGGATCTTCACCCGCTCCCAGGGCGGGTTGCCGACGACGCAGGAGAAGCCGCCTGCCCAGCCGGTATGTTCATCGACGCCGGCGCCGCCGGCGGGGACGGTGAAGATCTCGGGGAACGCCAGATGCCAGTGCAGGAACCGGTATTGCGTGCGCAGTCGGGTGATCTCGGCTCGGGTTGCCGCCGGCACGGAGTCGTCGTCGGGGTCCTGCAACGCGAGGAACACGTCCTGAGTGATGGCTTTCGGCGCGTCGAGAGTCTTGTGCCACAGGAACGCCGCGCACCAGGCGTCGGCCACCTCCCGTACGGTGCGGTAGTCGGGTGCCGCTTCCACCTCGGCATACCGCACTGCCTGTTTGCGGACGTCCGCCAGCTTGTCGGACGGTGCGGCCGCGATGGTCCGGAACTCATGCGCAAGGTCGGTGTTCACGACGCGGACCGTCGTGGTGACGTCGAACAGTGACATCTGCGCAGTGCGGGAGCGCTTCGCCAGATCGCGGGCAACTCCGGCGTCATCACCAATGATCGGTTTGAACGCGCTTTCCGGGATACCAGCGCGCAGCAGCGCCGGGGTCGCGCCGATGAGAGCGTTGCCGCACTTGACGTGGGCGTCCAGGAAGTCCAACGGCTTGCCGGGCTCCAGGGCCTCCAGCCACAGCGAAACCTTGGCCAGCTCGACGGCCATCGGATTCAGGTCTACCCCGTAGATACACCGGGCAATGACCTGGTGCAAGGCGTGCTGCACGGCGTCGACGGTCGGCTCGGGGTTGCGTTCCCGGACCGCTGCGACGTGTTTGGCGATGCGACGTGCGGCGGCGACGAGGAAGTGGCCCGATCCGCAGGCCGGGTCGCATACTGTGAGAGCCAGCAGTTCGTCCACAATAGACTCAGTCGGATCTGAATGACCGGACGCCGTAGCGGCCTGTTCGCCCCGCTTTACGGCGTCGTCGATGACCGGGTCCAGCGTGGTGTCCAGCAGCAACGCGATCAGTGACGCCGGCGTGTAGTAGGAGCCGGTGGTCTTGCGGGCGTTGCCGGCCAGCTCGACCAGCTTGAACTCTCGGTCCACCGCGCTGTGGTGCGGCACGAGTTCCAGCAACGACTCGTAGATCGAGCCGAGTTCTTCAGCACCGAGATGGCGGTAGTCCACCGATCGCCACCGCCGAGAGCCGACATCGCGTACCTGTGCGAGATGGCGCACCGCCGTCAGGAGCGCGGCGTTCGACAGCGAGAGGCCGCGCAGCGGTGCGTCGGCCTCGGTATCGTCGAAGATGCCGCCGAGGCCGGGCAAGCCGAGTTCGGGCCGGCCATCGACATCGCCGAGCGCATCGAGCACGATTCGCAACGCTCGGTAGAGGTCGTCGTGCGCGGTGCCTTTGCGTCGCCGGGCATGAGCGCGGAGCTTGGCGGTCGAAAAGTAGCGCGCGTAGCGTTCGCGCGCCTGGTCGCTGGCGTCGGGATGGTGCAGGGCATCGCGGTCTTCGGCGACGAAGACGAACAGCAAACGATAGACCAGCCGCAGCAACGCATTGTGCAGCGCGCCGACGTCGATGTTCTCTCGCAGCACTGAGTTCGCGGGATGTTTGAGGAACCCGGTGCCGAGCGTGGTGATCGCGTTCTGGACACCGATCCGCAGGCTGTCGAGCGCGCGGGTGCCCGACGCGATGGCGTCTGTCCGCCACTTCTCCAGCCAGCACGTCGACGGTGCCGCCTCCTGGTCGACCGCGAACCGCGTGACGTGCAGCAGTCGGTACAGCAGGACGAATTCGCTGAACAGCTCGCCGTCGAAGATCGCTTCCAAGTCGAACTCGACGTAGGAGGCGGTCGCCAGGGCGCTGGAGTCGCGCAGCAGCCGCAGCTGGCGGCCGTTGGTGACGACGCCCCACAGATGTGCGTCCGTACGGTTCAGCAACTCCTGGACCAGCGATTGCGCCGGAACAGTGCCCGCGCCGCCGGGTCGCTTGTCCAGCAGGACATTCCACGGTGCCAGGTGGATCGGTACATGGTTCCAGCGATGGCTGACGTCGAACGTCTTGGTGCCGTCATCGGACGCGATTCCGGTGGCACCGAGCCGGGTCAGCTCGCCAAATCCGAGCTCGTCGAACAGGGGCAGCAGCCACCCCGAAACCGCCAAGCCGGTGTGGTCGGCCGGCGTGTCCGGATCGGCGGCGGCCGGGAGCTGGGACCGCAGCTCGGACCAGAGCGACTTGAGATAGTCCCAATGGCGTTCCGCGTCGTCGCGTACCGACCGTGAACCGACGACGCGGTAGTCGGCAGGGAGCGAACCGGCGACGTCCTTGCCCTCGGAGATGCGGACCAGCATGTCTGCGGGCAGAAGACCGCCGATCGTCTGGACCGCGGTGAAGACTTGGTTGCGGGCTGCGCTGGACATCAGGCGGTTCCTCCAGAGACCGGCAGGTAGACATAGGCACCGAGAATGTCGGCCGGCTTCTGTGCGGCCACGGTCACGCCGCGGACGATCTCCGCAGCTGCGCGGCGGGCGCTGCGGTGGGATTCCAGCAGCTGGGCGGCGAGTTCGTCGCCGTACTTGTCCAGGTGCGGCTTCGTTTCGTCGAGCGCGTCGAGAACCCGCGCCATTGTGCGGACCGCGAATTCGCGATCGGTGTTTTCGTCCGCGGCGATATCGGCCAACGCCAAGGCGTCTGCGGGATCGAGCCAAATAGCCTTGGCAGGCGAGCCCTGGAACGCGACCAGCCGGGCGTCCTCGGCGACCGACTGTCGTTCGCCAGCCCGGGAAGGCAGGGTCAGGTGGAACCGATAGCGCACGAGCAGCAGCGTGGTCCGCGTTTCGACCGCCTTCGTGCGGATCACCCCGCATCGGCGCGCCGGGCGTCGCCCAGCGGTCTGATCGTCGAGCGCGGCGTTGAGCACGTAACCGGCGATAGCCCCCACGACGGGGTCCGTGCGCACCAACGCGGCTTCGCCTCGGGCTACCGCGGACGTGGTGCGGAACGGCACGGGGCGGCCGGTTTCGACGGCGTCGCCTCCGACGACCGGGGCGAGTGCGTCCCGCAGGCCGACCGGAGTTCCGCTCAGGTCGGCGGTAAAGCCGTTTTCATCGGTGCGCAGCACCGCCTCTAGCGAGGCGAGCGCTTGCCGGGTGAACTCGCGGACTTCTTCAGCGCGGCCCAAGGTCTCGCGGATGGATAGGACTTCCTTGGCCACCTCGTCCGGACGGATAGTACGCTGCGCAAATCGCGAACGGGACGCCTTTTCCCGCTCTGCCGCCGATTTCCAGTCCGCTTCCAGCTGCCCGGTCATCTCTTTGATCGTCTCGACGTCGAACAAACTCGCCTGCTCTGGGCGTTCGTTGCGCATCAACAGCCACTCGACCACCGCGTTCGTGACCGCCGAGGACGATTCGTCCGGCACGGAAACGGAGATGCCCAAGTCCTTGCGGATCTGGCGGTGTTTCTTGATCAGAACTTCGAGAACCTTGCCGTCGATGCCGTTGTCGCTGCCGTAAAGAGTGATGACCTTGACCGTGTCGCGCTTCTGCCCAAACCGGTCCACACGGCCTTCGCGCTGGTCGTGCCGGGTCGGGTTCCACGCCAGGTCGTAATGCACCACGGCATCGAAATGATGCTGAAGGTTGACGCCTTCGGACAAGCAGTCGGTGGCGACCAGGACGCGCCGGGCTGCCGGATCCTCGCCAGCCAGATCGGCTAGCTCTTCGATCCGCTGCAGCCGCTGCTGCGGCGACAACGTGCCAGTGACGGCGCGCACGACGGTCTTGCGACCGAGCTTGCCGTCCAGCTGCTCCGCGACGTACTCGGCAGTCGGAATGTATCGGCAGAAGACGATCGGGTGATAGCCGTCGGCCAAGAGCGCCTTGAGGTGCTTGACCAAGGTCGCCAGCTTGCGGTCCTCGCCGGGGCTTTCGAGTTTTGCTGCCCGCTCGGCAAGCTCGGCGAGGCGGGCACTGGCGTCTTCAGTTTCGGCACCGGGCGCGACGTCGAGTCCTTCCAGCGCGTCAGCGTCGCCCGAGTCCCGGGTGAGTGGTGCGCCCAGCCGATCCGCCTCTTCGGCGGTCCCGGCAGCGGCAGTGGCCGAGCGGGTGCGCAGGGTCTGTGCGGCCGCGCGCGGCGAGGAAACCAGCGACCGCAGCAGCGCGATCGCCGACCACCAGGCGATCCGGGCTTCCCGCTTGCCCCGGTCGCCGGCGGCGTTCACCCGGTCGCTCGCGTAGCCGATCGCGTCGTCCAAGAGCGCTCGGTAGGCCGGTGAGAGCTGGTAGGTTTCGTCTTTGAAAAAGCGGTCGGCGGGGAATTTCGTGTCCTCACGCAGATTGTCGTTCGCCAAGCCGTCTTCGGTGGTGAGGAACTGGCGGACATCGGCTCGTTTGCGCTGCACGAAGTGGGCGGCCAGCAAACGTCGTCCGGCGTCGGAGTCCATCTGGACGTGGGCGAGCTCAGGCCGGAGAAGGCCGAGAAGTGCGCGGAACGAGGCCTCCTTACCACTGTGCGGCGTAGCGGTGACCAGCAGCAGGTGCCGGTCTTCGTCGGCCGCGACCTTGTGCAGCAGCTCGTAGCGGAGCTGGTTCTGCGTGGATGCGCTCTCCTCGGCGGCGACGCAGGTGTGCGCCTCGTCGACGATGACCAGGTCCGGGCAGTGCCGCACGAAGTCGTCCCGGTGCCGGGTCGACTTGATGAAATCGGTCGAGACGATCACGTTCGAATACTTGTCGAACAGCGACTGGCCCAGATCGAGCCCCCGCTCCAACCTGGACACAGTGGACGCGAGCACAAGCTCCGCGTCAATGCCGAACTTGGCGCGCAGTTCCTCTTGCCACTGCTCGGCGAGAGCGGGCGAACACAAGACAGCGAGGCGCTCGGCAGTTCCCTGCGCCAGCAGCTCGCTCGCGATCAGACCGGCCTCCACGGTCTTGCCGATCCCGACATCGTCGGAGATGAGCAGCCGGACCACGCGCTGCCGCAGCGCCATCATCAGCGGAACCAGCTGGTAGGCCCGGGGTTCGACCGCGATCCCGGCGAGCGAACGGAACGGCCCGGCCCCGGAACGAAAGCCGATCCGCAGCGCTGAACGCAGCAGACCGGCCGCATGATCATCGCCGAGATCGTCCGGAACCGGAGGCCGGAACTCGGCGCTGCGGACTTCTTCGAATGCCGGGAACACCGCTGCGACGTCGTCGTCTGCGCCGCCCAACGGGCGCAGCACGAGCATGTCTTCGGCACTTTCAGGAAGAACCACCCAGTCTCGGCCCCGGGCGGACACGAGCGAACCAGCGGTGTAGGTCGTCATCAGTGTCATGATCTCTTTCGTCGCTCAGAGTCCTACAGCAGATCCGAACACGCTGCGATGCTGTTCGACGACCGCCGTCCAGTCGTCGTCGTACCGGAACCGCACGACATCCCAGCCCTTGTCGTAGAGCCGTTCTGCGGCATCGGCGTCTCGCTGGGCGATTTCGCTGTCGTCATGGACCGGTCCGTCGATGAAGACGGCCACCGGGGCGCCGGGAAGCCGGTAGACGTAGTCGGGCCGCGCCAGCGCATCCGGCACGAACTTCTGGGTCTCGTCCGGCAGCCGCAGGCCGTGGTGCTTGAGCCACTCGACAAACCGTACTTCCAAACTGCTCTCCGCTTGCTCCGACAACCGGGCCAGCTGCTCGGAACGGCCTTCGCCGGCACCCGTCGGAACCGAACGGGCACCGGCAAGACGGACCAGGAGATCGCGGACCGAATGCCGGTCGATCTCGCCGTGATCGGACTGGTTGCCGTAGGTGAGAAGGCATTCGTAGCAGCCTCGGGCACACGGCCGGTCCTCGTGCGGGCCGCCCCGATCCGTGCCGTCGAGGTCGAAGTGGCAGATGTCGAGAGCGGTCGCGGCCGCCCTCGCGAGCGCATCCGGCTCCGACTGCATCAGCTTGAGCACGCCGGCACCGCCTTCCGCGGCTTCGGTGAACAGCATCCGGTCGCGCGGACCCTCGTCCGGTGGCAGCAGTTCGCTGGTCAGCTCGGAATCCTCGAGTTCGAACTCCGCTTCGATGCCGCGTTCCAACGCGTACATCAGCGACACAGCGACCGCTCGATCCACCGGCTCGGCCAGCTTGAAAACCAAGACATTGCGGCGGTCTTCGACGTAGGGAATGACCCGCTTCTTGCGCCGTGACTCGTTTCCCTTGGAGTCGACGACCGGCAGTTCGCTCGAGTCGCCTGCCGCGTCGGCCGCGTCCTGTTCGTTCATCCAGCGGCCGTCGGCCGGGTCGAGCCAGAATCCGTCCGGCTCGCCCTCCTTCGCGCGCAGCCGACCGACATTGGTGATGCGCACCGTCGCGGAATCGCCGTAGATGACCGTGGCGAGGTCGCCGTGGCCGTCGCCTACCAGAGCGTCACGGCGGCCGGGCCGCTCGCCGTGGTCATGGAACCGGTACGACGTCACCAGCCGGAACCCGGCCCGGCGGCGCTCCTCCTCGTCGGAGGAAATCCGTTCCCGTTTGCGGGTGTAGACGGTGTGCAGTTGCAGCAGCCCGGAGGTCGCGGCGGGCAGCCGCTCGCCGCACATTTCGCACTTTGCCGCGTTGGCGAGTTCGTCGTGGTGGTAGCCGCAAGTCGTGCACCGTTGAGCCGTCGTGGTGACCACATCGCCGCTGGAGTCGGGCGGCAGCTGGATCCGAGTGACCTGGTAGCGGGCGCCTTCGTGGTAGACCAGTGCGCCCGGCCCGAACTCGCGGATCGCGAGGAACCGGGGGCGCTGCACGTAGTCGCCGTCGCTGAATCGGCGGCCGGAAGACGGGATGTAGGCAGCCAACGGAAGCCGCGGGAACGAGTAGCCCGGCAGAAAGCCTTCGCTGGCCAGGTAGCGATACGGATTGAAGTCCGACAATACCGAGTTGTGGTCGACGTTCTCGTTCTTCAGCAGCCGCAACTGGGTTTCCGCCTCGCGCCGACGGGCCACCGCGATGTCCTGGTCGCGTTTGGTGAGAGTGTGGTCGAGTACCCTGCGGTTCTGCTCGGCCTGGTCCCGTAACGCGGCAGTGAACAGGTTGCGCCAGCGGTTGAACGCCCGATTGAACTCTTCGCCTGCCCCGCGCGACACTTTGTCCAGCCAAAGGTCGTCCCACCAGGGCATTTCGGCGAAGTCGGCCAGCAAACTGCCGAATACCGCCCGTGCCGCGGCGGCGGTGCGCTCCTGCGCCCCGGCATCCCGACGTTTCTGGTCGATGTCGTCGAGCAAGTCGAGGTCCGGTGCAGGCGTCCGGGCTTCCTTGTCGTAGCTGACGTCGAGGACCTGTGGAATGGTGTTGCCCAGTTTCAGCCCTGCTTCGGCCAGCCAGATCGCCTGGACGTGCGATCGCACCAGGTCTTCGTTTGTCAGATCGAGCCGGGGCCGGGTGATCACCCCGGACACCATCCGTTCCGAACGGCGGAAGTAGTACTGGTCATGGCTGTTGCCGGTGGCGCAGTAGGTGGTGACCAGCGCTGGCTGGCCTGACCGGCCCGCCCGGCCGCTGCGCTGCGCGTAATTTGCCGCAGTCGGCGGCACATTGCGCATCATCACCGCGTTGAGCTCGGCGATGTCCACTCCCAGCTCCATCGTCGGCGAACAATAAAGCAGCTTCAGATTGCCCTTGCGGAAGTCGTTCTCCCGCTCTTCCCGCACGCCCGGCGGCACCTGCGCCGTGTGCTCTTTGGCCACCAGACCGCCGAGCGCGCCGGCCGCATCCCGGTAGAGCTCCCGGAAAAACGGGTTCACCCGGGGGCCCTCTCCAGTGGCATAGGTCCGCGCGAGCGGATCGTGCGCGCCGACCTCGCCTGTCCCGGCCTTCCAGACCAGGGCCACGGAACGCACTCGGTAACCGGTGAGCATTTCGCGCGCCGAACCCCGGCCGCGGCGCGCGTAGGGAGTCGGGACCTCGACTTCGGCAACTTGACCGCCGTCTTTCAGGACCGTGAGCAAGTCCTCGATGACCTTCTGCGTGTCATCGATCGAGAGGTCCTTGAAATAGGGCAGTCGGCGCAGGTATTTGCCGTACTTGGTACGACCTGACACGAACAGTGCGGCCCGGCCCATCCCAGGCCGCGAGCTTTGCGGGAAAGCAGTGCCTACCTCCGGCCGGTCGTTTGCGGCGGCCAGCACCCAGGGATCGACCAGCCGTTCCTCGCTGGCGCGCTGGAGATTGTCGAAATCATCCCGGAAAAACTGCACGTCGATGGCGAGCCCGCGGCGCAGGTGGTCGAGCAACGCTTCCATGATTTCCCTGCGCAGCGCTGGATCGGCGTCGCGCAGATCCGGGTGCACGGCTTGCCATCGCACGCTTTCTTTGGACAGCCAGTCGAGGTCTTCGTACTGGATCTGGAGCAAGCCGGTCTGCTCCAGGTTCGGCATAGTGACCCGCCAGCCGCGCTGCAAATCGGTATAGAGCCGGAAGGCGATCACGTCTTGCAGGGTCTTGGCTGCGTTGCGCTGCATCGACGGCGTCAGATTTTCGCCCTGCGCATAGTCTGCGGGTTCCAGATTCAACGCGGCGGCGACCCGGGCAGCCAGCTCCTCGTGCCGGACGCCCTCCTCGCCCGCTTCCGCTACGGCTCGATAGAGCGCAGCGCGCAGCTGGGTGACCTGGACGAAGTCGTTGAAGTGTCCTGCTTGCAGCGAAGCGTCCTGCCGGTTGTCCACAAAGGTCAGCAGTTTGCGCGCCTTCTTGTCCAGCGCAGCGGCGGGAACTTCCTTGAGCGAGCGCAAGATCGACGCGGACACCAATGAGGTGGCCGACGAGCGGCCTTCCTGGTCGAGCGTCGCGAGTTTCGCGAAGTCCTTGCCCCGGACCTGCTCGTAGCTGACGTTGCACTGCAAACAGAATCGGAACGGTGCGGGGATGAATGCGGCGGTGAGGTCGCCTGCGCCCTCGTTGCCGAATTCGTCGACAGTGATCGTGACAGGCAGCCGCTCCCGGTAGGAGTCCTTGACGACATCCTCGCCATGTTCCTCGACCAACCAGGAGTCCGGGACACGGCGATCGGAGACGGCTTCGCGGGCGGTTCCCGGCCACGGCCGTGCGGGATTGACGTACAGATAACCGTCGCCGGCGCGACCGCCGGTACCGGCGGTGTCCCGGCGCGGTTCATAGCGAAAACCCCCGCCCCGTGCTTCCGTGCGCCACACCGTCAGGTACTCCTGACCGCACTCCCGGCAGAAGGCGAGCGGCAACAGGATTTTGCCGCCTGAACCTGGCTGCACCCGCTGGTAGTCGCGGGTCCGATGCCGAGTGCTCGGATCCTCCAAGGTCACGTAGACCGTGTCGCCCTTGGACAGGAACTGGTGCAGGCGGAACGCGAACAGCGGTCGTTCGGTCGTCGGATGCCGAGCCTCGGAACCGGCCTTGAGCGTCTCACGGACAGCGTGTGCACACACCTGCTGGTCCACTCTGCTCCTGGCAGCCAGTTCCCTCGCCGCGTCTTCGATCTTGGCCGGCCTGCTGCGCACCAACCGGCCGGTTTCGTCACTCGTGAGGCCGAACCGGGTTTCGATCCAGCGAGCCAGCGGATCACGCACCAGATCGGCGTAGGCACGGGGAGCGTGGGCAGCTTGCAGCCGATCGGCCGGGACCACCGCGGGCGGCTCGTCGGTGGCGCGCACCAGCGTTTCGCCGATGACGTGGTCGGGGGCTACCTCGACGCCGAATAACGTTGTCGCAACCTTCGCGACCACGGTTTTCCGATCCTCGAAGGTGTCTTCGCTCGACATCGTGGCGGACGTGCCGATGCACTGGACGTTCTCGGCCTGGCAGGCTTCGCGGACCCGCCGGATGAGCAGCGCGACATCGGCGCCCTGCCGTCCGCGGTAGGTGTGCAGTTCATCGAAGACGAGGAAGTCCAGGCCGTTGGCCATCCGGATCAGCGAACGCCGGTCGTCCGGACGAGTCAGCATCAATTCGAGCATCACGTAGTTCGTGAGCAGAATGTCCGGGGGATTGTCGCGGATCTCCTTGCGCCGCTCTTCGTTCTCCTGCCCGGTATAGCGCGCGTAGGTCACCGGCTCTCGGCCCGCGCCGTAGCCGTCGAACAGGAACTTGTCCATTTCCTTGAGCTGGCTGTTGGCCAGTGCGTTCATCGGGTACACGATGATCGCGCGGACTCGCTTGCGAGGCGTGGCGCCCTCCCGCTCCCGATCCTTCAACACCCGGTCGACGATCGGCACCAGGTAGGAGAGCGACTTCCCGGACCCGGTGCCCGTTGTCAGGACGTAGGAGGCACCGGACTGCGCGACCTCGATCGCCTCGCGCTGATGCCGGTGCAGCGTCAACGGGCGCCCGTCGCACACGGCGGAATTTTCGGTCTTGCCGGCCTGGAAGATGCGCGCGCATTCCGGATGGAGCAGACCGTCTTCGCGGGTCAACTCCAGCAGCGTACCGCCGGAGGCGAAGAACGGATTCAGCGACAGCCACGGGTCCGGCCACTGCGACTTGGCGTCCAGGTCCCGCTCGACGTACTCCGAGATCCGTTGGTCGCGGATCAAAGTGCCGCCACCGGTGAACTCGCGATAGTCCTTGATCAGCTTCTCGTGCATGCTGAAGACGTCCATCCCGTCCGAGGCCGCCGCTGCGGCGGCCGGAGCGGCGCCGATCGCAGGCTTCGCGATTCGAACGCGGGCGAGTCCCTGCACGGGGTCGAAAGCATCCCAGCCAGGGACCGCGACAGTCGCGGTCGCCAGCGGGAGAAGGTCGTCGCGCACGGTCGCCGCGTCGACCGGGCGGTCGACCGGATCCTTAGACAGCAGCTTCTCGATGAGCCGGGCGAGCTCGCCGGGCACGTCCTGGCGGAGCAAGGCGACCGACGGAGCTTGCTCGTCCAGATGTTTCTGCCCGAGCTCATGACCCGACGTACTGGAGAACGGCGGAACCCCGGTCAACAGTTCGTACAGCACACACCCGAGCGCGTAGAGATCCGCGGCCGGGCCCACGGTCGAGTCCTTGAACTGCTCCGGGGCCATGTAGCGGGCGGTGCCGACGGTGACTCCGGTGCTGGTGATCCGGCTGTTGTCGGCCTCGTCGAGGACCAGGCTCATGCCGAAATCGAGGACCTTGACTGTGCCGCCGTCCACCACCATGACATTGGACGGCTTCAGATCACGGTGGATGACGTGCTCGCCATGCGCCGCGGCGAGGCCGTCTGCGATCTGCGCGCCGAGCGCGGCGACCCAGGCGGGCGGCAGCTGTGGATGCTCCGATATCAAGTCGCGCAATGTGCGGCCGTGCAAAAGCTCCATCGCGAGGTACGGCAGACCGGCGGCGTCTACGCCGCCGTCGATCAACCGCGGCAGGTTCGAATGGTCCAGCCTGCGCATGATCCGCACTTCGCGGGCGAAGCGTTCGGTCGCCTTGTCGACAGTTGCTGAGTCGATGGCCTGGCCGGACCGGCTGCGGAGAATCAGCTTGATGGCGACCTGCCGGTCCTCGGAGGACTCCGCGCGGAGATCTTCGGCCAGGTAGACCTCCCCCATGTTGCCCCTGCCCAGAGGGGACAGCAATGTGAAGCGTCCGGCGACGACTTCCGGGTTGCCTGGCACTGTGGTCCTCCCCGCATGGCGCTTGATCAGTAATGCTCGAAGGGTATGTCGATGTAACCACGCGTAGCGCAACAGATGCTGGCTCGATTTTTGGCGATTTGTCCAACAGAGCGCCGGGAGCTGCCCGGCGGCACCAGCTACGGCAGTGTGCGAGCAGGTGGGCACTGAGCTTGCGAGATGACTCTGATGCGCTCGACTTGTGATCAAGCCATTTCGTTCGATGAACCTGTCGCACACGCGTCGCACGGACGTAGCGGACGGGCCTGAAAGGCGCGGGGTTTGACCTGGACTGTTCCCCAGGCTCTGAGCTGCGCAAAAGCGCCAGCTGGCCAGGGATGACTTTGGTGGTCTGTCCCTGTAAACAGAAGGTCAGGGGTTCGAGCCCCTTGCCGGCTCCGGGAACGCGACTTTGTTTCGCCGCGCGAGATCGGCTTGCCCTCGGATGCCGAGGCTCCAGCGGTCTTGTCGGCACGCAGATTTCCGCTGTCGCGGGTGCCGGCTCGCTATGCGGTCGCGGCTCAGGCGGCGAACCGCGGGAGATCGGCGGCCGGGAGGTCGATCGCGGCGCGGCCTGCGTCGGTGAGGAGCGCGGGAACGCGCTCGCCGTGCCGCCCCGCGCGCAGCGGGACGACGAGGGCCAACCGCACGAGGCGGTGGGCGGTGAACTGGTCGCAACAGGCGATGCCGTCGATGTATAGATCGGGCTCGCAACTGCAGGTCATCTCGGCCCGGCCGCGGCCGACGGCCCTAAGGGTGGCGCGTTCGCGGTGGTTCAGCGGAAAGATCTGGGCCGACATGGGTGCCTCGCGGGTTCCGAGTTGCCTGGTGCTTCATCTCACTGTCCGCCCGCTGTCTGGTGCCAGCCAGATCCAGATCTGCGGCTGTTTCGAGGTACCAGTTGCTCCGCGAAGTGCGGGGAAAGATCCTTCTCGGCTTTGCTCCGCGGTTGCGTCATGCCTGTTCGCGGGTGCGTGAAGCGGGCAGGCGGAGTACTCTGAATCAGTCGGTTGATCTTTGATTCACGACGAGGGGAGGATCGTGAGTTCACCACACGCGGGTGCGCGGATCGCGCGTGCCGTCGAGGCTGCCGGGCTGAGCCAGCGTGCTCTCGAGGCGGTGACGGGTATTTCGCAGTCCACCCTGTCGCGGATCGTTTCTGGCGCTCGCCCGGCGAAGATGCCGGAGATCGCCGTGATCGCGCGCGCGGTCGGCGCCACGGTCGCCGAACTCGCCGGTTCGGGTTCGGTGGCCGCTCGGGTGCAACGCGCCGCCCGGGCAACGAACGGGTCGGGCATGCAGCGGATGCGCGAGACGCTGCTGCACTACCTGGAGCTGGACGCTTACCTGGACGACCAGGCTGTGCCGGCGACGGTGTGAGCGTGGCGAAGGTGACCGCGGAGACCGAAGGCCTTGCCGCTGCAGAGGAGTTTCGTGCCGAGCATCGCCTGGCCCTGCAGCCGTTGGGTGATCTGGTGGCATTGATCGAGCGGATCACTGGGTTCGATGTCGCGGTGCTGGAGACGGGGCCGGACGAACACGGCCTGACTATGCGGGATCCCGCGCGCGACGCGGTGTTCATCGGGGTCGCCCGCACCCGCCGTCCGATGCGGCAGCGCAGCACTCTCGCGCACGAACTGGCACACGTGCTGTTCGGCGACTGGGCCGACGACCACGACGGCGACTGGGCGGATCGGCGATACGCGGAACGCCGAGCGGACGCGTTCGCCCGGCACCTGTTGCTCCCGCTGGACGGGGTCGGCCAGTTCGTCGCCGGCCGGGACATCACGCTGGCTACGTTGTCGAACGTGGTCCAGTGGTTCCTCGCCTCGCCCGCCATGGCCGCGATCCAGCTGCACGAGGGCGAACACATCGACGCCGCCGCCAAAGACCGATGGATGGCAACCACGACGCCGCAGCTCGCGGCGAGGTTCGGCTGGAGCGATCAGTACGCCGCGCTGCAGACGGAATCCGATCACCCGCGGGCCCCGCAGCGGCTGCTTGCCCGGGCGATCGTCGGCTACGCGGAATCAGTGGTGCCGGTCCAGACCATCGCCACCTTGCGTGGCGTCCCCGCCGCACAGGCCGAAGCCGAACTGCGGGACGCCGGGGTGTCTCCGGCTCCGCAGCGAGTGTCCTGGGCCGAGGCAGCGGACGTGCCCGACGTCGAAGTCGACCTGGCTGACCTGGACCGCGACCTCGCCGCGCCGGACGGGGATCGATGACTCAGCGGCCGATCATCGACGCCGGTCCGAGCCTGAATTTCCTGTCTGTCAACCAGGAACGTCTGCTCATCCGGGTGCTGGGGCCGCTGTCGGTGCCGGAGACCGTGCAGGGCGAGGTGCTGCGGAAAGCGCAGCAGGACACCAGGTTTCGCGCGGCCGAAGCGACGTGGCACAAGCTGACGCCGAAGTGGGTGCAAGTGCTTTCCGATGACCCGACTCCGGAGCTGGCGGCGGTGGTCGAGCGGATCACCCGGCTTCCCTTGCTGCAGCGGCTTCGGCAGCCTCGGGATCTGGGCGAGTTGATGGTGGTCGCGCACGCCGTCGTCGCCGCGGAATCGGGGCGGACGGTGCGGGTGCTGATAGACGACGGGCAGGGCGCGCGGCTGGCCGCGGCCGAGGCGGCCAGGCTCGAGCGTCTGCGGGCTCAGGCGAAACCGGTCGGCACGGTCGAGCGGGTGAGCACTTTGACGGTTCTTGAGGTCGCCGCGCGGAAGAGGCTGGTCGCCGACCGCGGTGCGATGCGCGATCTGTACGGGCGCATACGACGGCCTTCCGCCGATCGGGAAGACCCGGTTGCTGGCGAGCCAGATATGGCCCTGACCAGCCGATTCGTTGTCAGGTGTGGCTGATCGCGCTGGCCGGCACGTGAAACGTGCTTCGGCCAGCGCGATCGGTGACGCCGTGGTCCAGAATGACGACCGCGGTCGCTCCGTCCGGTTCCGTTTCCGTCACCCGGCACGAGATACGCAGCTGCGCTGGATACGGCGACTCGGTCGTGCGGTCGGTGTCGAGCACCGGCAGCTTTTCCACGAGGGTGACCTGGGTGCCGTCGGCCTCGGAGAACTGGACTTCGACCCAGCCGGGGAACGCGTCGTCCATCACTCTCGTGGCAATGCCGTGGAGATAGGCCATGGGCTAGGAATGCCGGAATCAGAAGCCGTCGCAGGTGGCGGTCGCGAAGTTGCCCGATGCCTTTGCCGTCTTGGCTTCCTTGCCGTCCACGACGACCTTGCAGGCCACCTCTCCGCCCTCGGCGCCGGTGGTCACCGACAGGCTGCCGCCCTTGAACAGGCCCTTCGTGGTGATGTCTTTCGACCACGGCAGGGTCTGCGGCTGGTCCTGGTTGGAGGACGCGTTGCCGTCGCCGATGGTGGTGTAGGTGATCGAGGCTTCCTTCGCGGTGCCGGTGACCTCGTAGTGGATCGTCACGACGCGGTTCGCTTCGTTGTTGACCTCGTTGACCACCTTGGCGGCCGTCACGGTCCACACGATGCAGATCGCCAGGCCGATCACCGACAGCACGAGACCGGCGATCGAGAGGCCCTTGTTCGTGGCCTTTCCGGACCGCGTCCGGACGAAGCCGAGTGCCGAGAAAATGATCCCGAGGATCACCAGCGGCCACGCCACGAGCCCGACGACCGGGACGAACGAGAAGATCAGGCCGATCAGTCCGAGCACGAACCCGGCGGTGCCGAGCCCGTTCTTCGGCTGGGCGGGCGGGGCCGGGTAGGGAGCGGGCGGCGGAGGATAATCAGGGGCGGACATGAGAGCCTTTCGTGATCGAACGTGCACAACCAGGTCGCACTGATCGCCCCGAGTGTTACGTGATGTCTGGTATCAATTCATGCGCGGTTCCACATGCACTCGTTCGCCTTGGAGTCCGAAGAGGATCAGCAGTTCGACCGCGCCTCCGTCGGCTGAGCCGAGCCAGTGGGGTTCCGTCGTGTCGAACTCCGCCGCCTCGCCGGGCGGGACGGTCAGGTCCTTCGCGCCCACGATCAGGCGAAGATGCCCATTGAGGACGTACAGCCATTCGTAGCCGCTGTGCGTTTTCAGCGCGGGTTCGGCGGAGCGGCCGGGGATGAGCATTTTGTACGCGTGCACGCCGCCCGGTCGCCGGGTCAGCGGTACGTAGGTCATCCCGTGCTGGTGGATCGGGCGCAGGTGGACGCGCGGGTCGCCGGCGCGGGGTGCGCCCACCAGGTCGTCGATCGGCACGTCGTAGGCGCGCGAGAGCGGCAGCAGCAGTTCCAGATTCGCCCGGCGCTGGCCGTTTTCCAGGCGGGACAGGGTGCTTTCCGAGATGCCGGTCTCCGCTGACAGGTCGGCCAGGGTGATGCCGCGCCGGGTGCGCAGGGTGCGCAACCGCGGGCCGACCGCGTCCAGGACTTCGTCGATCTCACGCATGGTGCCTAGTCTTACTCGTGAGTGGCTATGCCGGTTAGAACCGGCATAGCCACTCACGAGCCCGCGTCAGCCGACCAATTCGGGAGCCGGTTTCTCGGCACGCCGCACGGGGGCGGTTTCCGGGAGGATCAGCAGGCAGACCAGGCTCAGCACCAGCAGCGCGGCCAGGTAATAGCCGACCGCGAGTGCGTCGCCGGTCGCCGCGACGATCCGGTTGGCGATCATCGGGGAGAGACCGCCGCCCAGCACCGCGCCGACGTGGTAGCCCACGCCGAGACCGGACTGGCGCTGCTCGCGCGGGAACAGTTCGGCGAACCAGGTGTACATCGGTCCGAAAAGGATTCCGGTGGCGGCGAAACCCAGCAGCAGCGCGACGAATACCGAGCTGATGGTGCCCGCCGACGCGATCGGGAACATCACGAGCGCGGCGATGATCGACAGGACCGCGCCGGTCACCATCACCGGTTTGCGGCCGATCCGGTCGGACAGCCAGGCGGATCCGACGTTCGCGGCGGCGTGGCACAGCAGCGTGATCGTCGAAATGGTGACGATCGGCGCGCGCGGGAGACCGAGGCCTTCCGGGGCGGCGGCGGTCGCGTAGGACAGCATGAACGTGACGAGCGCGAAAGTGCAGGCGGTGAGGCCGAGGTTCGCACCGGCGATCAGCAGCAGTCGTCGCCAATTCGAGCGGAGTACGTCGGCGAGCGGCTTTTTCGCACGCGTTTCCGCGGCGGCCATTTTCTCGAATTCCGGGCTTTCCGAAACGCCGCGGCGGACCCAGATGCCAATCGCCAGCACGATGCCGCCGGCGAGGAACGGGAGACGCCAGCCCCAGTTCATGATGTCGTCGTTGGGCAGCAGGAGAACCAGCGCGAACGCCAGGTTCGCCAGCACGACACCGATCGGTGAGCCTAGTGCGACGAAGGAACCGTAGAGGCCGCGCCGCTTTTCGGGTGCGTGCTCAACGGCGAATACGGCCGCACCGGCGCTTTCCCCGCCGCGGGCGGCACCGTGCAGCAGGCGCAACCCGACGAGCAACAGCGGCGCGGCGATGCCGATCACCGCGTACGGCGGGAGAACGCCCATGCCCAGAGTCGCGATACCCATCAGCAGAAACGCGGCGTACAGCGCGGTGCGACGACCTCGGCGGTCGCCGATCCAGCCGAAAAGCGCCGCGCCGAGCGGTGCCATCACGAAACCGATGGCGAAGGTCGCGAGGCTCATGAAGGTGCCGAACCAGGCGTTGCCGGTTTTGAAGAACACCGATCCGAACACCAGTGCCGCCGCGGTGCCGTAGATCGAGAAGTCGTACATTTCCAGGGAAGTGCCGACGCCGGCGGCGAATCCGAGCCGCAGCACGCCGGGAGAGTGCGCTTCGTCGCGCTTGGCCATAGCAGGCCTTTCGTCGTCTCGCGCGGAATGCGCGGAGTGTCCGGTGGTGGGGAAACGGTGGGCACAGCTTAGGGAAAGCGTGACGAAGGAGGCAAAGTCCGATTTGCGGCGGATTGATAAATAAAATCGATCAATTAATAGACAAGACGGCCGGAATCGCGAGGATTCCGGCCGCTCGGCTCAGTACAGTTCGATCACCAGTTTTTCGGAGCGCGCCCGCGACACGCACAGCGCCATCTGGTCGCCGGAAGCCTTGTCGCTGGCCGAAAGACACTGGTCGCGGTGCTCCGGCGTGCCTTCCAGCACCCCGGAAACGCACGAACCGCAGATGCCTTCCTCGCACGATTTGAACACCTCGATCCCGTTGTCGGTCAGCACCGACAGGATCGACCGGTCGGCCGGGATCTCGAACACCTCGCCGGTGTCGAGTTCGACGGTGAACGGCTGGTCGCCGCTCGTGTCGACCTCGGCCGCGGTGAAATGTTCGACGTGCACCTGCGTTTCGCCGACCACGGGCGCGAACACGCCGGTGACCTGCTCCATGAACCCTTCCGGGCCGCAGGTGTACACGTGCCCAGCGGAACCGAGCCCGGAGGCCACTTCGGTAAGCACGGCGGGCTGTTCGTCGCGCGGTACCCCGAAATACAGCAGCACCCGGTCTCGGAATTCAGCCTGTTCCTCAAGCAGGGAAACAAAAGCCGCTGACTCCCGGCTGCGCGCGAAGTAGTGCAGTTCGAATTCCGCACCGTCCGCGTGCAGCTGATAAGCCAGGCTCAGCAACGGAGTGATGCCGATGCCGCCCGCGATCAGCACGTGCCGCTCGGCGTCCGGAGCCAGCGAAAGCAGGTTCCGGGTTTCGCCGATCTCGAGCTTGTCGTTCTCCGCGACGGTGTGCAGCGCCTCGGAACCACCGCGCGAATCCGGCTCCCGCTTCACCGCGATCAGCAGCGAGGACGTGTCGTCCGGCCGCCCGCACAGCGAATACTGGCGCAGGATCCCGGTCGGACCGGTGACGTCGACGTGCGCACCGGCGGGATGCGGGTCGAACGGCAGACCGTCGGCGCGCACGAGGCGGAGCGCCCGGATTCCAGGCGCTTCCTCGACGACCTCGGCCACGCGGACCACGGTGTTCGGCATCGGCTCTCCGTTTCAAGCGGTTCAGCGCAGGTAAAGGCCGCCGTTGGCGTCCCAGCAGGCCCCGGTGACCGAGGCCGCGCCGGGCGAGGCGAGCAGCGACACCATCCGTGCGATGAACGCCGGGTCGCCGAGCCGTCCGACGGGGATGTTCTTCGTGAAGGCCTCGAGGTTGTCCTCGCCGACGATCGAATGCACCATCGGGCTGTCCAGCGGCCCCGGGGACACCGAGTTCACGGTGACCCCGCGCGAGGCGAGTTCGCGCGCGAACACCTTCGTCGCGGACATGATCGCGCCCTTGGACGACGCGTAGTGCCCGCCGGTCGCGGTGCCGCCGTTCTGGCCTGCCAGCGACGCCATGTTCACGATCCGCCCGTAACCCTGCTCGGCGAAGTACGCGCCGAAGATCTGGCAGGCGGTGAACGTGCCGGTGAAGTTGACCGCGAGGACCGCGTCGAGGTCTTCCGGCGTGATCTCCATCAGCGGGGCCGCCTGGGTGCGGGCCGCGTTGTTGACCAGCACCTGCACGCCGCCGAAATCGCGGACGACGTCGTCCTTAAGCTGCGCGAGCGCCGCTCGATCCCGTACGTCGACCTCGTAGCCGCGGCAGTTGCCAAGGGACGCGGCCAGCTTTTCGGCCGCTTCACCGTTGATGTCCACGATCGCGACGCGGTAGCCCTCGGCGAGCAGCTGCCGCACGATCGCTTCGCCGAGCCCGTTCGCGCCACCCGTGACTACCGCGACGTGCGGCTCCGCCTGCGCGCTCACAGCAGGAATCCTGCGGCCGGAACGGCTTCGTCGCTGTTGACCAGCCGGACGACCTTCAACGCGATCCGGTCGCCTTCGGGACCGTCCGGCGAGAACCGGATGCGGTGCACCAGATCCGCCGCCCACAGGTCGTGGTTGCCGCGCTTGTAGGCGACCAGGATCTGGGCCGAACGCAGCACGACTTCTTCGTCGGAAACGGATTCCGGCACGAAGCGCGACACCGTGCGCACGGTGCGGGCGGAGTCGACGGCGGCGATCGCGTAGCCCTCGGTCATCCGCGCGACGCGCATCTGCCGCATCCGCGCGTCGTCGTAGACCATGTTCAGCGAACCGGCGAAATCATCGGTTTCCCGGTCGATCGGGATGACGTAAATCCCGTCTTCGGCGAACAGCTTTTCCCACTCGTGGTATTCGGTGCGGTCCAGCAGTTCCGCCTCGCGGTTGACCAGCTCGACGGCCCGCGCGACCCGCACGTCGGTGGTGGGGATGGTTTCAGTCATCGCCCATCATCTCCTTCCACTGGGCGTACGCGGCGCGCATGCCGGTTTCGTCGGTGACGTGCGAGGTCGGCCAGCCTTCGGGGCTCGCCTTTTCCCGCGCGAGCCCGCGGTTGACCAGGATCGGCAGGTCCGGGCCGCCGTGCGCCCCGCGCTGCACGCGGTCCCAGCCCTCGGCGTCGTCGGGCGTGCCGAATCCGAACGGGCCCTGGAAGTGTTCGTGGATGCGCAGCCGTTCGCGGTTGACCACGTCCAGCTCCGGCGGTCCGTCGGGACCGATCGCGACGTGCTCGATCAGCGTCTCGTTGACCGAAATCGGCCGCAGCACGCGGAAAAAAGCCGCGGACATCGAGACGTTCGGGAACAGGTTGAGGTTGAACCCGGTGCCGTGCATGGCCCGGACGACCTTGCGCACCTGCGCCTCGTCCAGCGTCTTCGACAGTTCGGCCACGACGTGGTCGAACCGGCCCTGCAACGGCTCGGTGCCGTCGTCGACGTCCAGGTCGGAGTGTTCCGGCACCATCTGCATGACGCTGTGCCCGTTGCCGAGCGAATGCGTGATCGCCGACGGATCGGTCATGAACGACATCATGTCGGCGGTTTCCGCGTCCACCGAAGCCATCCACGACCGGTGCACGATCGGGAAGTGGTAGCCGTCGGTGGTGTTTTCCAGCTGGATCTTCCAGTTGCCGCGGAACTTGAACTGGTGCTTGCCCAGCACCTTGATCGGGTAACCGCCGCCCTGCTTCATGAATCGGTCGATCCACAGTTTCGCGTCGCCGAGGAAGTCCTCAAGGGACTCGCCGTCCTCGGCGAAGGTCGCGAAAACCATGCCGCCGTACGATTCGGTGCGCAGTTTCTTCAGCGACAGTTCGCCCTTTTCCAGCACGCCTTCGTAGCCGTCCGGGTACGGGATGCCGCGCAGCTTGCCGTCGAGTCCGTAGCTCCAGGCGTGGTACGGGCAGGTGAAGCCGTTGGCCTTGCCGCTCGGCTTCTCGCACAGGCTCGCGCCGCGGTGGCGGCAGCGGTTGAGCATCGTGTGCAGCGTGCCCTTGCGGTCCCGCGTCACGATGACCGGCTGGCGGCCGACGTAAGTGGATTTGAAGTTGCCGGGCTGGGCCAATTCGCTTTCGTGCGCGACCCACACCCACGAACGTTCGAAGATCTGCGTCATCTCGCGTTCGAAGATTTCCGGGTCCGTGTAAAGGCGCGCGGCTACGCGGTCGCTTTCGGCGAAATCGGCGGGAACAGCGGTGTTCTCAGTCATGAGGTCTCCGATTTCAGTCGGGCAGGTCGACGTCTTCGCGGACGGTCAGCGGACGGCCGATCCGGGCTTCGATCTTGGCGAAGCGCCACAGCTTGACGCCATTGCTGCCGACCTCCGTGGTGCGCAGCAGGTTGCAGCCGGCCTTGACGGTTTCCTGGCTGTCGGCGTCGGCGAGGATGTAGCAGGTCCACGGCCAGCCGTCAGACGGGCCGACCATGTGCGCGTCGTCGTCGATGTCGCCGATGAACGTGATGCCCGGCAACGCTTTCAGCTGGTCCATCATGGACACGAAGGACTGCCAGACGTCGCCGATGGTGATGCCGTCGGCGGGCAGGTCGAAGAAGTTCTGGTTGATGCCGATGCAGAAAAGCACCCGCAGGGGCTGCGTGCTCACAGTCGGAGACTCCTCGTCGTGGTGGTGGCTGGTCAGCGGAATCCGGGGCTGGTCGGCGGCTGTCCCATGAGAACCGCGCCGGCGGCGTCGTGGATGGCCGGGCCCAGGAACGCATGCTGCTTGGGTACCAGTGCGTCGCCCTGAAGTCCACGCAGCGGGTGCGTCGAGTAGATCGGCGCGGTGCCGGAAATCTCGACGAGCTTCGACACCACCTCGGACGCCGTCTTCGCCAGGTGCGCGGACGAAAGCCGCAGCTGGGCGTTCTGTTCGTCGGTGGCCTCGTCGCCGGAAACGACGGTGTCCCAGACCTCGTGGCTGACCTCGTAGAACCAGGCGCGGGCGGACCGCAGCGCGGCCTCGGCGTCGGCGTACCCGGTGCGGTAGTAGCCGCGGTCGGCGAGCTTCGGTGCACCGGTGACGCCGGTGTATCCAGCGCCGACCTCACGGGCATGGTCGAGCGCGGCGCGTGCGACGCCCGCGCCGACGATGGCGAGAACCTGTGCGGCGTAAGCGATTGTGGGGTAGCGGTAGAGCGGCTCGTCCACGGTGGGCGCGCCGCCGCGGATGAACGTCCACTCGCGCGGGACCTCGACGTCGCGCACGACCAGGTCGAACGAACCGGTGCCGCGCATGCCGACGACGTCCCAGTCCTGCACGATCTCGACCTGGTCGGGCCGCAGCAGCGCGGTGCGCGGTTTCCCGCCGGTCGATTCGTCACCCGGGATGCCGACGCCGAGGATGTCCGCGCCCATGCAGCCGCTGGCGAACTTCCACCGGCCGTCCACGCGGAAGCCGGTTTCGGTCGCCGGGGCGGGCTGGACCGGGAAAAGCCCGCCGGCGAAGGCGACGTCCGGGCCGTTCTTGTACAGCTCGGCCTGGGTGTCGAGCGGGAGCGCGGCGAGGTAGATCAGCGACGAGCCGAAGCTGGCGACCCAGCCGGTCGAACCGTCCACTGTGGAAATCCGCTCGATCAGGCGGAGGAATTCGGCGGGCGGGAGCGGGTTGCCGCCGAACTTCGCGGGCGTGCTGGCCCGGTAGACGCCGACCTGCTTGAGCCGGTCGATGAAGTCGCGCGACACGTAGCGCTGCTGCTGGAACTCGTCCTTGCGCTTGGCGAGCTCGGCGAGCACCTCCTCCATGGTGACTTCGCTCATCGCTGCTCCTCAGAATGCCGGTGCGGTCGGTCCGACGGTACGAAGGACGCCGCCGCGCGGGAATTGGTAGTGCCTGAGCGGGCGTAGGGGATTTCTTCAGTGCGAGCCGCCAGCCAGGGGCTTTACCCTGAGCCGATGGAAGCGGACCCGCGCGCGCCCGAGCTGACGACGCACGATTTCGTCGCGATGCTCAACGCCAGCCGCACGTGCGTGCTCGTGCACGACGGCGCGACGAAGAACATCCTGTGGGCCAATCCGGCTGCCTGCGAGATGCTCGAATGGAGCGTCACCGAGTTGCGGCCGCTGAAGGCGAACCACATGAGCAGCTCGGCGCAGCAATACGACCGGGTGATCGGGCGGGCGTGGCTGCAGGAGGCGGTCGAGAAGGGCGTCAGCCGGATCGAATGGCATTACCGCACGAAATCCGGCCGGGTGATCCCGACGGACGCGGTGGCCACGCGGGTCGAGCTGGCCCAGGGTCCGGCGGTGATGGTGCAGTTCCGCGACATCGAACGCGAGCAGGAAATCGAGCGCGAGCTGCGGTTGACCACGTCCTGGGTGGACGCGCTGGCCCGGCAGACGTCGGCGGTCGCGCTGATGCTCGACGGCTCGGGCGAGCTGCGGTTCGCGACGGACTCCGCGGTCGCGCTGTTCGGGGCGACGCCGGATGAGCCGCTGGGCCGGTTGACCGACTACGCAGCGCTGCGTCTCGACGACCGTCCGGCCACTTGGGACGAGGTCCGCGAACGCGCGGTGCCGGCCACTCAAGTTCGGCTGGAAATTCAGGGTCGCGTGTGGCTGGAGGGCAGCGTCGAACGGCTTCGCGAGCCTGGTGGAGACGCGTTTCTGCTGCTGCTCCACGACGTGTCCGAACGCATCCGCGGCGAGGTTCAGCGCGAGCGTGACCTGCACCGGGAGAACTACCTCGCGCGCTACACCGCGATGGGCGACATGGCGATGGCGATCGCGCACGAGCTGAGCCAGCCGCTCGCCGCCGCGGGCAACTTCCTGGCCGGTGTCCGGTCGCGGACGCTCGATGCCGCGCCGGTCGTGTACGGCATCGACAGCGCGGTCCGGCAGATCGAGCGGGCGAGCCAGATCGTGTCGTCCGTGCGTGCGTTCGTCGGGCATCTGGAGCACGTGGAGCAGGTCGCCGACCTCAACGAGATCGTCGAGGAATGCCTGTACTTCGTGCGGTTGCGAGCCGAACCGGCCGCGATCGAGGTGACCTTCGACCGGTCGGCCGAAGCGGTGCCCGTGCACTGCGAACGCGTGCTGACCGGCCAGGTCGTGCTGAACCTGTGCTTCAACGCGATCGAGGAAATGGCCCAGTGCCCGGCGCAGCGGCGCAGCCTGGTGCTCACCACGCGCCGCGACGGCGACACCGGCGTGGTCACCGTGGACGACCGCGGCCGCGGCTTTCCGCGCAATCCGTTCGACGAGTCGTTCACCGCGAAGGAGCGCGGCAGCGGCATCGGACTGGCGCTGAGCCACCGCATCATCACCCGCCAGCACGGGACGATCTGGGCCGAACACCGCGCGGGCGGCGGTTCGCGCTTCGGCTTCGCACTGCCCGCGACCGGCCCGGGTTAGGAATTCTTCAGCTACGCCGGGGAAGTTCTCGATATCCCGGACCGGTGCGGCTTTGTACGGTCAGAGAAGTCCCGGCCCCAGTCCTAGGAGGCACCGTGTCCGAGCTGACCCGGACCCAGCGCGAATTCCGCACCGCGATGGCCAACCTCTCCGCGGCCGTCAACGTCGTGACCACCGCCGGCCCGCACGGCCTCGCCGGGATGACGGTGAGCGCGGCCTGCTCAGTCACCGACAGCCCGCCGACCGTGCTCGTCTGCGTGAACCGGTCGAGCCGGTCGCACGCGATCCTGGTCGGCAACGGCCAGGTCTGCGTCAACGTCCTCGGCCCCGGCCAGGAAGACCTGGCCATGCACTTCGCCGGCGCGACCAAGGTGCCGACCTCCGAACGCTTCGACCAGGACTGCTGGGACCTCGACAGCGAGGACGCCCCGGTCCTGCGCGGCGCGGCGGCCTCGCTGGTCGGCCGGATCGCTGGCGAACAGGAGCACGGATCGCATTCGGTGCTGTTCGTCGAGATCGAGAAGGTGCTGACCGCACCGGACAGCGGTGCTTTGGTGTACTTCCAGCGCCGCTTCCACCGGCTTGCCGCACTCAGCGCCTGATCGAGGAGAACCCGTGGACCGGATGACCCTGACCTGCTACAACGACACGCACGGCTACGGCTGGCGGCACGTCGACCTCTTCGTGCACGACGAGCACGGCCGCGAATTGGACTGGGTGCACTGGCAGGTCCCGGCCGACGGCCCGGACGCCGCCGACGAGGCCACCGCCCGCGTCGAACCGCTGCTGCGCCGGACGTCCGACTGGCGGCACGCGGTCAGCGCGAGCGGCATGGACTACTGGACCGCCGACGCCGCCTGGACTCAGCCGTGACCGGCCCGTGGTCGCTGCGCGCCCTGGTCGCCGACCTGACCGCTGGCCGGACGACACCGGAAGAGGCCGTGGCAGAGGCCCGCTCGCGGGTCGCGGCGGCTTCCTACGACGCTTGGGTTTCGTCGGCTTACCTGCCTGCTTCGCCGGGGCCGCTGGGCGGAGTTCCGTTGGGTGTCAAGGACATCATCGACCTGGCCGGACTTCCGACCCGCTGCGGTTCCGTACTGCGCGCGGAGGCTCCACCGGCCACTGTGGACGCTTCGATCGTCAGCGAATGGCGTCGGGCAGGCGCGGTGCCGATCGGCAAGACGGTCACCACGGAATTCGCTTTCTTCGCACCCGGTCCCACGGATAACCCCGCGGCACCCGGCCACACCCCTGGCGGTTCCTCGAGCGGTTCAGCCGCGGCCGTCGCCGCTGGACACGTCCCGCTGGCTTTGGGCTCGCAGACCGCTGGCTCGGTTACGCGACCGGCCGCGTTCTGCGGAGTCGCGTCGCTGGTCATGACCCGGGGCCGGTTCCCGGTCGACGGCGTCACCGGTCTGAGCCCGAGCCTGGACAGCCACGGCATGTTCACCGCGACGGTTTCCGACCTGGCCTTGGCCTGGTCAGCGCTGTCGGGGGAGCCGGAGGTCACTGCTTCTTCGGCACCGCGATTGCTGGTGTGGTCCCCGACTGACGCGAGCCCAGCTATGCAGACCGCGCTTGGCACTGCGGTTTCTCTGCTGCGCGCTGCCGGTGCCGTGGTCGATGAATTCCCGGACCCTGCTCTGGTTCTTGGCTTGATCGCCGCGCACCCCGTGGTGATGGCCTACGAAGCCGCGCGGGAACGTTCTGTCGAGCTCGCTTCTGCGGACCGTCTCAGCGCCCCTCTCGCGCAACTGCTGCGTACCGGCGAGGACATGCCGCGCGCGGAGTACGAGGCCGCGCTGGACGTCGTCGCTTCCGGCGCTGCCCGGCTGGCCGAGCTCGTGGCCGGCTACGACGCCGTCCTGACCCCAGCCGCGCTCGGCTCGGCCCCTGCTGGCCTGGCGGCGACTGGCGACCCCGTGCTCAGCCGCCCGTGGCAGGCGCTGGGCCTGCCGGTCATCGCCGTCCCGGGCCTGCGCGACGAGGCCGGTTTGCCGCTGGGATTGCAGCTGGTCGGCAGTGCTTCCGGCGAGGCCGCGCTGCTGGCCACAGGCAGCTGGGCGGAGACCGCGCTCAAACGGTGACGCGATGGGTGAGGATGTCGCGGACCAGCGTCCCGAGGCTGTCCGCTGACGTCTTCGCCTTGATCCGCGCCCGATGCACGTCGACAGTTTTGACGCTGGTGCCCAGCCGGTGCGCGATCGCCTGGCTGGGCATCCCGTCGACCACCAGCCGAAGCACCTCACGCTCGCGCTGGGTCAGCGTGTCGAGTCGGGCCCGGACCGCCTGCCGCTCCGCGTGCTCCGCGAACCGGCGGCGCGCCTCGATGAGCTGGGTCTGAACCACCTCGACCATGCGCTGGGCCTGGTAAGGCTTCTCGAGGAAATCGACCGCCCCCGCGGTGAGCGCACGGACCGACATCGGAATGTCGCCGTGCGCGGAACAGAAGATCAGCGGAGCCGGACAGTCGATTTCCGCGAGCTTTTCCTGCAGCTGAAAACCGCTGATCGCGGGCATGCGCACGTCGACGATCACGACCGCGGGCTCGGCCGGGTCGAATTCGTCGAGGAAGGTCTGGGCGTCCGGATAGGTCAATGCCTGCACGCCGACGCTCTCCAGCAGGAACACCAGGGACTGCCGGAGGTCCTCGTCGTCGTCCACCACGTGCACGACCGGGTCGTCGCTCATGGCTTCATCAGCACCGAGGCCGAGGGATAGTCGCTGGCCCAGCCTTCCGGCAGCGGGGCGATGAAGACGTTTTCGGTGCGCGTGCGGGTGATCCGCCAGGTGTCGCCTACCCGGCGGAACGCGTTGTTCAACCGGCTGGACCGCAGGAGCGCTTTCCCGTCGGAGAACAGCCACGGTTGCATGTGGATCCATTGACCCGTGGCCTCGTCGCCGTCCACGTGGATCTGCTCGGAGGTGAGATAATGGGCGTTCAGCAGAAGCTCGGGGTCTTTCTTCTCGCCCCAGAACCGCTGGAAATGCGCCCGGATGGCCGCGGCGCCCTCGGCCCGCCCGAACTGCCCGTCGTAGTACTCGCCGACGCCCTCCCAGACCGCGTCCTCGGTGTAGAGCTCCATGATGAGATCGATCCGCTCGTCGTCGCCGCCGACTCCGAACTCGGGGCAAGGCGTGTCGCAGAGGAACATGTAGCGCGCCTGCACTCGGCGGATCTCCGCCTCTGCCTCAAGCACCCCGACCCGCCGAACCAGCCCCGCGACAGTCTCCTCCAACGCGGCCACCCGCCGGTCCTGGCTGGCGTCGGACAGTGCGGAGTGCTCGAGAGACATCGTTTTCCTCACTAGGAAGTCGTGACCGGATGGCGGTTCGTGCCGGGGTTGGCCTTTCGGTGCGGTTTTCGGCTCGTTGACAGGGTAACCGGACCGCACCGGGCATTGGCAGCTTGTGACCAGCCTCTGCCGGGGTCGGAAGGGTTGTCAATCGAATCGGTGAGTTATGCGTGGCGTGTTTCAACCCGGTGGTGGGGGTTATCAATGGGTTGGCGGACAACGTCTTGGGGAGGGTGTCCTGTTCGGAGCGGCGCGCTGGGATGGCTAGGCCGGGGGTTCTTCGTTGTTGCTGGGCGGGGTTGTTTCCTTGCGGGTGCTGCTCGCGGTCCCTAGGAGCGCTGGTGTTCCCGAGATGCTCTCAGCCATTGGCGACTGAGCTCGCTGGCGTTCCCCGGGGCAACGTCCGTCTTCGGCGGGTGGATGGCTGGTGTTCCCTGGATGCGCTTGGTCATCGACCGATGGGGGCGCTGTCCTTCCCCACGGAGCGTTTGGTCCGCAGATTATGCAGCTCTCGCAGGGTCCGCGATAACGTTGCGGTATGTGCGTTTCCACAGGTACCGGTCACAGGCGATGAGCGCGGCTCAGCGGGCCGACGCCCGGGAGAACCGGGAGCGGATCGTCGAGATCGCGCGCGAGGCGATCGCCTCCTCGGGAGAGTTGCGCCTGAACGCGGTCGCCAAGTCGGCCGGAGTCGGGCAGGGAACGCTCTACCGGCACTTCCCCACACGCGAGGAGCTGCTCGCCGAGGTGTACCGGCAGGAGGTGGAGGACCTGGTCGCGCTGGCTCCGGAACTGCTGGCCGCGTGTGAACCGGTCGAGGCGCTGTCCCGCTGGTTCGACCGGATCGCCGAATACGCGCGAGTCAAACGCGGCGTCTTCGCGGCACTGGAAACCGCGGTGTGGAAAGGCCTGTCCGAAGAAAGCCACGGCCCGCTCGGCGACGCCATCACCCTCCTGCTCGACGCCGGAAAAGCCGAAGGATCCATCCGCCCCGACATCGACGCCCGGGACCTGTTCATCTTGTCGGGCTATCTGACGCGCCTGGACGAGGACGAGTGGGATTCCCGCGCTCGGCATCTCTTGGATGTCCTGCTGCAAGGAGTTCTTTCCCGCTGACCCTGGCCGCGGCTGATCGCGCCGAGCGGAGGTCGGCGGGCGGCTTTCCGGTTGGTCGGGCAACGCGGTGGTGCCTGCTTTTCACGCATAATCGGCGAGCGACGCGAGTGAGTTCTGCTTGCGAGGCAACGGGTTCCCGCGCTACGGCACCGATCGCGACGTGGTTGGTGAGCTGCGGCAGGCGCGGTGCAGCGCCGAGACGGCAGCGCGAGACAGCGATCGCCGCGGACGTGGCGAGGCGGATATGCGTGCAGCAAATACGCGGCGTGAGCGGAGTGCGTCGTGTCGCGGACACACGGCGTGAGGACAGAGCAGCAAGCCCTGCCGAAAAGTTCAGGAGATTCAGCGTGAGATCCGGCCGAAAGCCGGAGCGTCGGACGTGGTGTCCATATTGGACGGGCCGCTCGCGGATGCGGCCGGCCCGGTCCCCCAGATTCCCCAGTGGTGGTGCTGTTGGTGTTGTGGCTCAGGAGGCGACGGCCAGGCGGACCCGGCGGTCGCGGGCGTACGAGACCAGTTCCCGGACCTCGTCGGTGGTGATGATGCGGACTGCGTCTTCCAGGATCTCGGCCGTGGCCACCTGCAGCGGCCAGGAACGCAGGCCGGGAGCGGGTTCGTGCCAGAACCACTGGCCTTGGGCGAGATCTTCGGCGGCGACGGTGGGTTCGTCGGTGTTCATGCCTGCAGCCTAACTTGCACCACCGACAGAAAATCGCTCTACCGGACATCCCGGGACAACCCCGGAGGAAGCGCAAGAAGTGAATGCGGATTCCGGGATAATTCCTGCTGGTCGGGAGGATGCGCGCGGGCCGACGGGTGGCGTGGGTCACGCGGTCTGCCCAGCCGGGCGGACGGGTTGGGGGCCGGGTGCGAAAGTAAGGGGCGGTGACCTGGTCCCGCTCAGCGGCGGGTTCGGGTGGATTTTGCACGGTCGGGCGGCCTGCCCTAGGCTTCGCCGGTCACCGCGCACACACCGGGGGTTTCCGGGACGAGAGGAACGGTGCGAATGGCTTTGCGCGACCCCGAGGCGTACCGCGACATCGATCTGCCGACGATTCTCCGGATGGAGCGGCGGCTTCCCTGGTACGGCTGGCCGCACCTGCCGTTGGGGCTGCTGGTCTGCGTGGCCGCGATCCTCGCCGCCTACCGGGTTCCGGTTTCGTATCACCTGACTACCGCGCTGGTCGCGGGCGGCGGCGTGGTCGGCGGGTTTTCCGGGTACGGCTGCGGGCTGGTCATGGTCAGCACGCCGGGGTTGGTCCAGACCGGCTACCTGAACTGGCGGCGCACGCGGGTGCTGCGGGTGTTGCTCATCGTGCTGGGCGGGTTGTCCGCGGCGTCGATGGCGGTCGTGGTCGCGTGCCACATTTCGTTGCTGGCCGGGGCTTCCGACCAGCATCCGTTCCGGCTTTCGGTGCAGGCCGGGTTGTACTTGGTGCTTGTTGTCGCGAACACTGTTCTCGCCGGGCTCGAGGCGTGGCAGTTGTCGAAGGTGCTGCGCGAGCCGGTCGCCGAGGTTGCCGCCGAGCCTGCCGGGCCGGTGCGGGTGCGGCTTGGCTGAACTGTCTACATCGGACTGAGTCAGCGCCTGCGCAGCAGCACTTCCTGGGTCACTGAGGCCACGAGCCGTCCGTCGGTGGTGAAGAATTCGCCGTGGGTCAGGCCTCGGGTGTTCGCGTAGCTGGGGCTTTCCATGTCGAACAGCAGCCATTCGTCCGCGCGGAACGGGCGGTGGAACCACACCGCGTGGTCCAGCGACGTCAGCTGCGGTTCGCCCGGGTCGTCGCGGTGGGGCAGCAGGGCGGTGCCTGCCAGGCGGATGTCGGAGATGTAGGTGAGCGCGCAGACGTGCGCCAGCGGGGCGTCCGGCAGCGCGTCTTTCGCCCGGACCCAGATCTGCTGACGCGGGCCGCGGCCGGTGTCGGGGAGGCCGGTTTCCGGGCTGCTGACGAAGCGGACCTCGATGGCGGACAGGACGATCGGCGAGCGGTCCTGCTCGACGACGCCCGCCTCGTCCGGGGCGGGGACGTCCGGCATCCGCGCCTGGTGCGCACTGCTGTCCGCCTCGGTCTGGAACGACGCGGACAGGCTGAAAATGCTCTCGCCGTTCTGGATCGCGACGACCCGGCGCGTGGTGAACGAACCGCCGTCACGAGTGCGCTCGACCTCGTAGATGATCGGCATGTCGGTGCGCCCGCCGCGGATGAAATAGCCGTGCAGCGAATGCACGTGCCGCGCCGCGGGCACGGTCGCGCCGGCCGCGGTGAGCGCCTGCGCCGCGACCTGACCGCCGAACGCCCGCTGCGGCGAACCCTGGTGGCACCAGCCGCGGAACAGGTTCAGCTCGAGCGGTTCGAGCTTCAGCAGCTGGTCTAGCCCGGTCCGGGTCGGATCGATCGTCGTCACCCGGCCAGTCTAAGCGCCTGCTCAGTCGCTTCGCGGGGTGAGCAGCGCCGCCACCGCCGCCGGGTCCTCGACGTGCGCGTTGTGCCCGAGCCCGGACAGGACCACTGCCTCGGGAACAAGGGCCCGCAGCTGCTCGGGACGGCACATCGGATCGTTCTCCCCGGTGGCGAGCACCACAGGGCAGCGCGCGGCCGCCAGCAGGCTCGGCATGTCCGGGCGGCCGACGCCGAAGGCGGGCGAGTCCAGGGCCAGCCGCCAGCCGTCCGCGGTTTCGGTGACGCCGTCGGGATCTGCCGGGGCCAGGCCGGTCAGCCCGGAGATCTTCAGGTAGGCGGTTTCGGCCTCCTCTCGAGTGGTGAACAGCCGCGGCGGACGGGTTGCCATCGCGGCGGCACGGGCCAGGTCGTCTTCGCTCCACTCCACCTTGATGCCCACCGCCAGCACGCTGCTGACGTCGAGCCCGTAGCGGCCGCTCGCCAGCTCCAGCGCGACGACCCCGCCGAGCGAATGGCCGAGGACGGCGACCGGGCCGGGCTCGTCCAGCGCGTCGGCGACCGCGGCCGCGAGCGCCTCGAACGTGTACTCGGGCAGTCGCGGCGAGCCGCCGTGGCCGGGCAGGTCCGGGGCGAGCAGCCGCTGGTCGAGCAGCCCGGCGAGGCCGTCCCAGACCGCGCCGGTGGCGCCGAGCCCGTGCAGGAGCAGGACCGGCGGTCCGCCTTGTCCGGTGACGCGCAGCTTCAGCTTTTCCACCGGACGGATCTTTCCGCAGGCGGCGGTCTCGGGGCTAGGGTCGGAACGTGTCGAGTGCTGTCATCGCCGACCCGGACACCTACGTCACGGGCGTGCCATACGACCTGCTTGCCCGTCTGCGCCGGGAAACGCCGGTGACGCGGATCGGCGACTTCTGGGCGGTGCTGCGCCACGCCGACGTGCGGCACGTGCTCCGCACCCCGGCGGTGTTTTCGTCGCAGCTCGGCGGCACGCAGATCCGCGACCCGGCCAGCGCGGAGGATCTGCGGTACGTGCGCCGGATGATGCTCAACATGGACCCGCCCGAGCACGGCAGGCTGCGCGGGCTGCTCACGAAGGCGTTCACCCCGCGCGCGGTCGGCCGGATCACGGAACGGATCGAAGGCTGGGCGCGGGATCTCGTCGCGGCGGTGGCCGATCGCGGCGCATGCGATTTCGCCAAGGACATCGCCGCCGATCTGCCGTTGCTCACGCTCGCCGAGGTGTTCGGCGTGCCCGAACAGGATCGCCGGCTGATGTTCGACTGGAGCAACCGCGTGATCGGCTTCCAGGACGCCGAATACGCGGTGAGCGCGACCGTCAACGCCGACGACGTCACCGACCTCGCCCGTGCCGCGCTGGCCGTGCGTCCGGAACCCGGTCCGGGCGGCCAGATGCCGGATCCGCGCAGCCGCGCCGGAATGCCGGACCTCTACGCCTACGCGCACGCGCTTGGCGAGCACAAACGCGAGCACCCCGGCGACGACGTGATGAGCAACCTGATGCGTTACGTGGACGACGACGGCGGCCGCGTGTCGATCGAGGAGTTCGAGAACCTTTTCTGGCTGTTTTCCGTAGCGGGCAACGAAACCCTGCGCAACGGCCTGCCCGGCGGGATGGCCGCGTTGCTCGCGCATCCCGAGCAGTACCGCAAGCTTCTCGACGACCGCAGCCTGCTTCCCGGTGCGGTCGAAGAGATGCTGCGCTGGCACACGCCGGTGATGCACTTCCGCCGCACCGCGACCCAGGACACTCGACTGTCCGATGTGGACATCAAGGCCGGGGACAAGGTCGTGGTGTGGTTCTCCTCGGCCAACCGCGACGAGACCGTCTTTCCCGATCCGGACGTGTTCGACGTGACGCGCGCGCCGAGCGAACACCTGACGTTCGGTCACGGCCCGCATTTCTGTCTCGGTTCGCATCTCGCGCGGATGCAGATGCGCGCGTTGTTCGCGGCGGTATTCGACCAGCTCGGCGAGGTCCGTCTCGCGGGCGAACCCCGCCGGCTGCGGTCGAACTTCCAGAACGGGATCAAGAGCCTCCCGATCCGCTGGGACTGACCGGCTCAGCCGAACCCGACGAGCGAAAGCCAGCGGTCCAGGTATTCCGTGTCGCCGGTGCGGTGCGCGATCTCCGGCGACAGCCTGCCGTAGACCATCAGCAGCAGGTCGCCCAGCGGTGCGGACGCGGTGGCCGCCGCGTCCGCCGGCGGACCCGGATGCCAGGCCAGCTGATCGCCGGTGAGGTCGACCGTCCAGGACGCCGCGTGGTCGGTCGGCGCGAGGTGGATCGTGCGGTCCGGGCCGAGCAGCTCGCGGCGTTGGGGTACGTACTCCAGCAATTGCGGCAGCGACCCGAGTTCCAGCCATTCCTCCATCGCGTCGTGCGCGACTTCCGGCGTGACGGTGAATTCCCCGCCCGCGGCCAGCGTCGCGTCGGCGCGGTGGATCAGTGTCTCGTTCATGAACCGGCGCGCGTAGAACGCTGCCCGGGGCGGTCCGTTCGGGACCGGCGTGAACACCTCCGCGTCCGGACCCGCTTCGCGCAGCGTCGCCACCAACGCCTTCGCCCCGTCCATGAGCCACGACGCCGGTCTCGGGGTGCTCACCGGGTTCTGGAGCCGGTCCTCCGGCAGCCAATGGTCGGCCCGCGTCCGCACGGTCTCTTCCGCCCACCGGTGCCCGGTGCTGACGTGATCGAGCAACTGTCCGAGATCCCACTCCGGGCAGGCCGCGACCCGCACCGTCCGGTCCGCGCCTTCGACAGCCGCGGCGAGCAGTTCCGTCTGCCGCAGGATCTCGGCGCAACGCTCGTGGAAGTCCATGTGGTGTCCTCTCCGGTTCAGATCCGCTGACACCAGACAGTCGGAGCCGACGCGGCCATCCAGACATCGCGACCGGGGAAGCCGGGTTACTCCACGCTCCAGGCGTCTCCCCATTCCGCGTCGCGAGCGGCGCGGTACCGCACGCCGTGCCGCTTCGACACGACGGTGCCGGGCGCGAGCCCGTCGGCGGTGCAGAGGTCGAGTTGCACGAACCCCTTGTGCTTGCGCGGATGCCGGATGATCCGGGCCGACGGACGGTCGACCGGTGCCGACGTGGCCGCCACGTACGAGAACTTCTCGTCCTCGAATCCCAGCGTGCCGGATTTGATCCGCCGGTGCACCCCGCTTCGGGGAAGCCGTGCGGAGAAATGGCACCAGTCCTCGCCCGGTTTGATCGGGCAGACGTCATCGTGCGGGCACGGCGCCACCACGCTGCGGCCCATCTCGCGCAGAACTTCGCGAGCCTCGCGGATCCGCGCGAACCCCGCTGGCGTGCCGGGCTCGATGAGCACGACCGTGCCGGCCTTCGCGGCGAGCCATTGGACGACGTCGGCACGGCCGCGTTCGGGAAGCTCGCCGAGCACGTACGAGAGCGTGACCAGATCGGCCTCCGGCGCCGCGGACGCGGAATCGACCAGTCCGCGCTGCCAGACCGCGGTGCGGACGGCCGGCTCGTCGGCGTTCGCCGCCAGCTTGCGTCCCAGCGCCAGCGCGGCCGCCACCTGCTCCAGGACAGTGCACTTCTCCAGCGACGGCCAGACGTCGGCCGCGGCCCACACTGCTGCTCCGGTGCCGCCGCCGATGTCGACGTGCGTCTTCGGCACGAAACCGGGCGCGGCGGCAGCCACCTCGCCCAGCACCGCGCTGACCGCCGCGTACGTCGCCGGCATCCGGTACCCGGCGTACGCGGCGACATCCAGCTCCGAAGAGAGGATCGGCGACGTCGCCGAGTCACCTTGTCGATAACGCTTGCTGAGCCGGTCCACGGCCTGCGCGAGCCGGGATTCGGGGAACCGGGCCAGCTCGTCGTCGAGCGCGGCGCGGAGAGCTTCGGGGAGTACTGCCACGGACAACGATTCTCCCACGCCCGATTTGTCCTCCGAGGTTCGCCTGACCTGCTAGTTTCGCGACGAGAAAAAAAGTTCGAAGACCTTGTCGATCCGGCCCCGGCCCGTTCGACGCAGTGGTGGAAGCAAGCCGAGAGCGAAGGGGAACCGAAGATGCGATTCATGGTGATCATGAAGGCCAGCGAAGAGAGCGAAGCGGGCCAGATGCCCAGCACCGAGCTGCTCGCCGAGATGGGCAAGTTCAACGAGGAACTCGTGAAGGCCGGCGTAATGCTCGCGGGCGAGGGACTGGCGCCCAGCTCCGAGGGCGCCCGGGTGAAGTTCTCCGGGGACAGCGAGCCCAGCGTGGTCGACGGTCCGTTCGCGGAGACCAAGGAGCTGATCGCCGGGTTCTGGATCCTCCAGGTCCGTTCGCTCGAGGAAGCCGTGGAGTGGATCAAGCGGGTGCCCAACACCGACGGGGCGCACCACGAGATCGAGATCCGGCGGATCTTCGACGCCGAGGACTTCGGCGACAACCTCACCCCGGAACTGCGAGAGGCCGAAGAGAAGCTGCGCGAGCAGGCTGCGCAGAACTGATGCGGTTCATGGTGCTGGTGAAAGCCAGCCAGGAATCGGAGGCGGGAGCTGCGCCGAGCGCCGAATTGCTCGAGCAGATGGGCCGGTTCAACGAGGAACTCGCCGAATCCGGTCACCTCGTGCAGGCGGCCGGACTGACGCCCAGCGCGGAAGGCGCCCGGCTGCTGTGGTTCGACGGCGAGGCGGAGCCGAGCGTGGTCGACGGCCCGTTCGCCGAGACCAAGGAACTCGTCGCCGGTGTGTGGATTCTGGAGGGGGAGTCGCTCGCCGAAATCGTCGAGTTGATGAAGAGGGCGCCCAATCCGGACCGGCAGGCAGGCACCGTCGAGATCCGCCCGATGTCCGGCGAGCTGTGACGTCGTGCCCGCCCGAGGGTTGCCTCGGGCGGGCCGGGCCGGTCTGATGGGCCGGTGGACACGCGAAGTGCGGTAGAGGCCGTTTGGCGGATCGAGTCGGCGAGAGTGATCGCCGGTCTCGCGCGGATGACCCGCGACGTGGGCCTCGCCGAGGAGCTGGCGCAGGACGCGCTCGTCGCCGCGCTCGAGCAGTGGCCGGAAACCGGGGTGCCGCGCAACCCGGGCGCCTGGCTGATGACGATCGCGAAGCGGCGGGCCATCGACCTGTTCCGGCGGAACGAAACCCTCGGCCGCAAGCTGGACGAGATCGGGCGGGAAGCCGAACAGCTCGGCGAGGGCGTGCTGCCCGACTTCGACGCCGTGCTCGACGACGAGCAGATCGAGGACGACCTGCTGCGGCTGGTGTTCACCGCGTGCCATCCGGTGCTGTCCACCCAGGCGCGGGTGGCGCTCACGCTGCGCATGCTCGGCGGGCTCAGCACCGACGAGATCGCCCGCGCGTTCCTGGTGAAGGAATCCACTGTCGCGCAACGCATCGTGCGGGCGAAGAAGACGCTCGCCGAGGCCAAGGTGCCGTTCGAAACGCCGGTCGGAGACGAACGCGTGGCGCGGGTCCCGGCCGTGCTCGAAGTGATCTACCTGATCTTCAACGAGGGCTATTCCGCTACGCGCGGCGACGACTGGATGCGGCCCGCGCTGTGCGAGGACGCGTTGCGGCTCGGCCGGGTGCTGGCCGGACTGATGCCCGCCGAACCGGAAGTGCACGGACTGGTCGCGCTGATGGAAATCCAGGCGTCGCGCTCGGCGGCGCGCACCGGCACGAACGGCGAACCGGTGCTGCTGATGGACCAGGACCGCAGCCGCTGGGACCGCCTGCTGATCCAGCGCGGCCTCACCGCGCTGGCCCGGTCCGAACGGCTGGCGGACGGCACGTACGGGCCGTATTCCGCGCAGGCCGCGATCGCCGCGTGCCACGCCGTCGCGGTCGCACCGGAAGAGACCGACTGGGCGCGGATCGCGGCCCTGTACGCGGGCCTTGCGCAGCTCACGCCGTCTCCGGTGGTCGAGCTGAACCGGGCCGTCGCGGTCTCGATGGCCGAGGGGCCGGAAGCCGGGCTCGCGCTGGTGGACAAATTGCTGACTGAGCCCGCGCTGAAGAACTACCACCTGCTGCCGAGCGTGCGCGGCGATTTTCTGTACAAACTGGGCCGCCGGGACGAGGCGCGCGCCGAGTTCGAGCGCGCGGCGAAGATGACCGGCAACGAACGGGAGCGCGTGCTGCTGCTGGGACGGGCCGAGTCGTGCAGCAAGCTGGAAGCGGGAACGAGGTAGCGGGGCACCGTGCGGTGCGGCAGTGATCGACATGCCCGCAACGGTCCACCACCACGCCGACAATTCCCGCCGTCGCCATCAGCCATCCCCAGGGTTGTCCACAAGTCGACACGCCTGTGGATAACCTGTTTCCGCAGGTAGCGAAGATGGAAACCGGCCGTCCGACCCGATCCGGTGAAAGGCGGCATGCCTCGGCCGTCCGGGGCGCTCATCCGACGTCTCTGCTTGGCTGGAATGAGACGGCTCGTACTGCCGCCGCGAGGATCCGCGACTAGCCGGTGTCCGCGGCTAAGACCGAAGGCCTCAGCGGTTCCGGACGTACCCCAGCCGCATCGACAACGCGGCTGCGGTCCCGGCGACCGTCGCGCCCAGCTCGTCCGCCCGGCGCATCACGCGGGGAGCCGGCCCGGCGACGCTGATCGCCGCGATCGGACGGCCCGAGTGGTCCCGCACGGCCGCTGCGACGCAGCCGACGTCGGGCTCGTTCTCCAGGTCGTCGACGGCCCAGCCGCGCCGCCGGGTGCGCGCCAGTTCGTCCAGCAACCGGACCGGGTCGTTGATGGTCTTGAGGGTGAGGCTGTCCAGCTTCATCCGGCGCACGCGCTCCACCCGGTCAGCCTCCGGCAACGCGGCCAGCCAGGCCTTGCCCAGCGACGTCGCGTGCTGCGGCCGTCGAGTGCCGAGGCGGCAGGACAGCGTGACCGCGCTGGCGCTGCGTTCGGTCGCGACGTAGACCATCGCGTCGTTGTCCGGCACCGCGAGGTACGTCGTCTCCCCGGACCGCTCGGCCAGCGCGGTGAGATACCGCGGCGCGCAGCGGTGCAGGTCGGTCGCCGCCATCGCGCGGGCGCCCAGTTCGACCAGCCGGGTGCCGAGCCGCACGCGTCCGGTGACAGTGTCGGCCTCCAGGTACTCCAGCCGCTTCAGCGTGCCGACGATCCGGTAGGCGGCGCTGCGGGACAAACCCAGTTGCCGGGCGAGCGCGTTCGTGGAAATTTCCTGGTGCTGCCCGACGTGTTCGAGCACCGCCAGCCCGCGCTCCAGGGTGCCGCTTTGGTCCAGCCCGCGTGCTGCTGCGTCCACGTTCGCCCTCCGCCTGTCGCTCTGCGTTCCCGGTCACCGGTGCGTGGTGCCATCAAGCGGGGTTGGACGCTAACACCTCCGATGTATGGACGGAAGATCTTGACCGAACTCTGTCATTGTGCAAGGTCAAGGTTGCGCCGAATGGTTCAACCTCCGATCGGTAAGAGTGCTTACAAAGGGTAACGGAGACTGGAGTCACCCTCTCAGGAAAATCACAGCGCCCGTGCCGCACGGTTTGGGTGATGTCCACACGTCTGCGCACCCGGGCGTCGGTCGCCGCCGGGCGGCTGACCGCGTGGTTTTCCCGTACCGCCCGGCTGGGCCGCGGCGGGGTGATCGGCGGCCGCGTCACGCTGCGGCTCGACCCCAAGGCGTTGCGCAGGCTCGGCCGCGACCGCACGGTCGTGATCGTCACCGGCACGAACGGCAAAACCACCACGTCGCTGATGCTGACCCGCGCGCTCGAAGCCCTCGCCGAAGTCGCGCACAACGGCGACGGCGCGAACATGCCCGACGGTCTGGTGGCCGCGCTCGCCGCCAGTCCCGACGCGCCGTACGCGGTGCTGGAGGTGGACGAAACCTACGTTCCGTGGGTGGCCGAGCAGGTGCAGCCCGCGGCGCTCGTGCTGCTCAACCTCAGCCGTGACCAGCTCGACCGCGTCGGCGAGGTCCGGATGATGGAGCGCGACCTCCGCGCCGCCTTCGCCGGTCTGTCGCGCACGGTCGTGGTCGCGAACTGCGACGACGTGCTGGTCACGTCGGCGGCCGCCGCGGCGGCGCGCCCGGTGTGGGTCGGCACCGGACGGCGCTGGTCGGGCGATTCCGTCTCCTGCCCGCGCTGCGGCGGCGCGATCACGCACACCGATCGCGAATGGCGTTGCGCGGTGTGCGCTTTCGCTCGCCCGGAGCCGACCTGGACCCTCGACGGCGACCTGGTCCACACGCCCGGCGGGCGGCAAGTCGACCTCGACCTGCGGCTGCCCGGCGAGGCCAACCGGGCGAACGCCGCTCTCGCACTCGCTGCCGCGCACTGCGTAGGCGTGCCGCCGCACACCGCCGCGGCGCGGCTGCGCACAATCACCGACATCGGCGGCCGCTACCGCACGATTCGCCGCACCCGGCATTCGGTTCGGCTCATGCTTGCGAAAAATCCGGCTGGCTGGGCCGAAACGTTGCGCGTGCTCGACGAGGACACTCCGGTCGTCGTCGCGGTCAACGCGCACGAGGCGGACGGCCGCGACCTGTCGTGGCTCTGGGACGTGCACTTCGAGCGGCTGCGGGGCCGTCAGGTCGTCGTGGCCGGCGAGCGGTCGGCGGACCTCGCGGTGCGGCTTTGCTACGCCGAGGTGCCGCATTGGTCGGCCCCGGATCCGGTCAGCGCGATCGACACGCTGCCGCCGGGCGGGGTCGAACTCGTCGCGAACTACACCGCCTTCCGCGACCTGGTGGACCGGTTGCCCGATGTCTGATTCGACCGTCGGCATCGGCTTGTTGCTCCCCGAGGTGCTGGGGACCTACGGCGATTCCGGCAACGCACAGGTGCTCTGCAAACGCTTGCAGTGGCGCGGTTACGACGCCGAGGTGGTGCCGGTTTCGCTGGACTCCGAGGTACCGTCCACTTTGGACCTCTACCTGCTCGGCGGCGGCGAGGACATGGCGCAGGTGCTGGCCGCGGACTTCCTGCGCAACTCGGCGGGGCTGCGCAGCGCGGCGAATGCGGGACGCCCGGTGTTCGGGGTGTGCGCGGGTCTGCAGATTCTCGGCAAGCGTTTCCGCGGCGTCGACGGCATCGAACACGCTGGGCTGGGACTGCTCGACCTCGTCACCGAGCCGGCGGAGCAGCGTGCGGTGGCTGAGCTGATCGTCGAACCGAACCTGCTCGAGACGCCGTTGACCGGCTTCGAGAACCATCAGGGCGCGAGTGTGCTCGGCCCGGGCAGCGCACCGCTGGGCCGCGTCGTCCGGGGCACGGGCAACGGCGACGGCACTGAGGGCGCGGTCACCGATCACGTGCTCGGCACCTACCTCCACGGCCCGGCGCTGGCGCGCAATCCCGAGCTGGCTGACCTGCTGTTGTCGTGGGTGCTCGGCCATGCGCTGAAGCCGTTGGACCTGACTGAGGTGGACACGCTGCGCTCGGAACGGCTGGCCGCACGCCGCGCCCGATGACGTCCCTTCGCGCTCGTTACGCTGCGTGCGTGAGACTTCTCGCTGCCGCAGGTGTCCGGATGCGGACAACCGGGGTTGCCGTGCTCGCGCTCGCGTTGGCCATCGCGACCGCGTGCGTCGTCGTGGTGCTGTTGCTGCAACAGTCCCTCGACCGAAGCGTCACCGAGAGCGCGCGAAGTACCGCGAGGCAGGTTGCTGTCCAACTCGTGCGCGCGGGCGCGCGAGACCTGTCCCCGAGCGACGTCGCGAGCACTGGGGACACTGAAGCCGTGACGCAGGTCCTCGGGCCGCGAAGCACGCCTATCGCGAGCGACCCGGCGATCGTCGGCCGTCCGGCTATCACCGCCGCGCGCCCGGCTCCGGGACAGGAGACCGTCGAGACACTGCCGCTCGGCTTAGACGGCGACGGCAGCGACTACCGCTTGGTTTCGGAAGGCGTCAACGGGCCGGGCGGACCGTTCACCGTCATCTCCGCACGGTCCCTAGAGCCGGTCACCGAAGCCTCAGCTCGGCTTACGCTGTTGTTAGGGCTGATCTCGCTGCCGCTGCTCGGTATCGCTGGCTTCGCGGTGTACCGCTCTGTCGGCTCTGCGCTGCGCCCAGTGGAGCGGATGCGGCGCACTGTCGCTGAGATTTCGACGCGCGACCTCGCGTTGCGCGTACCGCTGCCGCCTGGCGGCGACGAGGTGCACCGGCTCGCTGTCACGCTCAACGAGATGCTTGAGCGGCTTGGGTCCGCACAGGCCGCGCAACGCCGCTTCGTCGCCGACGCGAGTCACGAGCTGCGCTCGCCGCTGTCGACCATCAGCACCGCGCTCGACGTTTCAAACCAGCACCCCGAGACCACCGACGAATTGGTGCCGGTGATTACCCGCGAGACCGCGCGCCTGCGAGAGCTGGTCGACGACCTCCTGATGCTCGCGCGCACCGACGACGCCACCGACCGGCCCGCGCGTACCGAAGTCGATCTGGACGACATCGTTCGCGCGGAAGCTGAACGCGTACGCGGCGAAGCGGCTGTCGAAATCGAAGTGCGCGCCGGACCGGCGAAGGTGCGTGGCAGTGAGGCGCAGCTGCGTCGCGCCGTACGCAACCTCGTCGACAACGCGTGCGGGCACGCGCGCGAGCGGATCCGGATTGCGAGTTCGGTGCAAGATGAGATGGTCGTCGTGGAGGTGAGCGACGACGGCCCGGGCGTCGCCGAGGGCGACCGGGAGCGAGTGTTCGAGCGGTTCGTGCGGCTGGACGCTTCGCGGCGGCGCGGCGGGACCGGACTGGGCCTGTCGATCGTGGCCGGCATCGCGGCCCGGCACGGCGGCCGCGCGCGGTACGTCGACGTCGCCGACCCGAGTTACCCGGGCGCGCACTTCGTGATCGAACTGCCGAGCATCGAACTGCCCCGGATCGAGGAGGACTGAGCATGCGGTTGCTGATCGTGGAGGACGAGCTGGAGTTCGCCGAAACCCTTCGCCGCGGCCTGGTCGCCGAGGGGTTCACGGTGAACGTGGCGCACACCGGCCGGGACGGGCTCTGGTCGGCGATGGAGCACGATTACGACGCCGTGGTGCTCGACATCATGCTTCCCGAGCTTTCCGGTTATGAAGTGCTGAAACGCTTGCGGGCAGCGGAGAATTGGACGCCGGTGCTGATGCTCACGGCGAAGGACGGCGAGTACGACGAGGCGGACGCATTCGACCTCGGCGCGGACGATTATCTCTCGAAACCGTTCTCGTTCGTCGTTTTGCTGGCTCGGCTCCGGGCGTTGCTCCGCCGGGGCGCACCAGCTCGCCCGGCGGTGTTGACCGCTGGTGATCTGCAGCTCGATCCGGCTGCGCGCACTGTCCACAGGGGAGAGACGCGGATCGAGCTGACCGCGCGGGAGTTCGGGTTGCTGGAGTTTCTGCTGCGGCGGCAGGGTGCGGCGTTGACGAAGAACGAGATCCTCGGACACGTTTGGGACGCGCATTACGAGGGGGACGAGAACGTGGTCGAGGTTTATGTGGGGTATTTGCGGCGGAAGATCGACGCGCCGTTCGGGACGCGGACGATCGAGACGGTGCGCGGGGTGGGCTACCGGCTCGTCGGATGAGCGGACACGTCATTTTCCTCAACGGTACGTCCAGTTCCGGCAAGTCGAGCATCGCGGCGGAACTGCTGGATTTGCTGCCGGGTCCCTATTTCTGCCTGCCGCGAGACGCGGTCAACAGCATGCGGTCGCGGACACGGACCCCCGAATTCGGCACGCCGGAGTTCGACGCGGTTTTCGAACGGACGGTGCGCGGCTACCACCGCATGCTGGCCGGGCTCGCGGCGGCGGGTAACGGCGTGATCGCCGACCACGTACTCCGGCCGCACTGGCTTGCCGACTGCCTGGAAGTGTTGCGGGAGCAGGAAGTTACCTTCGTAGGTGTGCATTGCCCGCTGCCAGAGCTAAAGCGGCGCGAGCAGGCGCGAGGCGACCGCCCCGCCGGTCTGGCAGAGCGGCAGTATCCGATCGTGCACGCCCACGGCGGTTACGACATCGAATGCGACACGTCAGTGCACAGCCCGAAAGAATGCGCACAAACAATCGCGGACTTCATCGCGAAACCAGGGCGTTCCCAAGCGTTCGCCCGGTTAATTCAGTGAAATCCCCGCCACCGCCCGCACCACGGCAGTGCACCGGTCCTCGACATACTCCAGCCCGGCCTCCGAAGCGATCTTCCGCGCCTCCGCCGACACGATCCCCTGCTGCAGCCACAACGCCTTAGCCCCGATCGCCACCGCGGAACGGGCGATGTCCGGTGCTTCCTCGGCAGGGCGGAAGACGTCCACCAGATCCACCAGTTCCGGAATCTCCTCCAGCGACCGGTAAGCCTTCTCCCCGAGCAGTTCAGTCGCCGACGGATGCACCGGGATGATCCGGAAACCGTGCGCTTGCAGCGAAGCCGGTACGCCGTGCGCGGCCTTGCCCGGGTCACGGCTCAGGCCGACCACAGCGATCGTGCGCGCACCAGCGAGGATCTCTTCAGGCTTCATACTCTCCTCAACATCCCGACCCAGCGAACGATTCCGCCGCGTCACAACCGCCACAGCCGCAGCCCGCGGACGCGATACACCGGCCATAGCACGTGCCACGGCGACCGCCGCAGGAACGCGGAGCTGCAGGCCAAAACATTGCGCGCGACGGTGGACGCGACTTCGTTCCGGTCCGGCCACACTTCGCCGCGGGCGCCGAGCGCTAGCCGAAAGACAGTCAGCAGACCGCGTCCTTGCAGGTCATAGCGGGCACCGGTATCACCCGCGTCCGGAAGGAGACGGCTGATCTCCGCGCGAAAAGCACCAGCGACCGGCTCGCCCGCGGGCACGTCCGCGACACTGCCCACGATCGCGCGGCCGTGCAGCCGACGTGCGAACCGCGTGAGCAGCCGTCGCTCCCACCACGGCAGCAACCGCCGGTGCGCCAGCAGCGCTGCACACTCGCTGTGGCCGAGGGCGAACACCTCGGCGAGCTCGTCGTACCGGCTGATCGCGGTCGGTTCCGCCAGGTGCAGCCGCACCTCGAAGCGGACCCGCGCGATCAGCTCGTCGATCGCTTCCCGCCGGTCGAGCCGTGCTTTCTGCCGCGAAGCCGCCCAGTCGCCCATGGGCCCACACTCTGAACCCGGCGGCGCACCGAGTCCAGTGGTTCAGCCGATCTTCGACCCGTACATCTCGCCGAGGTCGTCCGCGATCAGCTCGATCCGGGCACCGTCCGGGTCCGCGAAGTAGATCGACGTGCCGCTCTCTTCCTGGTACTTCACGCCGGCGGCGTCGAGCCGGGAGCGCGCGCCCGCCCACGCTTCCGGGGTGAGCGACAGGGCCAGGTGGTGCAGGCCGCCGAGCACCTCCGCGTACGGGCCGAGGTCGAGGCCGGGCAGGTCGAAGAACGCGACCGCGTTGCCGTTGCCGACGTCGAAGAAGAAGTGGCTCGACCCCGGGTAGTCGCGGTTTTCGATCAGCTCGGTGAGCGGGAAGCCGAGAATGTCCTGGTAGAAGGTGATCGTCCGCTCGACGTCGCTGGACAGCAGCGCGGTGTGGTGGATGCCGCGGCCGACGGTCGCCGGACGTTCCTCCGCCGGGTGCAAATGCTGCTCCCGCAGCCGGTCGCGGGTCTGCGCGAGCTGGGCGACTTCGGTCTCGGTGGGTGCCATCGCGGGTCACGTCCTCTCTGGGAGCCAACACGAAGTACGGTACGCCGACAAACTCTCGCGCGCAAGAGATTAGCGAGCGAGAGAAGTGGCTCGTACCGGTGAATGGAACGACCGGGTTGGCGCGGGCGGCTCGGTCAGGCAGAGTCCGACCCGTGGAACCCGCTGAGCTGCAGGACGCCGTCGCGCTGCTGACAAGCGCGTACGAGCGACGCGAGCCGATCGATCCGCTCGTGAAGACCTTCCCCGACGCGACCGTCGAAGACGCCTACCGCGTGCAACAGGAGCAAGTCCGCGCGTGGGTGGCGGCGGGCGACGTGGTGCGCGGCCACAAGGTCGGCCTCGCCTCCGCGGCGATGCAGCGCCAGATGGGCGTGAACCAGCCCGACTTCGGGCACCTCACCAGCTCGATGTTCCTGCTCGAACACCAGCCGATCCCGACGACGCGGTTCCTGCAGCCGCGCATCGAACCGGAGATCGCGTTCGTGCTCGGCGCGCCGCTGCGCGGTCCGGGCGTGACCGTCGCCGACGCCGTCCGCGCGGTCGACTTCGTGCTTCCGTCGCTGGAGATCGTCGACTCGCGGGTCCGCGACTGGAAAATCTCGATCTTCGACACCGTCGCGGACAACGCGTCGTCCGGCGGCGTCATCCTCGGCAGCAGCCCGACCAATCTGCGCGACGTCGACCTGCGGCTCGCCGGCTGCACGCTGCACGTCAACGGTCAGCTCGCGGCCACCGGCGCGGGCGGTGCGGTGCTGGGTTCGCCGATCAACGCCTTGGTCTGGCTGGCCAACACGGTCGGCCCGCTCGGCGTGACGCTGGAGCCCGGCCACGTCGTGCTGCCCGGTTCGATGACCGCCGCGCAGACCGTCCGCCCCGGCGACACCGTCGTGGCGACCATGGCCGGACTGGGCAGTGTGACCGCGGTGTTCGCGCCGGAGGAGGACAAGTGACCGCCGAAATCGTTGCCGCAGCGCAGGATTTGCTCAACCGGACGGACGAAGGCGCGCAGCTCACCGACACCTGGGCAGACCTCGACCTCGCCACGGCGTACGCGATCCAGGACGAGGCTTTGCGGCTGCGCCAGGAACGCGGCGAGACGCTGATCGGGGTGAAGCTCGGGCTCACGTCGCGCGCGAAGCAGCAGCGGATGGGCGTCGAGGAGCCTCTGCTCGCGTGGCTGACCGACGCGATGGTGCTGCCCGCGGGCGCGCCGACGCCGCAGCTCATCCACCCGCGCGCGGAACCGGAATTGGTGTTCGTGCTCGGCGAGCGGCTCGCCGGTCCTGGCGTCACCGCGGCCACTGCGCTCGCGGCGGTTTCCCAGGTGTACGGCGGAATCGAGATCATCGACAGCCGTTACCGCGACTACCGTTTCACGTTGCCGGACGTCGTCGCGGACAACGGTTCGTCGGCGCTGTTCGGGCTCGGCTCGGTCGGCCGTCCACCGTCCTCTTTGGACCTTTCGCTGGAAGCCGCGCTGCTCGAAGTGGACGGTCAGATCGTCGACACCGCGACCGGTGCCGCCGTGCAGGGGCACCCGGCCGAGGCGTTGGCGCTGGCGGCGAATTCGCTGGCCGCACGCGGATTGGCGCTGGAGGCAGGCTGGCTCGTGCTGACCGGCGGGATGACCGACGCCGTCGAACTGCGGCCCGGCTCCCGCGTCGCCGCGCACTTCTCGAACCTGGGCTCGGTGACGATCAGCGGGTAGCGAGCCGTTTGATCCCGGCGATCACTCGCGGCCACACCTCGCGCGGCAGGTCGTGTCCCATCCCTGGGATGAGGTCGAGGTCCGCACCCAGCGCGCGGGCCGTCGCGCGGCCGCCGGACACGTGCACGAGCGGATCGGCCGTACCGTGAATCACCAGGGACGGCACGGAAAGCCGGCGCAGGTCGGCGGTCCGGTCGCGGGAGGACAGGATCGCGGCGAGCTGCCGGAACACACCCGCCGGGTTGAGGCCACGGTCGTACGTGCGTTCCGCGCGCTGGCGGAAATGGTCCTCGTCGAACAGGTACTCGCGCGAGCCGATCAGCTTTGACGTGCGTACCAGCTGCGTCACGTAGTCCTCGCGCGTGCGCGGTCCCGGAGCCAGCATCGCGAGCGCGGCCCGCGGGCTGGGCAGACCGACGGTCCGCGCGCCGGTGGTCGACATGATCGAGGTCAGCGTCCGGACGCGTTGCGGCTGCCGGATCGCGAACTCCTGCGCGATCATCCCGCCCATCGACGTGCCGACGACGTGCGCGCGCTCGATGCCGAGTGCGTCGAGCAGTTTGCCCGCGTCGTCGGCCAGGTCGCCGAGCGAGTACGGCGCGGACCGCAGGAAGTACGCGAGCGGCAGGCTGGCCCGGCCGGTCCACCACTGCGAACGTCCGACGTCGCGGTTGTCGAACCGGTGCACGTGGAAACCGGCCTCGGCGAGCTGGGTGCAGAACTCGTCGTCCCACCAGATCATCGGCGCGGCGAGGCCCATCACCAGCAGCAACGGCGGCGCGGCCGGATCGCCGAAGGATTCGTGGCACAGGGTGATGCCGTCGGCCTCGATGGTCTGCTCGGTCATGGCTCCAGTTTCGCGCACGGCTTGGCCGGTCGCCGCCGTCCGGGTACTCTCCCGCTAGAGCGATCTATCAAATCGCAAGGGGGCGAGCGGCATGGACGTTCTGCGCGAGAAGGGGCTCGGCCCGCTGCGGCTGATCCTGGCGTTCACCCTGGTCAGCACGGTCCTGCACTACACCCACAACGTCGTGCGCGCGGCGGACTACCCGCAGGTGCCCGGGATCAGCGTGCCCGTCACGCAGGTCGTGGTGGCGATCAGCTGGGTGGTCTTCACCGCGTTCGGCGTGCTCGGCTATCGCGCCTACCGGCAGGGCCGGTACTGGCGTTCGCTGGCGTTTCTGCTGGTCTACTCGCTGTCCGGGCTGGCGAGCGCGGGGCATTTCCTCGTCGGCGTACCGCAGGTCCCGGCGTTCTGGTTCGCGACGATCTTCACCGACACGTTCGCGGCGTTCGCGTTGTGGGTATTCGTGTGCTGGGCAGCCATGCGGCTCAACCGGGTGAGCGTTGCCGGGCAAATGTCTACACAACATTGACGTTCGTTGAAACCATGTAGACAATCGAGGGCGTGACCACCACCACACCTGTCACGTTCGAGCGGCATCCGGACACTTACCGGCACTGGCGGCTGACCGTCGACGGCGAGGTCGCCTGGCTGGAGATGGACGTCGACGAACAGGGCGGCCTCGTGCCCGGGTACGAGCTGAAGCTCAACTCGTACGACCTCGGCGTCGACATCGAGTTCTACGACGCGACGCAGCGGCTGCGGTTCGAACATCCGCAGGTGCGCGCGGTGATCGTGACGAGCGCCAAGGACAAGGTGTTCTGTGCCGGGGCCAATATCCGGATGCTCGCCGCGTCGCCGCACGAGTGGAAGGTGAACTTCTGCAAGTTCACCAACGAGACCCGCAACGGCATCGAGGACGCCACCGAGTTCTCCGGCCAGACCTACGTCGCGGCGGTGAACGGCAGCTGCGCCGGCGGCGGCTACGAGATCGCGCTGGCCTGCGAAAAGATCCTGCTGGTCGACGACAACTCGTCCACCGTCGCGTTGCCCGAGGTGCCGTTGCTCGGCGTGCTGCCCGGCACCGGCGGGCTCACCCGCGTGGTCGACAAACGGCGCGTCCGCCGGGATCTCGCGGACGTGTTCGCGACGCGGCCGGACGGGGTCAAGGGCAAGACCGCGGTCGACTGGCGGCTGGTGGACGAGCTGGTGCCGCGGGTCGGGTTCCGCGAGAAGGTGCTGTCGCGGGCGCACGAACTGGCCGCCGAATCCGACCGGCTGCCCGCTGAGCAGGGGATCGAACTGGCCCCGCTGGAGCCGTCGGTGACCGACGACGGCATCGAGTACCGGCACGTCCGGATCGCGTACGACCGGCCGAACTCGCTGGTCACGCTCACCGTGCTCGGCCCGGACGGGGAACCGGCGCTCGACGGCTGGCTGTTGCGGCTGACCCGCGAACTGGACGACGCGATCCTGCGGCTGCGCACGAACGAACCGGAACTCGGCACCTGGGTGCTGCGCACCGAAGGCGACCCGGAGCAGGTGCTCGCGCACGAGGAGGTCGTGCTCAGCGGGAAAGACTGGCTGAGCAACGAAATCCTGCACTACTACAAGCGCACGCTGAAGCGGCTGGACGTCACCAGCCGCACCTTGATCGCGTTGATCGAACCGGGCAGCTGCTTCGCAGGCAGCCTGCTCGAACTGGCCTTCGCGGCGGACCGGCAGTACCTGTTGGACGGGCCGCCGATCGACGACGAGGACTCGCCGGAACGCGCGTCGATCACCTTGTCGGAAGCCAACTTCGGCGTGTTCCCGATGGGCAACGGACTGTCCCGGCTCCAGTCGCGGTTCTACGGCGACGACGACCACCTGACGTGGCTGGCCCGCGAACGCGACCGTGCGCTGAGCGCCGCCGAAGCCGTCGAACTCGGCCTGGTCACCGACGCGCCGGACGACCTCGACTGGGCGGACGAGATCCGGATCGCGCTGGAAGGCCGCGCCTCGCTGTCGCCCGACGCGCTCACCGGGATGGAGGCGAACCACCGGTTCGTCGGCCCGGAAACGATCGAAACCAAGATCTTCGGGCGGCTGACCGCCTGGCAGAACTGGATCTTCACCCGACCGAACGCCTCCGGGCCCGACGGCGCGCTGCGCCGGTACGGCACCGGGCAGAAGGCGGTCTTCGACAGGAAGCGGGTCTGAACCGATGCCCGAAAAGATCGACTACGACGCCAAAATTCCGAACAACGTCCAGCTCGCCGACGACCGCAGGCTCCAGCGCGCGCTGGAGGGCTGGCAGCCGAAGTTCATGAACTGGTGGGGCGAGATGGGTCCCACGCTGGAAACCGAGGGCGTCTACCTGCGCACCGCGGTGAGCGTCGGCCGCGACGGCTGGGCGCATTTCGACCACGTCAACGTCCCGGATTACCGCTGGGGCATCTTCCTCGCCGAACGGGAACCGGACCGGCGGATCGGATTCGGCGAGCACGCCGGAGAACCGGTGTGGCAGCAGGTGCCCGGCGAGTACCGGGCCGACCTGCAGCGGCTGATCGTGATCCAGGGCGACACCGAGCCGGCGTCGGTCGAGCAGCAGCGCCTGCTCGGGCTCACCGCGCCGTCGCTGTACGACCTGCGCAATCTCTTCCAGGTGAATGTGGAAGAGGGGCGGCACCTGTGGGCGATGGTGTACCTGCTGCACGCGTACTTCGGCCGCGAAGGCCGGGACGAGGCGGAGGGGCTGCTGCTGCGCAACTCCGGCAGTCCGGACGCGCCGCGCATCCTCGGCGCGTTCAACGAGGAAACGGCCGACTGGCTCGCGTTCTACATGTTCACGTACTTCACCGACCGCGATGGGAAATACCAGCTCGGCACGTTGAAGGAAAGCTCGTTCGACCCGCTGTCGCGCACCTGCGAGTTCATGCTCAAGGAGGAGGCGCATCACATGATGGTGGGCACCACGGGCGTCGACCGGGTGGTGCAGCGCAGCGCCGAGCTCATCCGCGAGCACGACACGTACGACATCGCGTCGCACGGCGGGATCCCGCTGGACGTGATCCAGCGGTACCTGAACTTCCACTACACCGTGTCGCTCGACCTGTTCGGCAGTGAAACGTCGACGAACGCGGCGAACTACTACACCGCGGGGCTCAAGGGCCGCTGGCAGGAGACGCGGCGCAAGGACGACCACAAACTCACCGAGGACAGCAGGCTGCTGGAGCGTCCGCGCGACGACGGGACCTGGACGTCCGAGGAATTGCAGGCCATCCTGCTGCTCAATCTCGACCTGCGCGGCGAGTACACCGCGGACTGCCAGACCGGGGTCAACCGGTGGAACAAGATCCTCGGCGACGCGGGCATCGACTTCCGGTTCGCGTTGCCGCACCCTGGTTTCAACCGCGAGGTGGGCATAAACTCCGGCCACCACGTCACTCCGGACGGCAGCATCGTCGACGAGGCGACGTGGGAGGCAGCGCGGCACAAGTGGCTGCCGACGGCCGAGGACCTGACGTTCGTCCGGTCGCTCATGCACCCGGTGTACGAGCGCGGGAAGATCGCCAGCTGGGTCGCGCCGCCGAGGCAGGGCATCAACGGCAAACCTTTCGACTACGAGTACGTGTACCTCACCTGAGGGGGCACCGATGACGGTTCCCGCGAACTTCAACGCCGCGGAGTACCTGCTCGGCCAAGGCCGTCCGGACGCGCTCGCGGTCGTCTCGCCGCGGCGCACGCTCAGCTACGGCGAACTCGCCGCCGAGACCCACCGGGTCGCTTCCGGGCTGCGCGCGCTCGGCGTGCGTCCGGAAGAGCGGGTCATGTTCTGCATGGTCGACGACGTCGAACTGCTGAGCGGGATCCTCGGCGCGATGCTCGTCGGCGCGGTCGCGGTGCCGGTGTCCACTATGGTCACCGGGCTGGAACTGGGTCAGGTGCTCGCCGATTCGCGGGCGCGGGTGCTGTGCGTGTCCGGGGAGTTTTCCGCGCAGGCGGCGGGTGCGCTGACCGGTGCGCCCGAGGTGACCGACGTCGTGCTCGACCGGGCGGACCCGGCGGAATTCCCCGCCGGAGTGCGGACGCACCGGTGGCCGCTGACCCCGACGGACGACGTCGTGGCCTCGCCGACCTGGGAGGATTCGCCCGCGCTGTGGCTGTACACGTCGGGCACGACCGGCAAGCCGAAGGGCGCGATGCACCGGCACGGGAGCATTCGCGCGGTGTGCTCGACTTACGCCGCGCAGGTACTGGAAGTGTCCTCTTCGGACCGGTTCTTGTCGGTGCCCAAGTTGTTCTTTGCTTACGGTCTCGGGAATTCGGCGTTCTTCCCGCTCTCTTGTGGAGGGACGACGCTGCTGGAACCGGCCCGTCCGACGCCGGGGATCATCGCCGCGCGGGCGCGGGCGGACCGTCCGACGTTGTTCTTCGGAGTGCCGACGTTCTATGCGGCGCTGTTGGCCAGCGACGTGCCGGACGACTCGTTCTCCTCGGTGCGGTACGCGGTTTCGGCTGGGGAGCCGTTGCCGTCGGCGCTGTTCACGCGGTTCCGCGAGCGGTTCGGGGTCGAGATTCTGGACGGGATCGGGTCGACCGAGGCGTTGCACATTTTCCTGTCCAACCAGCCGGGTGCGGTGCGGCCGGGCAGCACCGGGGTGGCGGTGCCGGGGTACTCCGTCGAGCTCCGGGACGAGCAGGGCGCGGTGATTTCGGAAGCGGGACGGCCGGGTGAGCTGTTCGTGTCCGGTCCGTCCATCGCGACCGGGTATTGGGCGCGATACGAGACTACGAAACAGGTTTTCCAGGGTCCGTGGCTGCGGACCGGGGACAGCTACGTGCGCAACTCGGATGGCACGTATACGTGTCTCGGCCGGTTTGGCGACATGTTGAAGGCGGGCGGGATTTGGGTCTCTCCGTCCGAAGTGGAGGAACGACTGCTGCAACATCCGGCGGTTGCCGAGGTGGCGGTGGTCGCCGCACCGGACGAGGACGGATTGGACAAACCGGTGGCCTGCGTCGTCGCCGCCCCTTCGTCCACTGTGGATGCTGAGGAGCTGATCGAGTTTTGCCGGGAGGGTTTGGCGGCGTTCAAGCGGCCGCGTGGAGTGGTCGAGATGGCCGAACTGCCGAAGACCGCGACCGGGAAGATCCGGCGGAACGTGATCCGCGAAATGGTGCGCGAGTCGCTGCTCGTGCCGCAGCCGCAATCGTGATCGACTGGCCGGCATGATCGACGAGCATTTCGTGGTGGACGCCCACGTGCACACCCCGCGGCTGCCCACGCTCAAACCCGCGTGGCTGGACTGGGCGCGCGACTTCGCCGGCGAGTACCCGTGGCGCACGGTCTACGACGCGGACGGCGCGGTGATCCCCGCGGCGATGGACGACCTCATGGCGCAGGAGGGCGTCGACCGCGTGCTGCTGTTTTGCGAATACAGTCCGCGGGCCACCGGGATCCAGGCGATTGAAGACAATCTACCGTTGGTCGCATACAACCCCGAGCGGTTTCGCTTGGTGGCCAACGTGAATCCGCACCTGCACCATCCGCTGGTCGACGAGGTGGAACGGCAGCTCGCGCTGGGTGCGGTGGCGTTGAAGATCCACCCGGTGCACGGCGCGTTTTCTCCGGCGGACAAGGAGCTGTACCCGGTTTACGCCTTGTGCGCCGAACGCGGGGTTCCAGTGATCCTCCATTCCGGACTGTCGGTGTTTCCCGGATCCCGTGCCAGCTATGGGGACCCTTCGCTGCTGTCCGATGTGGTCGAAGACTTCCCGTCGGTGAACTTCGTGTTCGCGCACGGCGGCCGGGGCTGGTGGTACGACGTGGCGGCGTTCATGGCCCAGGCGAGGCCGAACGTGTGGCTCGACCTCGCCGGGCTGCCGCCGAAGAAACTGCCGGAGTATTACGCGCGGTTCGATCTCGTGCGGTTGGCCCGGAAATGGATCTTCGGCACGGATTGGCCGGGGGTGCCGGGAACTGCCGTGAACGTCCGCGCGGTCGCCGATTTGGGGTTGCCCGCGGAGGTGCTGGACGGGGTGCTGTCCGGCAACGCGTTACGGCTGATGCCCGGCTTGCGCTGAGTCTATTTGCGCCAGAACAGGTGGTGCACGACTCCGCTGGGGCTGGGAATTTTCTCCAGGTGGTAGCGGTCGGTCAGCTCGTCCGGGCTGGTCCAAAGCCGTTCCCCGGAACCGAGTTCGACCGGCGAGACGGCGATGTGCAGCGTGTCGATGAGCCCGGCTTCGAGGAATTCGCGCACCGTGTTGACGCCTCCGCCGATGCGCACGTCCTTGTCGCCAGCGGCTTTCTTCGCCTGCGCGAGTGCTTCCTCCGGGGACGTGTTGAGGAAGTGGAAAGTGGTCTGGCCCAAGGTGATCGACGGACGTTCGTGGTGGGTGAGGACGAAGACCGGGGTGCGGAACGGGGGTTCGTCGCCCCACCAGCCCTGCCAGTCGTGGTTCTCCCACGGGCCGCGGTGCGGGCCGAACTTGTTGCGTCCCATGATTTCCGCGCCGACGTCACCGCGGTGCATGTCCCGGGTGAAGTAGTCGTCGAGCCCGCGAGTGCCGCCGGGTTCGCCGCGCATCGGCCAGCTGGCGGTGGCGCCGGCCCAGGCGAAGAGCGGTCCCGGGTTCGGATGACCGAACGGCTGCTCGAGCGTTTGATCCGGACCGGCCCCGTAGCCGTCGGCGGAAACGTTGAAGCACTGGACGCGTACCAGCATCGATACTCCCTGCTTGTCTTTTGCAAGCACTATGCCGGAGGCGATGGTAAAGTGCAAGTGGTTTGGAGGAGGTATGCGATGCCGGACGGCCCGCGCTCGGGGTGCCCGATCAACGCCGCGATCGAGGTCGTCGGCGACCGCTGGAGCCTGCTGGTCCTGCGCGACGTGATGTTCGGCGACCGGCGGCATTTCCGGCAATTGCAGTCGCAGTCGGAAGAAGGAATCGCGTCGAATATCCTCGCCGACCGCCTGCGCACGCTCACCGAAGCCGGTTTGCTCACCCGCGATTCGGCCGGTCGCGGACAGCGCGCGACGTACAGCTTGACCGAAGCGGCGATCCAGCTGGTGCCGGTTTTGGTGGCGCTGGGAAGCTGGGGTTTGCGGCACCGGCCGACGACGCCGGAATTGCGCGTGCGAGCGGAACTGCTTGAGGCTGGCGGTCCGGCGCTGTGGGAAGAGTTCATGGCTGAGTTGCGGGAGCGGCATCTTGGGATCCCTCGGCCGGACGGCGACGGACCGACGGCAACGGAACGCTTGGCGGCCGCTTATGCGGAGGCTGTCGCGCGGGCTTGACGTCGCTGGCTTGACGTCGCTGGCTTGATGTGGCGGTTTTGGCTCGGCGTGGCTAGCAATGTGCGCCGTTGCTTGCATCGATTTGTCGACCTGCCGCGGCGTCTTCGTGAGTCTGAGACGCGTGCCCGGCCCTGGATACATCCAGCAGAAGTTGATCACTCAATCCGGCATCCGTCCTGCTGAAACGGATCCGCCGAGCCACCTGGCCCGTCAGCGTTCCCGTGCAAGGAATGCGGAACGAGGACGAAGTACGCCGTCTGTCGACGAGAATGAACCGGATCGTCGGCGCGAACCCGGGATTTCGCGCCGAGGTGGACGACGCTTGCCAAACGGCCTGGCTGGAATTGCTCAGCCGCCAGCCGGACTTGCAGGATCCGAACGGCCTGGCCGGTTGGCTGACGACCGTCGCGCGGCGGCACGCGCTCCGTGCAGCCGAAAATCGCGCACGGGTGCAGTTGGTCGATGACGCGTGCCTGGATGCGCACGAACCGACGGAGTCACCCGAGGCGAAGACCTTGGCCGGAGAACTGGCAGCTGCGCTGTGGCGAGCGGTGGAGAAGTTCCCGGAACGCCACCGGCGGATGCTGCTCCTGCTGGCGCACTGCCCGGAGTTACGACACGACCAGCTGGCCGCCGAACTGGGCATCTCGCCGTCGAGCGTGAGCCGAATCCGACACCGCTGCTTGACGGTCCTCCGTCGTCGGCTGGAGGCCGAGGGCTTCAGTTATCCATGACCCGGCTCACCCGTTCACCGAGCGAAGTGTCCGCATCGCCTCCGCCAACCCCTCCGCATCAGGACCCAGCGGCGTCAGCACGATCCTCCGCAAGATCTCCGCGCACGCGGCCCGTGCCTTGAGCGCTACCTCCAACCCGTGCTCGGTCAGGGAAGCGAACGTCACCCGGCGGTCTTCCGGGCTCGGGATGCGGCAGATCAAATCCGCGGCGACCAAGCGGTCCGCCACCTTGGTGAAGCCTCCGCTCGACAGGGCGGCTTCGGTGGCCAGGCGGGTCATCGGCATGCGGTGTTCCGGCGACCGCACCAGGCGCAGCAGGATGTCGAACGACGCGGGGGCCAGGCCGAACCGGTCGGCGATTTCTCCCATCAGTGCGTTCTGTGTGGCCAGATAGCCCTCGATCACGAGGCCCCACCACGTCACGATCTCGTCGTCGTCCGTCTGCGGATCCGGGGTCATCTGCCGGAGTCTACCCGGAATACATCTTGCGCGCGAGAAGTTACCCTGGACAATGAAGGAAGCGGTGTCCACAGAGGAGCGACGATGATGCACCGGTACATCGAGGGCGACCCGGGCCTCCCGGTGCTTGTTCTCCTGCACGGAACCGGCGGTGGTCCAGACGATTTGCTCAGTGTGGCACGGGAACTGAGTCCGGAATCGGCAACGCTCGCGCCGACCGGGCCGGTTTCGGAAAACGGGGCGGCGCGGTGGTTTCGGCGGCTGTCGGAGGGCGTGTTCGATCACGAGGACGTCCGGGCGCGGGCGGACGAGCTGGCGGATTTCCTCAACGACGCCCGGGAAAAGTACGGGTTCGGCAGGGCAGTGGCGGTCGGGTTTTCGAATGGGGCGAATATCGCCGCGGCGGTAGCGCTCACCCGGCCGGACGCGCTCCGGGAAGCCATTCTGTTCTCGTCGATGTCTCCATTGCCGGAATTGCCGAGCCTTGATCTCACCGGAACTCGCATATTCCTTTCCAACGGCGAGCACGACCCGATGGCTCCCCTGCCCGCCAACGACGAACTCGTGCGCCAGTTCCGCGAGCGGCATGCGGACGTGGCGACGCACCGCTGGCCGGGAGGGCATCAGGTGACCGTCGACGGAATCAGCGCGGCAAAGGCCTGGCTCGCTAGGGTCGAGGCATGACCGAGCTGACCCGCGCGCAAGACCTGCTCGCCTCCACGATCCTCGCCGACGGACACAACGACCTGCCATGGGCGCTCCGCGACAAAGCCGGGCCGAACCCGGTCGAGGCGGTGGCTGGCGTGGATCTCACGGTGCCGCAGCCGGCGCTGCACACCGACTTCCCCAAACTCGCCGAAGGCAAGTTGGGCCTGCAGTTCTGGTCGGTGTACGTCCCGTGCGAGTTCAAGGGCGACAGCGCGGTCACCGCGGTGCTGGAACAGATCGAGGTGGTTTACCAGCTCGCCGAGCGCTACCCCGAACGGCTGCGGCTGGTCACCACGGCCGACGAGGCTGAGGTGGCGTTCGAGGACGGGCGGATCGCGTCGTTGCTCGGGGCCGAGGGCGGGCACAGCATCGCCGAATCCCTCGGGGTGCTGCGGATTCTGCGCCGGCTCGGCGTCCGCTACATGACGCTGACCCACAACTTCAACACCACCTGGGCCGATTCCGGGACCGACAAACCCGAGCACGACGGTCTCACCGAGTTCGGCCGCGAGGTCGTGCGCGAGATGAACCGGATCGGCATGCTGGTCGACCTTTCCCACGTCGCGCCGAGCACCATGCGCGCCGCGCTCGAGGTGTCGAGCGCGCCGGTGATCTTCAGCCACTCGTCGTGCCGCGCGGTCAACGACCATCCGCGCAACATCCCCGACGACGTGCTCGCGCAGCTGCCCGGCAACGGCGGCGTCGCGATGATCACCTTCGTGCCCGCCTTCATCTCCGCCGCGGTCACCGAGTGGGACAACCAGCTCCGGGACGCGATGACGGCCGCCGGGCAGGAGTTCCTCGACCTCGGCCAGCGCGGCCGGTTCGCCAAGACCTGGGACGCGCCGCCCAAGCCGAAGTCGACGATCGCGGACGTCGTCGCGCACATCGAGCACGCGCGCGAGGTCGCCGGGATCGACCACATCGGGCTCGGCGGCGACTACGACGGCGTCGGCGAACTGCCCGAAGGCCTCGAGGACGTGTCGAAGTACCCGGTGCTCATCGCCGCCCTGATGGAACGCGGCTGGAGCGACGAGGACTGCGCGAAACTCGCCGGCCGCAACACGCTGCGGGTGCTGCGCGAGGTCGACGGCAAGCGCTGAATTAGCGCATCACGGCGAGTGGGCGGACAATCACGATATGTCCCACGCGCGAAACGACGGTCCCGACGAGGCCGCGAAATCGGAAATTCCCGAGGCGCCGGGCACTGAGGTGCCCGGCGCACTCGACCACGCCGCCCCGGGCACCGCACCGGGAGCCGAACCCGGACCGCGGCCGTCCGCCGCGAAACCCGCGGGCCGCCGGGGCAAGGTCAAGTCCACCCGGATCAGCGGCACCTGGATCGCCGTGATCGTGGCGATCGTCGTGCTGGCGTTCCTGCTGGTGTTCATCCTGCAGAACCTGGACACGGCGACCGTCCACTTCCTCGGCGCGTCCGGCAGCATGCCGCTCGCGGTGGCGATGCTGTTCGCCGCGATCGCGGGCGCGGCGCTGGTCGCGCTGATCGGCGGGGCGCGGATCCTGCAGCTCAGGAAGCAGGCACGGCGTCGGCGGTGAAGGGCTCGCGAGCCCGCAGGCTCAGCAGGATCTCGCACACCGCGGGATCCCCGCTGACCTGCACTCGCGCGTCGGCTTCCGCCGCGGGCAACGTCCCGCTGCACAGCCGCCACAACGCGTCCGCGTCGGTCGCCAAAGCCGCGAGCGGAGACCGTGACGTCGCGGCACCGCGGTCGATCGTCCAGCCCACCGCGGTAGCACGGAGCGTCCACCGCCCGGCCCCCTCCACCGAACACGCCACCTGACGTCCGGCCCGCGCGGGCACCGCCCGCAATGTCTGCGGCAGCGAACGCAGCAACGTGTCCACCACCGGCGTCCGGAACTCCGGCTCGTCGAGCAGCGGAGCTGCCACCGCCTCCCGGATCTGCTGCTGGAGCACCCATTGCTCCGCGTAATCGCGAGCGACCGTCAGCCACGTCGGCGCCGCGGCTGGTTCGTCCAGGTCGCGGTGCTTCCACAGTTCGGTCAGCTGCGTCGTGCTGTCCACGAGCATCGCGAACAGCACCTCCGGCGACAGTTGCCGGCAGGCAGAGACCCAGGACGTCCCCTCGCCGAAGTGGCCGTCACGGTCCCGCGAGAGCCGCCTGAGTTTCAGTCCCAGGATGTGCGCGGTCAGATCGTGCACCGTCCATTCGCCGAGCGCGGGCAGGGCCCACTCGGGCGTCCGGAGGTCGGAGAGAACCCCGATCAGCGCCTGTTCCTCGCGCACGAGCAGCGGCAGCACGTCGATCGGCGGTCCCCACGGCGCGGTCATGCGCGTCATCCAACACCCACCGGCAAGGCATCACAGGGCCATTCGGCCTACTCGCAGGTAGCATCAGCGCGAACAGTGAGGGGAGCAGCCCGTGGACTACCAGCGACCGAACGGCCGGGGCACCGCCGAGGACGTGGCCAACCTGGCCCGCCGGGCAGGCCAGCTCGCCGGATGGGCGGCGCGCACCGGCTTCGACCTGACCCGCAAACTCCCCGGGATTGACACCGCCGAACGCGGCCTCAAGCAGGTCGAACGCGGACTGCTGAGCGAACTGCGCCGCCGCCTCGACGAGGTCGACGATCCCTATCACGCGGCGCTGACCGCGGCGTCCGCGATGAACCGGGCCGACGTCGGCAGCCGCGCCGTCGAAACGACGGTGACGCTGGTGCCCGCCCGCGACCACGTCGAACCGCTGCGCGCGGCGATGGCCGAACTGCTCAACCACTCCATCGGCTTCGGCCGCGAGCGTGCCCGCGAATACCTGTACGCGATCATTCTCCGCCAGCTCACGCCTGACGAGGCGCGCATCCTCTCCGCGCTGTCGGACGGCTCCCCGTTCCCCGCGATCGACGTCGCCGAGCGCAGCGCCATCGGCGGCACCGGCCGGATCGTGCTGCGCAACGCCTCGACGGTCGGCAAGGCGGCCGGGGTGTCGCTGCCGGACCAGGTGCCCGGCTACGTGACCCGGCTGATCGGCCTCGGGCTGGTCGAACTGGACGAGGAGGTGCCCTCGCTCGAGACGCAGTACGAGATCCTGCTGACCGACGAGTCGGTCCGCGAGGTGGAGAAGCAGGTGAAGCGGATCAAGATCATCCGCCGCACCATCCACGTCTCACGGCTCGGCGCGCAGTTCTGGCAGGCCTGCGACCCGAGCCTGGGCTGACCCCGATGGGCGAGTTCGTCTCGAGGCTTCTCGACGATTTCGTCCGGCACTGGCCGCTGTATGTCTCCATCCCGATCGTCGCCGCGCTGATCGGGTACGGCACGAAGCTGGTCGCGATCCGGATGATGTTCCAGCCGGTCGAGTTCATCGGCGTGAAGCCGTTCCTGGGCTGGCAGGGCATCGTGCCCAAACGGGCCGCGCGGATGGCGAGCATCGCCTGCGACACGATGACCGAGCAGCTGATCAAACCGGCCGAGGTCGTCGCCCGGCTCGACGCCGACCGGATCGCGAAGGAAATCGAGAAACCGCTGCTCGCGGCGGTCGAGGACATCGTGCGCGAGGTGGCCGGGCACTACCAGCCGGGCCTGTGGGAATCGCTGCCGGTCGGCGTGCAGCGGCTGGTGATCCAGCGCGTGCAGGCCGAATCGCCGCACATGGTCAAGGCCGTGCTCGAACTCATCCAGTCCGATGTGGACAGTGTGTTCGACCTCAAGGGCATGGTGGTCACCAGCCTCGTCAAGGACAAACGGCTGCTCAACCGGATCTTCCAGGAAGCGGGCGCGGAGGAGTTCAAGTTCATCGCGCGCTCCGGGCTCGTGTTCGGCGGCCTGATCGGCGTGATCCAGATGGTCGCGTGGGTGCTGTTCAAGTTCCCGCCGATCATGCCGTTGTTCGGTCTCTTCACCGGCTGGTTCACCGACTGGCTCGCGCTGCGGATGATTTTCTACCCGCTGGAGCCCAAGAAATACTTCGGCGTCACCTGGCAGGGCCTGTTCCTCAAGCGGCGAGCGGAGGTCGCCGAGGCGTACGGCGAGTTGATCGCGAAAGAAATCATCACGCCGCACAACGTCATCGAGGCGGTGCTGCAGGGCCCGCTTTCCGACCGCGTGCTCGCGCTCATCCAGCGGCAGCTCGACCGCGAGCTGGGCCGGGCGGCGAACGTCGCGAAACCGTTGCTGGTCTTCGCCATCGGCAGCCGCCGCTACCAGGACATGAAGCTCGCCATCTCCGAGCAGATCATGACCCGGCTGCCGGACACCATGCGCTACATCGAGGATTACGCCACCGACGCGATGGACATCCGGAACGTCCTGGTCGGCAAGATGAAGGAATTGTCGCCCGAGGAGTTCGAGCAGCTGCTGCGCCCGGCTTTCCAGCAGGACGAATGGATTCTCATCGCGACCGGCGCGGTGCTCGGGTTCGCGGTCGGCGAGGCGCAGGTTCTGGTGCTGGAGCACCTCGCCTCCTGAATCCGCCCCCTTGTGGAGGAGCGGGCCGGGCCGGGAGACTGACCCTCATGGGTGAGACGGCGGTGCCGTGGCCGCAGGAAATCCGGATCGCGATGGCCATGGTGGGGGGATCCAGCCTGGCAGTGTGGATGGGGGGAGTCGCTACCGAGACGTCGGCGTTGCTGCACGCTTCGCGCACGCCGAACGAAGGTAACGGCTATCGGAAACTGCTCGACCTTTTGCACGCTTCGGTGCGCCTGGACGTGCTCACCGGGACGAGCGCGGGCGGCATCAACGCCGCGTGTCTCGGATTGGCCGAGGCGTACCGGTCGACGCCCGCGATCTTGCGCGACACCTGGTTCTCCGCCGGGTCGCTGGAGAATCTGATCCGCGAGCCCGGCGAGACGCGGCCGCGTTCGGTGCTGAACGGCGACAAGGTGCTGCTCGGCGGCCTCGTCCAGGCGATGCACGACATCACCGGATCCGGCGTCGTGCCCACCGAGCCGCCGGACGTGACCGTGCTGCTCACCGGAACCATGCTCGACGGCGAGACCACGCAGTACGACGACGCGCTCGGAAACCGGGTGCGGGACACCGAACATCGCATGCTGTTCCGCTTCGACGGTCCATTGTGGAACAACCAGGTGCACGGTCCGCTCGCGCTCGCCGCCCGGTCGAGCGCGTCCTTCCCCGGTGCGTTCGAGCTGTCGCGCATGCCGATCGGTCCCGAGGCGGCGGACCGGCTGCATCCGGACATGACCGACTACACCGAGCTGGTGCGTTCGCATTGGCTCGCCGACGGCGGCGTGCTGGTGAACAAACCGCTGCGGCCCGCGTTGCGGGAGATCTTCGAACGCTCGTCGTCGACGGATGTGCGGCGGCTGCTGCTGTACGTCGTCCCGACGGTCGACGGCGAAGCCAAGCCGATGACCTGCGACCCGGCTGAGCCGCCGATGCTCGGCACCGCGCTGGCGAAGGTCGCTTCCACGATCATGAGCCAGACCATCAGCGTCGAGCTGGAGGAATTGAGCAGGCACAACTCCGCCGTCACGCGCGCCAGGGACACCCGGGTCGCGCTCGCGTCGCTCGGCCTGCGCGGCGGGCAGCTGGTGGACGACCGGGTGCACCGGGCGTACCTCGACCGCCGGGTCGCGCTCGACGCGGCCGACCTGGTCCGCGCGGTCACCCGCCGCTACGAACTGTCCGATGAGGACAGTGGGTGGGCAGCCGGGAATTCGGCGCTGCTGCAGGACATCGCCGCCGACGGACTGCGCCGCGGGATTCCCAGCACGCTGCCCGGCGAGTCGGTCACGGTCGGCGAGATGGTCCGCTACCGCACCTCGACGCTGGAAGACGCGGTCGCCACCGGCATCCAGCTGATCAACGCGGGCTTCCGGATGGGCCCGGACCTCGACCAGGCGACCCAGCTCAACGAGGCCCGCGCGAAGATGCACGCCGCCCGCCGAAGTGCGGCTCGCGACGTGCGGCTGTCCGCGTGGGTGGCCCGGCACGAGCCGCCGCCGTCCGGCACCTCGATGCCGGACTGGATCGGTCAGCTCGCCGCCGAATGGGCGGATCTCGGGGCGTCGGACGCGGTCCGCGAGGCGTGGCCGGAGGTGACCGGCGCGCTGCGATCGGCCGCTCCGGCGCTGCAAGCGTTGTCGGGCAAGGAAAACCAGTGGTCCGCGGATGCCGCCGACACGGTGACGGCGCTGCTGGACTGGTTCGGCTTGGACAACGCGGACGTCGCGGACGGGTTCGTGCTGGCCCGGTTTTTGCTGCTGCACATGGCGACGCGCGGGCTGCTGGCCGAAGCGCCGGCGGTGGACCAGCGCGTCGACCTGGTGCAGCTGAGCGCGGACAGCCGGACGCTGCTGGACCTGGCGCGCCCCCGCGGCCGGGACAAGCTGACCGGCACTCAAGCGAACAACTTCGGCGCGTTCTACAAGGCGTCCTGGCGCGCGAACGACTGGATGTGGGGCCGGATCGACGGCGCGGGCTGGCTGATGCAGTGCCTGCTCGACCCGAAACGCCTGCGGGTGCTGCGCGACATCGTCGGCCCGGAGGAATTCCGGGAGCAGGTAAGGACGACGTTCCGCGAGATCGGCTGGGAGCCGCCCTCGCCCGCGGACAACGGGATGCCCTCGGACCTGCCCGGCCTGCTCGCGCAACTGGGCGACGAACTGGCTTTCCTTGGCCTGGACGCGAATCTGTCGCCGGTCGACTTCGGCAAGGAGGTGCCGACCAGTCTTCCGGTGACCTCGATGGTGCTGGCGAAGTCGCGGCAGCTGGCCATCGCGCGGGAGGAACTGCCGGTGCTCGCGAGCCAGGCCGAGGCGGATGCGAAGGAGGGCAACGGAAAGGCTTCGGAGAGTTTCCGGAAGCTGATGGCCGCCCGGCCGCTCGAACGGGAAACGGCTGCCCAGCCGGAAAACTCCGGCCAGCAGGACCCGGCACAACGCGCTTTCCAAGCCTGTCAGGTTTCCGCCGAACGTTTCGAAGGCGAACTCGGCAGTACCCTGCTCACCAAAACGATTGTCAAAGCCGGAGCGGCCGGGCTCAATGCCGCTTCCACAGCCACCCGGGTCCCGAAAACGCTCCAGCCGCTGGCGAAATTCGCGCAGCTCAGCAGCCGCAGTTCGTGGTGGGTCACGCAAGGCGCGACGCGGCTGGGCCGGCCATGGAACCTGGTGGCCGCCGCCATCACCGCGGTCGCCGGGTTCGTGCTCAGCGGCGAAGGCGGATCCGTTCTGCAATGGCTCGGCCTTCCGGTGGCGGGCGGCGCACTCGTGTTCCTCGTGGTGAGCCTGCTGACCTTGAGGCGCACGTGGCGAATGGTGCTCACCGTGCTGGGCGTGCTGGTGATAGCCGCGTTGCTGTTCGCGGCTTTCCTGCCGCCCATCGCGCAGCCGTTGTTCGGCTGGCTCGGCACCGTTGTGGACGGTTGGCGGCGCGGGCAGGCTCCGCTGTGGTGGCTCGTCGTGGTCGCGCTGCTCCTGCTCCCGGCGGTCTGGACGCCGCTGTCCGGGCTCGGCCGGAAGAAGCGGCGGCGGTCGCGTCCGGACAGTCCACGCTGAACCCCAGGTAGACCACGATTTTCCGGCGCTGGAGTTGCGGTAGCGCCGCGGAAGGCCCATGGTCTGGGGTCACAGGTCGCATACCGATGGTGTGCGGCCCAGGCGCACGCATGCCCAGAACTTTCCGCCGCTAAACATGTTTGTGGTCCTCCTCACCGGGGTATCCCTGTCGTCCCTGGTGAGGGCGGTGGACGTGGCATGGATCGCTGGCGGCGCGAAAATTCTCTGTTACGTTTCCAAAGTATGTCCGGAAAGCACTTGATCGAATCCCCGACCAAGGCCGATGGTGCCGCTCTCTGGCGAATCGCACGCGATTCGCAGAAGCTTGATCTCAACTCGCCGTATGCGTACCTGTTGTGGTGCAAGGATTTCGCGGAGACCTCGGTCGTCGCCCGCGTCGACGGTGAGCCAGTCGGATTCGTGATCGCTTACCGAAGGCCGTCCGCGCCGGACGCCGCGCTCGTGTGGCAGGTCGCCGTCGACGCGTCGCAACGCGGAAAAGGCCTGGCCGGGCAGTTGCTGGACAGCCTGTACACGCGTCTGGTCGGCGAGGGCGTGCGGTACCTGGAAACCACGATCACCCCGGACAACGCGGCGTCGATCCGTCTCTTCGAGTCGTTCGCGAAGCGTTGGAACGCGGATCTGGAACACCGCCGGTTGTTCGAAGTCGCTGATTTTCCGCAGGGGGAGGCGCACGAACCCGAGGATCTTTACCGCATCGGGCCGTTGCGCCGCTAATAACCCGTCAATTTCGCCGAGTAGGAGCGAAAGAAATCGTTATGAGCATCTTCGAAGAGCTCGAATCAGAAGTCCGCAGTTACAGCCGGGGGTGGCCGGTCGTCTTCGACCGGGCGCAGGGCAGCAGGCTCTACAGCGAGGACGGCAAGGCCTACCTCGACTTCTTCGCCGGCGCCGGCGCGCTGAACTACGGGCACAACAACCCGCACCTGAAAAAGGCGCTGATCGACTACATCCAGCGCGACGGCGTCACGCACGCGCTCGACATGTACACCGTCGCGAAGCGGGACTTCCTGGAGACCTTCCGGGAGAAGATCCTCGCGCCGCGCGAGCTGGACTACAAGATCGTCTTCCCCGGCCCCGGCGGCGCGAACGCCGTGGAGGCCGCGCTGAAGCTCGCGCGCAAGGTGACCGGCAAGGAATCGGTCATCAACTTCACCAACGCGTTCCACGGCATGACGCTCGGCGCGCTGTCGGTCACCGGCAACTCGATGAAGCGCGGCGCCGCGGGCATCCCGCTGGTGCACGCCACGCCGATGCCGTACGACAAGTACTTCGACGGCGCGATGCCGGACTTCATGTACTTCGAGAAGCTGCTCGAAGACTCCGGCAGCGGCCTGAACGAGCCCGCCGCGGTGATCGTGGAGGGCGTGCAGGGCGAGGGCGGCATCAACGCCGCGCGCCTGGAATGGCTCAAGGGCCTCGACGACCTGTGCAAGCGGCACAACATCCTGCTGATCCTCGACGACGTGCAGATGGGCTGCGGCCGCACCGGCCCGTTCTTCAGCTTCGAGGACGCCGGCATCTCGCCGGACATCGTGTGCCTGTCGAAGTCGATCGGCGGCTACGGCCTCCCGATGGCGCTCACGCTGATCAAGCCGGAGCTGGACGTCTGGGAGCCGGGCGAGCACAACGGCACCTTCCGCGGCATCAGCCCGGCGTTCGTCACCGCGACCGAGGCGCTGCGCGTCTACTGGAGCGACGACGAGCTGGAGAAGTCGACCAAGGCCAAGGGCGAGCGCATCGCGAGCACCTTCAAGGACCTGGTGGAGAGCTACCCGGAGGCGAACCTCGTCGCGAAGGGCCGCGGTCTGGCGCGCGGTCTCGAATTCGCGAACGGCGAGCTCGCGGGCGCGGTCTGCAAGGCGGCCTTCGAACGCGGCCTGCTGATGGAGACTTCCGGCCCGGACGGCGAAGTGATGAAACTGCTGCCGCCGCTTACCCTCACCGACGAGGAGCTGAGCGAAGGACTCGCGATCATCACCGAGTCCGTCGCCGCCGTCCTCAAGTAACCACCCCGAAGAACAAGAAGGAGCCCTTCACTTGCTGGTCCGCACGCTCGACGAGATCACCGACACCGACGCTGACATCAAGACCCCGAACTGGCGCAGCAAGCGCATCATCCTCGCGAAGGAGGGCGTCGGCTTCTCGGTGCACGAGACGACGCTGTACGCGGGCACGGTGAACGACTTCTGGTACGCCAACCACATCGAGGCCGTGTTCATCACCTCCGGCGAGGGCGAGATCGAAGACCTCGCCACCGGCGAGGTGCACCAGCTCAAGCCGGGCACGCTGTACCTGCTGAACGACCACGACAAGCACCAGGTCCGCCCGAAGACCGAGATCAAGTGCGTGTGCGTGTTCAACCCGCCGGTCACCGGCCGCGAGGTGCACGACGAGAACGGGGTCTACCCGCTCGTCACCGAAGACTCCTGAGACTGAGCCACTCCCACCACCCCGAGAAAGAAGAAACGCCAGAAGAACTGGAGGCGAGCCACTGTGACGATCATGGACACCCGGGTCGAAGACGGTTACCCGACCCGGATCACCGGTACGCCGGAGCATCTTCCGCGCGTGCACCCCACGGTGTGGGGTACCGAGGCAGACGGCCCGATCGACGCCGCGACCCTGGCTAATCACGACGCCAAGGGCTACACGGTCGTGGACGGACTGCTCTCGCCCGGTGAGGTCCAGACGTACTGGCAGGAGGTCGTCCGGCTGTCGTCGGACGAGAAGCTGCACGACGACGAGCGCGTGATCACCGAGGCGCGGACCGGCGAGGTCCGGTCGATCTTCGACGTGCACGAGATCTCCGGCCTGATCGCCGAGCTGGTGCGCGATCCCCGGGTGCTCGACCGGGCGCGGCAGATCCTCGGCTCCGAGGTCTACATCCACCAGAGCCGGATCAACTACATGCCCGGCTTCAAGGGCACCGGCTTCTACTGGCATTCCGATTTCGAGACCTGGCACGCGGAGGACGGCATGCCGTCGCCGCGTGCGGTGAGCTGCTCGATCGCGCTCACCGACAACTACCCGTACAACGGCGGGCTGATGGTCATGCCAGGTTCGCAGCGCACGTTCGTGCAGTGCGTCGGCGAGACCCCGGAGTCCAACTACAAGAGCTCGCTCAAGGACCAGCGGGTGGGCGTGCCCTCGCCGGACGACATCACCAAGCTGGCGGCCGACTGCGGCATCGACCAGTTCACCGGTTCGGCCGGTTCGGCGCTGTGGTTCGACTCAAACATCATGCACGGATCGTCGAACAACATCACGCCGTATCCGCGCTCGAACATCTTCCTGGTGTTCAACAGCGTGGACAACGCGTTGCAGGAGCCGTTCGCCGCGAGCGAGCCGCGGCCGTCGTTCATCGCCGGCCGCAACTCCACGCCGATCGCGCGGTGACCAGCGTTACCTTCGCCAACCGGCGGGTCGCTCGTAACGAAGAATGTGCGCCCTGTTACGTTGTCGCCACCTCGCAGTTCGGCTGCGGAGGCATGGTTGTCCGCAGCGGTCCGGGTTCTTGCTCGGGGTGAGCCCCCCGAACCGCCGGCGGACGGCCGCGATGCACGGGTGGACCGCGCCCCCTGGCGGCCCGGCCGACGATCATTGAGTCCGGCCCCGCACCATCAGATCGGGACTGATGGTGCGGGGCCGGACTCGTCTGTTCAGGGTCGAAATTCACGAAAGAGCGGTGTCTGCGGGCCGCCGCTGACGGTAAGTTGACCTGTCTGGCTGGGGGTGAGCCTGGGAGGTGCGCGCGAGCATGGCCGATGCCGGCGCGCGGGTCGAACTGCTCGGCCCGGTGCGGCTGCTCGACGGCAGCCGTGCGGTTCCCGTCGGCGGCCCCGGGGTGCGGGGGCTGCTGGCGCTGCTCGCGCTGCGCGTGGGCAAGGTGGTGCCGCTCGAGGAGATCATCGACGCGCTGTGGGGCCACGATCCGCCTGCCACCGCCCGCACCATCGTGCACGGCAACGTGTCGCAGCTGCGCCGGCTGCTGCGGGAGATGGCCGATCCGGTCGCCGAGATCAGCACCCGTCCGCCGGGCTACCAGCTTTCCCTCGCACCGGACCGGATCGACGCGCACCGGGCGCGGGCGCTGCTGGACCAGGCCGCGCTGGAATCGCCGGAGAGCGCCTCGAAGCTGCTCGCCGAAGCTCTCGCACTGTGGCAGGGGCCGACACTGTCCGGTGTGCCTGATTCGGTACGGGCGCCCGAATTGGACGAGTTGCGGCGTGCGATCCGCTACGCCCGGGTCAACGCGGATCTCGACCTCGGCCGCTACGACGAGCTGATCGTGGAGCTGAGCCCGATCGTCCGCGCCGACCCGCTCGCCGAGCGCGTCGCCGGGCAGTTGATGCGCGCGCTCTACCACGCCGGGCGGCGCGGGGAAGCGCTCGAGCTGTACCACACCGTCTCGCGGGCGACCCTCGGCTCGCTCGGCGTCGAACCCGGCGCGGATCTGCGCTCGCTGCACGAGCGGGTGCTCAACGACGATCTCGCCGCGCACGAGAGCGCCGTTCCGGAGCAGGCCGTCGCGCCGTCTCAGCTGCCGCCCGCGCTGCCGACGCTGGCCGGGCGCGAGGCGGAGCTGGAATGGCTCGACGGGCTCGCCGAACGCGGCGACAGCACGGTGATCGTGTCCGGCACCGCCGGGGTCGGCAAGAGCGCGCTGGTCATCTGGTGGGCGCACCGCGCGGCCCGGCTGTTCCCGGACGGGGTGCTGTACGCGGCGCTGCAAGGGTTCGATCCGCACCAGCCGCCGCTGGAGCCGGGCGATCTCCTGTCGCAGTTCCTGCTCGGGCTGGGCGTGCCGGCGGACGAGGTGCCGGAGCAGGTGCACGAACGCGTCGCGCTGTACCGCTCGCTCATCGCCGGACGGCGGATGCTCGTGCTGCTCGACGACGCGCGTTCGGCCGAACAGGTGCGGCCGTTGCTGCCTCCGGGCGCACGGTCGATGACGGTGGTGACCAGCCGGTCGCGGCTGGAGGCGCTGGCGGTGTCCCACGCGGCGAAGCTGCGGGTGCTCGGCACGCTCGCGCCGGAAGCCGCGGTGCGCGTGATCGAGGAATTGGCCGGGCCCGCGGACTTCGACCTCAACCACGCGCTGGCCCGGTTGTGCGGCTACCTGCCGCTCGCGCTGCGGATCGCCGGGGCCAAGCTCGCCGCCAGTCCACAGTGGACACTCAAGGATCTCGTCGGGGAGCTGGGAAACGAACGCACCCGGCTGGCCGGACTCGACGTCACCGGAGCCGAAGACGGCGTCCGGGCCGCCTTCGACGTCTCGTTCCGCGGCCTTCCGGACGGGCTGGCCCGGACGCTGCTGCGCCTGGGCGCGGTGCCCGCGCGGCACACCGGTCCACATCTGACGGCGGCGATCGCGGAGATCCCGGTCGAGCAGGCCCGCCGCGAACTCCGCACGCTGGCCGCGCACAACCTGGTCGCCGAGACCTCGCGCGACGCCTTCGCCCCGCACGACCTGGTCCGGCTGTACCTGCGGGAGCTGGCGGAAACCGAACTGGACCCGGCGGAACGCGCGGCGGTGCTCGACCGGGCCATCCGCTATCACCAGGCCGCCTCGGACACCGCGCGGCGGAAGATGCTGCGCATCGTCGACCCGCTCGACCTCACCGGCCTCGTGCCGCCGGACGCGCTGCCGCCGCTGGAAACCTTCGCCCAAGCCCAGGACTGGTTCGCCGCGGAATGGCCGAACCTGCTGGCCGTGCTCGACGCCGCACACGCCGACGGCCGCTACGCCGACGTCTGGCGGCTCGCCCGCGTCGCGCACACCTACCGGGTCGTCTGCCCGCTGTACGAGGAATGGATCCGGCTGGTCGACCTCGGCCTCGCCGCCGCCGAAGCCGCGGACGAACCGCTCGGGCAGTGCTGGATGCTGATCTCCCGCTGCGCCATCGCGCTCACCTTCGAGCTGTCGCAGGGCAGCATCGCCGACGCCGAACGAGCGGTCGGGCTGGCCACCCGGCTCGACGGCCGCTCGCTCATCGTCGCCAAAATCCACCTCGGCAGCGTGCTGACCCTGCTCGGCCGCTATTCGGAGGCGATCGAACGACTGCTGGAAGCGGTCGCGGAGACCGAACGCACCGGTGATCTCGAACTGCGCGGCCAGGCGCTCAACAACTGCGCGGAGACGGAGAAGCGCGCGGGACGCCCGGCCGAGGCGATCACGCATCAGCTGGCCTCGCTGGAGATAGACCGCGAACTCGGGGACGACAGCTATGCCGTGGTGTCGCTGAACAACCTCGCGGAACTGCATCTGGGCATCGGCGAGCTGGAAGCCGCCGAACGCTACGCGCGGGAAGCCGTGTCGCTGGCGGTCGCGCGGCAGTTCGAGCTGCAGGAGGGCATCCTGCGGGTGACCCTGGCGCGGATCCTGCGCGGCCAGGAACGGCTGGAGCCGGCACGCGAGCAGTACCGGCTGGCGGTGGCGCTGTACGAGCGGATGAACCCGCGGCAGGTCGAGGACTTGCGGAAGGAAGCGGCTGATCTGGGGGATCAGTAGCGGTCCGCAACCCGTCCCCCGCAACGCGCGGTTCCCGGCCCGCGCGGTTCCCGTCTGCGGGGTTCCCGGTCCGTGAAGGGCTCCTTGAGGGAATCTGATTCCCTCAAGGAGCCCTTCACGGACGTTCCGCGACCTATGCCAGGGGCTTGAGCCGCGTCGCCCCGCCAACCGGCGCACAGGACGCGCCGGGCAACGCGAACGTACGTGAGGGCCACCCTGAGGGAATCAGATTCCCTGAGGGTTCCCCTCACGTACTCGCGGCTCGCGTCCCGGGCAGCGGACCTGAAGACGCCAGCCGTGGCAGCCCCAGGATGCCGCCGGGCGGGCAGCAAAGCCGCCGACGTGGAGTGAGCGGGCAGTCGGCAGGCGCGGCTCTTGTACAATGTTCAGCTGTGTTTTCCCAGGTCACCGTGGTAATAATCGCGTCCGCTTAGCGGATTCTTAGCCATCAGGCGGTCAGCGCGCGTAGGGTCGGCCGCGACGCTGGCGGAGCCCTAGGGGAGGGGCAGGCTGTGAAGCCGGCGACGGGACCGCGGCAGTACCGCGCGGACCTGGAAGAGCCGCCAGGAGCGGTTCGGTGGCGGTTGGCCGGCCGAGATGGGGGTAGGCCGGCCGGCCGCCAGGCCCTATTCGACGTTCGAGGTGCAGAGCGCGATCGAACTGCCGCTGCTTTCGGCGACCTTCTTGCCGTCGACGATGATCTGGCAGCTGATCTGGTTCGTCACGCCCGCGTTGGCGGTGTCCGCGGTCAGTGAAAGCACCGGCCTGCCGCCGTCGTAGGACGCGTGCCCGTGCCAGTCGTCGGTGCTCGGCGGGGTCGACGCGGTGCGCTGGTCGTTCAGCGTGCCGTAGCGGACCGTCGCGCCGTTCGCCGAGCTCACCACGAAGTCGACCGAATGCTTCTCGCCCGGCTGCGGCGGGATGTGCAGATCGCCCGCGCGGGCGGTGCCGAACATCGACGGGTAGAGCAGCATCGCGCCGCACAGCAGGGCGGCCAGTGCGGAAAGCGTGGTTCCGGTGAGCGCGACGCCCAATCCGCGCATTTTTCCTTTGGAGGAAAGGACGATTCCCGCAATTCCGCCGGCGAGGCCGATGCCGGCGAGCGGCCAGGCGAGGAAGCCCCAATCCGGGAGGAAGGCGACGCCCGCCGCGGCCAGTCCGAGGGTGACCGCGAGCCCGCCGGGCCAGTTGGCCTGTCTCCGGGACGGCTCCTGCTGGGGCGGACGGTGCGGACCAGGACGAGCAGTGGTCCTGCTGTGTCGCGCGGGTGCGGCCGGATACGGCTGCTCGGTCGTCATGCGTGCCTCTTCCGCTGGGATGGCGAAGACGCTAACGCAGATGCCCGCGTGGTTGGAATAATCGTTATCGACTGACAATGTCATCCATTTACCGCGTCCGGGCGGACGGGGTCATTTCCCGCCGGATTGCGCGAAGCGGCACCATTCGCTGCCCGAAAAAGGCAGTGTGATTCCGCAGAGCGACCGCGCGCTTACCCGGCGGTCCTGACCTGGCGACGCGGCACCCGCGCGCGCCATTCACTGATCGAAAAGATTGACTTCCGGAGTGATCTCGAGAAGTTCGTGCACCGGCCTGCCGCGCCGTCCGTCGATGGTCGTCGTACGCACTACGCGCAACCGCGCGGTCACTGGCCGATCGAGATTTTCTTTGATCTGGTCGAGCAGATCCGGGGCGACCGCGCCCTGAATGGTTCCGCCCGATTCCCGCTCCAGGTAGAAAATCCGCCGCCGGGTGCGCACGCCGTCGAGGCGTCCGGTCACCGTCTCGTAGCCGACCGCCTCGCGGGACTCGCGCAGGCTGCCCTGCAGCACCCGCGCCTGTTCGGTGGTCATGCTCCGGGTCACCTGCTCGCCCGCGGTGGGCGTGAGCGCCATCCCGATGCCCGCGTGCTTGCTGACCGCGTTGACGACGTCGCTGACCGCGTTGCGCACCGTGTCGCGCTGCAGCAGCACCGCGTCGAGCGCGCCGTCGTCGGAACCGTTGGCGGGCAGGAAATCGCAGAGTTCCTTCACCGCGCGCTCGGACAGCGTTTCGATGCCGTCGTGGATCAGCGCGTCGTCGACCGCCGGTTCGGGGAAACCGAAGAAGATCGCGTTGCCCGCCTGTCCTTTTTGGATCAGCGGGGCCTTGTCCCGGTCCGCCTGCTGGACGAAGGTGACCTCGTTCGACGGATTGCGGATGATGTGCCCGATCTTCGCCGTCGCGTCCTGGAGCGCGCGGCTGATGTCGGAAAAGGTGTACGCGTCGATGTGCGTTTCGCCGATCACCGACACGTGCAGCAGCGGCGCGCGGCAGGTCCGCTCGAACTTCGCGTTCGCCGCCATCGCCGAGGCGCGCGCGAGGTCGTCCAGCCACGTGCCGCCGGGGATCTCGTCGGCGATCCGCCGGAACTCGTTCCTCACCACACCATCTCCGGAATGCCTCTGCCGCCGTCGGCCCACACCGCTTCCCACACGTCCTCGTCGCCGGGACGGCACAGGAAACCGTCGAGCATGCCGCCCACCGGCTGGATCTGGTCGAGGTACATCGCGGGCTGGCCGACGATGATGCCGCGCAGGGTCAGCAGGCCGTACAGGGCGGTGCGGCCGCTGTCGTCAAGCCGCTTCAACGCGCCCCACTCGTCCGGCAGCAGCACCACGTCGAGCCCGCGCGGCGGATGCGCCGTGCGGGTGACGAACGCGCCGCCGAGCCAGGCCCGCCCGGACGTGATCACCCGCTGGGCGACCCCGAGGTAGCTGTTGAGCGCGCTGAAGAGGATCTCGCGCTCGTTCTGGTGCGGCGCGTCGTAGACCAGGCGCTCGTAGACGTCGGCGAGGTCGGCGTGATGGCGGCCGGGGGGCAGCAGGTTCTGTGGCGTCCAGTGCGGAAGCGCCATCGGACCTCCTGACGTCGTCCGGGGCCCTCGGCGCCCGCTTACCGTGCGTAGCCGAATCTACCAGGTGGGTGTCAGCCACTGCGTCCAGGTCGGCGGGGCGCGGGTTCGTCGGCCGGCCAGTGCGGACTCCGCTGGTCGTCCTCGGGCCAGCTCAGTTCGCCCGACAGCCGCGGCTCGGGATCGGGCAGCGGATGCCCGGCCGGGTCGTGTGCCGGGTGCTGCCCGTGGTACGGATCGTCCGGGTCGACCTCCGGATAGTCGTTGTAGACACGCTCCGGCTGGTCCTCGTAATGCGGGTACGCCGGTTCCTCGTAGTCCTCGTACGGGTTCGCCGGCGGGATGTGCCGGGTCTCCTCGGCCGCTTCCTCCGCCGGAGCCGCCGCGGGCCGGTACGGCTCAGCCTCGGGTTCGGCCTTCGGCCGGGCGGCACGCGTGAACAGCCACATGACCGCCGCCCCGAGCAGGAACGAGACGAGCAGCCACAGCCAGATCTGCCCGAAGAGCCAGAGCATCCGCCATCACCTCTGTTCCACTGTGATCTCGACCCGCCGGTCGCTGTCGCCCCCGTTGCCCGAACTGTCCGAGCCGTCCGAGCCGCTCGCGCTGGCCACCGCGAGCAAACGGTCGGGCGGCACGTCCTCGCGGATCAGCAACCGGATCACGGTCAGCGCCCGGTTGCGGGAGAGCTTCAGCGCCGCGCTGCGCCCGCCCGGACCGTCGGCGACCCGGCCGACGAGGCGGTAGCGGAAGTTGTCCGGTGCGTCGCGCAGCAGCGGCGCGAGATCGCGCGCGGCCTGCTCGCCTTCGTCGGTGAGCTTCGCGGTGTCCGGTTCGAAGGTGATCGGCGCGGCCGCGAGCTTGCGGTCCACTTCGGCCTGGATCCCGTCGCGGTCGGTCGGGGGCGCGGACGGCGGGGCGGAAGAACTCGGCGGCGGGCTGGACGGCGGCGTCGTCGACGGTTCGGGCGACGGCGCGGACTGCACCGGCCCGGCACCGCCGGACGCTTGCGCGGATTCGACCCCGTCGACTCCCTGCACGATGCCCAGCGCGCGACCGGCTTCTTCGGCCGGGAACCCTTCGAGGGTCGCCTGCCGTCCGGAGAACTTCACCTCGCCGCCGCGCAGGCCCGCCGCGTCGAGCGCGGAGCGTGATCGCGCGGCGAGGTCGTCCTGGATTCCGCTGCCCTGCAGCCAAGTCACGAGGCCCGCGAGCAGGGCCGTGACCACCACTGCCACGGGGATCAAGCGAAGCCACCCTCGTGCACCGGACATAACAGGACCCTATGCCGGGCCGGTCGGCTTGGCGACCTGGTAAAGGCCGCCGTTCGGGTGGCTCTCGCGACAGTGCCCGCACCGGTGGTGACCGGCGCGGGCACTGTCGGGGGACGGCGTTCAGGAGGCGGTCGCGTTGCCCCGCACGTCGCCCCGCAGGTCGAGGTCGATGCTCGCCGGGTTGTCCGGCACGAGCGGGACGAGCGGAGCCAGTTCCGGGCGCTTCGGCGACAGCCCGTCGCCCATGGACTCGCCGCGCAGCTGACGGCGGATCCACGGCAGCAGGTGCACCTTGGTCCACGCGAGATCGGACCGGCGCGACGTGATCCAGGTGGCCGGTTCGGTGCTCGCCGGGTACGGCTCGCGCCAGTCCTCGGTGACCGGGACGCCGAGCACCTCGGCGGTCAGCAGCGCGATCCGGCGGTGCGCGTCCGGCGTGAAGTGCAGCCGGTCGTCGCTCCAGGCGCGCCGGTCGTGCAGCGGCTCCATCGTCCAGAGGTCGACCATCTTCGCGCCGTGCCGGGCCGCGATCGCCCACAGGTGCGTGTTGTAGATCGCGACCTTGCCGCGCAGCACGCTCATCACCGACAGCGTCTTGGTATCCGGTCCGTTGAAGATCACCACCGGGATCCCGGCCGCGCGCAGCTTCGCCACCCCCGCTTCGAAGCGCTCCGCGATGGCGTCGACGTCCGCCCCCGGCACGATGACGTCGTTGCCGCCCGCGCACAGCGTGACCAGATCGGGTTTCAGCTCGAGGGCGATCGGGAGCTGCTCGTCCATGATCTCGTCGAGCATCTTGCCGCGCAGCGACAGGTTCGCGTACTGGAAGCCGGGCTCGTCGCCGGCCAGCATCTCCGCGAGCCGGTCGGCCCAGCCCCGGAACGTCCCGTCGCCCCGATGGTCGTTGAGGCCCTCGGTGAAGCTGTCCCCGATGGCTACGTAGCTGTTGATCCCGTACACGCTGGGTTCCCCTTTCCCGCTGGTGCGCGCCTGTTCCCCGTGAAGTCCCGGATCTAGTTGTACACCCCAACTAACAGTCGGATATCCCCATATCCTTCCCGCCGGACACGACCGGTTCAGCCGGACGTCACAGTCTCTTACCTTGTCGGGGGTTCGCGCCTCCCTATTACGGCAATTTCACCGGGACGAACCTCACGTTCCGCCCCGTACCGGGCGCCATGTGGGGTAGGTCTCCCGACCTGGGGCTCCGCCGGGAGTTGCGGCAGGCTGGAAGGTGTGACAGACGAGACTGCGAAAGGGCCGGCGCGGGAGTCGCTCACGCAGATCCTCGGCGGGCGGCGCGGCGCGATCGACGCCAGCATCCCGCCCGCCGCGTTCGTCGTCGGCTGGCTCGTTTCCGGCCAGTCGATCGCCTGGGGAGCGGGCGTCGCGATCGGCGTCGCCGTCCTGCTCGGCGCGTACCGGCTGATCCGCGGCGACAAGGCGCGCGCGGTAGTGGTGAGCCTCGCCGCGGTGGTGATCGCCGCGCTGATCGCGATGCACACCGGCCGCGCCGAGGACTTCTTCCTGCTGCAGCTGTTCTCGAACGCGGCGAGCGCGCTGCTGTTCGCGGCGAGCATCGCGGTCCGCTGGCCGCTGCTCGGCGTGATCGTGGGACTGCTCCTCGGGCAGAAGACGCGCTGGCGGCGCGACCCGGCTCTGCTGCGCGCGTACTCGTGGGCGAGCGCCGTGTGGGTGCTGCAGTACTTGCTGCGAGTGGTCGTTTACGGCCTGTTGTGGTGGACCGGGCAGGTGGTCGCGCTCGGAGTGGCGCGCACCGTGCTCTCCTGGCCGCTGGTGGCCGCCACCGTCGCGGTGAGCGGCTGGGTCCTTTACCGGAGCCTTCCAGCAGAACACCCGGGCCTTCGCCTGGCGAAAGACCCGGGTGCGGGCGAGTCCGAAACCGGACCTGGAAGTTAAGGCGGCCCCCGGCGAGGGGGGAGGGTCCGGGGGCCGGTTCCTACGGTACCCGGACCGGAGGGGTTGAGTCGACGGTTTCGACTCTTCCGCTCAAGTTTTGGTGGCATTCACCCGTCGGGATGGTCGCGGGGTGTCCTCGCCCCACGCGTGCACGGCCGCGAGCCAGGCCGCGCCGAGCACCCCATCGGAGCTGGTCAGAACGTTGAGACCGGCGAATTCGGCCCGCACGCGAGCTCCGACCGGGCCGTTTTCGGCCAGCACGCTGCCCACGAGCACGATCGGAGTTTTTTCTCCCGGCTCGCGCGTGGCGCGAGCGACGCGCACGAGATGCCGGGCGCCCCGCGCGACGATCTCCTCCGCACCGGGCTCCCCGGCGGCAGCGGCGGCGCTCACCAGCGGCGCGTACCGGGCCAGCCGGACCGGGGGTTCCGCGTTGGCATGGGTCACCAGTGCCCACATGACCTTGAAGCGATCGGACAGGTCCACTGCGGACGGTCCGAACGCTTCGGCGAGGACCGCCTCGGGCAATCCGCCGAGCGGGCCGTCGCCCTCGAGCGCGGCGAGCGTGGCGCGCACGGCTTCGCGGCCGAGCCAGAAGCCCGAGCCCTCGTCGCCGAGCAGCCAGCCGTGCCCGCCCGCGGTGGCGACCATCCGGCGGCCGCGGATGCGCCCGGCGATCGAGCCGGTGCCCGCGACGAGTACGGTGCCGTCCGGCTCGGCCGTCGCGGACGCGTAGGCCACCTCGGCGTCGCCGGTCACCCGGACCCGGCCGGCGAGGCCGATCCGCTCCCAGGCCGCGGTGAACTCCGCGGCGACCGCCGGGTCGGACAGCTTGCTCTCGCCCGCCATGCCGACCACGACGCCGAGCACGTCGGTCCGTCCGTCCACTGCGGACTCGATGGCCCCGGCGATCCGGGCCGCCGCCTCCGCGGGCGGATGCGAGTTCGGGTTCGCGCCCGCCGCGGCTCCGGTGCCGTGCACGACGCCGACGGCGTCGACCGCGATCGCTCGCGTCGACGTGCCGCCGGCGTCCACGCCTACTACGAGGCTCACCGGGTCTTGGTCACCTTCAGCAGACCGCGCGGGTTGTCCGGGTTGCCGCCGCGCGCGAGCGAAAGCCCGAGCGCGATCCGCTGGATCGGCAGGATTTCCAGCACTGGAGCCAATTCCTCGACGGTCGGGGCGACCGGGATGCGTACCGCGGCGGGCACGTCGTTCGCCGCCGAGCCGACCGCGAGCACGTCCGCGCCGCGCTCGCCGACCGCTTCGAGGACCTCGCGCATGGCCTCGCCGCCGCGGCCGAGGCTGGTGGCGGCGAGCACGGCGGTCTCGCCGTCGACCGCCGCGACCGGACCGTGCAGCAGGTCCGCGCCGCTGTACGCGCGGGCCGCGAGGTAGCTCGTCTCGGCGAGCTTCAGCGACGCTTCGAGCGCACTGGCGTAGGAGTAGCCGCGGCCGGTGGTGAGCACCCGGTCGACAAAGCGATAGCGGTCCACCGCGCGCTGCACGCCTTCGGCGGCGCCGTCGAGCGTCTGCTGGGCCAGTTCGCCGATCTTCTCGGCGTCCTCGCCCTTGCCGCCGCGGATCGCGTCGATGAAGAGGTACAGCGCCATCAGCGTCGCCGAGTACGTCTTGGTCGCCGCGACCGCCTTCTCGACCCCGGCGCCGATGTCCACGCCCAGTTCCGAAGCCGCGCGCAGCGGCGAGTCCGGGGTGTTGGTGACCGACACGGTCAGCGCGCCCTGCCTGCGGGCAGCCTCGGTGACCTCGATCAGGTCGGGCGACCCGCCGCTCTGGCTGACGGTGATGAAGAGCACGTCGCGCAGGTCCGGACGGGCTCCGTAGAGCGTCGCGGTGGACGGCGACACGAGCCCGGCCGGGAGGCCGAGGAGTACCTCGATCAGGTATTTCGCGTACAGCGCGCCGTGGTCGCTCGAACCGCGAGCGGCGAGCAGGGCGAACCGCGGCGGGTTCTGTGAAATCTTTTCCGCGACTTCAGCGATGCCGGACCGCCGCTCGACCAGCCCGGCGAGAACGCTGGGCTGCTCCGAGATTTCCGCGGCCATGTGCTCGCCGGGACGTAGTTGGGTCATCACTTTCCTCTCCGCCGGGACGGGTGTCCCGGTGTGCTGAGCGGCGTCCGGTCAGGTCTAGACCAATGCTAGCCGGGCGGAGCGGGTCGGGAGAAGGGTACGTTTCCTCACGGGGCAGTGGCGCGTTTAATGTGGGAAGACTGAGGGAGCCGGGCATGCTGGAGACACCCCCCGCGAGCGAGGCGGGGACTGCTGCGCGAGGGCAGCGCGAACCCAAGTACTGGGCGCTGAAGCAGCATCTGCTGGACCTGCTCGACGCACTGCCGCCGGGATCGCCGATCCCGACCGAGCGGGCGCTGGCGGGAGAATTCACCGTTTCGCGCACCACCGTGCGCCAGGCGCTGGCGGATCTCACCGCCGAGGGCAGACTCCACCGCGTCCAGGGCAAGGGCACCTTCGCCGCCGAGCCGAAGCTCGCGCAGCGGCTGCAGCTGTCCTCTTATACCGAGGACATGCGCAAGCAGGGCCTGAAGCCGTCGTCCCAGTTGCTGGAACTCGAAGAGCTTCCGGTCGAGGGCGAGATGACGAAGCTGCTGCAGCTGCGCAACGGCGCGAAGATCCTGCGGCTGCGCCGGCTCCGGCTCGCCGACGGCCAGCCGATGGCGCTCGAGACCACGCACCTGCCGCTCGGCCGGTTCCGCGGGCTGCGCAAGCACATCACCGCGGGCGGTTCGCTGTACGCGGTGCTGCGCGAGCATTACGGCGTCGAGCTGGAGCGCGCGGAGGAGACGATCGAGACGTCGCTGGCCGGGCCGCAGGAAGCGGAGATCCTCGGCGCGGACGTCGGCATGCCGGTGATGATGCTGACCCGGCATTCGTTCGCCACCGACGGCAAGCCGGTCGAGTTCGCCCGCGCGGTGTATCGCGGCGACCGGTACAAGTTCGTCACCACGCTGCTTCCCTGACCGCGTGCCGACCGGCATCCGCTGGGGCACGCCCGCGGCTCGCGGCGTGCTCTGGACGACCATCCTCGGTTCGGGGATGGCGATGCTCGACGGCACGATCGTGAACGTCGCGCTGCCCCGGATCGGCGAGGAGCTGGGCGCGTCGGTCGCCGGTCTGCAGTGGATCCTCGACGGCTACCTGCTGGCGCTGGCCGCGCTGATCCTGGTCGCCGGGTCGCTCGGCGACCGCTACGGCAGGCGGCGGGTGTACCTGATCGGGGTCGTGTGGTTCGGGCTCGCGTCTGGGCTGTGCGCGGCGGCGACCTCGACCGAGCTGCTCGTGCTGTTCCGCGTGCTGCAGGGAATCGGCGGGGCGTTGCTGACGCCGGGTTCGCTGGCGATCCTGCAGTCGTCGTTCTCGCACGAAGACCGCGCGCGGGCGATCGGCTCGTGGTCCGGGCTCGGCGGAATCGCCGCGGCGGTCGGACCGCTGCTCGGCGGACTGCTGGTGCAGGCGTGGTCGTGGCGGCTGGCGTTCCTGATCAATCTGCCGCTCGCGGTGATTGTCGTGCTGATGGCGCGGCGGTTCGTGCCGGAGTCGCGCGATACCGCGGCGACCGGGCATCCGGACTACGTCGCCGCTGCGGTCGGCGCGCTCGGGCTGGCCGGCGTGACCGGTGCGCTGGTCGAGGCACCGGTGCGCGGGATCGGCGATCCGGTCGTGCTGGTCGCGCTGGTGGTCGGTGTCGCCGGGCTCGGGATGTTCCTGCGGCTCCAGCACCGGGCTGCCGAACCGCTGGTGCCGCCTTCGTTGTTCCGCGACCGGACGTTCACGCTGTCGAACGCGCTGACGTTCGTGGTTTACGCGGCGCTCGGCGGCGTGATGATGCTGCTGGTGCTGCAGCTTCAGGTGTCGCTGGGTTATTCGCCGACGCTGGCCGGGCTGGCCGGATTGCCGATCACGGTGATCATGCTGCTGCTCTCCGGCCGGTCCGGGGCGCTCGCGCAGCGGATCGGACCGCGGCTGCAGCTGGTGGTCGGGCCGATCGTCGTCGGCGTCGGGATGCTGCTGCTGACGCGGGTCGGGCCGGGATCGTCGTACCTCGGGTCCGTGCTGCCCGCGGTGGTGGTGTTCGGGCTGGGACTGGCCACTGTGGTCGCCCCGGTGACCGCGACCGTGCTGGCCGCCGCCCCGGACCGGTACGCCGGGGTCGCGTCCGGAGTCAACAACGCGATCGCCCGATCGGGTGGACTTCTGGCGGTGGCAGTCCTGCCCGCCGCGGCGGGTCTGACCGGTTCGGCTTACCGCGATCCGACCGCGCTGACCGCCGGATGGCAGACGGCGCTGGTGATCTGCGCGGTGCTGGCGATCGTCGGCGGGCTGATCGCGTTAGGAATTCACAACGGGGTGCTCGGCGCTGCCGAACCGGACGATTCGCCGCATCCCGGGGATTGTCTGCACTGCGGGGTGGAAGGACCGCCCACGCACGTCCATCCGGGCGGGCATCGCTGATTTTCGCGGGGTTGCTGGCTCGCCTACGTGGTGCCGCGGGATCGGGCGACTAGCCGGGTCTCGATGCCCTGCAAGGCAGTGATCAAGATGCTGGCCTCGGCCGGCTTCGTTCCCTCCAGCAGAGCGGACCACGTGTCGCGCAGCCGTTGCAGGTTTTCCGCTGCCTTGTCGGTGGGGTAGAGACGCACTCGACGGGCGTCGTCGGGATCGGCTTCGCGGCGCAGCAGCCCCTTGTTCTCCAGGCCTCGGACGGCTCGGCTGACGTTGCTGGAGATCATCTGCGTCGCCTCGGCCGCGGCGTTGACCGTCGTTCCCGGGTGCCGGTCGACGAACCGCATCACCGCTCCTTCCAGCGGCGTTCCCGACTCGGCGTTGGCTTCCTTGGCGGCGTTGATGTGCCGGGCCACCGCGAGGATCAGGTCGGCCAACTCGAAGAGCTGTTCGTCTTTCACCCGGCCAGCGTAGCCCAATACCTATCGTTTGACAGGTATCTCCCCGGCGACGTAGGTTAGCTATCAATTGATAGCTAAGGGGAAGTCATGACCACAGGCAAGAGCGCGTTGATCATCGGGGCGTCGCGGGGGCTGGGCTACGCGCTGGCCGCCGAGTTCCTCCGTCGCGGCTGGCAGGTCACCGCGACCGAACGCACGCCGTCCGCACTGCACGAGCTGGCCAAATCGGCCGAGGGCAGGTTGACGGTGGAGACCGTCGACATCACGGCGCCCGAGCAGGTCGCCGCGCTGCGTGCCCGGTTGGGCCGGTTCGACCTGCTGTTCGTCAACGCCGGGACCAACTACACGACCGACCCCTCGGCGACCTTCGCCGACGTGTCCACCGAGGACTTCACCCGGGTCATGGTGACCAACGCGCTGAGCCCGATGCGCGTTGTCGAAACCCTGCAAGACCTGGTCCCCGCGACGGGCGCCATCGGCGTGATGTCGTCGGGCCAGGGCAGCGTCTCCGGCAACACGAACGGCGGCTTCGAGGTCTACCGGGCGAGCAAATCCGCGCTGAACCAGCTCATGCGCAGCTTCGCCGCACGGCACGCCGACGACCCGCGCACCCTGCTGCTCATGGCGCCGGGCTGGGTGAAGACGGACCTGGGCGGCCCGAGTGCGCGGCTGACCGTCGACGAGAGCATCCCCGGAGTCGCCGACACGATCGAAGCTTGTGCGGGCAAGGGCGGGCTGCACTACCTGGACCGGCAGGGACAGACCGTCAACTGGTGACGAGCCTCTCGCGCGGAGCGCGCAGGGGCACCCCTGATGCCGCGTTGGGTGCCTGCTATACGGCGACCCCGCCCACGCTCGCCCCAGCCGGGGTTGGGTGAAGGTGCGTGAGGGGAACCCTCATTGACTCTGATTCCCTCAGGGTTCCCCTCACGTACGTTCACTGGGACTGCGCGGCCCGGGTGCACAGCTAGGCGAGCAGTTCGGCCAGCATCGCCGGATCGATGTTGCCGCCGGAAACGACCGCGACGGTGCGTCCGCCGGGGAGTTCGTCGGCGTGGTGCAGGTAGGCGGCCGGTGCGGTGGCGCCGCTGGGTTCCGTCACCAGGCGGCCCTGGTGGGCGAGCGCGCGGACGGTGTCGCGGATTTCGTCCTCGGTCACCGTGATCACGCCGTCGAGGACGTGCCGCAGGTGCGCGAACGTGAGCTCGGACGGTTGCGCACGCAGGCCGTCGGCGATGGTGCGGGCGCGGTCCGTGATGGGCCACTCCACGATCTCGCCCGCGGCGAGGCTGGCGGCGGTGTCGGCGGCCAGTTCCGGTTCGACGCCGTAGACCTTCGCGTTCGGGCACTTCGCCTTGATCGCCACGCCGACCCCGGAGGCGAAGCCGCCGCCGCTGATCGGGACCAGCACGGTCTCGACGTCCGGGAGGTCCTGCGCGATCTCCAGTCCGACGGTGCCCTGTCCGGCGATGATGTCCGGGTGGTCGAACGGCGGGATCAGCGTGAGGCCGCGTTCCTCGGCGAGGGCGAGCGCCGCCGATTCCCGTTCCGCGATCGGCACTTCGCGGACTTCCGCGCCCCAGCGGCGGGTCGCTTCGACCTTCAGTCGCGGAGTGACGTCCGGCACCACGATCACCGCGGTGATCCCGAATTCGCGCGCGGCGTAGGCGACCGCTTGCGCGTGGTTGCCGCTCGAATACGCGACCACGCCGCGTTCCCGTTCGGCGTCGGTGAGCGCGGCGATCGCGTTGTACGCGCCGCGGATCTTGAACGCGCCGATCGGTTGCAGGCTCTCGGGTTTCACCCAGAATTCGCCGGGAACCCAGAGCTGGCGCAGCAGCGGGGTGTGCACCGCGGTGCCCTTCAGCCGTCCGGCCGCGGTTTCGATGTCGGAGATCGTCACGAGGTGCATGAGGCGAGTATGTCAGGAAAGTGTGAGCTTTAGTCCATCCATTGTGGACAGTCAACGTGGCGTCCCTCACGCCGGGGCAACGAAGGGAGCACCTCGGACGACTTAACCGTTGAAGAAGCAGGGAACAGGGCTGGGAAACGATCAGATCGGAATCATGAGCGAGGAGCAGAAGGAAACCGCGGAGGACAAGAAGAAACTCCGCATGACCTCGGTGCTCGCCGCGGCGCTCGCGGCGGTCACCGCCGCGTTGCTGGGTTCGACGCTGGGGGTCGCGGGAACAGTCATCGGCGCCGGGGTGGCCAGTGTGGTCAGCACCGTCGGCGGCGAGTTGTACCTGCGGTCTTTGCAGCGCACTCGCGATGCCGCGCGGAAGGCGATGGAGACGGCTGCCCGGCGCAGCCGGGGTGCGCTGGTGCCGGTGGAGGCGGTGCGGGAGTCCGGTTCCGGCGACGCGGCGACGGTGCATGTCGACGCTGACGTGGCGAACATGCCTACGGTCCGGTTGCGTCCTACTCAGCCGGATGCGGCCGAAGGTCTGGGCGAGAAGCTGCGGAAGATGCGGTGGCCGTTGATCATCGCGTCCAGTGTGGTCGCGTTTGTCGTGGCGCTGGTTGTGCTGGTGGGGATTGACTGGACGACTCAGGGGAATGTGTCGACTGGGTTGATTCCTCGGCAGCCGGAGACCAGTCAGCAGCGGGATGATCATCCGGACAACACACCCAGTACTCAGCCGCAGGCGCCGCCGACTGGGGAGTCTCGGTCTAACGGTTCGACGTCTACGCCTACTACTACGGCTAGTGCGCCGCCGTCTTCGCAGGCTACGCGGGAGAGTCAGGTGCCGACTTCTTCGTCTAAGCCGTCTAGTAGTTCGCAGGCGCCTAGCGGTAGTCAGACGGCTACTGCGCCTGCGGTTCCGTCTAATGGTGGGGAGTAGCTCGTCGCCTGGCGGCGACATTGCGCACGGTGGTTGCGTGGGGCACCCCGAAGTTTGATTGTGCTGACGGTTCGGGGGTGCTTGTCAAGGCGGGAAAGATGCCTTGACAAGCACCCCCGAACCGCAGATGGGCTTCGTATCGGGGTGCGGGGGAGGGGCTGGGTGCCTCGATAGCGGGTGGATTGGCTGCGGTAAAGGGGCTGGGTGCTTCGATCGTTGGGTGCACCGGTGCGGTTGGGTGGCCGGCTTGGGTGCGTCGGCGGGCGTGGTTAACTCAGGTGGGCTCGTAGGGTTTGTGCGGCTGCTTTGGGGTCTTCGGCCTCGGTGATTGCTCGGACGACGACGATGCGGGTCGCGCCTGCGGTCAGTACCTCGGGTAGGCGGGGTTCGTCGATGCCGCCGATGGCGAACCAGGGGCGTTCGGTGTTGCTCGCTGCGGTTGAGCGGACTAGGTCCAGGCCGGGGGCGAAGCGGCCGGGCTTGGTCGGGGTGGGCCAGCAGGGGCCGGTGCAGAAGTAGTTCACTCCTGCCTCGGTGGCGGCTGCTGTGGCTTGCTCCTCCGAATGGGTGGATCGGCCGATGACTACGTCGTCGCCCAGGACTCGTCGGGCCAGGGAGACTGGGATGTCGTCTTGGCCCAGGTGCAGGACGTCGGCGCCGACGGCCAGCGCTACGTCCGCTCGGTCGTTTACCGAGAGCAGCGCTCCGTGTCGGGCGCACGCCTCCGCCAGGACTTCCAGCGCTGCGATCTCCTGCTTGGCCTCGAGCGGGGCGCCGCCGGTCTTGTCCCGCAGCTGGATGATGTCCACGCCGCCCGCCAAGGCTGCGTCGGCGAACTCGGCGAGGTCGCCTCGGGACGTGCGGGCGTCGGTGCACAGGTACAGCCGGGCGTCGGCTAGCCGGGTGCGAATTTGGTCTCCGGTCAAGGCAGGCATGGCGGTGACGTTACCCGCGCGCTACGGTGTGGGAGTCCGCACGGGAGCCCGAGGCAACGGGCTGAGAGGGAGCTGCCGCTCCGACCGTGGAACCTGATCCGGGTCATGCCGGCGCAGGGAGCGTGATTCCACTGTGAACACCAGCACCACAACCGTCACTGTCGTCGGCGGCGGCGTCATCGGGCTGTCCGTCGCCTGGCGCGCGGCCGCTCGCGGATGGCGCGTCACGGTCGTCGACCCGGAGCCCGCGCGCGGTGGCGCGTCCTGGCTGGCCGGCGGGATGCTCGCACCGGTCACCGAGGCGTGGCCGGGCGAGGAAGCCGTGCTCAGCCTGGGGGAAGCGTCGCTGTGGCGCTGGCCAGGCTTCGCCCGCGACCTCGCCGACGAGGGCACCGATCCCGGGCTGGCCGAGCACGGCACGATCGTCGTCGGGTTCGACAGCGCCGATGCCGGGCACCTCGACATCCTCGCCGGGTACCTGCGTTCGCTCGGCCGCGACGTCGAGACGCTCACCGGCCGCGAGGCGAAGCGGCTCGCGCCGGGCGTCGGTGCGGTGCGCAGCGGCCTGCACGTACCGGGTGATTTAGCCGTGGACAACCGGAAACTGCTCACAGCGCTGAGCGAAGCGGCTACGAAGCGTGGGGTGGAGTTCCGGCGCGAGCGGCTCGAGAGCCTTTCCGAAGTGTCCGGCCCGGTGATCCTCGCCGCGGGGGCGTGGACCGGGCAGCTGCATCCGTTGCTGGAGCACGCCGTACGCCCGCTGAAGGGCGAGATTTTGCGACTGCGTCCGCGTCGTGGCTGTCTGCCGCCTCCGCCGTACACGGTGCGCGCGATGGTCGAAGGGCGGCCGATCTATCTGGTACCGCGAGAAGACGGCGAACTGGTCCTTGGCGCGACGCAGTACGAAGCCGGTTTCGATCAGGCTGTCACCGCGCGCGGCGTACGCGAGTTGCTGGAAGGCGCGGAACGTATTCTGCCCGGCATCACGGAGTACGAGCTGGTGGAAGTCGCTGCCGGACTGCGTGCTGCGAGCCGCGACGCTCTGCCGTACATCGGCGAAGTGAGCGAAGGCGTGTACGCGGCGACAGGACATCACCGCAACGGTTTGCTGATGGCGCCCGCGACTGCGGACGCCGTGGTCGCGTGGCTGGCCGGCGAAGCCCCGCCGCCGGAGGTCGCCGCGGCGACGCCCGCCCGTCTGGTCGAGAAGGAGCGAGGCTGATGGAGATCAAGGTCAACGGCGAATGGCGGGAATTCCCCGACGACAGCACCGTTTCCGCGGTCCTCGACGCGCTGGGAGCGGAACGCCGCGGCGTGGCCGTCGCGGTCAACGGCGAGGTCGTGCGGCGTGGCGAATGGGAAGAAGCGGTCGTGCCGAAGGGCGCGCAGCTCGAAGTGCTGACCGCGGTTCAAGGAGGTTGAGCATGGACGACCTGATCATCGGCGAACACAAGCTGTCGTCGCGACTGATCATCGGCACCGGTGGCGCGGCGAATCTCGAAGTGCTGGAACGAGCGCTCGTCGCGTCGGGCACCCAGCTCACCACCGTGGCGATGCGCCGAGCCGACGCCGAGGGCGGCTCGGGCGTACTGGAGCTGTTGCGGCGCTTGGACATCGAGCTGCTGCCGAACACCGCAGGCTGCCGCACGGCGGCGGAAGCCGTGCTCACCGCCCAGCTGGCCCGCGAGGCGCTGGAAACGAACCTGATCAAACTCGAGGTGCACGCCGACGACCGCACGCTGCTGCCGGACCCGCTGGAAACCCTGGAAGCCGCGGAACGCCTGGTGGCGGACGGTTTCACGGTGTTCGCGTACACCAACGACGACCCAGTGCTCGCCCTGCGCCTGGAGGAAGCGGGCTGCGCCGCGGTGATGCCGCTCGGTGCCCCGATCGGCACCGGGCTGGGAATCCGGAACCCGCACAACATCGAACTGATCGTCTCGCGCGCGTCAGTGCCGATCGTGCTGGACGCGGGGATCGGCACGGCGTCGGACGCCACGCTGGCAATGGAACTCGGCTGCTCGGCGGTGCTGCTGTCGACCGCGGTGACCCGGGCGGCGGACCCGGAACGAATGGCCTTGGCGATGCGGAGCGCTGTGGAAGCGGGGTATCTGGCGCGGGGCGCGGGAAGGGTGCCGCAGCGGTTTTGGGCGCAGGCGTCCAGTCCGCCTCGCTGACGTGCACTTGCCCTCCATCGGTACGGCGTCGGGACGAAGGCGAGACCCCCTTTGAGCGATCATGCGAAGGAAGTGCTGTGGTCGAGTGAGAGAAGCTTCCTGCTCTGGCGCTACGGTTCCGGGCACTCGCAACTGCTGTTTCGCAGTGCTGACTTCGATGAGGGCTCGGACGTAATTCGAATCCTGTTCCACACTGTTTCGATGGTGGAGACGGTTATTCGCTACAGTGGTCCGCTGTCGTTAGTGGTGGTCGATCACCATTCTTCGTACCGCGAGACGTCGAAGTTTCCGCATATGCTGATCGAGATTCATGGAAGCGACCAGCGGGGCTTCGTCGCGGCCGGTGGTGTTCGCATTACTCGTGGAACGCGGGATGACGGTGAAGGGGAACTTATCTACGCGACCGGCAAAGCGGCAGGTGATGGGGGTGCCAGCGAGGTCGCACCAAACCGGCGGTGACCCACCGGCTCAGGTCGGTGGGCGGGTCTGCCTTCGGATTGCCGTGTGGGAGGAACGGTTCGTGAGTGGCTTGAAGCGAGAACTCCTGTTTTCCAGCGTTTCGGAAATCGGATTGAGCATCGGACACGGCGGCCCAGTGGCTCTGTGGTCTGTTGACCAGTACGGTTCGTATCAACCCCGGTCGAGGTATCCGCGCTTGCTTGTCGAGATTGACGGTGGTGAGCGGAAGGGCTTCGCTGATGCCGCCAGCCTGCACATTCATCGGGAAAATCAGAGCGGCGACCAGCTCGAGTGTCTTTTCAAGGCTCACGCGGGAAAGGCTTAACAGCTGGTCGGCCAGGGTGCGTCAGCGCCGGTGCGAGCCCCTCACGGAACTGTGATCACCACTTTGCCGCGCACACCGCCGCTTTCGAGCGCGCGGTGTGCTTCGGCGATATCCGCCAGCGGAAACACCCGGTCCACCAACGGCCGCACCAGTCCGGCGGTGACCCAGCGGCTCAGGTCGGCCAGCAGGTCTGCCTTCGGATTGCCGCTGAACCCCCGCACCCACCGCCGACGTCGTAGCGAGTTAGCCGCGACATAGCCAACCGTGCGGGCCGGACGGTTGAGGTCGAACGCGATCGCGACCATCCGTCCGCGCGGGGTCAGCAGCTGCCGGAACGTGTCTAGGTCTCGGCCCACGGTGTCGAGGATGACGTCGAACTTCCCCAGGTCGCCCGGATCGCGGTAGTCGAGTGCGGCGTCCGCGCCGAGGTCCCTTGCCAGTTCAAGATTTTTGGCGCTGGCAAGACCGGTCACGTGCGCGCCCATTGCTTTGCCGAGTTGTGTGGCCACAAAGCCGACCCCGCCGGTCGCGCCGCGGACCAGCAGGCGTTCGCCCGGTTTCAGATGGGCCTTGTCCCGCAGTGCGGTGATCGCGGTGATGCCCGCCAGCAGCGACGCGGCCTGCGCGGGATCCAGCCCGGCAGGCACGTGGTCCAGCCGATCCGCGGCCAGCACGTGGTACTCGGCGGCGGTGCCCATCCGCCGCCCGCCGCCCCAGACTAGGTCGCCGGGCGTGAACCGGCTGGTTCCGGGATCGACGACCTCACCCACCAGGTCTACGCCGATTCGCTTGGGGAAACGCTTGCCGCTGAACGGAAGCAGCTTCCCGGACCGCATGGCCAGTTCGCCGCCGTTGACTGTCAGGGCGCGCACTCGGACGAGGACTTCGCCGGGGCCGGGCGTCGGCGTCGGAAGGGTGGTCTCGCGCAGGACTTCCGGTGGTCCGTAGCGGTCGTAGGTGATGGCGCGCATCGAAGTGGAAGGCATGTTCCACTTCTAGCACGGAAAGTGGAAAGGGGCTTCCGATTCACGTAAAGTGAGAGAGTGCCGGAAAAATCGACTCGGTTGCGCACCGACGCCGCCCACAATCGCGCGCACCTCCTCGAGGTCGCCGAGCGCACGTTCGAGACCGAGGGGCTCGACGTGTCGATGAGCGAGCTGGCGCGCCGCGCGGGTCTGGGCGTCGCCACGGTGTACCGCCATTTCCCGACCAAGGCCGACCTGGTCGCGGAAGCCTTCGCGGAGCCGATGGCCGAGTGCGCGGGCATGCTCGACGAGGCGCTCGCCGACCCCGATCCGTGGCGTGGGTTCTGCCGGGTGATCGAGGAGGTGTGCTCGATGCAGGCGCGCAACCACGGTTTCTCCGCCGCGATCGTGACCGCGCTGCCGGATCAAGCCGCCTTCGCCGAGTTGCGGGACCGGGCGTTGCGGGCATTCGCCGAGTTGATCCGCCGGGCGCAGGACGCCGGTGCGCTGCGGGCCGACTTCGCGGTTTCCGACCTGTCGTTGATCTTGCTGGCGAACGGCGGGCTGCGATCGGGCGCGGGAGCGGCGGCACCAGCGGCGTCGCGGCGGCTCGCCGGCTACCTGCTGCAGTCGTTCCGGGCGGAGGCCGCCGCGCCGCTGCCGCCGCCCGCGGAGCTGCCGCTTGACGTGTCGGTGCTCTGAATGGGGCGGCCAAGCTGCACAAATAGTCGGGTTGTGGTGATTTCGCCCGCGCTTGACACGGATTGAGCACGGGTACGCCGTATGGTTGACGGCACCCTTTCCGGCGCACCCAGCGGCGGGCACCAGCGTCAGAAGGAGCCGATCGTGACTCTTTCCTCGGTCCAGGACGTAACGGGCCGGTTGTATCTAGCGGTGGGGCGGCTTTCCCGCTCCCTGCGCCAGGCGGGCGCGCCCGGGCCCGGACACGGGTCGATTTCCGCGCTGGCCACGCTCGTCCACTTCGGCGAACTGCGCCTCGGCGACCTCGCCGCGAAGGAAGGCGTCGCGGCGGCCACGATGTCGCGGATCGTGGCCACCCTGGTGGAGGCCGGTTACGTCACGCGCGAATCCGACCCGGTCGACCGGCGCGCCTGGCTCGCCCGCGCCACCGAGGAAGGCGAACGCCTCGTCTCCGGCGTGCGGTCGACCCGCGTGCAGGAACTCAACCGCCGCCTCGACCGGCTCACGCCCGAGGCTCGCGAGTCGATCATCGCCGCGCTGCCCGCGCTGGAAGCCCTGATCTCCGACGAGGGCTAGCGCTCTTCCGGGGCCAGCCGCCAGAACGCCGACACCGGGCCGACTTTCGCGCCCATCGGGTACGAGTGTTCGACGGCCTGCGACACGAACCACTTGCCGTAGCGCGCCGCCTCGACCACCGGCATGCCTTTGGCCAGCCCGGCGGTGAGCGCGGACGCCATGGTGTCGCCCGCCCCGTGCGTGTGCGGCGTCTGCCAGCGCGGGCCGGGCAGCTCCACGAACGTCGAACCGTCGAAGAGCAGGTCGACGCACTCCGGGTCGGACTGCAGGTGGCCGCTCTTCACGAGCACGTACTTCGGGCCCAGCTGGTGCAGCACGACAGCCGCGGTGTGCATGCCTTCGCGGTCGGTCACGGTCATGCCGGTGAGCAGCCGCACCTCGTCCAGGTTCGGGGTGAGGACGGTGGCGCGCGGCAGGAGTTCGTCGCGCAGCGCGGCGAGGCCGTCGTCGTCGAACAGCGACTGGCCGGTCATCGCCGCGGCCACCGGGTCGACCACGAACGGGATCGCGCCGTCGCGCCCGATCCCGGCCTTGTCGCAGGCCGCCGCGACCGCGTGGATGATCTCCGCGGACGCGAGCATGCCGGTCTTCGCCGCGCCGACGCCCATGTCCGCCGCGACCGCCTCGATCTGCCCGGCGACGATGTGCGGCGGGAGGTCGGCGCGGTCGTGCACGCCGAGCGTGTTCTGGACGGTGACCGCGGTGACCGCGACCAGGCCGTGCACCCCGCAGGTGAGGAAGGTCCGCAGGTCCGCCTGCAGTCCGGCGGCCCCGCCGGAATCCGATCCGGCGATGGTGAGCGCGGAGGGCGGGCTCGGGTTCTCAGTCATGTGCGCGTTCCGACTTCTGGTCTGGTCCATTGAGGCAACTGTGCTTCATTCACAGTCCACCACGATGGCACAGTAAACGTTCGTGCTGGTCCCCGTGACGAAGGAGACATCAGTGAAGCTCGCCGCGGCCGGTCTCCTGCTCCTGTCCACGCTGGCGGTACCGGGGGTCGCCAGCGCGGACAGCCCCCAGCTTTCGCACGTGACCACGGTCGGCGTGCACAACACCTACGACCCGGCCGCGTACCCGTACCTGGCGCAGGCGCTGGACAACGGCTCGTCCCTGCTCGAACTCGACGTCTGGCCGGACTTCTTCACCCACGAGTGGAAGGTCAGCCACTCCAACCCGCTGGGCAACGGCAACAACTGCGTCGACGCGCACACCGCGGCCGACCTTTACTCCGGCGGGACCAACAAGGACCTCGAATCGTGCCTGGACGACATCCGGATCTGGCTCGGCGCCCATCCCGGCCGCGGGCCGCTCACGGTGAAGATCGAAATGAAGACCGGTTTCTCGGCGAATACCGGCCTCGGTCCGGCCCAGTTGGACGCCGCGTTCCGCGACCACCTCGGCGACGCGGTGTTCAAGCCCGCGGATCTGCTCGGCAGCCACGCCACGCTGGATGAAGCGTCCAAAGCGGACAACTGGCCGACGCTGGACGCGTTGCGGGGCAAGGTGCTCACCGAGATCATCCCCGGCACTGTCGAAGAAGGAAACCCGACCGACACGCTGCACACCGATGTCGAGTACGTCCGTTACCTGCTGGACCAGAAGGCGGCCGGGAAGCTGAATTCGGTCCAGATCTTCCCGACCGTGCACGGTGCCGCCGGCGGCGATCCACGCGACAAATACACCGCGGAGCAGAAACCGTGGTTTGTCGTTTTCGACGGAGACGCGAGCGAATGGCTCGCGAAGGCCGGAATGTCCTGGTACGACGAAAACCACTACTACGTGGTGATGACGGATGCCCAGAACGTCGCGCCGGCCATCGACGACCACAACCCGACCGTCGACCAGGCGACCCAGCGCGTCGCCGAACTGGCCAAACAGCACGCGTCCGTGGTGACGTCCGATTGGACCGGCCTCACGACCGTGCTGCCAACGGTGGATTCGCGCGGCTAAAACCGCGGCGGCGGCTTCAGCACCGACATCCGGTATTCGTACACCGCTTGCGCTTCGGCGATCCCCGGCCGCGGCGTGACGCCCGATTTGCGGATCGTTTTGACCGCCGAAGCGGTGCGGTGCTCGGTGACCAGGCCGTCGACCTCGTGCTGCACCTCAAGCGGCAGCCGCGCCCACAATGCTTCCGGTGTCTCGCTCATCCGGCCAGTGTCGCATTCACTGCGGATTCGCGAGCCGCCAGAACGGGGAAACCGGGCCGACCCCGGCACCGAGCGGATACGCCTCCTGGACGCAGCGTTCGATGAACCGTTTCGCCTCCGCGACCGCGGTGGGCACGTCCGCGCCCTTCGCGAGCGACGAGGTGATCGCGGACGCCATGGTGTCGCCGCCGCCGTGGGTGTTCTCGGTGTCGATGCGCGGTCCGCTCAACTCGATGACCGCCGAGCCGTCGGTGAGCAGATCGACGCAGTCGGCGGCGTCGTAGAGGTGCCCGCCCTTCACCAGAACCCACTGGGAACCGAACTCCAGCAACGCTTCCGCGGCGGCGCGCTGGCTCTTCGCGTCGGTGACTGTGACGCCGGTCAGCAGCCGGACCTCGTCGAGATTCGGCGTGATGAGCGTGGCGCGCGGAAACAGTTCCGTGCGGATCGCTTCCAGCGCTTCTTCGCGGAGCAGCGCGTGGCCGGTCATCGACGCGGCCACCGGGTCGACCACGAACGGAGTGTCCGTGGCGCGTCCAATGTGGACTTCGTCCAGCGTTTTCGCTACTGCCTGAATGATGTCCGCGGTAGCGAGCATGCCGGTCTTCGCCGCGTTGACGCCCATGTCCTCGGCGACCGCTTTGATCTGCGCGGTGACGACGTCGACCGGGATCTCGGAAAACCCTTGCACGCCCAGCGAATTCTGCACCGTGACCGCGGTGAGCGCGACCAGGCCGTGCACGCCGTTGGCGAAGAACGTGCGCAGATCCGCCTGCACGCCCGCACCACCGCCGGAATCGGATCCGGCGATGGTGAGGGCGGTACGAGGGGTGACTGTCACTGGTTGACCACGGGCAGGTAGACCTTGTTGCCCTGCTCGGAAAACTCCGCGGACTTCTCGGCCATGCCCGCCTCGATCGCCTCCACAGAGGACAGACCGTGCTCCTCGGCGTACTTGCGCACGTCCTGGGTGATCCGCATCGAACAGAACTTCGGCCCGCACATCGAGCAGAAGTGGGCTGTCTTCGCCGGTTCCGCGGGGAGCGTCTCGTCGTGGAAGGACCGCGCGGTGTCCGGGTCGAGCGACAAGTTGAACTGGTCGTTCCACCGGAATTCGAAGCGGGCCTTGGACAACTCGTCGTCCCAGTCCTGCGCGTACTGGTGGCCCTTGGCGAGGTCGGCGGCGTGCGCGGCGATCTTGTAGGTGATCACGCCGGTCTTCACGTCGTCGCGGTTGGGCAGGCCGAGGTGCTCCTTCGGCGTGACGTAGCACAGCATCGCCGTGCCGTACCAGCCGATCTGCGCCGCGCCGATCGCCGAGGTGATGTGGTCGTATGCCGGGGCGATGTCCGTGGCGAGCGGGCCGAGCGTGTAGAACGGGGCCTCGCCGGTGAGCTTTTCCTCCAGCTCAACGTTTTCCTTGATCTTGTGCATCGGCACGTGGCCGGGGCCTTCGATCATCACCTGCACGTCGTGCTCGCGCGCGATGTGCGTCAGCTCGCCGAGGGTTTCCAGTTCGGCGAACTGGGCGCGGTCGTTGGCGTCCGCGATCGAACCGGGACGGAGGCCGTCGCCGAGGGAGAACGTGACGTCGTACTCGCGCAGGATCTCGCACAGCTCGGAGAAATGCGTGTACAGGAAGGATTCCTGGTGGTGCGCGAGGCACCAGGCGGCCATGATCGACCCGCCGCGGCTGACGATGCCGGTGACCCGGCGCGCGGTGAGCGGGATGTAGCGCAGCAGCACGCCCGCGTGCACCGTCATGTAGTCGACGCCCTGCTCGCACTGCTCGATCACGGTGTCGCGGTAGATCTCCCAGGTGAGCTTTTCCGGCTCCCCGTTGACCTTTTCCAGCGCCTGGTAGATCGGCACGGTGCCGACCGGGACCGGCGAGTTGCGCACGATCCACTCGCGCGTCTCGTGGATCCGCTTGCCGGTGGAGAGGTCCATGATCGTGTCGGCTCCCCAGCGGGTGGCCCACACCATCTTGTCGACCTCTTCCTCCACAGAGGACCAGACGGCCGAGTTTCCCATGTTGGCGTTGATCTTCACCAGGAAGTTCTTGCCGATGATCATCGGCTCGGTCTCCGGGTGCTTGCGGTTGACCGGAATCACCGCGCGACCGCGGGCGACCTCGTCCCGCACGAACTCCGGAGTGCAGCGTTCGCGCGCGGCGATGAACTCCATTTCCCGGGTGATGACCCCGGCTTTGGCCCAGCCGAGCTGGGTGTTGTGCTCCCGTCCGTCAGCCCAGCCGGAGCGGAGCGGGTGCAGTCCATTGTGGACATCGATGTTCGCGTCCGGATCGGTGTAGGGGCCGGACGTGTCGTACACGTCGAAATGCTCCCCGTTCGACAGGTCGATCCGCCGCGCCGGAACCCGCAGTCCGGATTCGGTGCGGTGGTAGACCTTCCGCGAGCCGGTGATCGGCCCGGTGGTGACGGACGGGGCGATGGCACCCTGGTTTTCCAGCGTCGTCAACGACGTTCACTCCCTACGCCGGCATTACCCGGTCAGGTTCATGCGGTCGGTGACGCCGGGTGTCCGCGAGATGGACACCAGCCACCCTCTCAGCCCGCCAAGGCGCGAGCTCCCGCGTTGCATTCGGTTGAGGTTGCTTGTCCGACGATGCCATGCGGTGTCGGGTTGACACAACCCTCCCGCCCGTCTGGCCGAAGCACAACGAAGGCCTCCCCGGTGATTTCGGGGAGGCCTTCGGGGAATTCGGCGCGGGTCAGGCGTCCGCGGGTTCCTTGGGCGGCAGCCAGGTCAGGCCGGGAACGCCCCACTTGTTTTTCTTGAGCATCTTCTTCGCCGCGCGCGCGTGGCGGCCGACGAGCCGGTCCAGATAGATGAACCCGTCGAGGTGATCGGTCTCATGCTGCAGGCACCGCGCGAAGTAGCCGGTGCCCTCGACCTCGATCGGATTTCCCTCGACGTCGAATCCGGTCACCTTCGCCCACGAGGCGCGCCCGGTCGGGTACGACTCGCCGGGGGCCGACAGGCAGCCCTCCCAGTCGTCGTCCGGGTCCGGCATGGTCTCCGGGATCTCGGAGGTCTCGAGCTTCGGGTTGACCACCACGCCCTTGTGCTCGACGCCCTCGTCGTCCGGGCAGTCGTATACGAACACTCGCAGGTCGAGCCCGATCTGGTTGGCCGCGAGGCCGACGCCCTCGGCCGCGTACATGGTCTCGAACATGTCCTCGACGAGAGTGGCGAGTTTGTCGTCGAACTCGGTGATCTCGCGCGTGGGCTGGTGCAGCACGGGTTCGCCGGCGATGCAGATGGGGTGGACGGTCACGGACGCCGAGTTTAGTCGGACCCTTCTGGTACACCTGGATCGGACCGTGACGCGCCGTGTCGGATGCCCATGTCGAGCATGGGTTCCGTGGTTCAATGACGCCCGCGGAAGGACTGCCGACACCGATTGCGAGGACCGCATGGACGCCGCGGAGTCGATGGCTGAAAACCAGCCGTCGCCGCCGGAGAATGTCGGTGGCCTGACCGAACGCGAACTGGACATCCTCGCGTTCGAGCGGCAGTGGTGGCGCCACGCCGGGGCGAAGGAGAACGCCATCCGGGAGCGCTTCGGACTGTCCTCCACCCGTTACTACCAGTTGCTGAACACGCTGCTGGCCAAGCCGGAGGCCGTCGCGGCCGATCCGATGCTGGTCAAGCGGCTGCGTAAAACGCGCGCCGCCCGTCAGCGCAAACGCGGGGCCCGGCGGTTGGGGATCGAGCTGTCATGAGCGTCTTCTCGGGACTGTCCCGGCCGTTGAAGGCCGCGGGGGTCGCGCTGATCGGGGTAGCGGTCGTCGCCGCCGTCATCGGCGGGGTCACCGTGCTCAACACGAGCGGCGACCAGAACGCCGGGCCGAGCACGTCCGGCGAGCCCAGCGCGCCCGGCGGATCGTCGTCCGCGCCGTCCTCGTCCTCCTCCTCGGCGCCCAGCTCCGCGCCGTCGTCGCCCGCCTCGTCGGCACCGGCCTCGTCGTCCGCCGCTTCGTCGGCGCCGGCGTCGGGCCAGCCAGGGCAGCCCGGCGGCCAGCCGGGCCAGCAGCCAGGGCAGCCGGGCCAGGCGGGTCCGGACCAGCAGGCCTCGAACAAGTGGGTCACCCTGCGGGTCTACAACAACTCGCTGATCAAGCACCTCGCCGAACAGGCCGCCGCCGACTTCCGCGGTTCGGGCTGGAACGTCGCCGAGGTCGGCAACTACTCGCAGGGCAACATCCCGACCACCACGGCCTACTTCCGGCCGGGCACCGACGAGGAAGCCGCCGCGAAACAGCTGGCCAAGGAGTTCGGCTTCCAGGCCCAGCCCCGGTTCGACGGCATCCAGAACTCGAGCCCGGGCGTCATAGTGATCATCACGAAGGACTATCGGCCCGGCGGCCACCAGGGCAGCTGACCCGGTTCGTGACAGCCCGCGCTACGGCGCGGGCTTTGTCATGTCTGCCGGGCCCGGCGCTCGGCTGCGCTCGAGGTACGTGAGGGGAACCCTGCGGGAATCAGATTCCGTCAGGGTTCCCCTCACGTACAGCTCGGTTGCGGAGGCGTCCTCAGCGTTCCTGCTGCGCCTGCGCGTAAGCCTCCAGCGTCGCCAGCTGCGCGGCGTCCAGCGAGGGCCGCACCGCCTCGCGTGCCTTGTCCAGATGCGCCGCAGTCACCTCGCGTGCCTCCAGCGACTCGCGCATCGCGGTCAGCGCGGCCTCTCGGATCAGCGCGGCGCAGTCGGCGGCCGAGTAGCCCTCCAGTGCCGCCGCGGTGGCCGCGAGGTCCACATCGGACGCGAGCGGGGTGTGCTTCGCCGTCGCGGCGAGGATCGCGGCGCGGGATTCGGCGTCCGGCGGCGGGACGTAGATCCGCCGCTCCAGCCGTCCGGGTCGCAGCAGCGCCGGGTCGACCAGTTCCGGCCGGTTCGTCGCGCCCAGTACGACGACCTCGCGCATCGGCTCGACGCCGTCCAGTTCGGTGAGCAGCGCGGCGACCACGCGGTCGGCCACGCCGGAGTCGGACGACTGGCCGCGGCGCGGGGCGAGCGCGTCGATCTCGTCGAGGAAGATCAGCGAGGGGGCGGCGTCGGCGGCCCGGCGGAAGAGGTCGCGGACCGCGCGTTCCGATTCGCCGACCCATTTGTCCAGCAGTTCCGCGCCCTTGATCGCGAACACGTTCAGCGCGCCGGTGCCGGCGAGCGCCCGGACCAGGAACGTCTTGCCGCCGCCGGGCGGGCCGTACAGCAGCACGCCGCGCGGCGGTTCGATGCCGAGCCGGGCGAACGAGTCCGGGTAGCGCAGCGGCCACAGCACGGTTTCGGTGAGTGCTTCCTTGACCGACGTCATGTTGCCGACGTCGTCCAGCGTCAGGCCGCCGGTGGCCAGGTTGTCCGAAGTGGACAGCGAGATCGGCCGGACGGTGGCCAGCGCGTCGAGCAGGTCCTGCTGGGAGATCTTGGGTTCGTCCACGTCCCGCTGACGCAGCGCGGCCCGCAACGCCGCGTCGCGGCGCAGGGCGAGCAGGTCGGCGGCGACGAAACCGGGGGTCCGTTCGGCGAGCACGCCCAGGTCGGCACCGGATTCGACCGGCACGTCGCGGAGCAGGATCCGCAGCAGTTCGACGCGGGTTTTCGCTTCCGGCAGCGGCAAGCCCAGCTCGCGGTCGAGCAGGTCGGCCCCGCGCAGCCGCGGATCCACCGACTCGGCCCGCGCGGTCGTGGCGACCACAGCCAGCCTGTCCCGGCGCAGCGCGGCGCGCAGTTCCTCCAGGACCACTGTGGCCACCGGCGGCGGCTGGGTGGCCGGGAGCAGCGCGTCGATGTCGTTGATCAGCAGCACGCCGGGACCGTCGCCGTCCGCGGCCCGGTCGATGGCCTCGCGCAGCGAGCGGTGTGCCGCATTCGGTTCCAGCACGGCGATATTCGGCGCGGTCACCGACACCACGCGCACCTTCTCCGCCGCGGCGACCGCCCGCACCAGCGTCGCCTTGCCGACGCCCTCCGGTCCCGACAGCAGCACGCCCAGATGCGCGGAAGTACCCAGCTTCGCCAGCAGCTCTGGCCGATGGAACGCCAGATCGAACCACTCGGCCAGCTTGCGCGCCGCGCCCTCGGCCCCGACCAGATCGGCGACCGGCACCGGCTCGTCCAGCTCTTCCTCGCGGGCCTCGGTGACGACCTCTTCGACGATCTCCGCTTCGAGGTAATCCTCGGCGGCGGTGACAGCAGTGGTGCGAACGAGCGCGGTCGCGGAGCGCGTCGGCGGTTCGCTGGTCGGCGTGCCCGTGCGGGCGCCGTCCCGCCAGCTGACCACTGTGGACGGTCCAACCACGACGACGCCAGCCGGTTCCGTCGCCGTGACGGTCAGCAGTTCGTTGGTCCAGGTCGCCCCGATCACGCGGGACAGCTGCCCACGCACGGCGGCGACGTCCGAGCCCGGCGCGGGCGCGAGGTCTTGCGGCAGCAGGGAAACCGCGTCGCCACGGGTCAAAACCTTGCCGGTGAGCGCGAGCCGCAACGTCTGCGGGGACACCGAAACCGACGCGAGCCGAGACCCGGACACGGTGACCGTCCGGGCAGCAGTCACCTCTGCTGGCGAGACGACAACCTCGCCGCCCTCCGCGACGCCGAGGTTCGACATGGTGACGTCATCGGTCAACACGACCCCCGGCGTCGCCTCCTCGGCGGCGGGCGCGGCCAACGCGGCACTGCGCCGTGCGCCGGTGAGGTGCACGGCGTCCCAGGCCCGCAGGCCGAGCGCGTCGAGCACTTCCGGGTGCAGCCGGACAACCCCCCGCCGCGCGTCGAGCGCGGACGGCGTGTGCCGGACGGTCAGGGTGATCTGCGGATCGCTCACCCTGCTCACCCTAATGAACCGGCGGGCGGTTATGCGCGAACGAAAGGCCGCTTACCGCGTTGCCGACCAGTCGCGGATCGCGGCGACGAACTCATCGGGTGCGTCTGACTCCACGTAGAGGCCGACACCGTCGAGGGCCACCGTCTGGTGGTTCGGGAAGCACGCTTCCAAGCGTTCGCGCTCCCGCGGCCGGAAGCCGATCTGAGCGTTGCCCCACACGATCAAGGTCGGCAGGTCGGGAAGGTTGGCCTCGACCTCGGCGAAGAAAGCTCGGCTGGCGAGGAGCCGGCGAGGCAGCACGCCGGACGCCTGGCGCCGTTCGGGCGTGTCCATCGCGCGGCGGTAGTGGGCGGTTTCGGCCGCGGTCAGCTTCCGCTTCCGGTGACCCATCGGGAGGAACGCCTTGACGACCAGGTTGAACTGCCGGGCCAGGAACCGGATCGGCGGCCCGCCCGCGATCCGGCCGAACGCCTCGAAGTACGGGTCGCCGTTGACCGGCCAGGCCCAGGCGTTGACGAGCACCAGTCGGTCGAAGACGTCCGGTCGACGCTCCGCGGCGGCGAGGCCGATCGGGCCGCCCCAGTCTTGGCCGACCAGGGTGACCCCGCTGAGGTCGAGCGCGTCGACGAACTCGGTGACTACGTCGGCGTGTTCCTCGGGTAGATAGCGGTAGCCAGACTTCGCGGTCGACAGCCCGAAACCCGGGTAGTCGAGAGCGACGCAGCGGAAGTCGTCCCGCAGGGCGCGGATCACGTCGCGCCAGAGGAATGACCAGGTCGGATTGCCGTGCAGGAGCAGCAGCGTGGGACCTGAGCCCTCGTCGACGTAATGCACGGTGTGCCCGTCGATGTCCACGAAACGGCTCTTGAACGGGAACAGATCGTCGTCGACCCAGGCGGGCCGTGCGCTCTCAGCCATCTCGGACCCCTCGACGCTATGATTGAGGAAGCCAAGCGTACTTGAGATTGTCAAGCATGAGGAAATGATGCGCAGCTACGGTCAGTACTGCGGGCTCGCCCGGTCCCTCGAAATCGTCGGCGACCGGTGGAATCTGCTCATCGTCCGCCAGCTCTTGATCGGCCCCGCGCGCTACCGGGACCTGATCGACGGGCTCCCGGGCATCGCGACCAACCTGCTCGCCGACCGGCTCCGCGACCTCGAGACCGCGGGCGTGCTCGAACGGCGGCTGGCGGACAAGGGCAGCGTGGTCGAGTACGCCCTCACGCCGTGGGGCGCCGAGCTGCGCGAACCGATCGAGAGCCTGATCCGCTGGTCCGCTCCGTTGATGACTCGCGGCCCGAAGGGCGACTCGTTCCGTCCCGAATGGCTTGCCCTCGCGCTTCCCGCGCTGCTCGACGCCCGGGTCAAGATCCGAGCCGCGGCGACGGTGGGCATCGAGGTCGGCGGCGCGCCTTTCCAGCTCCGCGCGACGCGGTCGGGATTTGAGGTCGGCCCGCAGGACGGCAGCGATCTCGACGCCACCGTCCGCGCTGATCCGGCCTGTGTTCTCGGCCTTGCCGCGGGCGCGCTTGCACTCGAAGACGCCCGTGCGCTCGGGATGATCGAGATCGACGGTGCCGAGTCTGCGGTTCGTGCTGTGTTCGGCGTCTGACGAGGCCGGACTACCGGCGCCGGATGCCGATCCGACGCCAGCTCCGCCGCCGCTGCGTAGGTCCGGACGTGGCCGAGCTGTGGTCCCGTTCGCGCAGATTGCGGGTCCGCACCAGGTCCGAGTTCGTCCGCCGCACCGCGCGCATCGCCGCACCGGCGACTCGGCCCGAGGCCGGGCGCAACCGCAGCCGTCGGTGGCTGCGGGCCCGGCGGATCGCACGGCGTTCGCGCGGCGGCACTTCCCAGGCTTCCGGGTGCGCGGCGAGCCAGCGGTGCCGGTAGACCGAGTACGGGATGTGCAGCAGGTACAGCACCAGCGCGACCGCGAGCGCCGCCAGCGGGAACACGATGATCGCGGCGGCCAGCAGGCCGACGCCCACCAGCAGCGGCGCGATCGCCTTCGCCGGGGCCTTCACCGTCTTGAGCGACAGCGTCGGGATGCGGCTGATCAGCAGCGCGGCGACCGCGATGGTCCAGATGAGCACCACGTACTGCTCGGACCACCAGCCCTCGCCCCACTGCAGCGTGGCGATCAGCGGCAGCATCGCGACCAGCCCGCCGGCCGGCGCGGGCACGCCGACGAAGAACTCGGCGGCGTACGGCGGCTGATCGGTGTCGTCGAGCAGCGTGTTGAAGCGGGCGAGCCGCAGGATCATGCAGACCGCGAAGATCAGCGACGCGACCCAGCCGATGCGGTCGCCGTGCGCCTGCCAGACGTAGAGCACCAGCGCGGGCGCGACGCCGAACGAGATGCCGTCGGACAGCGAGTCGAGCTCGGCTCCCATTTTGGACGTCGCGTCGAGCAGCCGGGCGATGCGGCCGTCGAGGCTGTCGAGGACGGCGGCGATGCCGATCGAGCCGATCGCCATCGCGTAGTTGCCGGTGAGGGCGAACTGCACCGAGGAAAGTCCGGCGCAGAGCGCGAGCACGGTGATCGCGTTCGGCAGCAGCCGGACGCCCGGGGTGGTCACGCGGACCATGGTCAGCTTTCTCCCTGCGCAGGAAGTTCGGCGAGCACGGTTTCGCCGCCGACGGTCCGCTGGCCCTTGGCCACCACGACCCGGCTGCCCGGCGGCAGGTAAGTGTCGACGCGCGAGCCGAAGCGGATGATGCCGTAGGTCTCGCCCGCGGACACCTTGTCGCCCTCGCGGACGTCGCACCGGATGCGGCGCGCGACCAGTCCGGCGATCTGCACGACGACGAGCTCGTGGCCGTCGACGGTGTGCAGCACCAGCGAATTGCGCTCGTTGACCTCGCTCGCCTTGTCGAGGTCCGCGGAAAGGAACTTGCCCGGCTTGTACGCCACCTTCGAGATCACGCCCGCCGCAGGCGTGCGCTGGACGTGCACGTCGTAGACCGACAGGAACACGCTCACCCGCATCCGCGGTTCGGCGGGAAGGCCGAGCTCGGCGGGCGGGACCGCTTCCTCGATGAGCGAGACGGTGCCGTCGGCGGCCGAGATCGCGACGTTGTCGCGTACCGGAGGCACGCGCTTCGGCTCGCGGAAGAACGCCGTCATGCCCGCGGTGGCGAGCGCGCCGACCACGCCGAGGCGCTTGGAGAACCGGCGTGCCACGATCGTCGCGGCGAGGCCGCCGAACAGGAACGGCCGTCCAGCCGGGTGCATCGGCGGGAACGTCTCGCGGGCCAGCTGGACAGCGTGCGCGAGGGGGTTACCGGTGGGCTGGCCGCTCATGGGTCGAGTTCCCCGCTGTTCGTCTCGGTCGGTGTAAGGGTCCGATTTGGGCTTCCCCACGCTACCGCCCGCTTGCGGCGGACCGGGCGGCCCCTGGTCGTAAGGGTTGTCCCAGTGCGGGTGGGCGCGACCACAAACCGGTAACGACGCGTCGAACAATCCGATAACACCGGGTAGTTGACGCCGCTCGGGACCGGTGCCCGGGCCGACCTGGCGAGGGAGACGATGGCGGTACCCGATCTGCTCGCGCGGCTGTTGCGCGACTGGCGCCGGGATGTCCTCTCGGTGCCCGTTCCCCAGCTTGTCGACCCTGTTCACGCTGTTCGGCTCGTGCGGGACGCGGCCCGGGTGCATGCGTCCCCCGACGAAGCACGCACCCGGGCGCGGAACGGATCAGTTTAGCCCGTCGCCCAGGTGTTCTGACAGATCGTCGGGAAACTGTTACCAACGGTCACGATCGCGCCGGCTCGCGGTCGCTGCGCTGACCAGCCGCAAGACGAGCAGCAGCACGATCGCGCCGAGGATAGCGACGCCGAAGCTCGGGAAATCGAACTCGAAGTGTTGCTGCTCACCGGTCGCGAGCCGGTAGATGAAGCCGCCGAGCGCCGCCCCGACCACGCCGACCAGCACGCTGACGAGGCAGCCCTGCCGCTGCCGTTCCCGGCCGCCGACCACGAGGTTCGCGATCCAGCCGACCAGCGCGCCGAAGACGATCCACAGGATGATGCCCATGTCCGCGAGGATACCTGCGGGCTATTGCACAAGAGTTGTTGTACAACTACTCTTGTGCGTTATGGAGGTCCGCGATTCCCAGGTACTGGCCGCGATGTCTCATCCGCTGCGCCGCCGCCTGCTGGACGTGCTGAAACTCGACGGCCCGGCCACCGCGTCGGTGCTCGCGGAGAAAACCGGGCAGGCGGTGGGCAATGTGAGCCACCACCTGAAGGTGCTTTCCGGGGCCGGTTTGGTGGTCGAAGCGCCGGAACTGGCGCGGGACCGCCGCGAGCGCTGGTGGCGGCGTCCTTCGGGCACGTTGTCGTGGGCCACTTCGGACTTCGCCGGAGATCCGGTGGCGGAGGTCGCGGAGACGGTGAGCCTTGATCGGCAGATGACGTTGTCGCGGGGCTGGCTTTCGGAAATGGAGACGGCTCCGGAGGAATGGCGCGACGCGTGGTTCTCCTCTGATGCGTGGATGCGGTTGACGCCTGCGGAATTGGCGGAGTTGAACGATCGGATTTTCGCGCTGTTCGAGGAGTTCGGGGCTAAAGCCGCAGCGGATCCTTCGACGGAACGGGAGCCGGTTTTCGTGTTTGGGCGTGGTTTCAGAGCGCAGCCGTGAGGGGTGCCGCGTTCCGTCTCTTGTGGACTGGACAGACGGTCAGCACGGTTGGCGGCGCGGTCGCCAGTGCGTCGGTTCCGTTGGTGGCTTTGCTGGCGCTGCACGCTTCGACGTTCGAGGTTGCTTCACTTACTGCGGCGGCTTGGATCCCCTGGCTCGCCGTGGGTTTGCCAGCGGGCGCTTGGGTCGACCGGTGGCCTAAACGGCGGGTGATGCTGGTCTGCGACGTCATCCAGCTGGCAGCTTTCCTTGCTGTGCCTGTTTCGTGGGCTTTCGGGTTTCTTTCTTTTGCGCTGCTCTTGGTCTCGGCTTTGGTCGGCGGGTTCGCCAAAGTCTTCTTTTCCCTCGCTTATCGGGCTTTCCTTCCGTCCGTTGTGGACGATGCGGACTTGTTGGGAGCCAACGTCCGGCTCCAGGGCGCGGAATCCGCGGCACAAGTGGGCGGTCCGGGTTTGGCCGGGCTGCTGGCTTCGGCGTTCGGGCCGGTCAGCGGCGTGCTCGTGGATGCGTTGAGCTTCGGGTTTTCCGCACTGTGTCTGGGTTTCCTGCGCGCGGACGAGCCGTCTCCGCGTCCGCGAACGCGGTTGCGCACCGAAATCGCCGAAGGAATGCGAATCGTGGCGCGGGACTCTTACCTGCGGGTCCTGGTCCTGTCGGGCGGGGTCGCAAACCTTGCCCTGAACGGGTTTTACGCGGTGGCCGTGGTCTTCCTGGTCGACGATTTGGGCCAGGGCCCGGCGGCCGTCGGACTTGTGCTCGCCCTAGGCGAGGTAGGCGGGGTGCTAGGCGCGACGCTGGTGAGCCGAGTCGCCCGACGGACCGGCACGGCGTGGGGTTTCCTGTGGTGCGAGGCATTGGTGGTACCTGCGATGCTGCTCGGCCCGCTCGCCCAGCCAGGGTGGGGATTGACGCTGTTCGTCCTCGCCGGAGCCGGCATCGCGGCGGGAGTGGTGGGGTCGAATGTGCTGGGCGCGACCTTTCGGCAGCGGTATTGCCCGCGCCATCTCTACGGGCGGATCAGCGCGAGCTCGTCGATGGTCAACTACGGCACGATCCCGTTGGGTGCCTTGGCAGGCGGGGCACTCGGACAGGCTGCCGGGGTGCGGGTGGCGATGTTCGCGATGGTGGGCGTTCAGCTGGCTTCGCTGGGGGTGCTGCTGCTGGGTCCGTTGCGGCGGGAGCGGGACTTTCCCCAAGTCGCGCTTGCTGTGGACAACCCGGTCGAAGGGGCTGGGGTTGTCGGTGGGGGCGGATAGACTGGACAAGGGCCGTCCCCCGGAGAGGGCGGGGCTGCGTTGGCGGGGGCTGGACGGCAAAGAACGTCTGGTGTGCGGAATCCGGCTGCTGCGCGGCGAAAAGCGGCACCGAGCCACGAGCATGACGACGCTCGGCTGGTTGACGCAGCAACACAAGGGCTACCGCCAGCCGCCCACCTGCCCCCTCAGCCAGCACTAAAGCAGCAGCACCTCGACCTCATCCCCCTCCGAAGCAGCCGAAACCTCCTCTGGCAAGACAATCAAGCAATTAGCCTGCGTAAACGCCGCCAGCAAATGCGACCCCGGCCCACCGCGCGGCCCGACCACCCCGGTCACCTCGCCGAGCACCGGCGTGAAGAACCCCCGTCGATACTGCCGCCGTCCGGCCGGGGAGGGCATGTCCTCCGTCAGCCGCGCGCGCACCCGTCGGCGGTCCACGTCCGTATGGCCCATCGCCGACAACACCGCCGGGCGCAGGAACGCCTCGAACGACACCAGCACACTCACCGGATTCCCCGGCAGCGTCACTACTGGCACGCCGTTCCACCGGCCGCATCCCTGGGGCCCGCCCGGCTGCATCGCGATCTTCTGGAATTCCACGCCCTGCCCGGTCAGCGCGTCCTTCACGACCTCGTACGCGCCCGCCGACACCCCGCCCGACGTGATCAGCAGGTCTGCCGCTTCCAGGCGCGGTTCGATGATCTTGCGGAATTCCGCCACATCATCGACCACGCTGCGCACGACCTCGACCTGGCAGCCGAGTTCCCGCAGCGCCGCCGCCAGCATCACGCTGTTCGACTCGTAGATTTGCCCGTGCTGCAACGGATTCGGGGCTTCCACCAGCTCCGTGCCGGTCGACACCACCAGCACCGACAGCGGCCGGTACACCTCGAGCTCCGCCAAGCCGACCGCCGCGGCGAGGCCCAGGTGTGCGTGGCTCAGCACGGTGCCCGCGTGCAGCGCGATTGTCCCCTTCGTGACGTCCTCGCCCGTCCGGCGGATGTGGTTGCCGACGGTGGCCGCGCGGGAGATCTGGACTTCCGCCGTGCCGCGGTCGGTGTCCTCGACCATCACGATCGCGTCCGCGCCCGGCGGCAGCGGCGCGCCGGTCATGATCCGCTGAGCGGTACCCGATTCGAGCGGTTTGACGTCGACCCGTCCGGCAGGGATGTCGTCGGCGACGGGGAGCGTCACCGGCACCTCGGCGACGTCCGCGGCGCGCACGGCGTACCCGTCCATCGCGGAGTTGTCGAACGGCGGCAGCGCCACCCCGGCGAGCACGTCGCGGGCCAGGACGAGCCCGGCCGCATCAGCGACGGGAACAGTACGAACAGGCGCGCGGCCGAGCAGTTCGGTCACGGTCTCGCGGTAGGCGTCGACAGAGATCACGCGGACCATCCTCCCTCTTGCTGCCCGTCGTGCAACACTCTCCCGGCACAAGCCGGGGAGTACGGGGAGAGTTCTCATGCAGTTTCTGGTCCGCAACCAGCCCGGGCGCGCCGCGCTCGCGACGCCCCGCTGACATGCGCGTCCACACCAGGCACACGCCGGGGTTCGGCGTCGCCCGCGTGCTGCTCGCCCCCGGCGAAGCCGTGCAGGCGGCCGCGGAATCGTTGCTGGCCAGCAGCTTCAACGTGGCCGAGACGAACCAGAACCGCGGCCGCAAGGGCGGTCGTTCGGTGTTCACCGCGCCCGCCGACGGCGGCTGGGTCGACCTCGCCCCGCTCGGGCCCGGCGACGTCTACCCGCTCGAGCTCACCGGGTCCACCGGCTGGTCGGTGCACCGCGAGGGCGTCCTCGCCCGGCCGAGCACGGTCCGCGTCGACCAGAACTGGGCCCCGCTGCAGCAGTTGTTCGGCGCCGATTCCGGGTTCCTCGAGCACTACAGCGGCCGCGGCCCGCTCCTGCTCACCGCGCCCGGTCCGGTCGACTCGTTCGACCTCGGCCGCGGCGAGATCGTCACCGTGCGCCCGGACTATCTCCTCGCCTATCCCGACACCCTGCAATGCCGGTTGCGCGCACTCGACCCGAGCGGTCCGCAATCGCTGCGCACGGGCGAAGGACTCGTCCTCGATTTCGCCGGACCGGGAACCGTGCTCGTCCAATCGCGCAACCGGCGAGCAGCGCAGGCGTAAGGGGAATCTGCCGATTACCCCATTGCCGGGAGCGCTGATTCCGGTAGCGTGAACTCCACTTCGCACGCTGATGGACAGCGGATTCTTGTCCCGAGGGAGGGCGCCGTGGCAGTCGGCACCGTCAAGTGGTTCAACTCGGAAAAGGGCTACGGGTTCATCGAATCCCCCGAAGGTCCGGACGTCTTCGTCCACTATTCGGCCATCCAGGCCGACGGATTCCGCACCCTCGACGAGGGCGACCGCGTGGAGTTCGAAGTCCAGTCCGGCCGCGACGGCCGAAGCCAGGCCGCGGACGTCCGCAAGGTCTAGCGAGGCAGGTCCGCTGACCGGTTGGGCGAACCGGCAGTGGCAGCGGATACCGGCGCGTTAAGCTGCGCTGCGTGACAGGCGATGTGTCGGGGGACCTCACCGGTCGCCAGCTGGGCCACTACCGCATCGACTCGGTGCTCGGCAAGGGCGGCATGTCCGTGACCTACCAGGCCACGGACACGAGGCTCGGCCGCAAGGTGGCGCTGAAGGTCATCGGCGACCACCTCGGCGCGGACGCCGAGTTCCGCGAACGGTTCGTCGACGAGGCCCGCAACACCTCCGCGATCGACCACGCCAACGTCGTCCCGCTGTACGACTTCGGCGAACTCGAGGGCATGCTCTACATCGCCATGCGGATGGTCGACGGCGGCGACCTCGCCGGCCTCATGTCCGCGGGCCCGATCAGCCCGTCCCGCGCGCTCAGCCTGCTCGACCAGGTCGCCGACGCCCTCGACACGCTGCACAACCACGGCCTCGTGCACCTCGACGTCAAACCGGCCAACGTCCTCGTCACCAGCCGCGAGACCTCCCGCGAGCACGTCTACGTCGCCGACTTCGGCCTCACCCGCCGCGGTGCCACCGGCCACCGCACCCGCGGCGGCGACTTCCTCGGCTCGCCCACCTACGCCGCCCCGGAACACCTGCGCGGCGAACCGCTCGACGGCCGCACCGACCAGTACGCCCTCACCTGCGTCCTGTTCGCCTGCCTGACCGGCAACCCGCCGTTCCGCGGCGACGTCCCCACCGTCATCAAGGGCCACCTCGGCGGAGAACCGCCGTCGGTGGCGAGCGTGGTCGCGCTCCCGGCCGCCGTCGACGACGTCATCCGCAAGGGCATGGCGAAAAACCCCAACGACCGCTACCCGAACTGCGTCGCGATGATCGCCGCGGCCAGGGTCGCGCTCGGCCCGCTCGCGACGTCGGACACCCCGCCGGGCCCCGCCCGGCCGAACGGACTTCCGGAGGCGGGCATGCAGCAAGGACCTGGCGGACCCGGCGGACCTGGAACCGGCGGGCAGGGCGGCCCTGGTGCCAACGGTCCCGCCGGTGCTGGCGGACCCGGTGCCGGTGGACCTGCTGGGCTAGGCGGTCCCGGCGGACCGGGCGCTGGTCCTGGTGGACCTGGCGGCCCCGGAGCCGCGGGCCAGGGCGGCCAGGGCAACCCCGGCGGCTGGGGCGCTCCGCAATCCGGCCAACAACCCGGCCAGCAAGCGGGCTACCCGGCCCAAGGCGGCTACGGCGCCCCCGCCGGTTACGGCAACCAGCCCCCGCCCGGTTATCCAGCACAGCCCGGCCAGCAGCAACCCGGTCAGCCCGGCCAGCCACAACTCGGCCAGCCAGGTCAGCAGCAACCCGGCCAACCTGGCCAACCCGGGCAGCCTGGTCAACCCGGTCAACAGGGCTACCCCGGCCAACCCCCGGCAGGCCCCCCGCCCGGCTACAGCGGCTACCCGGGCCAGCCCGGCCCCGGACAGCAAGGCCCGCCGCCCGGCTACGGCGGTTACCCGAACCAGCCCGGCTACCCCGCCCAGCCCAACCAGCAGGGCCATCCGAACCAGGCTTTCGGCGACCCGATGCGGCTGCGTCCGCCGTCCCCGGCGGGCGGCGCGGGCGCGTTCGAAAAACAGCCCAAGAGCGGCGGCCTGAAGTGGCTGTGGATCGCGCTGGGCCTGCTCGTCGTGGCCGGGCTCGTCGTCGGCGGGATCTTCCTCTTCAGCGGGGACGACAACGGCACCGGCGGGACCGCTCCGGCGTCCTCGGCTCCCAACATCCCGGTCGGTCCCGGCGGCTCGAAGTCGGCCGGTCCGTCGTCGCTGCGCCCGCCGCCGTCGTCGATCCACATCCAGCCGAGCCACTGACCCGGCCGACCTGCTGCGGAAGTGCACCGACGCTGACCTGCGCTCCTTGCACTCGACCCCGGAGAGTGCTAAACACGGCATTGGCACTCGACGCCGTCGAGTGCTAGGCGAGCGGTCACCGACCGCCTGCCTGAAGGTCGGGACGGTGAGGCTGACCCACCCGTCAGTCGTCCGTCGCGGGCACCGAGCCTGGCCGAGGACGTGTCCTGCTGCCGCCGCTGGAGACAGCGCGGCGGTAGCGCCCAATACCGGAGGACCACACCGCAATGGCCAAACTGATCGCGTTCGACGAGGACGCCCGCCGCGGTCTTGAGCGCGGCTTGAACACCCTCGCCGAAGCCGTCAAGGTGACCCTCGGCCCGCGGGGCCGGAACGTCGTGCTCGAAAAGAAGTGGGGCGCGCCGACGATCACCAACGACGGTGTCTCCATCGCCAAGGAGATCGAGCTCGAGGACCCGTGGGAGAAGATCGGGGCCGAGCTCGTCAAGGAAGTTGCCAAGAAGACTGACGACGTCGCGGGCGACGGCACCACCACCGCCACCGTGCTCGCCCAGGCGCTCGTGCGCGAGGGCTTGCGCAACGTCGCGGCCGGCGCCGACCCGATCTCGCTGAAGCGCGGCATCGAGGCGGCCGTCGAGGCCATCACCGAGCAGCTGCACAAGGCCGCCGTCCAGATCGAGACCAAGGAGCAGATCGCTGCTACCGCCTCGATCTCGGCCGCTGACCGCACCATCGGCGAGCTGATCGCCGAGGCGCTGGACAAGGTCGGCAAGGAAGGCGTCGTCACCGTCGAGGAGAGCAACACCTTCGGGCTCGAGCTTGAGCTCACCGAGGGCATGCGCTTCGACAAGGGCTACGTGTCCGGTTACTTCGTGACCGACCCGGAGCGCCAGGAAGCCGAGCTGGAGGACCCGTACGTCCTGCTCTTCGGTTCCAAGATCTCCAACGTCAAGGACGTCCTGCCGCTGCTGGAGAAGGTCATCCAGTCCGGCAAGCCGCTCCTGATCATCGCCGAGGACGTCGAGGGCGAAGCCCTGGCGACCCTGGTCGTCAACAAGATCCGCGGCACCTTCAAGTCCGTCGCCGTCAAGGCCCCGGGCTTCGGCGACCGCCGCAAGGCGATCCTGCAGGACATCGCGATCCTGACCGGCGGCCAGGTCATCTCCGAGGACGTCGGCCTCAAGCTGGAGAACGCGGACCTGTCGCTGCTGGGCCGCGCCCGCAAGGCCGTCATCACCCGTGACGAGACCACCATCGTCGAGGGTGCGGGCGACGCCGACCAGATCCAGGGTCGCGTCAACCAGATCCGCGCGGAGATCGAGAACTCCGACTCGGACTACGACCGCGAGAAGCTGCAGGAGCGGCTCGCGAAGCTGGCCGGCGGCGTGGCCGTCATCAAGGCCGGCGCCGCGACCGAGGTCGAGCTGAAGGAGCGCAAGCACCGCATCGAGGACGCGGTGCGCAACGCCAAGGCCGCCGTGGAAGAGGGCATCGTCGCCGGCGGTGGCGTGGCCCTGATCCAGGCTGCCGAGGCCGCTTTCGCGGGCCTGAAGCTGACCGGTGACGAGGCCACTGGCGCGAACATCGTCAAGGTCGCCGTCGAGGCTCCGCTCAAGCAGATCGCGATCAACGCCGGTCTCGAGGGCGGCGTCGTGGCGGAGAAGGTCAAGTCCCTCCCGCAGGGCCACGGCCTCAACGCCGCCACCGGCGAGTACGAGGACCTGCTCGCGGCCGGCGTGCCGGACCCGACGAAGGTCACCCGCTCCGCGCTGCAGAACGCCGCTTCCATCGCGGCGCTGTTCCTGACCACCGAGGCTGTCGTCGCGGACAAGCCGGAGAAGGCTTCCGCCGCTCCGGCCGACCCGTCCGGCGGCATGGGTGGCATGGACTTCTGAGTTCGGCTGCTTTCCGGCGAAGCCCGGTTCACCCTCGCGGTGGGCCGGGCTTCGCCCGTTCCCGGCTCAGTCTTCCGGAGTCAGGACGGCAGCGGCGGCGTAGACCGGCAGGATCACGCCCGCCGAGAGCACGGCGCCGGCGACCGCGGCGATGCGCACCATCGAGGGGTCGACGTTGAGGTAGTTGGCCCAGCCGCCGCACACGCCGGTGAGCATGCGGTCGGAGCGGCTGCGGAAGATCTTCTTGGCCGGTGCGGCCTGCACGTTGTCCGTCATGCCAGCAATACTCCGCGACCGGGCGGCCCCGCACATCCGGGATCGCCCCGGAGAAAGCCCCGGGGCCGCGACCCTGAAGTCTCCCTTAGCCGCTGATCTTCCGGACCCGCTCGAACCGGTCCAGCCACACTCGGGACACCTCGGGCGACGCGGCGAACTCGGCATAAGCGTCGGGCTCCGGAGCCTGGCGCAGCACTGGCAGGTAACCGTCCACAGGGGACAGTGTCTCGGTGCAGACATCCCCGCGCAGCAACGACATCGTGCCGAGTCCGCAGGCGAAATCCAGCTCCGGCAACGCCCCGGCGAGCGCGAGCCCGGCGGCCAGCCCGACACTCGTTTCCACGGCTGACGACACCACGCACGGCAACCCGCACGCCTCCGCGACCTCCAGCGCACGCCGCACCCCGCCGAGCGGGGCGACCTTGAGCACGGCGATGTCGGCGGCTCCGGCCACGGCGACCTTCAGCGGGTCCTCCGCGCGGCGGATCGATTCGTCGGCCGCGATCCGCACTGACACCCGGCGGCGAACGGCAGCCAGGTCGTCGATCGTGGGACACGGCTGCTCGGCGTACTCCAGTCCACCGGCCGCACGATCTAGCTCGCCCAGCGCGTGCACGGCGGTGTCGACGTCCCATGCCGTGTTGGCGTCGACCCGGATGGCGCCGGAGGGACCCAGCGCGTCGCGGACCGCTTCGACGCGCGCGCAGTCCTCGGCCAGCGTCGCGCGTTTGTCGGCGACCTTGACCTTCGCCGTGCGGCAGCCGGACTTGCGGACCAGTTCGTGTGCGCGTTCGGGCGACAAAATGGGGACTGTCGTGTTGACCTCGATCCGGTCGCGGACCGGCTCCGGCCAGCCTTCTTCGCTCGCTTCGAGCGCGGCGGCGAGCCACGGCACGCTTTCGGTGTCCGAATAATCCGCGAACGGGCAGAACTCGCCCCAGCCGGCGGTGCCGCGGAGCAGCAGTCCTTCACGGACGGTGATATCCCGGAACCGGGAGTGCAGCGGGAGCGCGTAAACCTGCATGACTGCCGATCATGCCATCGCCGCGGCGCCGGGAACCGAGGTGCCGCGGGGGCCGTCTCAACGCCACAATGGAACGTGTGGACGGCCTCGACTTCCGGGTGCTCGGCCCGGCCGAGGTGCTGGCCGGGGACCAGGTGGTGCCGCTGGGCGGCAGCCGCCCGCTGATCGTGCTCGCCGGACTGCTGCTGCGGGCCAACCGGCTCGTTTCGGTCGACGTGCTCGGCCACTGGCTGTGGGGCGACGACCAGCGCCGGTCCAAGGGCGCGCTGCAGACGTATGTGCTGCGGCTGCGCCGGGCGCTCGGCGACGGCGCGGCGATCCGCACCGAACGCGGCGGCTACCTGCTGGAAGTCGACGAGAACGCGGTGGACCTTGGCCGCTTCCGCCAGTTCGCGGCGCGGGGCCGCAGCGCGGCGGAACGAGGCGAACACCGCCGGGCGGCCGGGTACTTCGAGGACGCGCTCGGGCAGTGGCGAGGTCCGGCGCTGCAGAACGTGGAGTCGGATGCGCTGCACCGGGACGAGGTCGGGCAGCTCGCCGAGGAGCGCACGCGGGTCCGCGAACTGTGGGCCGAGACGATGCTGACGGTCGGCGAGTACGACACTGTCGTGCCCGAACTGGAGCGGCTGACGCGCGAACATCCGCTGCGGGAACGTCCGCACGAGCAGCTGATGTACGCGCTGCTCCGCTCCGGACGGCAGGCCGAGGCGCTGGAGGTGCACCGGCGGATCAGCGGATTGCTCGCCGAGGAACTGGGCCTTGATCCCGGTGCCGGACTCCAGCGCGCGCACCGGCTCGTGCTGGGCGGTGACGAAGGCACGCGCTTCCGGACTCCTCTGGAACCCCATATCCCGCACCAGCTTCCAGCTGATCTGGGTGCATTCGCCGGTCGAGCCGCGGATCTGAAAGCCCTGCGCGCCTTGCTGCCGGAGGCACTCGACGTCGGCACCTCCACGCCGATCGCCTCGGTGGAAGGCATGGGCGGACAAGGGAAAACGACCCTGTCCGTCCACTTCGCACACCAGATCGCCGACCGTTTCACCGGCGGGCAAGTATTCCTGGATCTCCGCGGCTACGGCCCAGGCGCGCCGGTGTCGCCGATCGCCGCGCTGGAGACAATGCTCCTCGCGCTGGGCGTGCCCGCCGACCGAATCCCGTCCGGTTTGGACGAACGTGCCGCGACCTGGCGCACCTACACGACCGGTCGGCGACTGTTGATCGTGCTGGACAACGCGAACAGCACCGAACAGGTGCGCCATTTGCTGCCCGGCCCCGGATGCCTGGTGGTGGTGACGAGCCGCTGGCAACTGCGCGGACTGGTCGCGACACACGGTGCCCGACGGATCGCTCTGTCCGAATTGGACAGCGAAGAGGCGGTGGAACTGCTCGCGTCGGCCATCGGCGTCGAACGAGTGCACGAGGACCCGATCGCCGCGGGCAAGTTTGTGGAGTACTGCGGCGGACTCCCGCTGGCGATCCGAATCCTCGCTGTCCGCGCCGCGCAATTCCCGCGGCTGCCACTGGGCGAGTTCGTGGCGGCGCTGCCCTCGGACGCTGGCCGGTTGAGCACCTTCGATCTAGGCGACGGCGACGAAACCAATATCCGCACGGTTTTTTCGTATTCCTACCGGGTTCTGTGCCCTGCGGCGGCGCGACTGCTGCGATCGCTGGCACTGTCGGTCGGCCCGGATTTGTCGCTGGGCATGGCAGTCGCGCTCAACGGACGGTCCGAAAAGGACACTCGGAGCGCTCTCGACACGCTAGTCTCGACGCACCTGCTCACCCAGCCGAAACCGGGCCGGTACCAGTTCCACGACCTGATTCGCGCTTACGCGACTGAGCTGTCGGATCAGGAAGACGACGCCGCCGAGCGCGCGGCGGCCAGCGCACGCCTGCTCGACTGGTACATCGCGTCGGCGCGAAACGCGGGTTTGGCGATGCGTCCGCACCAGCTGATGGACGAAATCGGCCCCATCCCGCCTGCTGGCGAACTCGAGTTTTCCGACTACCACCGGGCGCTGGCGTGGTTCATCGAGGAGCACGGAAACCTGCTGTCGGTGATCCAATGGTCGTTCCGAATCGGGCGATACGCGCAATGCTGGCGCTTGGCGTGGTCGCTGTTCACCTACTTCGCCGGCCGCGCCCGGGTCGACGAATGGCGGTACGTCTTCGAGGTCGGTTTGCGTGCTGCGCGCAATTCCGGTGAGCGGCACGGTGAAGCGGCGATCCTTAATGGACTAGGCGTGATCGAGGGAGTCGCCCGGAATTACGTGCTGGCGCGCGAATATCTGGAGCAAGCTCTGGCGGTGCAACTGGAACTGGGCTCGCTGCCGGGGGAGGCGCGGGCGCGCTACAACCTGGCGATGACCGCGCAGGGCATCGAAGATTTCCCAGAGGCTTACCGGCACGGCCTGCGGTCGCTGGAAATCACGCGGGAACTGGGATTCACCTCGGTGGAGGCGAATGTTTTGCGCGCCCTGGGCGACCTGTGCGCGATGATGGGGGACTACCCGCAGGCCCTGGCGCTCGCGGACGAGGCGCTGGCGTTGGTCCCGCCGGACGATTTGCCGCAGGGCCGCTTCTCACTGGCCGCGAGGGCCCGTGCGCTGCTTGGCTTGGGACGGCACGTGGAAGGAATCGAATGCCTGTCCGAGGCGGTCGACATGTTCTTCGCGATGGACGAGGAGTATGAGGCCGCGGATGTGCTTTCGGAGTTGGGCACCGCACACCTGCGCTACGGGCGCACCGCCGCGGCGCGAGATTGCTGGCTACGGGCGGTTCGGTTGCTTACTCGGTTGGATCACCCGGACGCGGAGCGGGTGCGGGCGCAGTTGGCTGGGTTGGTGCGGGCGTAGTTTCGCCGCGGTGTCGCGAGGTTGGACTGCGGGGGCGCGGCTTCGCTGCTGGCGTGCTGGATTGCCGGACTTAGTGCGGGTGGTTTTGCCGCGATGCCACGACGTTGGGACTGTAGCGGCGCGGCTTGGTTGCTGGCGTGGCTGGATTGCCGGGACGCGGTGCGGGTGGTTTGCGGCGATGCCACGACGTTGAGACTGTAGCGGCGCGGCGGGGTTGTTGACGTGGCTGGATCACTCGGATGCGGTGCGGGGTAGTTTATCGCGGCGTCGCGACGTTGGACTGCAGTGGCGCGGCTCGGTTGCTGACGTGACTGAATCACTCGGATGCGGGTCGGGCGCGGGCGCAGTCGGCTGGCTTGCGGTGGGGTGAGGTCCGTCCGTACTCGCTGCGGTGCGTGATTGGTTGAACCAATCCGATGCGGATCGGGTGCGCTTGGCCGGTAGGCGCGGGCAGCCTCGGCCGGTCGCCGCAGCCCAAGATCGCTGGCCGCGCGGTCTGGCCGGATGCATCGCGAGGCAGATGGGTGTGGCTGGAGCGGGGCTGATCGGCCGTTTGGCGGCACGCTTCCCGTGGGGTCGCCGGAGGGCAGCCGGGCGCGGTGGTCCGCGTGCCGACCCCCAGCGGCAGCACGTAGACCACCGGCGGCCCGTACCGCTACCCAACCGAAGTGCGCTCACTGTCCGCTCACTGTGCCGGGTCGGTTTGGATCGGGAGGTCGAGCAGACGGGTGAGCGCGACGGCGTTGTGCGGGGCCGCGACTTTGCTGTCGTTGTCGAAGTAGACGTGCACGTCGCGGCGGCCGCCGTCGTGCCATTCGGTGATCTTCGCGGCCCACTCGCGCAGGGCTGAATCGGAGTAATTGCTGGTGTAGAGCTCGTCCGAGCCGTGCAACCGGACGTAACTGAAGTCAGTGGTCTGGTCCTCCCGGTACGGCCACGGCGCGGCGGCGTCGGAGGTCACCAGCGCGACCCGGTGTTTCCTGAGCAGGTCCAGCGCTTCGGGTTCGGTGAAGCTTGGGTGGCGGACTTCGAGCGCGTGCCGCACTGGCCGGTCGGGGCCGGGTTTCAGGAACGGCGGGGACTTGAGTTTGTCGTCGTGCTTCTTCCCGAGCGCGGCTGCCTCGCGGGTGGTGCGGGGGAGTTGGCCGAGGAACGTCGAGACGCGATCAGGGTCGAAGGCCAGCCGCGGCGGGAGTTGCCAGAGGAACGGTCCCAGTTTGTCGGCGAGCGCGAGGACGCCCGACGCGTAGAAGTTGGCGAGCGCGGTTTCGACGTCGCGCAACTGCTTGAGGTGCGTGATGAACCGGCCGCCCTTGACCGCGAACAGGAATCCGGCCGGGGTTTCGGTGTGCCAGGCGAGGTAGCGCTCCGGGCGTTGCAGCGAGTAGAAGGACCCGTTGATCTCGACGGCGTTCATCTGCCGGGAGAGGTGCTCGAGTTCGCGCCGTTGCGGCAGGCCGGACGGGTAGAACGCGCCACGCCACGGCGGGTAGCGCCAGCCGGACGTGCCCACTCGGATCTGGCCGATCTTGCTCACCGCCTTTCGCCGCCGAGGATTCCCGCCGGGACGGTTGCGGTAAACGCGTCCGCGCGGCTGTTTTTGGGACAGCCGGGCTAAGGATCGGGACAGATGTCCTGGGTGAAGGGACGTGGGTCTCATGGCGCGGACTCCGTTGCCTGCTCGTCGGGACGGGGCGAGGAGGGGACGGTGAGGAGAACAGGGGAAGCGAGTGCGCGGAACCGGGGCGGTGGAGTTGAGGCGGGCGGTGGGGCTGGAGCGGGCTGTGGTGCCAATACCGGCGACGGTGCCGAGGGGAATGGCAGTGCCGGAGTGGTTGGGCCGACGCGGGCGGGAGCGGCGGATTGACCGAGGATGGCGGGGCGGCTGTTGTCACCAGTGCTCACGGTGGCACCGAAGAACGCGGTGGCATCGAGGGGAGCGGCGGTGCCGAGACGGGCGGAGGCGCCGGAATCAGCGGCAGTGGCGGAGCGACCCGGGGTGACGGTGGCGGGGTGGCCGAGGGTGGCGGTGCCGGAGCCGCGCGAGATTCCCGAAACCCCGCGAGAGGTAGCCGGAACCCGGCGAGAGGTAACCAGAGCCCGGCGAGAGGTAGCCATCCCGTTCGGTGGGCCAGGCTTGCAGCCTTCCTGGCCCACCGAACGGGCTGGACTCGCCTGCTCCCCGTGCATTCCTGCACTGGTCAGGTCTGTCGGACGGGCCCCGGTTGTGGCGAGCCCGTCTCGGGCCGCGGATCTGCCCGGCCCGCGCATTCCTCACTTCCTCAAGCCCACGAGAACCTCCACCGGCGGGACTGCACTAGCGACGTCGCGTACTCCCGCAAGTTTCCTGGCTGCGTGAGGTACGTGGGGAGGCTGAAGGCCCGGTGCTCCGCCGCGACTGTCAGTGCCCTGGCGTGGGTGCGGGGTGGGGCGGAAACTGACAATTCCAGTGAGTCGAAGCCCAGCGTCACCAACGTTGCGCCGAAGCGGTCTTCCCAGCTGCGCAGGACTGCCGAGAGTTCCGCGACCTGGTCTGTCGACTTGATCATTCCCGTCCAGCCGATGAGGGCTGGGACGTCGGCCGGACGATCGGCTTGGACCAGGCCCAGCCGGTGCGGGGTGCGGGCGGCCAGGATGGAGCCGGTGTTGCCTGCTTCGGCCAGTGGGTCCGAGCGGCGGTGCGAGCGTTTCGCCAACCCGGGGAAGCGGGTGCCGAACGGGCGCAGGCAGGCTCCGTCGCAACAAGAGCCGTCCCACCAGCGGGCCAGGACTTCGGCGGGGTCGGCGTTGGCGACGCGGTGACCGGCCGGGGCTAGGCGGCCTCGGTCGTCCAGCCAGTCTTCGCCGCGGGCGGTGAAGCGCTGGTCGGGCGGGATCAGCACGGGCCACAACCCCGACCGCTCGAACTCCGCGACGCAGCTCAGGTACCGCTGCGGGTGCGTGAGCGGTTCCTCCGACACCCAGATCCGCCCGTGCCAGCGCCCTGGCGGCAAGGTCTGGACCGGCGGTGCCCCGACGCCGGGGCGGAACGGTGCGATCGTCATGAGCTTCCCCTCGAACTGGTGTTCGGTTCCTGCATATCGAACAGTAGTTCGAACCACCGACAATTTCCAGGGCGCCACTCGCTCATCCGTTCGGGTGAACCTCGGGAAAGACCAGGTCGAGGGGCAAAAAAACTCAGCGCCGGGAGACGCGGCGCACCCGGACCGCGACGAACAGGCCGATGGCGACCGCCACCGCGGCGAGCACGGCGTACTGGAACACCGACGCGTAGCGGTCCACCAGCGACCAGCTCTCCCCGAGCAGGTAGCCGGCCACGACGAAGGCGGTGTTCCACAGCAGGCTGCCCGCCGTCGTCAGCAGCATGAACCGGCCGAACGGCATCCGTTCGACGCCCGCGGGCAGCGAGATCAGGCTGCGGAAGATCGGCACCATCCGGCCGAGGAACACCGCCTTGCCGCCGTGGCGGGTGAACCACGCCTCGGTGCGGTCGAAGTCGGCGGCGTCCATCAGCGGCAGGCGGCTGAGCAGCGCGCGGCATCGGTCGCGGCCGAGCAGGGCGCCCAGCCAGTAGACGATCACGGCGCCGGCGACTGAGCCGAGGGTCGTCCAGAAGAGGGCGCCGAGCAGGCTGAAGGTGCCGCGGCTCGCGGAGAAACCGGCTAGCGGGAGGACGAGTTCGCTGGGGATCGGCGGGAACAGGTTGTCCAGGCCGACGACGATCGCGGCGCCGATGCCGCCCAGCGAGTCCATCAGGCCGACGGCCCAGCCGGCCAGTCCGGTGAGGGGTTCGGCGGGGGCGGCGGCGAGCAAGAGGTGCACGAAGGGTCCTTTCACGGCGAAAGCTGACGTTGTCGAAGGTAGGAAGCCAAGGCGCGCAACACATTGCGGTCGGCCACCCGGGGAAATGCGGGAAACCGCAGTGGGGTTTGGGGTGAGGGCAGCGCGTTCGGTTGTGGAAGGCGGGGGATGTGGCTGGATGGGCAGGGCTCGGAAACCGAGAGGCTGGCGAGAGGCGGAAACCGCAGTGGGGTTGGGGCGGAGGTGCAATGAGCTCGTTCGCGGGAGGCGGGGAAAGGTGGCTGGACAGAGGGGGTTCGAGGCTTGGCGAGATGCGGAAGGCCGCAGTGGGGTTGGGGTGGAGGGTCGACGAGTTCGGTCGCGGGAGTCGGCGGGATATGGCTGGGCAGGCGGGGTTCGAAGACCGCAGCGGGTCGGGGTGGAAGGGCAACGAGTCCGAGGGAGACAGGAAACGTGCCCCGACAGGACGTGCCGAGAACCGAGGACCAGGCGAAATGCGGAAAACCGCAGTACCCCGCCCCCAGCAGGCTGGCTAGCCTGGGCGGCGTGAACAGACTGCGCCGTACAGCAGGTGTCGGCCTAGGTGCGCTGACGGCGCTCATCGAGCTCCCGTACCTGGTACTCGCCGCACCGCTCCTTGTCATCCCCGCGGCACGGCAGCGGGTCTTCCGCGGCGCGCGCGGGCTCGCCGAAATAGAACGCGCCCGTCTGAAGCGGTTCTTCGACGCCAGCAACGGCGACGATTACGACGGTCGCCGCGCCCTCCAGTACCTCCTCCCGCGCAGTTTGACCGGGCTTCTCGCGCTGGGAGTGTGGGTGTGCGTCGGCGCGGGGGTCGCGGCGGGGGCGTTCTACTTCGTCCAACTCGTCACCGGGCGGGCTCCTGGCGGTGGGGGAGACGGGACGCTCCTGGACTGGCTCCCCGTAGTGGCCCTCGGTGCGATCGCGGTGTTCCTTTGTGGACAGGGGCTGATTGGCGTAGCCGCGCTCGATCGGCGGTTGGCGCGGAGGTTCTTCGGGCCTAGCAGCCAGGAACTGTTGCGGCGCAGGGTGTCTGAGCTGGCGACCACGCGGAGTGAAGTGGTCGAGGCGGTCAACGGAGAGCGTCGCCGGATCGAGCGGGATTTGCATGACGGGGTGCAGCAAAGGCTGGTCGCGTTGGGGGTGTTGCTCGGCCGGGCGCGTCGGGCGGACGACCCGCAGCGGTCGGCTGAGCTGGTCCGCCAGGCGCATGAGGAATCGCAGGAAGCGTTGAGAGAGCTGCGAGAGGTTAGCTGGCGCGTGTACCCGATCGCGCTCGACGAGAGTGGTCTTGAGGCTGCGTTGGAGTCTCTGGCTGAGCGGGCCACCATTCCGGTCGACCTTCGTTACGCGATTGACGAGCCATCGCCGGAATTGGCGACGGTGGTCTACTTTGTGGCGTCAGAGTCGGTCACCAATGCGGCTAAGCATGCCAACGCTAATAAGGTCACGATCGACGTCCGGCGGCAAGAAAACAGGCTGGAAGCAGAGATCACGGACGATGGTTGCGGTGGCGCACAGGTAGGCGAGAGTGGCGGGTTGTCTGGGCTGGCGAGGCGAGTGGCGGCAATGGATGGCGAGTTTTCCGTACAGAGCCCCGAAAACGGGCCGACCACAGTGCGGGTGACGTTGCCGTGCGAGTGATTCTGGCTGAGGACGCGACCTTGCTCAGGGAAGGTCTCGTACGGTTGCTGGCGGAGGAAGGCCACGACGTCGTGGCTGCGGTCGGCGATGGAGAAAAGCTCCTCGAAGCGACCGCCGAGCACCAACCCGACATCGTCGTCACCGATGTTCGCATGCCGCCGACCCACACTGACGAAGGGTTGCGTGCCGCGCTGGAAATTCGCGAACGTTGGCCGGACACCGGTGTGCTCGTGCTGTCCCAGTACGTCGAGAAACGGTACGCGGCCAAGCTGATCGGCGGCGACGGCGGACGCGTCGGGTATCTGCTCAAGGACAGGGTCGCCCAGGTCGGCGACTTTCTCGACGCGCTGGACCGGGTCGCGGCCGGTGGTGCGGCCTTCGACCCGGAGGTGGTGCGCAGGCTGGTCGCCCGCACATCGCACGAGGACGCGCTCGCCCGGCTGACTCCGCGCGAGCGCGACGTGCTGGAGAAAATGGCGCAGGGCCACACGAACGCGAGCATCGCCACGCTGCTGTACATCTCGCAGAGCGCCGTGGAGAAGCACGCGAATGCGATCTTCGACAAGCTCGACCTGCCGCAGGCAAAGGGTTACAGCCGGCGCGTGCTGGCCGTTCTCCGTTACCTCGGTTCGTGATTCACAGCGGTCGGCGCAGGTCCTCCGCATCGACGATGTGGTACGCGTAGCCCTGTTCGGCCAGGAAACGCTGCCGGTGTGCGGCGTACTCAGTGTCCACTGTGTCCCGCGAGACGATCGAGTAGAAGTGCGCCTGCCGTCCGTCGCCCTTCGGGCGCAGGAGTCGGCCGAGGCGTTGCGCTTCCTCCTGCCGCGAACCGAAAGTGCCCGAAACCTGGATCGCCACCGACGCTTCCGGCAGGTCGATCGAGAAGTTCGCGACCTTCGACACCACGAGCGTGCGCAGTTCGCCGCGGCGGAACTTGTCGAACAGTTCCTCCCGCTCCTTGTTCTTCGTCGCACCCTGGATGACCGGGGCCTCCAGTTCCGCGCCCAGCATCTCCAGCTGGTCGAGGTACGCGCCGATCACCAGGGTCGGCTCGCCGGCGTGCTTGTCCACAATGGACCGGATCACCGGGATCTTCGTCATCGCCGTCGCCGCGAGCTTGTACCGCTCGTCGGAGTCCGCGGTGGCGTACTGCAGACGCTCGGACTCGGTCAGCGTCACCCGCACCTCGGTGCATTCCGCAGGCGCGATCCAGCCCTGCGCCTCGATGTCGCGCCACGGCACGTCGTACCGCTTCGGGCCGATCAGCGAGAACACGTCGCCCTCGCGGCCGTCCTCGCGCACCAGCGTGGCGGTGAGCCCGAGCCGCCGCCGCGACTGCAGGTCCGCGGTCATCCGGAACACCGGCGCGGGCAGCAGGTGCACCTCGTCGTAGACGACCAGGCCCCAGTCGCGCGAATCGAACAGCTCCAGGTGCCGGTACTCGCCCTTGGTCTTGCGCGTGACCACCTGGTACGTCGCGATGGTGACCGGCCGGATCTCCTTCTTCTCCCCGGAGTACTCGCCGATCTCGTCCTCGGTGAGCGACGTGCGCGCGACCAGTTCGCGTTTCCACTGCCGACCGGCGACGGTGTTGGTGACCAGGATCAGCGTGGTCGCCTTGGCGTGCGCCATCGCGGCCGCGCCGACCAGCGTCTTGCCCGCGCCGCACGGCAGCACGACGACGCCGGAACCGCCCGCCCAGAACGCTTCCGCCGCTTTCCGCTGGTAGTCGCGCAGGTGCCAGTCGTCCTCGGCGAGATCGATCGGGTGCGCTTCGCCGTCCACGTACCCGGCGAGGTCCTCGGCCGGCCAGCCGACCTTCAGCAGCGCCTGCTTGAGCCGCCCGCGTTCGGACGGGTGCACGATCACCGTGTCGTCGTCGATCCGCGAGCCCAGCATCGGGCTGATCTTCTTGTGGCGCGAGACCTCTTCCAGCACCGCGCGGTCGGTCGTGGTCATGACCAGGCCGTGCGCCGGGTGGTTGGCGATCTGCAGCCGCCCGAACCGGCCCATCACGTCCACGACGTCGATCAAGAGCGGCTGCGGCACCGGGAACCGCGAGTACGTGGTGAGCGCGTCCACCACCTGTTCCGCGTCGTGCCCGGCGGCGCGCGCGTTCCACAACGCGAGCGGCGTGATCCGGTAGGTGTGCACGTGTTCGGGCGCTCGTTCCAGTTCGGCGAACGGCGCGATCGCGATCCGCGCGTCGTCGGCACGCGGATTGTCGACCTCGAGCAGCACGGTTTTGTCGGACTGGACGATCAGGGGGCCATCAGTCACCTCTCCTTTATACGTTCCCTCCCGGACCGCGGCCCGGGGATGCCAAGATGGCGGGACGAAGCCGCGGGAGGGGACCCAGTGACCACACCACCGTTCGGCATGCCGCCGGCCGCGAACCCGTACCAGCCGCTCCCGCAGCAGCCGGTCCAGGGCGGCCCGAAGCGGGTGTCGGGCAAGCAGAAGGGGCTCTTCGCCGCTCTCGTCGTCGTGGCGCTCGGGCTCGGCACGCTCGGCGCGTTCGGGTTCGCCGCGGTCGTGCGCTCGGCGGGACCGCCGGTCGCGGGCAGTTGCCTCTACCTCACTTCGCTGGGGTCGAGGACGCAGACCTACACCGGAGCGGACTGCTCCGACCGGGCCGCCACCTACCGCGTCGACACCGTCTCGAAGGGCCGGTCGTCCTGCCGCGGCGAGGACTACGTGCCGTTCGAGCTGTACTCGTCGGCGCGCAGCACCACCACCAGGCCGACCCAGACGCTGTGCCTCGCGTTGAACGTCGTGTCCGGCGAGTGCGTCCGCGACGTTTCGGACGAGTCGAAGGTCGGCAAGGTCGCCTGCGACGACCCCAAGGCGGAAGCGCGGGCGGTCGTGCACGACGGCGCGAAGTCGGCGTCGAGCTGCGGCGAGAAGGACTTGTCGCTGGTGTACGCGGGACCGCCGGTGCGGACGATTTGCCTGCAGCCGACCGGGGCGAGCATCTAGCGCCTCACAAGGCGTTCGGGAGCATCGCCGCCACGTCGAGCCGGTTCGCCAGCTGCCCGGAGCTGTGCATCAGGTCGGCCACGCGCTGCAGCCGGGTCGCCGACAGCGTGGTCGGGTAGCTGCCGAGCGAGATCAGCGCGGCGGTGGTCTGGTCGATGTCGGAGAACGACGGCAGCGCGTCGCGCACCTTCGCCGAGTCGGACGCGGCGAGCTGGGCCTGGGTGAGGACGTTGCGGAACGCGGTCAGCGTGCGCGGGTTCGCGGCGGCGAACTGGCCGGTCGCGGCGTAGCCCGACGCCGGGAAGTCCAGCGTCGCGCCGGTCGAACCGTCGGCGAGGACCTGCGCGCCCAGTTCCTTCTCCGCGCGGGTGATGTACGGCTCGACCATCAGCGCCGCGTCCGCGTCGCCGGACTGCAGCGCGGCGGGCATCTGCCCGAACGGCCGGGTCACGAATTCGATCTTCGACTTGTCGACGCCTGCCGTGCCGAGGACCGCCCGCGCGGTGAGCGCGCCGATGTCGTCGGGCGAGTCGACGGCGATCTTCGGCGACTTCTTCGCGGTCGGTTCGGAGTAGTCGGAACCGGGCAATGTGACGAGCGCGATAGTCGTGCGGCCGAAGGTGTACGCCTCGCCCTGCAATTGCAGCGCGGTGCCGGACCCGGCGGCGCGGAACAGCGACACGTCGCTGCCGAACGTCACATCTATCTGTCCGGACTTCAGTTTTTCCACGCCGTCGCTGTCGCCGAGTTCCACCAGTTGGACGTTCAGCCCGGCCTGGCGGAACTTTCCCGCGGCGACGGCGATCCGCAGCGGGGCGGTGTCGATCGGGCTCGCGACGCCGACCCGCAGCGTCGCGCGTTCCGGCGGTTGCGCTTGTCCGGTGTCACTGGATCCGAACACGGAGCAGCCGCTGAGTGCGAACAACGTCGCCACCAGCGCAAACCTCAGACCGGTCGCTTTCACTCGCCATCCCCTGCCGGGAGAATCTCTGCCTCGTGCTGGATCGTATGGGCCGCTGCCCATACGATCGCCCGCAGGGCCGTGCCCCCGCCAGGGTGGCTTCCCGATCTTTTCGCCGGCAACTACCGAGCGGTAGTTTCCGGCTGGAGCCCGATGACGTCCGTGGGCAGAGGTCCCCGCGGTGGAAAAGGAAGCACAGGTGACCCGTCGCGACGACCGTCCCCGTTCGGGTGACGCGACGGATCCGGCTGCCTCGCGCCCGGTCGGCGGCGGCTGGCGGCTGCGGAACTGGCGGCTGCGCACCAAGCTTTTCGTCGTCCTGCTGATCCCGGCGCTCGCCGTGGTCGTGCTGGTCGGTCTCCGGGTCAACAGCGACCTGCGCGACGCCCGTCAGCTCGCCGAGTTCGCCGCCCGCTGCCGGATCGACTCGACGGTCGCCGAGGTCGTGCACCAGTTGCAGCGCGAACGCGACGTCACGGTGCGGTTCGTCGCGGGCGACCGCAAGGGGGCCACCGACGTCCTCGTCGGCCAGCGCACCCGCGTCGACCTGGCGATCGGCGCGTTCGAGCGGTCGCTCGCCGACAGCAAATCGCGGCTCGACGAATCCGCGGCGGGCGATCTGCAGCAGAGCGACGACCGGCTGCGAGTGCTGGGCGGCCTTCGGTATTCGGCTGAACACTCCGCGTATCCGGCGGACGCGGTGCTCCGTTCCTACAGCGAGCTGATCTCCGGCCTGCTCGACATCAGCGACACCGCCGCGGCCGACGTCACCGAACCCGACCTGGCCCGGCTGCGGCTCGCCGGGAACGCGCTCGCGCGGATCAAGGACCAGATGTCGGTCAAGCGCGCGATCATGTCCGAGGCGATCGCGCAGGGCACGCTCAACCGGGACCGGACGCGCGCGCTGCTCGGCGCGGAAGCCGAACTGGCCGCCGCGCGCAGCGACTACCGCACCTTCGCGACTCCGGACGAGCAGCGGATGTACTCGGACACGGTGATCGGCATCGTCGTCGACATCGGCAACGACATGGTCGAGTCGGCGCTCACGCGCACGGAGAACAACCAGCCGCTGTCCGGTCTGGACGCGGACCAGTGGGACACCGCGTCGACGTACACGGTCAATCTCGCCCACCAGGTGCAGCAGGCGCTGCTCGTCCAGCTTCAGGAGAAAACGGACGCGCGGGCCGCCAGCGCCCGCGCCTCGACGATCTGGGACGGCGGAATCGTCATCGGCGTCCTGTTGGTCGCCGGTGTCCTGTCGGTGGTGATCGCGCGCTCGCTGCTGCGGCCGTTGCGGATCCTGCGCCGCACGGCGCTGGAGGTCGCCGACCACCGGCTGCCTGAGGCGGTGCAGCGGCTGCTCACCGAGCCCGATCCGGCTCCGGAGAACCTGCGGCACCGGGCGGCGGTCGCGCCGGTGCCGATCTTCACCCGCGAGGAAGTCGGGCAGGTCGCGCGCGCGTTCGACGCGGTGCACGGCGAGGCGGTCCGGCTGGCCGCCGAGCAGGCGATGCTGCGCGAGAACGTGAACGCGATGTTCGTCAACCTGTCGCAGCGCAGCCAGGACCTGGTGGAGCGGCAGCTGTCCGTGCTCGACCGGATGGAGGCGGGCGAACAGGACCCGGAGACCCTCGGCGGGCTGTTCGAACTCGACCACCTCGCCACCCGGATGCGGCGCAACAGCGAGAACCTGCTGGTGCTGTCCGGCACCGACCTGGTGCGCGAGGACACCGGACCGGTGGTGGCCGACGAGATCATCGGGGCCGCACTGTCCGAAGTGGAGGATTACCAGCGGATCGAGCTCGGCCCGGCCCCCGCGCTCGCGGTGCGCGGTGACGCGGTCAACGACCTGGTGCACGTGGTGTCCGAACTGCTGGAGAACGCCACCCGGTACTCCGGGCCGCAGACGGCGGTCACCGTGGAGAGCGCGCGGACGGCCGACGGCGCGTGGCGGATCGAGATCACCGACCGCGGCGCGGGCATGCCGCAGGCGGAGATCGACCGCACCAACGCGCGGCTGGCGCATCCGCCGGAGGTCGACGTCGAGGTGTCGCGCCGGATGGGCCTGTTCGTGGTCGCGACGCTGGCCGAACGGCACGCCATCGCGGTGCGGTTGAGCCCGGCCGAGGGACGCGGGCTCACCGCGACGGTCGTCGTCCCGGCCGCGTTGATCACCGAGGCCCCGCCGCTGCCGCAGCCGCCCGCGCCGGTCGAACCGGAACCCGCGCCCGAGCCGGAACTGCTGGCCCCGCTCGCGCCGCTGGCCCCGGCCGAGGAGCCGGAGGAGCCCGCCGAACTGGTCGCGCCGACCCTCGACGACGCCGGTCCGCTGCGGCGCGCGCCGGTGGTCGAGGAGGCGCCGTCGTGGCCGGGCCCGGCGTCGCGGTCGCATCTGGAGATCGACGCGCCGACGGACCGGATGCCTGCTTATCGCGACGTGCTGTCGCGCTGGTTCGACCTCTCGGCGCCGCCGGAGGAGCCGGTCGCGCCGGAGCCGCGGGTGGTCGCGCCGATGCCGGAGGTGCCCGCCTTCGAACCCGAGCCCGAGCACGCCTATGAGGAGCCGCCGGAGTTCCCAACGGAAGACCCGGACGAGGCGGCCCCCGAATGGCCGGCGCCCGCGCACGCCGAACAACCGGAGTGGCCGTCGCCGGAGCACCTGGAACAAGAGGACGGCGCCGAGGACACCTGGCCGTTCCTGCGGGTCGCCGACGTGGCGGGCGGCCCCGCCGCGGAGCCGGAGCCGCGGCCGATACTCTCGCTTTCCCCCGACGCGGTGCGCGCCCGGATGACGAGCCTGCAAGGCGGCTTCCGGCGCGGCAGGCACGCCAGGGGGGAAGACACCCCGCCACTGGATCGAAACGGATGAGGCATGAGTTCGAACACCGCCCTGCTGGAAGTGATCGCGCTGGGCTGCCACGACGCGGAGCGGGCGCAGGAGGGCGGAGCGGACCGGCTCGAACTCGTCTCCGACATGGCCAGCGACGGGCTCACCCCGAGCGAGGCGACGGTGCGCGAGGTGCTCGCGGCCACTGATTTGCCGGTGCGCGTGATGCTGCGCGCGGAGAACACTTTCGACGCGCGCGCCATCGACGAGCTGTGCGCTTCGGCGGCCCGGCTGGTGTCCGCGGGTGCGCAGGAGTTCGTGTTCGGGTTCCTGACCGAGCAGGGCGAGGTCGACGCCGACGCGTGCCGCGCGCTGCTGAAGGAGATCGACGGGCGGCCATGGACGTTCCACCGCGCCATCGACCGCTCGCGCAACCCGATCGCCGCGTACGACGTGCTGGCCGAGCTCGGCTGCGACACCGTGCTGGCGGCGGGCCACGCGAACGGTGTCGCGAGTGGACTGTCGGTGCTGCAGCAGCTGGCGCGGCGCACTGACGGTCCGGCGCTGTTGGTCGGCGGCGGCTTGCGGGCGCAGCAGGTGCATTTGCTGCGCGCCGGCGGCGTGCGCGGGTTCCACGTCGGCGGCGCGGTGCGTCCGTCCGGTTGGGACGCTCCGGTGGACGCGGCCGCCGTGCGCGAGTGGGCCGAACTCGTCAAAGGCTGACGCTCCGCTTCACTGCGGAAGGGAACCTCGCCGGGAATTCCAATTCCGGCAAGGTTCCCTTTTTTGCTTGACGAGCACAGCGCGCGTGTGTGCGCAAGGGGTCCGGATTGTCCGGGGCTTCCGCATTCCGACGTCCGATGGTTTCCGGATGCGGCGGGACATCGCGGCGGGAATCAGTCATAAATCGTGCAAGTGGAAAACAAACCAACCGCGTTAAGGTCAGCCAAAAGTAGGTTTCTTTGTTTCGAGCGGTTTTTTAGGGTCGGGGATACGGGTCGGTACCGCGATTTAGCCGGCCCGGTCCCCGCCTCTCGAGAGGAATTCTCATGCGCTTGCGCAAGCTCGTCGCCGCCGCGGTTCCGCTGCCGGCGTTGCTGTGCCTGTCCGTGGCCGGCGTCGCGAACGCCGATCCGCTGGTCGCCCTTTCCGGCAACGCCGCACCGCTCGCCGCCAGCGCGCGGTCCGGTGACGTCGCCGCTGAGCAGCAGATTCCCGCCGCCCTGTCCCTGAAACTGCACAACCAGCAGGCGCTCGCCCGCTTCCTCGCCGACGTGCAGGACCCGGCCTCGCCGCAGTACCACCGATTCCTCTCTCCGGAGCAATTCACTGCTGCGTTCGGCCCAACGCAAGCCGAAGCCGATCAGGCGGTGAATTTCCTCAAACGCAGCGGTGCGCAGGGTATTGAGGTTTCCGGAAACCGCCAGGCGATCACCTTCTCGGCAACTGCCGGACAGCTGGAATCCGCCTTCCATACGCGCATCGGCAATTACACCGACACCGTCACCGGCCGGAAGTTCTACGCCAACGACTCCGCGCCGGAATTGCCCGCTTCGGTGTCCTCGGTGGTCGATTCGGTCGTCGGCCTCGACAATCACGCGGTGAAGCACCACGCGAAGCCGACGCAGGCGCCGCGCACGGTCAAGCCGGTGACGCCGAGCATCCTCAAAACCGCGTACGGCACCAGCGGCATGTCCGCCACCGGCGCGGGCGTGAATGTCGGTTTCGTGGAGTTCGACGGATACAAGAAGTCCGACATCACCGCGTACGACACCAAGTACAGCCTCAAGGGCGGTTCGGTCAGCACGGTTTCGGTCAACGGAGCCAACTACGACTCGAGCCCCGGCGACGGCCAGACCGAGGTCGACCTGGACATCGAGGTCGTGCACGCGCTCGCCGCCCCGGCGAACGACTACGTGTACGAGGCCCCGAACTCCAACGCGGGCGAGCTGGCGATGTACCAGAAGATCGCGTCGGACAAGAAGGTCAGCGTCGTCTCGATCTCGTGGGGCTCCTGCGAGGCGGCGGAAGGCTCGGCCGCGGCCAACAGCGTCGACAAGGCGCTCGCGACCGGCACCGCCGAGGGCATCAGCTACTTCGCCGCCGCGGGCGACGACGGCACCACCGACTGCGCCCGCCAGACCCGCAGCAAGGCCCAGGCGGTGGACTTCCCGGCGTCGAGCCCGAACGTCTCCGGCGTCGGCGGCACGCAGCTGACGGTGAACTCGTCGAACGGCTACAGCAGCGAGACGACGTGGAACGACGGTGCTTCCGGCGGAGCGGGCGGCGGCGGCATCTCGACGATCTTCGCCGCGCCGTCGTGGCAGTCCAAGCAGAGCACGACCAAGCGCAAGGTCCCGGACGTCGCCGGGGACGCCGCGCAGGGTTCGGCGTACACGATCATCTCCGGCGGACAGACCGGGAACGTGTGGGGCACCTCGGGCGCGGCTCCGCTGTGGGCGGGCTTCGCGGCGCTGCAGAACGAGGTCCACAAGGGCGGCCTCGGCAACCTGAACGCGAAGTTCTACAGCATCGGCAACGGTTCCTCGTACGGTTCCGGCTTCCACGACGTGACGACCGGCAACAACACCTTCAACGGCACCACCGGCTTCTCCGCAGGCACGGGCTATGACCAGACGACCGGCTGGGGCTCGTTCAACGGCTCCGGACTGTCCAAACTGATCGGCTGAGCGCACCGCACGGGAGCGCCTGTCCTGGGGTCCACCCGGGACAGGCGCTCCCGTGCGTTCGGCCGATTGACCAAGATCCGGGACGCTGTTTTGATGGCCGGGTGCAGCCTCTCCTGACGCCGAAGCAGCAGGCCCTCGTCGACCGTGCCGCCAAGCTCGCGGACATTTTCGCCGAGCGCGCGGCCGAGCACGACCGGGAAAACACGTTCCCGCACGAGAATTACGACGACCTGCGGGAAGCTGGCTTCCTCCGGCTGTCCGTCCCGGAGGAACTCGGCGGTTCGGGGGCCGGGCTGCCGGAAATCCTGCCGGTGCTGGAACGGCTCGCGATGGGCGACGGCGCGACCGCGCTGGCGTTCACGATGCACCTGTCCCCGCTGGGACAGTGGGCGAGCGTCTGGCGGCGCACGAAGGCGCCCCGGCTGGCGGAACTGCTGCGCAAAGCGGTGGACGGCGAACTGGTCTGGGCGTCGATCACCAGCGAAACGGGCCTGCGCAACGACATGACGGACGCGAAGACCAGCGCGGTCCGCGTCGAAGGCGGTTTCGAACTGTCCGGCCGCAAGAGTTTCGCGACCAACTCGGCGGTCGCCACGCACTGCTCCACCACCGCCCGCTACGAGGACGCCGACGGCGGCCCGCGGCTGCTGCTGTGCCAGATCGCGCTGGACGCGCCGGGCGTCACGATCCACCAGACGTGGAACACCATGGGCATGCGCGGCACCCAAAGCAACGACGTCGAACTGGACAAGGTGTTCGTCGAGGACGCCGCGGTCGTGCACTCGCTGCCGGTGAAACACCTCGACTCGCGGGTGCTGGAAACCGTCTGGGCGTGGGCGATGCCCGCGTTCTCGGCGGTCTACACCGGAATCGCGGCCGGTGCGCTCGACTGGACCGTGCGGACGCTGGTCCAGCGCGGCAAGGCCGAGGACCCGGTGCTGCAGGACGTGATCGGCGAATGCCAGATCCTGCTGGAAAGCTCCCGCGCGCTGATCTACCGCCAGGCCGACGAGGTGACGAGCCGCCGCCTGTTCACCGGCGACATCCAGGACGGCGTGGCCCGCAGCGCGATCGTGAAGTACACGGCGGCGAACAACGCGGTCCAGGTGATGCAGCGGCTGGTCGACGCGCTGGGCGGCATGTCATACACGAAGGCGCTGCCGTTCGAGCGCATGTGGCGCGACGTGCAGGCGAGCACGTTCATGCCGATGGGCAACCTGGCGACCCGCAAACTGGTCGGGGCGAACGTGCTGGGCGTGCGGACGCTGCCGGAGATCGGCCCGGACGAGACCGGACCGGATTCCCGAGCCAAGGCGTAAGGGGCGCTCGTGAGTGTCTATGCCGGTTAGAACCGGCATAGACACTCACGAGGCTCTCAGCTTTCCGCCGCAGCCTTCTCCTCAGACGTGCCCGTCGCCTCGGAGGCAGCGGCCTCCGCCGCCTCCTGCTCCGCCAGGTCGGCCGCCGCCTGCACGGCCGGACCGTGCAGCAGCCGGGCCACTTCACCGCGCAGCGAAACGAATTCCGCCGATTCCCGCGTCGTGATCTGGTCCCGCTGAGCGGGCAGGTCCACCTTCAGGTCCGCCACGATCCGCGCCGGCGACTTCGACAGCACCAGCACCCGATCGCCGAGGTACACGCTTTCGTCGATGTCGTGCGTCACCAGCAACACCGTCGTGCCCTGTTCGACCTGGACCCGGCGCAGCAGGTCTTCCAGTTCGAACCGCGTCTGCGCGTCCACCGACGCGAACGGCTCGTCCATCAGCAGCAGCGCCGGACGGCTCGCCAGCGCGCGGGCGATCGACACCCGCTGCTGCATGCCGCCCGAAAGCTGCCACGGGTACTTGTTCACCGCGGCCGAAAGTCCGACCGCCTCGAGCGCTTCGGCGGCCCGGGCACGCCGGGTCGCCTTGTCGAGTTTGCTCCAGCGCAGCGGGAATTCCACGTTCTTCGCGACCGACAGCCACGGGAACAGGGAGCGGCTGTAGTCCTGGAACACCACGGCGAGATCGTCCGGCACCGAGGTGACGCGGTCGCCGTGCAGGCTCACCGTGCCCGCGGTCGGCGGGATCAGGCCGGCGATCGCGCGCAGCAGGGTGGACTTGCCGCAGCCGGACGGGCCGACGATGCACGCCAGCTGCCCGGTCTCCACCGTGAACGACAGTTCGTTGACCGCGACGTGCGCGGACTCGCCGCTGCCGTAGCGGTGGCTGAGGCCGGAGACCTCGAGCATGGTCGACATAACGGGAAAACCTTCCTAGTTCCGGCCGGGCTGCCAGCCGAGCACCCGGCGTTCGATGCCGAGCAGCGCGGCGTTGAACCCGTACCCGAGGATGCCCAGCAGCACGATCCACGCCCACATCTGGTCGAAGTCGTACGAACGCTGGGCGGCGAGCAGCGCGTAGCCGATGCCGTTGAGCGCCCCCACCAGTTCGGAGATCGCCATCAGGATCAGCGCGATCGAAAGCGACACCCGGAGCCCGGCGAAGATCTTCGGCAGCGCCGAGGGCAGCACGACCAGCCCGATCCAGTACCGCTTCGGCGTCCGGAACGCGCGGGCCGTTTCGACCTTGACCTTGTCGACCGAGCGGACCCCGTCCACTGTGTTCATCAGCACCGGCCACAGCGAGCTGAAGATGATCGTCGCGGTCTGCATGCCCGGCCCGATGCCGAACAGGATGATGAACACCGGCACGAGCGCGGGCGGCGGAATGGCGCGGAAGAACGCGAAAAGCGGTCCCACGTAATCCATTCCGGTGCGCGAGCGGCCCAGCGCGGTGCCGAGCGCGACGCCGATCACCACCGCCAGCAGCCAGCCGCCGAGCAGCCGTCCGAGGCTCGGCAGGATGTGGTCGAACACCGGCTCGCCGAGGAACAGGTGCGAGGCCGGGCCGGAGAACCACAGTTTCGCGGCCGCGGCGGCGATCTTCGACGGCGGCGGGAAGAACACGTTTTCGCTCAGCTGCGCCGCGATCTCCCACAGCACCACCAGAATCGCGAACAGCAGCCACTTGCGGGCGAACCCGCTGAGCCCGCGGCTCATCCGGCGCGTGACGGTGGAGGGTTTTTCGACCACACTCACGCGGCGGCTCCTTCGACAGCGTTACTCCAGCGGAACAGCCGGTTGCCCAGTCGTTCCAGGCCCTCGTTCACGAGGAAGCCGAGCAGCCCGGCGACCACCGTCCCGGCGAGCACCAGGTCCATCCGGCCCGGTCCGGAACTGGCTTCGAGCACGAACTGCCCGATGCCGAGTTTCGCCCCGGCAAGGAATTCCGTGCTGATCACCAGGATCAGCGAAATCGCCGCGGACAACCGGATCCCGGTGAACACGAACGGCGCGGCGTGCGGCAGCGCGACCGAGGTCAGCACCCGCGAACGCGGAGTTCCGTACGTGCGCGCGGTTTCCAGCAGCAGCGGGTCGATCTCGGCCAGCGCGTAAATGGTGTTGAAGAGAATCGGCCACACCGCCGCGTACACGGCGAGGGTGATCTTCGCTTCCGGGCCGCCGCCGACGACGATCAGCACCAGCGGAATCAGTGCCACGGAAGGAATCGGCCGCAGGAATTCGACGATCGCCTTGGTCGCGTCGCGCAGCCAGCGGACGCTGCCGAGCAGCAGGCCTGCCGGGACCGCGATGGCGATCGAGATGAGCAGCGCGATCAGCCACGCGAGCACGGAGGCGACCACGTCGCGGACGAATTCGACGTCGCCGAACAGTTCGCCGATCCGGGCGAACACCACGGTCGGCGGGGGAAGGTCGTTCTGGTCGATCAGACCGGCCCGCACGACGGCCTCCCAGATCAGGAGGAAGCCGAGCAGGCCGGTCAGGTTCCGGACGAGGCGCACGTCAGGACGCGTTCGCCTGCGGGACGATCATCGACTGCACGTCGATCTTCGACTGGATGGAACCGAACTGCTGCAGCAGGTCCGGCACCCGCTGGATGCGCCGGGCGTCCAAAGTGGACTGGAAGGTCAGCAGGTTCGTGATCTTCGCGGTCGCCTCGTCCACCTTCGAGAACTGGATCATCAGCGGCTCGATCTTGGAACGGTCGGCCGATTCCTTGGTGGCGCGCAGCATCGCGCGCTGGAACGCGGCGACCGTCTTCGGGTTCGCGTCGGTGAACTTGCCGAGCGAGCCGTAGCCCGCGGTCGGGAAGTCCTTGGTGCCGCCGGAAGCGGTGTCGATGACCTCGACCGTCCCGTTGACCTTCGCCGACTGCGTGATGAACGGCTCGGTCAGGAAGCCCGCGTCGATGTCGCCGCGCTTGACCGCGGGGCCGATGTCCGGGAACCGCAGCGAAACCCACTTCACGTCGGTGAAGCTCACGCCGTTGTCGCGCATGACCGACTTGGTCAGCGTGTCGCAAATCGTGTTGGTGGCGGTGATCCCGATCCGCTTGCCCGCCAGGTCGTGCACGTTCTTGATGTTGCTGTTCGGCATCGCCACGATTTCGGTGCTCTTCGGGCCCGCCGAGGAGGCGTCGGCGACGAGCTTGATGTCCGCGGCGCCCTTGCTCTTGGCGATGAAGAACGGCGTGTAGCTCGCGTAGGCGATGTCGACCTCGCCCGCCTGCAGCTTCTGCAGCGACGCGTCACCGCTGGCGGCGTCGACGGCTTCGACCTCGAGTCCCTCGTTCTTGAAGTAGCCGTTCTGGACCGCGAGGTGGAAAGGCACCACGTCGATCGTCGGCATGATCGAGACCTTGATCTTCGCCTTCTCGACCCCGGAGCCGCCCTTCGCGCTGCCCGAATCGTCCGATCCGCCCAGCAGGCCGCATCCGCTGGCAGTCAAGGCCACGCCGCCCGCCATAGCGAGCGACAGGAACCCGCGCCTGCCGTAGTCGCGCCGGCTGCTCACCGCTTCATCAAACAAGGTCGCTCCTAGCACATGGGCCCGCGTCTGGCATGGACGCGGGGGGAAGGTGGCTCATTGTCCGGAGTCACGCGGCTACTGTAGAGAACCAGGACGATCACTCACAATGGGTGTTCATATACGATTCAGAAGTGGTGCTGGTCACTCGATCAGGTGATCGAATCCGCTGGTATGTCGGGGTATGTGAACGACCCGTGGGTGCCCGATGGGCCTTGATCCGCTGCCTGGGTGCTCTCCGGGCAACTTCTGGAGGGTTACAAATGGGCCAAGCGTTCGCTACCCTCTGCTCCGGCAATGTGAGGTGTGGACCACCGATGTAGTGAGAGCCCGGACTTGGGAAAAGGGCTCTCCGCGTACTCCGGCGACGAGCCGGTGGGGGGTGGCCTCGGCCGAACGGACTAAGAGATCGACCACGTGCGGGGACCGAACGTCATGTCAGACCTGAACCGATTCCGCGCCCGAGGCGACGGGCAGCCGCACCGCGAAGTCGATCTTTTCACTCGAAAGGGTGTAACAGTCCGGGACGCGGTCCAGACCACTCAGGTGGCGGATTACCTGCCGGGAGCGTGCGCGTAGTGGCCACGAGCACGGCAGGTTCGGAATCAACGGGCCCCTCGGGCCCGGACGGTGGTGCGGCGGTGCCGAACGAAGACACCGCGGGGGCAGGGGAGGCCTCCGCTCAGGAGAACGCGGGGACCGCGCAGCAGCGGTCCTGGCTCGCGCTCGGCAACTGGCGATTGCGGTCGAAGCTCGCGCTCATTCTCCTCATCCCCACGATCACCGCGCTGGTGCTCGGCGTGCTGCGCGTGGTCGACGACGTGCGGTCGGCGGTCGACCTCAACCACACCGCCAACCAGGTCGCCTTCGCCGAGAAGGTCACCGCGGTCGTGCACGACCTGCAGCGCGAGCGCGCGCTGGCGGTGGTCCGGATCTCGTCGGCGGACCCGCTGCGCCAGACCGGCCTCGACGCACAGATGGCGAAGGTCGACCGCGACGTCGACGACCTGCGCAACGCCGCGGTCAACCTCGACAACGACGACCAGGCGGCCAGCGACCGCTACGCGCACGGCCTCCAGCGCCTCGACGCGCTGCGCCCGCTGCGCGCGGCGATGACCACCTCGGCCTACTCCGACCGCGCGGTCCTCGACACCTACTCCTCGGTCCTCGACTCGCTGATCCAGCTCGGCCGCGAGGTCTCCACCGCGACCACCAACCGCGACCTGCTCCGCCTCGGCACGAGCACGCAGTCGATCAGCGAGGCGAAGGAGTTCATCCTCCGCGGCGACTCCGCGCTGCAGATCGCCGCGTTCCGCGACGGCTTCCCCGGCAACCTGATCGACGAGACCCGGGCCGCCGAGGCCAGCGGCGACGCGTCGATCACCGCGTTCCTCGCCAACGCCACCGGCGACCAGGTCCAGCTTTACAACGACACCTACTCCGGACCCGAGGTCGACGAGCGTCGGCGTTTGCAGACACAGGCGTTCTCCTTCGCCCAGCAGAGCCAGCCGCTCAACCTCGACGGCACCAAGCTCGGCCAGGACTCCACCGTCGCCGCGGACAAACTGCGCGCGGTCGAGGTCAACCTGCTGACCCAGCTGCGCGCCCAGGCCGACGAACTGGCCAGCAACGCGGTGCGTTCGGCGTGGGTCGGCGGGGTCATCGTCCTCGCCGCGCTGGTCGCCGCGCTGATGCTGATGCTCGTCATCGCCCGGCTGATGCTGCGCCCGCTGCGGGTGCTGCGGAAGACCGCGCTGGACGTCGCCTACACCCGGCTGCCGGAAACCGTGCAGGCGATCCTGGACGACCCGGACCCGGTCAACGCCTCGAAGAAGGCGGTCGACCCGGTCCCGGTCCTCACCCGCGACGAGATCGGCGAAGTGGCGCGCTCGTTCGACGTGGTCCACGAGCAGGCGGTCAAGATGGCCGCCGAACAGGCACTGCTGCGCGAGAACGTCAACGGCATCTTCGTGAACCTCTCCCGGCGGTCGCAGCGGCTGGTGGAACGCCAGCTCGGCGTCATCGACCGGCTCGAGGCCGACGAGCAGGACCCGGACCATCTCGCGAGCCTGTTCGAGCTCGACCACCTGGCGACCCGGTTGCGCCGGAACGGCGAATCGCTGCTGGTGCTTTCGGGCGCGGGCCTCGCGAAGTCGGTGCCCAAGCCGGTGCCGGCGGCCGACGTGATTGGCGCGGCCGTGTCGGAGATCGAGCAGTACGCCCGCATCGAGATCGGGATCGTGCCCGAGGTCGCGGTGCAGGGCCTCGCGATCCACGACCTCGTGCACGTGCTCGCGGAACTGCTCGACAACGCGACCTACTTCTCCGAACCGGAAACCAAGATCACCGTCCGCGCGGTCATCACGCGCAAGAAGGCGCTGGCGATCCAGGTCACCGACCACGGCGTCGGGATGAGCGAGGAGCGCCTCGCCGAGGTCAACGAGCGCCTCGCCGACCCGCCGGACCTGGACGTGTCGGTGACAAGGCGGATGGGTCTGTACGTGGTCGCGCGGCTGGCCCAGCGGCACGGCATCGAGGTGCGGCTGCGCGAGAACGAGGACATCGAGGGCGGCGTGATCGCCCGCGTCGTGGTCCCGGTCGAGCTGCTCACCCAGGTCCGGACGGTTCCGCCGACGATGCGGAACACCCCGCCGCCGCCGAACCGCAACGAGGTCTCGCACCCGAGCCTTCCGCCGCTGAACCGCGAGCCGGAACCGTCGAACCCGCTTCCGCTCTCGCCGCCGCCCGCGGCCGCGGAGCTGACCGAGGCGGTGGGCTCGACCGGCTCCGGCGCGGCGTCCGACAACGGCGGACTGGTCCCGCTCGACCAGCCGATCAGCCTCGACGACCTCGTCGCGGGCAACCGCGCGGCCGGTCCGTTCCTCAGCCCGGCGACGCCCGCCTCGGAAGCCCCGGCGTGGCCGACCGCGGAAGACCTCGCGCCGCTCACTCGCGAGTCGTACGGCGAGGGCGCGAGCCTGGCGCAGACCGAATTCCCGCCGCTGGTGCTGCCGAAGCGGGAGCCGAAGTACGTCGCTCCGGAAGCGCCGAAGGAGCAGCCGCCCGCCGAGCCGGACGGTTCCGCCGCGCTCGAGGACGACGTGCCGACCCGGCGGCTGCCGATCTACCAGTCGGTGCTGTCGCGCTGGTTCAGCGAGGGCGAGGACAGCGAGCCCGGCACCGGAACGGCGCAGTCCGCCGCGTCGGAGCCGGAGCCGGAAGCCGCCGAGGCTCCCGCCGCCGAGCCGCGGGAGCGGGACGAGACTCCGGCCGAGCCGGTGCGGCAGCAGGCGAGTGAACCGCTCGAGTCGACGCCGCTCTACCCCGGTTCCGACGAGCCGGAGGACGACAGCTGGCACAGCGTCTCCGACGAGGGATGGCAGGCGGCGCAGTCGCTGCTCGAATCCAAGAACGAGGAGATCACGCCCGCCGGGCTGCCCAAACGCGTGCCCAACGCGTACCTGGTCCCCGGCTCGATCGGCAACGCGCCGGAACCGGCGCAGCAGAACTCGTTCACGGACGCGACCACCGGAATGCCCGGAACGGGTGCGATCACCCGCTCGGCGACGGCTGCCCGCAGCCGGATGGCAAGCTTCCAGCGTGGGTACAAGTCCGGAAGGCACGCACTGAAGGAGCGGCCGCCGGACGCCCGGCTCGACGACGACGGGGTTCGCGTCACCGGGGCCGGGTATGTGAGCGACAGCAGTGAGGAGCGAGAGTGACACGGGCGGGAGTGCAGCCGGGAGGCGGCTCGGTGCAGCCGAACGGCAGGCAGGCCGGCGGCAGCGCGGCGAGCAGCTTCGCGTGGCTGATCACGGACTTCGTCCACCGGGTGCCCGGTGCGGCGCACGCGGTGGTCGTCTCGGCCGACGGTCTGCTGCTCGCGTCTTCGCGCGGGCTGCCGAAGGACCGGGCGGACCAGCTGGCGGCCGTCGCCTCGGGGCTGACCAGCCTCGCGCGCGGTGCGGCGAAGGTGTTCGAGGGCGGCCCGGTCGCGCAGACCGTGGTCGAGATGGCGAACGGATTTCTCTTCCTGATGTCGGTGTCCGACGGCTCGTGCCTCGCGGTGCTGGGTTCGCCGGAAAGCGACATCGGCTTGGTGGTGTACGAGATGACTCTGCTGGTCGAACGGGTCGGCCAGCAGCTGACACCGGAGATGCGGGCACAACTGCAGGGCGCTGCGGTCCGTCGCTAGGCGGACCTAGGACTACAGGAGTAAACCGTGGACGACGGGCGCTTGCGCGGCGACGGCCGGCTCGGTGACGAGCACACCGGGGGCTGGGGCGATCGGGACCAGAGCCGGGAGGACTGGAAGTCCTTCCGGGACCGGGTCGACCGCGAATGGCGTTCGAGGGACGTCCAAGCCGCGGATTCCGAACCGGTGCGCGAACCGCCGAACTGGCTGACCGATTCCAACGCCGGGCAGCAGCCGGGCATCACCGCGGTGCCCGGGTACCGCGAGCGGCTGCTCGGCGGCCCCGGTTCGGAGCTGTTCGGCGGGGCGAGCGGACCGCTGTACGACTCGGCCGAGTTCGCCGCGTTCAGCGCCGAACGCGACGGGTCGCCGGGACCCTCGAGCTTCCCGTCGAACGGATTGGCCGCCGCGCTGCCGATGCAGGCGGCGGGCGAATACGTGGACGAGCCCGCCGAGGTGGAGACCTCCGGGCTGGTCCGGCCTTACTTCCGCACCCGCGGACGCACGAAGCCCACCTACGACCTCGCGATCGAGGCGCTGGTGTCGACGAGCGAACAGGGCAGGGTGCTCGACCGCGTCCGCGTGCCGGAGCACCGGTCGATCTGCGACCTGTGCCTCGACACCCGGTCGGTCGCCGAGGTGGCCGCGCTCCTGCGGCTTCCGCTCGGCGTGGTGCGGGTGCTGATTGGTGACGTGGCGGGCCTCGGCCTGGTGCTCGTGCACACGAGCAGCAGCACGAATTCGGGCGACCGCCCCAGTATCGAGTTCATGGAAAGGGTGCTCAGTGGGCTTCGGAGAATTTGACTCCGACGCGAACACACCGCAGACGGGTCCGACCTCGTCGGCCAAGATCGTGGTCGCGGGTGGGTTCGGTTCGGGCAAGACGACTCTGGTCGGGGCGATCTCCGAGATCGACCCGCTGACCACCGAGGCCATGATGACCGAGGCCAGCGTGGGCCACGACGACGTGTCGGCCACGCCGAACAAGTCGACCACCACGGTGGCCATGGACTTCGGCCGGATCTCGCTCGACTCCGACCTGGTGCTGTACGTGTTCGGCACGCCGGGCCAGCACCGGTTCTGGTTCATGTGGGACGACCTCGCCGTCGGCGCGATCGGCGCGGTCGTGCTGGTGGACACGCGCAGGCTCGCGGACGCGTTCCCGTCGATCGACTTCTTCGAGAACCGGAAGCTGCCCTACGTCGTGGCGATCAACTGCTTCGACCGGCTGCTGCACCACCAGATCGAGGACGTGCGGCACGCGCTCACCATCTCGCCGTCGGTCCCGATCATGGCGTGCGACGCGCGCGAGCGGGACTCGGCGAAGCAGGTGCTGATCTCGGTCGTGCAGCACGCGATCGCGCACGACACGGCTTTACGGGCGGGCTAGTCCCGTTCGCGGTCCCCGCCGCCGTCTGCGAAGGAGGCTTGCGCCGACTCCCAGATTCCCGTTACACCCCGGCTCGGGTGCGGCCGTTGGAGTGAACTCCACGGGCTTCACCCGCTTCGGGGAGTGGTGCCTCCGAGCGGGGCAGCTGAGTAGTCCTGTCCCGCTCGCGGCCGAGGCCGGCCGCCCCTGATCGGGGCGTCGGACCGGCGGTGACCTGCACGGACATCCCGCTGCGCACGGTGGCCGCCGCCACCACCGAGTGACCCGCGAATGCGTGGTTGTGCATGCGTTCGCGCGACGTTACATCCGGCAGACACGTACCGTGCCCGGGCACACGCTCGACACGACCGGGTGCGTGAATACGCTGGAACGACGACTTCACCGCGGCCGGGCGAGGATGGCCCGAGGGCGGCGAACGGGCGTCCGGCAGCGTTCGAGGAGCTTGGAGGGGCAGTGACCGATTCCGACCGGCCAGCGGACCAGGGCACGTTCAGCTGGCTGATCTCGGATTTCGTGCGCCGGGTCCCGGGTGCGGCGCACGCGGTGCTGGTGTCGGCGGACGGACTGATGCTCGCGCCGTCGGAGGGCTTGCCGCAGGAACGCGCCGAGCAGCTCTCGGCGGTGGCGTCCGGGCTGATCAGCCTGACCCAGGGCGCGGCGCGGTGCTTCGAGGCGGGCGGCGTGAACCAGACCGTGGTCGAGATGGAACGCGGGTACCTGTTCCTGATGTCGGTCTCGGACGGGTCCTGCCTGGCCGTGCTGGCCGCGCCGACGTGTGACATCGGGACAGTCGCGTACGAGATGACCCTGCTGGTCGAGCGGGTCGGCGAGCAGATCACGCCGGAACTGCGCGCGCAGCTGCAGGGCGGCGGGGTGCTGGGGTAGCCGATGAAGATCTCGGGTTTCGGAGACCAGGACACGGGCGCCTGGGACGCCCTCCACAAAGGCACGGAACGGGAGTCGTTCGACTCGCCGAGCCGGTACGACATGAGTTCGCTGAGCCTCCGGCTGCCGCATCGGCAGCCTCGGGCCACGCCTCCGCCGCCTGCTTCGCGGCATGCCCAGCCGCCTGCCCGGCGTCCGGAGCCCGCGCCTCGCCCGGCTCCCGCGCCGGTCGCGCCGCGCCCGGTGCAGCAGGCGGTGGCCCCGCCGCCCGCTCCGGTGCCGGCTCCGGTGCAGGAGGAGAGCTGGGACGACGGCTACGAATGGGTCGAGGACGGCGAATCCGGTTACTGGGAAGAGCCGCGGCCGAACCACCGGTGGGAAGAGCCCGAGCAGCAGCGCTGGGAAGAACCGCCGCCCCCGCCGAGCCGTCCCGCGGCGCACGACCCGTACTCGTTCGACGAGTACGCCGGTTCGCCCGGCCCGGACGACCGCGTGGTCCCGGAAGGTTCGGCGTACCAGCGCCAGCACGTCGAGCAGGCCACCCGCAGCAGGCACGCGCTGGCCGAAGAGCCCCCAGCCGACGATCGGTACTCCGACCCCGGACCGGCTTCCGGGGTGTCCGAATTGGACCGGTTCTGGTCCGAAGAGGAACCCGCGCAGCCCGAGCCGCCTGTACAGCCGACGAAGTCGCGGGTGCGGCCGTACGCGCGGACCCGCGGGCGTACTCACTCGGACCACAATCTGGCGCTGGAAGCCCTGGTCTCCACCAGCGACGAGGGCCGCCGCTACCGCGGAGTGCGCTCGATCGAGCACCGGCGGATCTGCGATCTGTGCCTGGACACCCGGTCGGTCGCGGAGATCGCCGCGCACCTGCACCTGCCGCTCGGCGTGGTGAAGGTCCTGGTGGGGGACATGGCGGACATCGGGCTGGTCATGCTGCACCAGACCGACCTGGTGCTGGGCGACCGTTCGTCGAGGGAGTTCATGGAGCGGGTGCTGCAGGGGCTGCGCAACCTCTGACCGCGCGCCGCGGGTGCGGCGCTGACCGGTGCGCGCGGTAGAGATGTACGTGAGGGGAACCCTGAGGGAATCAGATTCCCTCAGGGTTCCCCTCACGTACCTTTCGGCCGTGCGATCTCAGTCCTCGACCAGGGCAGCGGAAGTGATGCGGTGCAACGGATACCGCTCATGGTTCGCACCCTCCAGCACCCCACCGCCGACCCGCAGCGGGCGTACCACGCGCTGGCTAGCCGTGCCGCGGGAGTCGACGAAGCCGATCCACACTTCGCGTTGTTCGAGCGTCGCGCGGGACAGCAGGTCGAGCGTCGCCGTCGTGTCCGCACCGCCGCCGCCTGGGGCGCGCACCGTCGAACCGCGGCGGCGGGCCGAAGCTTGGTCTCCTGCACGGAGATTCGACACGATCCGCGTCGCCTGTTCGTCGGTCAGCACCGCTTGTTCGCCCGGCCGGGCACGGGCCGCGCGGGCGCGGGCGGGCAGGCGGCGTCCGGTGGGGCGCAGGTCGACCACCCGACCGTCCGGGCCCTCCGCCGCGGGGGCGAAACCCGCGCCGCGCAAGGCTTCCAGTACCTCGGCCAGCGGCGCGGAGCTGATCAGCACCGTCGGCGCGATCAGTCGCAGGTCGTACTCGGCGGCGACCGGGTTCGCGAGGACTTCTGCGAGCAGCGCTTCGTCGTCGCAGCGTAGGAACGACCCTGCGGTGCCACCGCGCAAGCGGCCGTGGCGGCGGGCGACGTCGTCGATCAGGTACGTGAGGCCTTGCGGCACCGGGGTCGCCGACTTGTTGCGGAACATCGCGTGCAGTTCGTCGGCGGTCCGTCCGGTGTCGAGCGCGCGCCGCACCGACGGCTCGGTGACGCGGTAAACCGTTGCGTGGCCAGCAGATTCGACGTCCGCGACCGCGGCCATGTCCGCCGCCAGTTCCGGTTCCAGCGGGCCTGGCGCGACAACCGTCAGGTCGGCCTGCACCAAGACGTGGTCGACGGGTGCGGGCAGCGCGTCGTGCATCGCCTCGACAGCGCCGGAGCGGTCGTCCTCCAGCAGCAGCCGGGTAGCGGTGGTGAGGGCACCGAGACCGACCAGGCCCAGCGCGGTCGCTTCGGCCATGGTCCAGCGGACGGTGTCGTCGCGCAGCCGGCCGCCTCGCCGAGGCGCGCGCCAAGCCAGCACCGCGACTAGCTCGTCGACACTTTTCACGCCTGCACCCGGATTCAGCTCAGCCAGCGCGGTAAGCACGCGGTGCCGAGAAACCGGCGCGAGCGGCCGTCGCAGCTCTTCGGACAGCGGTGCGATCGGCTTGTCCTTCGCGTCGCGGCCACCGGCGAGCCCGGGCAACCGGGGAAGTTCCAGCCACGCCTGCGCGAGCGTCATCCACCGCTGTACCGAAGGCGACGCGAGCCAGCTGTCGGTGAGCATGGTGGGCACGTATTCAGGGGCGGTGTTTTCGCTGTCCGCAACGAGTCCCGCGCCGACGACCAGCTCCACGAGCAGCGTCGCGCGAGTCTCATCGACCTCGAGATCTTTAGCGATCTTCTTCAGCTCGCGTACGCCGAGTCCGCCTGCCTTGAGCACCGGCGGCGGCGAATCCGACCACATCCGCAGCAGAGACTCGGTCTGCCGCAACAACTCCATCGCTTCGCCAGCCGCGGTTTCGTCCACTGTGTCCGTCCGATGTGGATGGACGGGCAGCTCCGGCTCGACGAGCGTGTCCGGTTCGAACGCGTGCCCGCCGCGCAGCAGCAGGCCGAGTTCGCGGGGCAGTTCGACGGTCTGGTCGTCCCGGCGCAGCAGCAGGCCGCGCGCGAGGAGCTTCTGCACCGGCGTGGCCGCGTCGGACAGCCCGACGTCGAAGCTCGCGTCGCGGGTGCGGCCGATCGGCGGCCCGGCGGCCAGCGCGGTGAGCACGGCCCGCTCGTCGTCGCCGACCTCCGCGAGCCGCGCGTCGATGTCGGTGGCGGCCAGCGCGGGCGACGGTGCGCCGAGCCCGGCCGGGAACGGACCGAGAGCGTCGCGGGCCGCGGGCGGCACTCGCAACTCCTCGTCGGCGCCCCAGACGAGCGCCCGGGCGCGCAGCCGGGCGAGCGGTTCGCTCACGTCGCGGCCGACCAGCGCCGTCACCGCGGACACCGGCGTCGGCTCGACGTCGGCACCGGCGACCAGCAGCGCGTCGATCACCGCGAGGGTGAACGTGTCGAGGTCTTCGCAGGCGCGGGCGACCGACCCCGGGGTGCCCGCGCGGGTGGCGAGCACGGTGGTGTCGGACGGAGGAGGGGTGGACAGATCGCGACGCGTGCGCAGCAGTTCGGCGAGTGCGTCGTCGGACTCCGCACGCAGCCAGTCCGCCAGAGAGGTCGCGGGCATAGACACCCAGGATACCGGGCGGGTGCGCGCGCACGAGACGTGTTCGGGCAGACTGTGTGCGAGTTTGCCGGACGAGGGCCTCGGAGGAAGCAGTGGCGAAGGGCGACAAGCAGAGCAAGGGCATCGACCCGACGTGGCCGGGCGAACCGGGCGAGCACCCGGTCACCGAGCTGTCCTCGGACCGGCAGGGAGCGCTTTCGCCGTTCGGCGACCTGGCCTTCCCGCTCGAGCAGGTGCCGTACGTGCACCCGGAGACCGAGATCAACCGCTGACCTGCGGACCGCGTTCGGGAGCGCCGCGCGAGCGGCGCCCCCGAACCTGAAGTTACTGGTCAGTCACCCGGTTGGGGTGTGGTGGCGCGGGTCACCGGACTAGATTCGAGCCGTCCGAACCCACACCACCTGCGGGGAGTACGTGTCATGCCGGTTCCCGGTCCCGGGTATTCGATCACCGTCCGGGTCGAGGCCCCGGCCTCGTCAACGGCCGCGGGTGATCTCACCACCGCGGTCGGCCGCGTCGGCGGCGTGCTGACGGCGTTCGACGTCGTCGAATCGCACGCGGACTCGATCGTCGTCGACATCAGCGCCAACGCGCTCTCGGAAAACCACGCGCAGGACATCACGCAGGCGCTCGACTCGCTGCCCGGCGTCCAGGTGCGCAAGGTCTCGGACCGGACGTTCCTGATCCACCTCGGCGGCAAGATCGAGGTCAGCCCCAAGGTCGCGCTCCGCAACCGTGACGACCTCTCCCGCGCCTACACCCCGGGCGTCGCCCGCGTGTGCCAGGCGATCGCCGCGAACCCCGAGGACGCGCGCCGGCTGACCATCAAGCGCAACACCGTCGCGGTGCTCACCGACGGTTCCGCTGTGCTCGGCCTCGGCAACATCGGCCCGGCCGCCGCGCTGCCGGTGATGGAGGGCAAGGCGGCGCTGTTCAAGAAGTTCGCCGGCGTCGACGCGTGGCCGGTCTGCCTGGACACCCAGGACACCGAAGAGATCATCATGATCGCGAAGGCGCTCGCGCCGGTGTACGCGGGCATCAACCTCGAGGACATCGCCGCGCCGCGCTGCTTCGAGATCGAGAAGCGGCTGCGCGAGCAGCTGGACATCCCGGTCTTCCACGACGACCAGCACGGCACCGCGATCGTCGTGGTCGCCGCGCTGCGCAACGCGCTGCGCGTGGTCGGGAAGAACATCGAGGACTGCAAGATCGTGGTCAGCGGCGTCGGCGCGGCCGGCTCGGCGATCATCCGCCTGCTGCTGCGCAAGAACCCGGGCGACATCGTGGCCGCCGACATCGACGGCATCGTCTACCCCGACCGCGGCAACCTCGACGACAACCTGGCCTGGATCGCCGAGCACACGAACAAGGACGGCAAGTCCGGCACCCTGCACGACGCGCTGGTCGGCGCGGACGTCTTCATCGGCGTCTCGGCCCCGAACCTCTTCGGCGCGGAGCAGGTCGCCACGATGAACGACGACGCCGTCGTCTTCGCGCTGGCCAACCCGGACCCGGAGATCGACCCGCTGGAGGCGCAGAAGCACGCCGCGGTCGTCGCCACCGGCCGCAGCGACTTCCCGAACCAGATCAACAACGTCCTGGCGTTCCCGGGCGTCTTCCGCGGCCTGCTCGACGCCGCCGCGCACAACATCGACGACAACATGCTGCTGGCCGCCTCCGACGCGATCGCCGACGTGGTGGACAACGGCAAGCTCAACGCGTCGTTCATCGTGCCGAGCGTGTTCGACAGCGCGGTCGCCCCCGCGGTCGCGGAAGCGGTGCGCGACGCGGTCCGCGCCGAACGCGGGCAATAACCTCGCTCCGTCCGTGAAGGGCTCCTTGAGGGAAACAGATTCCCTCAAGGAGCCCTTCACGGACTTTGGGCCCAGCTGCGCAGTAGCCTCGCGGGCGTGAGTGAACTCAGCCACGTCGACGAGTCCGGGGCCGCCCGGATGGTCGACGTCTCCGGCAAGACCGCGTCCGCGCGCACCGCGCTGGCCGGCGGGACCGTCCACACCACGGCGGAGGTCGTCGGCCTGCTTTCGGCCAACGGCCTTCCCAAGGGCGACGCGCTGGCGACCGCGCGGATCGCCGGGATCATGGGCGCCAAGCGGGTGCCCGAGCTGATCCCGTTGTGCCATCAGATCGCGCTGTCCGGGGTCAAGGTGGAGTTCGAACTGGCCGAGACCGCCGTGCACATCAGTGCGACCGCCAAGACCAAGGACGTCACCGGGGTCGAGATGGAGGCGCTCACCGCCGTCGCGGTCGCCGGGCTGACCCTGCACGACATGATCAAGGCTGTCGACCCGGCCGCGACGCTCGACAACGTGCGGCTGATCCGCAAGGACGGCGGCAAGACCGGGACCTGGGAGCGGCCATGACCAAGACCGCGCGCGTCATCGTCGCGTCGAACCGCGCCGCGCGAGGCGTCTACGAGGACAAGACCGGCCCGGTGCTCGTCTCCTGGCTGGCCGAGCGGGGCTACGACGTGCCGCCGCCGGTCGTCGTCGAGGACGGCGACCCGGTGGGCGTCGCGCTGCGGGCCGCGGTGTCCGACGGGGTCCAGGTGATCCTCACGACCGGCGGCACCGGCATCTCGCCGACCGACCGGACTCCGGACGTCACCCGCGCGGTGCTGGATTACGAGCTGCCTGGCGTCGCGGACGCGATCCGGGCGGCCGGGCTGCCGAAGGTGCCCACCGCGGTGCTCTCGCGCGGCGTGGCCGGAGTCGCGGGCCGGACCCTCGTGGTGAACCTTCCGGGGTCGAGCGGCGGCGTGAAGGACGGTCTCCGGGTCTTGACGGACATTCTCGACCACGCGGTGGACCAGCTCGCCGGTGGCGACCACCCGCGCGAGGCAGTGCCGTCGGGTCCGTTGGTCCGGATTCTGCGGGCGGATGTGAGCGACCGGCCGCTGTCGGTCGAGGAACACGCGCAACTGGTGGAGGACGACGCGGCGGGCGCCGTGGTCACGTTCTCCGGCGTGGTCCGCGACCACGACGGCGGCAAGGGCGTGCGCGATCTGACCTATGAAGGCCACCCCACGGCCCGAGACGTGCTCGCCGAGGTGGTCAACGACCTGGCGGCGCGCTGGAAGGGCGTGCGGGCGGTGGCGGTGAGCCATCGGGTCGGGGCGTTGGCGATCGGCGACGTCGCGCTTGCCTGCGCGGTCGCCGCCGAGCACCGCGGTCAGGCGTTCACCGCGTGCGCGGAGCTGGTGGACGAGGTGAAGGCGCGGCTTCCGGTGTGGAAGCACCAGCACTTCACCGACGGCACCGACGAATGGGTCAACTCTCCCTGACCACCTCGTGAGTGGCGATGCCGGTTCTAACCGGCATCGCCACTCACGAGCCCGGACACGACGAAGGGCCCCACCGCCAGGGGATTGACGCGGTGGGGCCCTTCGGGCGTTCTGTCACAGCAGCGGCTGCGCCGGAACCAGCCTCACGAGGAGGCCAGGGTTCACTTGGTGGCGAGCTTCTGGCCGACCACGATGAAGTTCGCGTTCGGCACGTACTGCTTGTTCAGGTCCTGCAGCTTCTGGTAGCCGCCCTGGACGTTGTGCTCCTTGGCGATCTTCGAGAGCGTGTCGCCCGCCTTGACGGTGTAGTCACCGTTCGGGTTCGAGCTGGCCACAGCCGCCACCTGCTTGGTGACCTGCTTCTTCGGCGCAACGCTCTTCGGGGTCGCCTTCTTGGCGGTGCTCTTCTTCGAGGTCGCCTTGTGCGAGGAGGCCGAGCTGCCGGCCTTCTTGCTGCACACCGGCCACGCGCCGGGGCCCTGGCCCTGCATGACGCGCTCGGCGACGGCGATCTGCTGCTCACGCGACGCGCCCTGCGGGCTGCCGGTGCCGCCGTAGGCCTTCCAGGTGCTCTGGGTGAACTGGAGGCCACCGTAGTAGCCGTTTCCGGTGTTGGTGCTCCAGTTGCCGCCGCTCTCGCACTGCGCGATGGCGTCCCAGTTGGTCGCCGACGCGGGGGTCGCGGCGATCGCGAGGGGGGCGCCGACCGCGATACCCGCGACTGCGACACGGGCAATGGTGCGGGTGGCGGCGGACATCTTGCGGTGCTTGCCTCGGTAAGACATCTGAAAACTTCTCGATTCCTGCGCCTACGAGCTCGATGCTGCGGGTCGGGTTGGGAGCCCGTCCGTCCGTTGCCGGGCGGCTGACGCGGACGTCGCACGACGCGCCGTCTTCGTCCCCTCGTCTCTGTCCGGAAATGCTTTCGCTCGGGGTATGGGTCCGGGGATCCGTTGGACAGAGCTGGGCGCTACGGATTCCCGGTGTTGCTTGGTCGGTCGGGGCCAACCGAAAAGCGACGGTACGTAATTCGCGGCGTGATCGGAAATCATTCGGGGTGTGACCTACGTCACAGTAACGGCACGCAACCTGTCTCGATCCGCCTGTTTCCGCTGGTCAGAGCGTCGTTATCTGCCCGTTTTCTTGCCGAGATATTTCACGGATCGTGAGGCTTGGGTCACGTCGATAACGCGTCAAGGGACCATTCGCGGCAGATAAGGGCGGGCACTCTAAACCACTCGTCAACGGTCGGCCACTGTCCGCCGAGTGGTTCTTTGAGCTGCGGAAATACGCCGTGAGCGAAACGCTTCGGAGAGTAGGGATAAAGCGTGCCGACCGCTCAGCGCGCCGGTGCCGCCATTCGCCGTGGTCCGGACCAATCGGCCGGAAACCGCCGCTCCGGCCGTGCACGCGGCGCTCAGCCGCGTGCACGGGGCCTTTCCGGTCGGTCATCCGCCGGCGAACGGCGGGAGGACGTCCAGGTAGGAGCCGTCACCGAGCGCGCGGCCGCGATCGCGGACCGCCACCTCGTTGACCAGAAAGCTCGCCGCGTCGAGAACGCGGGAAAGTTGCCCGGGGTGCAGCTCGCGCAGCGCCTGGACGGCGTCCGCCACTGTCGCGCCCGCCGCCAGCTCCACCTTCTCCTCCTCGGTGCCCGCCGCGGCCCGCGCCGAGGCGAAGTACCGGACGACGACCGTCACCGGGGAAGAAGGCGCCGTGGGAGAGGTCATGGGCTCAACCGCCGATCGCGCTCATCGGCCGGATCGGCTGCGCGAAGCCGGCCTCGTTGATCTCGTGGCCCGCGAGCTTGCGCCACATCGTGTCGCGCCACGCGTCCGCCACCTCCTCATCGCGCGCGCCCGCGCGCACGAGGGCGCGCAGGTCGGTCTCGTCGTTCGAGAAGAGGCAGGAGCGGACGGCGCCGTCGGCGGTCAGCCGGGTGCGCTCGCAGGCGGAGCAGAACGGCCTGGTCACGGACGCGATCACGCCCACGTCGCCCGGTCCGCCGTCGACCAGCCAGCGCTCGGCGGGCGCGCCGCCGCGCGGGGCCGGGAACGGGGACAGGGTGAAGGCCTCGCCGAGCATCGCGAGGATCTCCTCGGCGGTGATCATGTCGAGGCGGTTCCAGCCGTGCTGCGCGTCCAGCGGCATCTGCTCGATGAACCGCAGGTGGTAGCCCTCTTCGAGGGCGAACCGCAGCAGCGGGACCGCCTCGTGCTCGTTGTACCCGCGCATCAGCACGGAGTTGATCTTGACCGGCGACAGCCCGGCGTCGCGGGCGGCGGCGAGGCCGGCCAGCACGTGCGGCAGCCGGTCGCGGCGGGTCAGTTCGGCGAAGCGCTCGCGGTCGATGGTGTCCAGCGACACGTTGATCCGGTCGAGCCCGGCCGCCACGAGGCCGGGGGCGCGTTTGGCCAGCCCGATCCCGTTGGTGGTCATGGACACCCGGGGACGGGGTTCGAGCGCGGTGATTCGCTCGATGATGCCTTCCAGTCCCGGGCGCAGCAGCGGTTCGCCGCCGGTCAGCCGGATGTCGGTGACGCCGAGCATCTCGACCGCGATCCGCATGAGCCGGACCAGTTCGTCGTCGGAGAGCACCTGCTCGCTCGGCATCCAGTCGAGGCCCTCGGCCGGCATGCAGTACGTGCAGCGCAGATTGCACCGGTCGGTGAGGGAGACCCGCAGGTCGGTCGCGACGCGGCCGAAGGAATCGACGAGACCGGGGTGCTCGGGCCGGGGCGTGCCGGACGGGCCTCGGTTGCCGGGGACGCGAGGAAACCCGAGATGTACTGCTGTCATTACGCTCAGGATAGCTTGCGCGGCCTGAAAAGGCAGGCTTGCGAAAAGCTGGAAAACCACCCTCGGTTCCGATGTGGAGGCACTCGGTGAGCACCGCTGAGACGAATGGTGAGCTGACTCACTTCGCCGCGCTGGCGGCTCAGCTGCGCACGCACGTCGTCCTCCGGCACGCCCGCGACGCCGCCCTCGAAGGACTCTCGGCGACCGAACTCCAGGCTCTCGAACTCGCCGGGCAGACCGCCGATTCCCTTACCCCGGGCCGAATCGGGCAGCTCACCGGCCTGTCGACGGGTGCGGTGACCGGCGTCCTCGACCGGCTGGAGAAGTCCGGTCTGGTGCTCCGCGAACGCGACCGGACCGACCGCCGCAAGGTGCTCGTGACGATCACCGAGGCGGGCCGGGAACGCCTCGACGCGATCTCCGCGCGGGTCGCACGGCGTCTTGCCGGGGTGCTCGCGGAGTTCACTTCCGCAGAACGGAAAGTCCTCGGGCGTTATCAGTTCGCAATGCTCGAAGCGTTACGCGAAAATGCGCATCCCGCATAGCTTTTCCGCATCTGCGGGGATAATGTTCCGGCCATGCCGCAATTTCGGTTGTCCGAGGCCGCTCGGCTGCTCGGCGTAAGTGACGACACCGTCCGCCGGTGGGTTCGGGCGGGTCAGTTGACCGCGACGGACGACGCCGCCGGCCGCAAGGTCGTCGACGGCGCTCAGCTCGCCGGGTTCGCCCGGGCCCAAGCCAGCGAACCGGACGACCCGTCGGCGGTCGGCCGCTCCGCCCGCAACCGCTTCGTCGGACTCGTCACCGAGGTCGTCGCCGACAAGGTGATGGCGCAGGTCGAACTGCAGTGCGGGGCGCACCGAGTGGTGTCACTGATGAGCACCGAGGCGGTCCGCGAACTCGGGCTGCGCCCGGGCGTGCTCGCGGTCGCCGTGGTCAAGGCGACCACCGTCGTGGTGGAAACTCCGGAAGGATCCCGATGAAGAAGCTCGCCCTCGTCGCCGCGGCGGCGATCGCGTTGTTCGCCAGTGCCTGCAGCTCCGGCGACCAGCCCAGCTCGAATCCGGGTGCGGGTTCCGCGTCCGCGCCCGCTCCGGGAGGCGGCACGCTGACGGTGTTCGCCGCGGCCTCGCTCACCGAATCCTTCAACGTGCTCGGCAAGCAGTTCGAGGCCGCGCACCCGGGCGTCAAGGTCGTCTTCGACTACGAGGGTTCGTCCGCGCTCGTGCAGAAGCTGGACAACGGGGCCAAGGCGGACGTGTTCGCCTCGGCCGACCAGAAGAACATGGACAAGGCCGTGCAGGACGGCGTGATCGACGGCCAGCCGACGGTCTTCGCCACCAACAAGCTCGCGATCGCCGTGGCCAAGGGCAACCCGAAGGGCATCAAGACCTTCGCCGACCTGACCAAGCCGGGCCTGAACGTGGTCGTGTGCGCGCAGCAGGTGCCGTGCGGTTCGGCGACGCACAAGGTCGAACAGAGCACCAAGACCACGCTCAAGCCGGTGAGCGAGGAGACGAACGTCAAGCAGGTGCTGGCCAAGGTCCAGTCGGGCGACGCCGACGCCGGACTGGTGTACGTCACCGACGCGACCTCGGCGGCGGGCAAAGTGGACAAGGTCGACTTCCCGGAGTCGTCGGGCGCGGTGAACCAGTACCCGATCGCGGCCGTCAAGAACGCTCCGCAGGCGGCGCTGGCGAAGCAGTTCACCGACTTCGTCCTCGGGGAGCAAGGCAAGGCCGAACTGGCCAAGATCGGCTTTGGCCCTGGCAAGTAAGGCGGGCGCGGCGGCCGAGACCCGGCCGCCGCATGCCCGGGTTCCGCTGATCCTCTGGTTCCCCGCCGTCGTCGCGCTCGCGCTTGTGGTGCTGCCGGTCGTCGGCCTGCTCGTGCGGTCCGATCTGACCCGGTTGCCGTCGCTGCTGGTCACGTCGTCGTCGCTGAACGCGCTCCGGCTGTCGCTGACGACCGCCGCACTGTCCACAGTGGCCTGTGTGGTGCTCGGCGTTCCGCTGGCGATCGTGCTGGCCCGCTCCCGGGTGCCGGGCGTGCGGATGCTGCGCTCGGTGGTGCTGCTTCCGCTCGTACTGCCGCCGGTGGTCGGCGGCCTTGCCCTGCTGTACCTGCTGGGGCGCAAGGGTTTCCTCGGCATCCTGATCAACTGGCTGACCGGCGAGCAGGTGCCGTTCACGACGGCCGCGGTCGTCATCGCGCAGACGTTCGTGGCGATGCCGTTCCTCGTCGTCAGCCTGGAAGGCGCGCTGCGCGGCTCCGGCGACCGCTATGAACAGGTCGCCTCGACGCTCGGCGCGCGCCCGTGGACGGTGTTCCGCCGGGTGACGCTGCCGTTGCTGCTGCCCGCGCTGGGCTCCGGCGTCGTGCTGAGCTTCGCTCGCGCGCTGGGGGAGTTCGGCGCGACCATCACGTTCGCGGGCAGTTTGGAAGGCGTGACCCGGACGCTGCCGCTCGAGGTCTACACGCAGGCCGAAGTGGACATCGACAGCGCGGTCGCGCTCGCGTTGCTGCTCATCGTGGTCGCGATCCTGGTCATCGCGCTCGCGCGGCCGCGGTCGTGGGAAGGCGGGCTGCGGTGACCCTGTCGGCGAAGCTGGCGTTGAGCCGCGGCGAGTTCTCGCTCGACGTCGAGTTCACCGTGCCCGGCGGCTCCGTGCTCGCGCTGCTCGGGCCCAACGGTTCCGGGAAGTCCACTGTGCTCGGCAGCCTCGCCGGTCTGCTGCCGGTGACGTCGGCCGACGTCACGCTCGCCGACCGGCGGCTGGCCGGGAACGGTGTCGACTTGCCGCCGCACGAACGGCGGATCGGCCTGCTGTCCCAAGACGCGCTGCTGTTCCCTCATCTGTCCGCAATGGACAACGTCGCGTTCTCGCCGCGCTCGACCGGTGCCAGCCGGGCGGAGGCACGGGCGATCGCCTCGCGATGGCTGGCCGAAGTGGACGCGGCGGAGTTCGCGAACCGGCGGCCGAGCCAGCTGTCCGGCGGACAGCAGCAGCGGGTGGCGATCGCCCGGGCGCTGGCTTCCGCGCCGGACCTGCTGTTGCTGGACGAACCGTTCGCCGCGCTCGACGTGGACTCGGCCCCGGCGATCCGCGGCTTGCTGCGCCGAGTGCTGCGCGACGGCCCGACGACCGTGCTGGTCACGCACGACCCGCTGGACGCGTTGGCTCTTGCCGACCACGTGGCGGTGATGAACGGCGGCCGGATCGTCGAACGCGGCCCGACGCGCGAGGTGCTGGCCGCGCCGCGGACGCCGTTCACCGCGCGGATCGCCGGGTTGAACTTGGTATCCGGAACAGCGGTGGACGACGGATTGCGCACGCCGTCCGGCGAAGTGGTGACGGGTTTGCTGACGCCGGACACCGTGGTGGGCGAGGCGGCGGTCGCGGTGTTCGCACCGAACGCGGTCGCGGTCTACCCGCACGACGGCGACCACCACGGCAGCCCACGCAATACGACCGACGCCGTCGTGGCGGCCCTGGAACCGCACGGACCGGTGATCCGAATCCGGACTGAGGGCAGCGGCTGGGCACACGGCCTGACCGCCGACCTCACCCCGGCGGCGGTGGCCGAACTGGCGCTGGAACCCGGTTCGGCGGTGGCGCTGTCGGTGAAGGCGGCGACTGTGGCGGTACACCCGGCTGCGGCTTCCTGAGCCTCGCTTCCCCCGCGTGGTTTCGGTTCTTCGCTCCCGCTGATGTCTGTGAGGGGAACCCTGACGGAATCTGATTCCGTGAGGGTTCCCCTCACAGACGTTCGCCTCGGCGGACCGCGTCCATCGGCCAAGGGCGACTTCGCGCACCGCGGCCGCTGTGCCCGCTATTGAAAAACCCCAATGCCACATTGGGTGCGTGGGATGCACCGAATGCCACATTGGGTGCGTGGGATGCACCGAACGCCGCATTGGGTGCGTCAGATGCACCCAATGCGGCATTGGGGCGCAAGCGATCCCGCTCAGCCGCCGTGGTGGTGGCCGCCGCCGGGGTGGACGTGGAATTTCGCCACCTCGGGCGGGTGGACGACGAACGGCCGCATCATGCCCTCGTCCTCGTGGTCGAGGATGTGGCAGTGGTACATGAACTCGCCGGTGCCGCCGCTGAACTGGCCGGCGACGCTCACCCACTGCCCGGGGTTCACGATGATCGTGTCCTTCCACCCCTCCTCGTACTTCTCCAGCGGGACTTCCGCGAACCCGTCGATCGGCCGGGAAGTGCGCTCGGCGGCCGGGTCGAACGTCGTGGCGAAGCTGCGGCGGAAGAGCGCCTGGAATTCGGTCAGGTGGATGTGGAACGGATGCGCGGGCCCGCCGTTCGCGACGTGCACGATGTTCCACACCGCCCATTTGCCGTGGTCGATGAAGATGCCGGTGGTGTCGTCGAAGAGCCGCCCGATCATCCGGAACGTCTTCAGCCCGCCCGCCGGGTCGTTGATCTGGATGATGCCCTTGCCGCCTGGATCGGCGTCGACCTGTTCGAGGTCCCACATCTCCGGATGCCCGCTCGCGTTGAGCAGCAGCGCGACCCAGACGTGGTCGTGGTCCTCGGGCAGCGTCGAACCGTGCTTGATCCGGACGTACGACGACGAGAGCTTTTCGGGCAGCTCGAACGAATCGTGCCGCGCGCGGCTTTCCACCCGGAACTCCATGACGTCCGGTTCGACCCCGCCGAGGTTGGGATCGGCGTTGCGCAGCTTGAGTTTCTGCCCCTGGAACCGGCTGAAGTCGATCAGCACGTCGAACCGTTCGGCCGGCGCGACGGTCAGCCCGCCGGACGGCAGCGGCGCTGGAGCGGGCAGCAACCCGCCGTCGGTGCCGATCAGGCGGACGGCGTCGTTCCGCGGCACGTTGTTCTCGTCGACCAGGTTCAGCGTGAAGAACCGTTCGTTGGCCGCGTTGAGCAGCCGGAAGCGGTACCACCGCGCGCTGACGTCGAGGTGCGGCCAGATCACGCCGTTGACCAGCGTGAACGGACCGGAGAACGGGATCATCGGCCCGTTCGGCACGTACGGGAACTTGTACAGCAGTTGCCCGGTGAGCGCTCCGGTCTCCGGGTCGGTGTCGAGGTTGCGGTCGGTCAGGATCAGCGGCAGTTCGCGATCGCCGCCGGGCAGGTCGAGCTCGTCCTCCTCGTCGTCGCGGATCAGGTACAGCCCGGCAAGGCCGGTGTGGACGTTGAACCGGGTGATCGCCATGGCGTGGTCGTGGTACCAGAGCGGCATCGCCTGCTGCCGGTTCTGGTACTCGGCGAGCTGCGAAGTGCCCCGGAGGCCGGCGTTGTGCGCCCATCCGTCGTTGCTCGCGTTGGTGCGCGCGCCGTGCAGGTGAACCACGGTCCAGGCGGGCAGGTCCGCGACGCCGTCGACGATCGAGTAGCCGGGCCGGTCGAGCTCGCGGCCGGGGCGGGTGGTCGGTCCGTCGCCCACCGGTCCTTGCACGGCGACCAACGGGAACTCGCCTGCTATTTCGTTCGACCACGAAATCCGCAGTTGTTTGCCGCTGCGCACTTCGATTGTCGGTCCCGGGAAATGCCCGGCATAAGTCCACAATGTACTCGGCGGCAATTGCGAGTGCAGTCGTTGCCGCTTCGCCACCATCGGAATGGTGATCATGTCCTGTCCCCACCACGGCGGCCGCAGCACCGGCGGAACCGGCAGCGGGTCAAGGAACTTGGTGAGCCCCCAGTTCGGCCCGGTGATCGGGGCCGCGGCGGCGGGCCGGTCGACAATTTCTGTCATCAGGTTGTTCCCCCTTCAAGACAAGGGGCAGGAAGAATTGCGCCACGGCGAATACGCCGGAGCTTACGGAAAAGATTCCCCCGAACCCCCTCGGTAACCAGTCCCGCGACTCCCCTCGCGTTACCGGCAATTTCCACTGTAGCCGTTTTCGTCGTATGCCGCAGGCGTCTCGCGCGCGTGATAGGTTTTCGCGCATGAGCGAAGGCCGGTGGACGTATCTCTCCGACATGGACGGTGTGCTGGTCAGGGAGGAACACCTCGTCCCGGGGGCGGACGAGTTCCTCGACGAACTGCGGAACAACGGTATCGACTTTTTGGTGCTCACCAATAACTCGATCTACACCCCGCGCGACTTGCGGGCGCGGCTGCTGCGCACCGGTCTGGACATCCCCGAGGAGTCGATCTGGACCTCGGCGCTGGCGACCGCGAAGTTCCTCGCGTCGCAGCGGCCGAACGGCTCGGCGTTCGTGATCGGCGAGGCCGGGCTCACCACGGCGCTGCACGAGGTCGGCTACGTCCTGACCGAGCGCGACCCGGACTACGTCGTGCTCGGCGAGACCCGCACGTACAGCTTCAGCGCGATCACCCGCGCGATCCGGCTGATCGAGGGCGGCGCGAAGTTCATCGCGACCAACCCGGACGCGACCGGCCCGAGCGTCGAGGGCTCGATGCCTGCCACCGGGTCCGTCGCCGCGCTGATCGAGCGGGCCACCGGGCGCTCGCCGTACTACGTCGGCAAGCCGAACCCGCTGATGATGCGGTCCGCGCTGCGCCGGCTGGGCGCGCATTCGGAGTCGACGCTCATGATCGGCGACCGGATGGACACCGACGTGCACTCCGGGATCGAGGCCGGACTGCAGACCATTCTGGTGCTCACCGGCATCTCGAACGAGGAATCGGTGGAGAACTACCCGTACCGGCCGACGAAGGTGATCGGCTCGGTCGCCGACCTGATCGGGCGAACGCTCGACCCGTTCGGCGAAGGCTGACCGCCCACCGCCCGGGATCAGGGCATATCGTCGAACGATGAGCGTCTATGTGGTGGGCGACGTCCACGGGCACCGGGACGCCCTGGTTGACGCACTGCGCGCCGAGGGCCTGGTCGACAGCGACGGCAAGTGGGCCGGCGTCGACGACCGCTTGTGGTTCCTCGGCGACTTCACCGACCGCGGCCCGGACGGCGTCGGGGTGATCGACCTCGTGCGCGAGCTGCAGGAGCAGGCGGCGGAGGCGGGCGGCTCGGTGCAGATGCTGCTCGGCAACCACGAGATCCTGCTGCTCGGGATGTACCACTTCGGCGACCGCCCGGTGCCGTCCGACTTCGGGCCGCGCAGTTTCGCGCGCAGCTGGGAGATCAACGGCGGCCTGCTGTCGGACCAGGACCGGCTCACCCCCGAGCACATCGAGTGGCTCACCGAACGCCCGCTCGTCGCGGTCGACGAGGACCACCTGCTGCTGCACTCGGACACCCTCGAGTACCTCGACTGGGGCGAGGACCTCGACTCGATCAACGCCACCGCGCACGACATCCTCTCCGGCAGCAACATCGAGGCCTGGTGGGACGTGTGGCGGCGGATGACCACCCGGTACGCCTTCCGCGGCCCGGACGGCGAGGAGAATGCCGACCGGCTGCTCAACGCACTGGGCGGCTCGCGGATCGTGCACGGGCACAGCGTGATCGCCGACCAGCTCGGCATCCACCCGACGCAGATCGAAGGCCCGTACCTCTACGCCGGAGGGAAAGCGCTGGGCATCGACGGCGGCCTGTTCGTCGGCGGTCCGTGCCTCGTGGTGAAGCTGCCCTTTGAGCCTGAGGACTAGCTGGCCGCGTACCGCAGTTCGAGGATCCCGGACGGGAAGGCGGTGCTCTTCACCAGCCGCAACCGCCGGGCTTCGCCGAGTTCCGGGAACAGCGCCGCACCCTTGCCGGTGACGGCCGGGAGCACCCAGAGCCGGTACTCGTCCACGACGCCGAGCTTGATCAGCGAGTGCAGGAATTCGGTGCCGCCGGCGGCGACGAGATCTTTGCCGGGTTCGGCCTTGAGCTGGGCGATCTCCTCCGCGAGGTCGCCGCTGGCGATCCGGGTCTCGGCCCAGTCCGCGCTGGTGAGCGTTCTCGAGAACACGACCTTGGGGATCGCGTTCATCGCCTTGGCCGAGGGGTGGTCCGAGGTGGGCCAGAAGCCCGCCATGGCTTCGTAAGTGTTGCGGCCCATGAGGAAGGCCCCGGCCTCCCAGAGCTGGTCGACGAAGTATTTCTCCTGCTCGGGGTCGTCGATGGACATCATGACGTCCCGGATGCCGTTGTCGGCGTCGGCGCTCTTGCCGTCGAGCGAGACGTAGAAACCGAGGATCAGCTTGCGTGCGCTTGTCATGCGGCACAGCTTGCTGCCGATGGTTTGGGTTGTCAAGACAAAATTATTTTTCGGTGAGACCCGTGGAGAGGCCGCGAGGCGAACCGAACTGGCCGGTTCGCCTCGCGGCAGGTCAACCGGGGACGGACTTCAGGAGTCGACGATCTCCTTGCCCAGCGGCATCAGCGAGATGGGGATCATCTTGAAGTTCGCCAGGCCCAGCGGGATGCCGATGATCGTGAGGCACTGCAGGGCCCCGGTGATCAGGTGGCCGATGCTGAGCCACAGTCCGGCGACCAGGAACCAGATCACGTTGCCAACGAACGAACCGACTCCGGCTTCGCGGCGGTCGACGACCGTGCGGCCGAAGGGCCACAGCGCGTAGTTCGCGATCCGGAACGACGCGATGCCGAACGGGATCGTGACGATCAGGACGCAGCAGATGACTCCGGCGAACAGGTAGCCCAGCGCCATCCAGAAACCGGCGAGGACGAGCCAGATCGCGTTGAGGATCAGTCGCATCAGACGTACAACTCCCCGCTCACTACGGTGACGGCCTGGCCGCGCAGCAGCACGCGGTCGTCGCGGACTTCGGTGCGCACGGTTCCGCCGCGGGCGGAGATCTGGTGACCGACGAGGGCGTTCTTGCCCAGTTTCCGCGTCCAGTACGGGGCCAGCGAGCAGTGCGCGGAGCCGGTGACCGGGTCCTCGTCGACGCCTACGCCGGGGCCGAAGAACCGGCTGACGAAGTCGTCGCCCGCCGCGGTGATGATCAGCCGTCCGGTCCAGGTGGCGCGCAGGGCGTCGAGGTCCGGCTGTGCCTGGCGGACCGCTTCGACGCTTTCGAGCTCCACGAAGAGGTTCTCGCGCGCCCGTCCGGTGAACTTCGCCGGCAGGTCGAGGATGCGGGAGAGGTCTTCGCCGGTCTCGACGGGCGGGTCGGCGGGGAAGTCCATCTCGATCCAGCCGTCGGCCTTGGTACAGGTGAGCCTGCCGCTGAGGGTGTCGTAAACCTGGTGTCCGCCAAGGACATGCGTGACCGCGATGGTGGCGTGCCCGCAGAGCGAGACCTCGTCGGTCGGGGTGAACCAGCGCAGGGATTTCGCGCCCTCGCCGGCGGCGACCACGAACGCGGTCTCGGAGTGCTTCATCTCCGCCGCGACCTGTTGCATCCACTCGGCGTCCGCGGGTTGCTCGAGCACGACGACGCCCGCCGGATTGCCGGCGAACGCCTGGTCGGTGAAGGCGTCGACTAGGTGGAATTGCATGGAGCCGATCTTGCCCTGCCGCACGGGGGCAGGGCATCGGGGATTAGCCCTGAATTCTCAGCGCACGCCCTCTTCGATCGTCTCCAGCAGCCACGTCCGCAGGTGCGCGCCCGTCGACGGGGTGAAATGCAGCCGGAACCCGCCGTCGGGCAACGGTTCCGAGAACGTCAGGTACCGCCCGCCGTCGGTGTCCACGAACGTCGCCGTCGAGACCGGGCGGAGCGTGCCTTGTCCTGGCCGCAGCGAAAGTTCCACGGTTCCGTGCCGGTGCAGCGGCCACTGCGAGTACCCGGCCAGCGCGTCGCGATCCTGGCGCGACGGCGCGGGCGCCGCGGCGTTGCGTTTCGGCGGCGGGCCCTGGGTGATCGCGACCGGGGAGACGGGCAGCGCCGGATAGGGCGGGAACATGCTCAGCACCAGATCCACCAGCCGCTCCGGCCGGACCTGCTGGAAGCGGAGCCCGTCGTCGACCTGCTCCGAGAACACGCCGAGGCCCTCGCCGATGCACGCCCGGTACAGCACGGTCCCGGACGGCAGTTCGGCCGCGCGCACGATGATCAGCACGTCCGGCCTCGTCCACGCGCGCAGAGTCGCTTCGACATCGCGGTCGAGTTTCTCCGCGTCGGCCAGCCCCCGGCCGCGCAGCGCGGTCCACGCCTCCTCGGCCAGCCGGTTGTGCTCGGTCATCGTCGCGCCCGCGCTGCGGATCTCGAACGGATGCCACGACGCGGGCAGCCCGGTGCGCCGCACCGCCACGTCGGTCTCGGTCCAGCCCAGGGAAAATTCCTCTGGCAACGTCCCAGTCCCCTCGTGCACGAAACAACCCGCACCGAGGGTAGCGGAACGCGCACGACCATCAGCCGCTCGTGCGAGCGCACCCCATAACTAGGGTGGCGGGAAGGTCCGAAATCGAGCTTAGACTCGGGCTCGTCGACGAAGACCGCCACGGGAGGCACCGATGCCTGACGCGCCTGCACTGCCGAGTTACGCCTCCGGGACCTCCAGCGTCCCCCTGCTCGGCGACACGATCGGGGACAATTTCGACCGCACGGTGGCCGCGTTCGGCGACCGGGACGCGCTCGTCGACCGCGAGGCAGGCGCCCGCTGGACCTACCGCGAACTCGCCGCCGAGGTCGACACCCTCGCGCACGGGCTGCTGGCGTCGGGCATAGGCAAGGGCGACCGCGTCGGCATCTGGTCGCCGAACCGGGCGGAATGGACGTTCCTCCAGTACGCGACGGCGAAGATCGGCGCGATCCTGGTCAACATCAACCCGGCCTACCGCTCGCACGAACTGCAGTACGTGCTCAACCAGGCGGGCATCCGGATGCTCGTGGCCGCGGACAAGTTCAAGACGTCCGACTACGGGGCGATGATCGAGGAGGTCCGGCCGAACTGTCCCGGACTGGAAGCGGTCGTGCTGCTCGGCACCTCGTCGTGGACCGACCTGATGGAGTCCGGCCGCGGCGGCGACGCGGAGCGGCTCGCGCAGCTGCAGGCCGGGCTGTCCGCGGACGACCCGATCAACATCCAGTACACGAGCGGCACCACCGGTTTCCCCAAGGGCGCGACGCTCAGCCACCACAACATCCTCAACAACGGCTATTTCGTCGGCGAGCTGTGCAATTACACCGAGGAGGACCGGGTCTGCATCCCGGTGCCCTTCTACCACTGCTTCGGCATGGTGATGGGCAACCTCGCGTGCACCAGCCACGGTTCGTGCATGGTCATCCCGGCCCCGGCGTTCGACCCGAAGGCCACGCTCGCCGCGGTCGCCGCCGAACGCTGCACGTCGCTGTACGGCGTGCCGACGATGTTCATCGCCGAGCTGAACCACCCCGAGTTCGAGACGTTCGACCTCGGCTCGCTGCGCACCGGCATCATGGCCGGATCGCCGTGCCCGGTCGAGGTGATGAAGCAGGTCATCGACCGGATGGGGATGACCGAGGTGTCCATTTGCTACGGCATGACCGAGACGTCGCCGGTGTCCACGCAGACCCGCGCCGACGATTCGGTGGAGCGCCGGGTGTCCACGGTCGGCCGGGTCGGCCCGCATCTGGAGTCCAAAGTGGTCGATCCGGAAACCGGGCTGACCGTGCCGCGCGGCACTCCCGGCGAATTGTGCACCCGCGGCTATTCGGTGATGCTCGGCTATTGGGAGGAACCGGAAAAGACCGCCGAGGCGATCGACGCCGCGCGCTGGATGCACACCGGCGACCTCGCGATCATGGACGACGAGGGGTATATCAACATCACCGGCCGGATCAAGGACATGGTGATCCGCGGCGGCGAGAACATCTACCCGCGCGAGATCGAGGAATTCCTCTACACGCATCCGGACGTGCTGGACGCGCAGGTGATCGGCGTGCCGGACGTCAAGTACGGCGAGGAATTGATGGCCTGGATCCGGATGCGCGAGGGCGCGCAGCCGCTGACCACGGAAGCGGTGCGCGAGTTCTGCCAGGGCAAGCTGGCGCATTACAAGATCCCGCGCTACATCCACGTGGTCGAGGAATTCCCGATGACGGTGACCGGGAAGGTGCGCAAGGTGGAAATGCGCCAGCAGTCGGTGACTCTGCTGGGGTTGGAGCAGGCGGCGTCGCAGAAGCACGCGTGACCTGACACCGGCGGCCGTCCGATGTGGACGGCCGCCGGTTCGCGTCAGGCGGAAGCGGCCGCGGCGGCTTCGGCGAGGGCTTTTTCGTCCTCCTCGCCGAAGGTGTCCTCGAGCTGCTCGGGCGAGTAGTCGAGGTCGATCTGCTCGACCGGCGTGCCCCGCGCGGATTCGATCGCGCCGAGGCGGCGCTGGGCGCGGTCGGCGGCGTACTGGATCAATTCCTCGGGGTCGTTGTCGAACGGGACTTCCTCGAATTGGTCCTGTACCCACTGGATCATGCCGAGCGCGTGCGGCAGCAGTTCGCCCATGCGTTCCTGCACCGCGTCCCACATCGCGTCGTCCGCGGCGACGTGCCGGCGGCAGGTGAACGTGCCCCACGCCATGTGGCGGCGTTCGTCGTCGCCGATGCGGCGCACCAATTCCTGCATTCCCGGCAGGATCTGGTTCTGCGTGCAGATCAGCTGCCACGAGTAGTACCCGGTGAGCGCGAGGCTGCCTTCGATCACGTGGTTGTACGTCACGCTCGCGCGGATCTGGTTGAGCGGACTGGGATCGTCCTCCAGCGCGCGCAGCGACTGCGGCAGCTCCTCGTAGAAAAGCTTGCGGTAGTGCGGGTTTTCCGCGACGTAGGAATGCAGGTCGTCGTCCAGCCCGACGGCGTCCATCCAGCGCCGGAAGACCTCGACGTGCTTGGCTTCCTCGAAACAGAACTGCGTCAGGTACATCTCGTCGCCGAAGCGGCCGGTCGACGACATCGCGCGCATGAACGGCTGGATGTCCTCGGTCACCGCCTCCTCGCCCGCGATGAACTGCGCGACGAGGTAGGTGGTCGAGCGCTGCTGCTCGGGCGTCAGGCTTTCCCAGCCCTCGCGTTCCCTGCTGAAATCGAGGTCCGCCGGGTTCCAGAACTTCTTGTTGCCCTTGACGAACAGCCGCAACGGGAACGAGTCCCAGTTCAGCCCGCCCTTGCGCAGGGACGAGAATCCGCTGCGCAGCTCCGGAAGCGTCTCGGTCATGACTGGCCCTCTCGTTTCACTCCATTGTGGACGAATTGGTCGATGGCGGGGGCGAGCACCGCGAGGACCGACTCGGCGGCCTCGGACGCGGAATGCGTCGGCAGCACCAGGTGGCTGAGCGACAGCCGGACCACCGTTTCGGCGAGCAGCGCGGCGGCCTCCTGGGTGAGCCGGGGTTCGAGCGCGAGGTACTGCTGCGCCGCGAGCTCGGCCGACGCGGTGAGGATCGGTTCGCCGCGCGAGGTCAGCAGGGGGAGCAGATCCTCGCCCGCCTCGGTGCCGAGCGCCGCCGCGATCAGCCGGTTCTCCCTGGCGTGTTCGATCGTGTAGACGACCGCGCCGCGGATGCCCGTGAGCAAACTCTCGGCGTCCTCGAACCGGCAGCGGATGCCGTCGAGGAACTCCGCCGCGACGCGCAGCGCGACGGCCTGCGTGAGCGCCGCCTTGCTGCCGAACTCGTTGTAGACCGTCTGCCTGCTGACCCCGGCTTTCGCCGCCACGTCGGCCATCCGGAGGCCCTGGTGGCCGCGATCGGGGAGCAGGTCCGCGGCCGCGTCGAGCAGCGTTTCGCGAAGTGTCGCCTTGGTCCGCTCGGTGAAGCTGGTCACACCGCCAGCTTGACACAGACTGAATCTGTGTCAAGAACCTTTACCTGGATGGTGCACGTGTACAGCGGACTGTCCGGAACTGTCGGTCCGGACAGCTACCGTGTGGGACGTGGGCATCACGGTGGGGTTCGACCTCGACATGACATTGATCGACCCGCGGCCGGGCATGGTCGCGGCGATGAACGCGCTGGGCAAGAAGTCCGGGCTGGCGTTCGACGGGGAGGCGTTCGCCTCGAACCTCGGGCCGCCGCTCGATCAGGCGCTGCGCGACTTCGGCGCGCCCGAGGACCGGATACCCGAGCTGATCTGGCAGTTCCGCGAGCTGTACCCGGAGACGGTCGTGCCGAGCACGGTCGCGCTGCCCGGCGCGGCCGAGGCGCTGGAGGCGGTCCGGGCGGCAGGCGGGCGGACCGTGGTGGTCACCGGGAAGTACGGCCCCAATGCGCAGATGCACCTCGACGCGCTGGGCATGAAGGTCGACGCGCTGGTGGGCGAGCTGTGGTCCACGCAGAAGGCGGCGGCCCTGCTGGAACACGAGGCACGGGCGTACGTCGGCGATCACCTCGGCGACGTGCGGGGCGCGCGAGCGGCCAACGCGATGTCCGTGGCCGTGGCGACCGGGCCGTGCAGCCGCGAGGAATTGGCCGCCGAGGGCGCGGACGTGGTGTTCGACTCGCTGGTCGAGTTCCCCGGGTGGTTCGCCGGGACGTTCGTGGAGACCGCGGTGTAGCCGCTGGTCAGCCGTGCTTTCCGGCGCGGGCTTCCTGGATCAGGGCGATCAGCCCGAGCAGGAGGCCGAGCGGGGTGATCACGCCGGCGGCCGCGCTGAGCCACACCGGCAGGTTCTCGAGTCCGGCGGCGAACAGCACGAACACTGTCGCCACGGCGAGCATGCCGATGGCGAACAGGCCGATGCCGAGCCGCATGAGGATCGGTTTGCCGGTCTGTTTCGCTGCGTTCTCCATGGGGTGAGAGTAACGGGACTATCCGCTTCTCCCCAGCGCCTGTGGCGAGATACGCTTATCGGACGCGCGCCTCGAGATCGCTCGGGGCGCGTTCGTCGTGACCTGCACAGCAGAAGGACTGGTGAGGGAAGTGCCGACCGGCAAGGTCAAGTGGTACGACGCGGAGAAGGGGTTCGGCTTCGTCACGCAAGACGGCGGTGCGGACGTCTACATCCGCAAGGCCGCGCTGCCCCACGGCGTGGAGGGCCTGAAAGCCGGGCAGCGGCTCGAGTTCGGCGTGGCCGACGGCAGGCGCGGACCGCAGGCGCTCTCCGTCCGGCTGCTGGACCCGCCGCCGTCGGTCGCCGAGGCGCGCCGCCGACCCGCGGAGGAGCTGCACGGCCTCGTCGAGGACATGATCAAGCTGCTGGAGCTGAAGGTCCAGCCGGACCTGCGGCGCAACCGGTACCCGGATCGCAAGAACACCAAGCAGATCGCGGAGATCATGCGGGCGGTCGCGCGCGACCTCGACCCGTGATCGGCAGCCCCGTCGCCGTGGTGATCCAGGCGTCCGCGAAACGCCGATTCTTCACCGCCTGACTGGTTCTTGGCGTACGTGAGGGGAACCCTGAGGGAATCTGATTCCCTCAGGGTTCCCCTCACGTACGACGGCCTTGGGCCGGCACCAGCCAGGTCCGGGCCTGCGAGGTCCTTCGACCTCGGCAGCCGCGCACGTCGTGGCCGCTCGGCTCAAGCAGGCTGGACCTGCAGCGACCACAGCGCCGTCGTGACGGCTTCCGCGTCGTTCGGGTCGCCGGTGCGGCTGATCACCGACGCCTGCGCGATCTCGACCACCACGATCTGGTCGTCCTTCGCGGGCGGCGTCGCGGTGTAGGCGTAGCGGTCGCGGGAGGTGATGATGTCCTCCTTGAGCGGCTGGGGCTCGCCCTTGCCGTTCACGTACTGCACGGTGACCTTCCACGGCGTCTCGGCGATTTCCTTCGGCACCGAGATCTGCACCGAGCGGCCCGGCCGCACCTTGAGCTTGCCGGTCGCGCCGGGGTTGGCCGCGCAGACGCCGGACTTGATGTCGCAGTTGCCGATCGGGGCGACGTTGATCGTGTGCCCGTCGGCGTAGAAAGTCACCTCGGCCGGGCCCGGCGCGGAACAGCCGGCCACCGCGAAACCACCGGCCGCGAGCACGGCCACCACCCGGGAACGTCGCATGGCCCGAGATTACCGGCGGCCTCGCGCGGGCCCCGGGGCGGGGAAGCTGCCGGTCGGCTCCGGGCGCAATGGGCGATTTCCGCCGAGGCCGGGCAGCAGCGAACCGCCGCGCTGCACCAGGAACGTCTGCGTCAGGCCGACCGCCAGCAGGAGCGTGACGACCAGGAAGCCGATCCAGTACGTCGGCGGCAGCAGCAGCCCGACCGCGCCGCCCATGCACCACGACAGCTGCAGCACCGTCTCGGAACGCCCGAACGCCGAGGCGCGCGACTGCTCCGGCAGGTCCTCCTGGATCACCGCGTCGAGACTGATCTTCGCCAGTGCGCTGGCGGTCGCGCCGATGAGACCGACGATCGCCGCCGTGGCGAGGCCGGGCAGCAGCGTCGCGATCAGCGTCGTCACGACACACGCCGCCACGCAGGCCACGATCACCTGGTCCGCCGAACCGAAGTGCAGCCGCGAACCCAGTGCGTTGCCGACGAATCCGCCGACGCCCGCCGCCGCGCCGATGATGCCCAGCAACAGCAGCTGGACGAACGGGCTGTGCCCGGCGTGCTCGGTCTGCGCCTTCACCGCGAAGGCGGCGAACATCATCAGGAAGCCGGTCAGCACGCGGACGGAACCGTTGCCCCACAAGGCAACGACGATGTGCCGTCCCATCGGCTGGCGCTGCCGCTTCTGCTTCGGCTCCGGCCGCGCGGACAGCGACGTCGGAACCTCGCCCTCGGTCACCTCGACCCACGACGGGATCCGCATCGACTGCACGGCCGCGGCCACGCAGATCACCGCGGTGAACCACAGTGCGCCCGAGGAGTTGGAGAGGCTGCTCACCCCGCTGGCCAGCGCGCCGAACACGCCGCCCGCGATCAGGCCGAACACGGTGATCCGCGCGTTGGTCTTCGACAGCGTGATCTCCGGCGGCACCACGCGCGGCGTGACCGCCGCTTTCAGCACGGTGAACGACTTCGACAGCACCATCATCCCGAGCGCCGCCGGGTACAGCAGCCAGTCGTCGAAGTGCAGCGCCATCACCACGGCCATCAGGCCCTGGCCGATCGACGAGACGCACATCGCGAGCCGGCGGCCGCGCTGGATCCGGTCCAGCGCCGGGCCGATCACCGGTGCGACAAGCGCGAACGGCGCGATCGTGATCAGCAGGTACAGCGCGACCTTGCCCTTGCTCTCGCCGCTGGTCGCGGCGAAGAACAGCGTGTTGGCCAGCGCGATCGCCATCGCCGCGTCGCTCGCGTAGTTCAGCATCACCGCGTACATCAGCGAGGTGAGACCGGACTTGTCCGCGCCGTCTGCCTTGGTGGCGCGCTGGAACGCACCGATCGCCTGTCCGCTCAGCTGACGGCTGCGCAGGGCGGCGACCCGCGTGACGGTGAGCTTCTTCGGCAGCTTCGGGACCGACCCGGCGCCGGGGACGGCGGTGGTGTTGAAGGCCTCGTCCTGCTCGTCTTCGACGCGTGGCTCGCCCGCGTAGCCACCGGTGTCGTAGTGCTCGTAGCCGGCGCTGCCGGGACGGTCGTCGTACGGCCGCGGGTGGACGGGCTCGGTGCGGTGGTCGCGCGGCGGGTACGGCCGGGCACCGCGCGGGGGCGGCGGCGGACGGTGTCCCATCGGGACGGCGCCGGTGGGCGCTTCCTCGGCGTTCGGCGGGAACGGCGGCGCGTCGTCGTAGAACGGGCTGCGCGGCTCTGGCCGGCCGGGATAACCGCGGGGAGGACGCTGATCCACGTGCTCGGGCCGCGGTTCGGCCGGGCGGCCGCGCGGAGGTTCGGGCTGGATGCGCTCTGGACGCGCCCGCGGCGGTTCCGGCGCGTACTCCGGCGGAGCCTGGCGAACGCGCTGGTCAACGGCCTGATCGACCCGGGTCGGCGGGGTGTCGCGCCACGAGCGGGCCTGCGCCGCGCCGGGCTCGGGAGTCCAGCGGCGCTTCTTCTTCCCACGGCCTTTGCCCGACTGCCCGCCGAGGGGGCTGTCGGAACCGGAGCGCGAGCTGAAGAGGGCCACGGTTCAATCCTGCCTCATCGAGGTCACGTACCGCCCGCTCACGTGCCGGTTCGCTGATTTTCCGGGACGAACTTCACGCGGAACGACGTCGGCCACAGCTTTCCGGTCAGCAGGAATTCGTCCGTGCCCGGGATCGCGGCGATGCCGTTCAGCACGTCCTCGCCGGGCCGGGACGGCGTGCGGAGCGTGCCGGCGTCGATCTTCGCGGTGATCCGTCCGGTATTCGCGTCGATGCGCAGAATGGTCCCGGTCTGCCAGACGTTCGCGTAAACGGTGTCGCCGACGCACTCCAGTTCGTTCAGCTGGTCCTGGCCGACGTCGACGGAACCGGTGACCGCAAACGTTTGCGGGTCGCGGAAGGTGAGCATCGACGACCCGTTGCTCATCACCAGCCGCCCGCTGGGCTGGTGGCACAGTCCCCAGCCCTCGCCGTCGTAGTGCACGCGCCGCAGTTCGGCGAGCGTCTGGGAGTCGCGTTCGATCGCGATCCCGTCGCGCCAGGTCAGCTGCCACAGCTTCGGCCCGAGCACGGTGATGCCCTCGGCGAACAGCGGCGACGGCACCGTCACCTGTTTGGCTGGTGTTCCGCCTGCCGGTCCCGCGGTGAGCGCGGACTTGCCTTCGAGCCCGCGGCTCTCGTACAGCGTCGTGCCGGAGTACTCGAGTCCTTCGGTGAAGGCGGTCGAGTCGTGCGGCAGCGTTCCGAGCACCTGGACGGTGAGCTGTTCGGGCTGGGCGGGCGCGGCTTGGGTGCCCGCGCATCCGCCGAGCAGGGCGGCGGCCACCAGGGGCCAGACGATCCGGGTTCGCACGAGGAACAGCCTGGCACGGGCGGCGCGGATGCGTGCGGCACAATTGGGGGTATGACGCTGCTGTTGACCCTGGACGACGGCTCTCTCCACCGGAAGCTCGCGGACGCTGTCGAGGCCGCGCGGGAGGCCGTGCTGGCGGAAGCACCCGCTGACCAGGTCGGCGAGCACGTCGGAGTGGAACGCGAGGACGCGGTCTCCGCGAGCCACCTCTTCGAAGCCTCGGTGCCCGGATACCGTGGCTGGCGCTGGTCGGTCACCGTCGCGGTGGCCGGGCCGGACGAGCCGGTCACGGTGAGCGAACTGGTGCTGCAGCCGGGCCCGGAGGCCCTGGTCGCGCCCGCGTGGGTGCCGTGGGAGCAGCGGGTGCGCGCCGGGGACCTCGGCGTCGGCGACCTGTTCCCCGCGGACAAGGACGACCCGCGCCTCTCGCCTGCGTATCTCCAGTCGGACGACCCGGCCGTCGAGGAAGCGGCGCACGAGGTCGGCCTCGGCCGGGTGCACGTGCTTTCGCGCTACGGCAGGCTCGACGCGGCAGCCCGCTGGCACGGCGGCGAGTTCGGCCCGCGTTCGGACATGGCCCGGAGCGCGCCCGCGACCTGCGGGACCTGTGGGTTCTTCGTGCCGCTGGCGGGGTCGCTGCGCGGCGCCTTCGGGGCGTGCACGAACGACATCGCGCCCGCGGACGGGCACGTCGTGGACGTGGCGTACGGATGCGGCGCGCACTCCGAGGTGCGGGTCGAGGTGACGTCCTCGGTCCCGGTCGCGGAGCTCGTTTACGACGATTCGCTGATCGACTTCACGCCCGCTCCGGAGCCGGCTCCGGAACCGAGCGTCGCCGCGGACCCGGCGGTGGTGGAAGAGGCGGCGGCCGCGGCGGCCGAGGAGACCGCTGAGGTCGCGGCGGTGGAGCCGGAGGCGGCCGCGGAGGTGGCGGTCGAGGAAGCTGCCGTCGAGGTGGCTGCCGAGTCGGCTTCGGACGCGGCTGAGGAGTCTGCGGCGGAGGAGCCGGTCGTCGTCGAGGCTTCGGCGGCGGGCACTGCTGCCGAAGTGGTCGTCGAGGCCGTTGCTCCGGATGCTTCTGATGCGACTTCGGACGAGGACGACTCCGACGGGAGCGATGTCCTCCGGTGAACGAAGTCGCTGGGGGAGCGGCTGATCCTTTCGGGACAGTCCGGCTGCGGGAAGCGGCGCTGAGCGCCTGGCGCGATTCGCCCACCCGCTTCACCGAGGACACCAACTCGGAACGCGACCTGCGCGTCGGCGCTTACCGCGACCGGTTGTTCGTCGAACTCGCGCAGAACGCCGCCGACGCCGCGCAGATCGCGGGCGAACCGGGGCGGATCCGGGCGTCCGTTGTGGACGGTGAACTGCGGTTCGCCAACACCGGCGCGCCGCTGGACACCCGAGGGGTCGAATCGCTGGCGTCGTTGCGGGCGTCGGCCAAGGAAGGGACCGTCGGCCGGTTCGGGGTCGGATTCGCGGCCGTGCTGACCGTCACCGACGAGCCCCGGGTCGTTTCGACCTCGGGCGGGGTCGCGTTTTCCGCGCGGCGCACCCGGGAGGAATCCGGCCGGGACGGCGACGTTCCGGTGCTGCGGCTGCCGTTTCCCGTCACGGAAGAGCCGCCTGCCGGATTCGCCACCGAAGTGCGGTTGCCGCTGAAGGAATCCGGGCAAGGGCTGCTCGACGGTCTGGCGAACGAGATCGAAGACCTCCTGCTGGCCCTGCCGTGGCTCGCCGAGGCCGAAGTAGACGGTCGCAAGTGGACCCGAAGCGGTGACGAGACCGTCGAGATCACTTCGCCGACCGGGCAACGACGGTGGCTGAAGCACGGAGCCTGGGCCGTTCCGGTCGACGCCGACGGTGTCCCGCAGCCGCTCGAAGACGATGTGCTGCACGCGCCGACGCCGACCGACGAAGGCCTTTCGCTCCCGGCTCGGTTGATTGCCGAAGTGCCGCTGGAGCCGTCTCGCCGCCGGATTCTTCCCGGTGCGGAGCTCACTCGCGCACTGGAGAAGGCGGCGAGCGAGTACGTCGAACTGGTCCGGGCGGTCACCGCAGAACACCGGCCGACCTTGGTTCCCGCCGCGGGATTCCCGCTGTCCACTGTGGACTCGCAGCTGAAAGACCTGGTTTACGCCTCGCTCGCGCAGGAACCCTGGCTGGCCACTGTGGACGGTCAGGAAGTCTCCGGACAGCAGGCGCGGGTGCTCGACGTCGACGGGCTGGCTCCGCTGCTGGCCGACGTCATTCCTGGCTTGGTGCAAGCGAATCCCCGGCTGATCAAGCCGGTCTCCGCGCACATCCTCGGCATCGGCGACGTCCTCGAAGTCCTGACTGGGATCGATCGCGAACCCGGCTGGTGGCAGAAGCTGTACGCGGAGCTGGCGGTCGCGGTCGAGAGCCACGCGCTCAGTGCGAATCAGCTCGACGGGCTGCCGGTCCCGCTGTCGGACGGGCGGACGTTGCCGGGCGTCAAGGGCGCGCTGCTCGTCGACGGCAGCAGCGAACTCCGCGAACTTCTGTCCGATGTGGACGTTCCAGGCCTCCGGCTCGTGCACCCAGGCGCGGCGCATCAGTTGCTGGAACTGTTGGGAGCCAAGCACGCGGACGCGCGGCAGCTGCTCGAAGCGGAACAGCTGCAGTACGCGGTCGAGCACAGTGTCGCCGACGTTCAGTCCGGTTTGGACGGAATGAATCTCGCAGGCGCGGTGCTCCGGCTGGTCGCCGATTGCGGCGATCAGGCGCCGGAGTGGATCGGCGCGCTGGCACTGCCCGCGGAGGACGGCTGGCGGCGCGCGGACGAACTGGTGCTGCCGACGTCGCCGTTGCTGGACGTCATCGACCCCGAGGTGTTCGAGCCCGGCGGCGCGCTTTCCGTGCTGGACGAGGAATTCGCCGAGGACTGGCCGACGGGAACCCTCGTCACGGCGAAGGTGGTCGACTCGTTCGCGGTCGTGCTGGACGAGGATCCGCACGAACCCGACCACCACCTGCCGGACGAAGAGCAGTGGTGGGATTCGTTCGAGCAGCCGCCGACGACGGTCGTGTCCATTCGCGACCTCGATCTCGTCGCGGACGACGCCTGGCCGGACGCGCTCCGCCTGATCGCGTCCCGCCCGGAAACGTGGCAGGCACTGCACAGCCCGGACGGCCACGCGGGCTGGTGGCTCGCGCGGTACGCCCTGCTGGCCGGCGAAGCCCCCGGCGCGTGGCGGCTCGCTTCGGCGACCGCGCTGGCGGGCCTGTACGACCCAGTCCCCGACCTCGAGCTGAGCGACGATCTGCTCCGCGCCGTCGGCGTCCGGACCGGACTGGACCTGGAGACCGCGGAAGACGTCACCGACCTGCTCGACCGACTCGGCGACCCGCAACGGACGCCGACCCCGGGCTTGGTCGCCCGCGCACACGCGGCGTTGGTGGCCGCACCGATCGACATCTCCGACGTCGACGCCCCCGCCCGAGTCCGCGCGGCGGACGGGAGCGTCGTCGAGGAAGCCGTGGTGCTGGACGTGCCATGGGTCGCGGCTGCTTTGGACCCGGCGAAGATCCTCGTCGCGCCCGCCGACCCGGAGCGGCTGGCGGAACTCCTCGACGTCCCGGTCGCGAGCAGCCTGAAAGCCGAGGTCGAGAGCACCGGCGAGTACGTCGCGTGGGCCGACCTGCCCGCCCTCGCGCTCGCCGCGGACCAACTCGGCATCACGCTGCCGGACGGCGGGGTGCTGCTGCACGACCCGCTCACGGTGACGATCGAGGGTGCTTCGGCCGAGGTGCCGTGGTGGTCAGACGACCGACTGCACGCGGCGGACACGTCCGAGGGGCTGGCGCGTGCGTTCGCGTGGGCGAGTGATCGGTGGGGCGAGCGTTATCGCATTACGGCGTTGCTGGAAGATCCGGCGCCGCGGACGTTGCTGAACTGACGTCGTGAGTGCCTAGGCCGGTTAGAACCGGCGTAAACGCGCACGAGCTCTAAAGCCGCTGCGCCGACTTGGACCCGCGCCGCGCCGCCGCACGCTGCCAGAAAATAATCCCGAACCCGATGAACCCCAGCGCGATCCCGGCCAGGCACGTCTGCACCCACACACCCCCGCTCGTGAAGAAAAGCACCACGAGCGCGACAAGCCAGAGCGCAGTACCTACGATCACCACCGGCGTCAGGTCGGTGAGCCGCTTCGGCAGGTCCGGCGTGTGCCGCAAGGCAGCCGGAGCGTCCGGTGCACTGGTCGGTTCGTCCACGGTGCCGAGCTTACCCGGACGGAAACAGCGAGACAGGCGGGGAAATGGCGGAGCAGCGCGAGCGGGCGGGGTCCACACTGGACCGCTTCTTCCGGATCAGCGAACGCGGGTCGAGCACCGGGCGGGAGATCCGCGGCGGCGTGGTCACGTTCGTGACGATGGCCTACATCGTGGTCCTCAACCCGCTGATCATCGGCAGTTTCGCGGCCGACACCCCGTCCGCGCACAAGGACGTGCTCGGGCACATCCTCCCGGTGCCGCAGGTCGCGGCGGTGACCGCGCTGGTCGCGGGCGTGCTGACGATCCTGATGGGGCTCGTCGCGAACTATCCGTTCGGCATCGCGACCGGCCTCGGCATCAACAGCCTGCTCGCGGTCACCATCGCGCCGCAGATGAGCTGGCCGGAGGCGATGGGCCTGGTGGTCATCGAGGGCGTGATCATCGTCCTGCTCGTGCTCACCGGCTTCCGCACCGCGGTGTTCCGCGCCGTGCCGCCCGCGCTGAAATCCGCGATCGCGGTCGGCATCGGGCTGTTCATCTGCCTGATCGGCCTGGTCGACGCCGGGTTCGTGCGCAGGTTGCCGGACGACGCGCACACCACGGTGCCGGTCGGGCTCGGCATCGGCGGTTCCATCGCCTCGTGGCCGACCGCGGTGTTCGTCGTCGGCCTGCTGCTCACCGCGGTGCTCGTGGCCAAGAAGGTCAAGGGCGCGATCCTGATCGGCGTGCTCGGGTCGACGGTCCTCGCGATCGTGGTCGAGGCGATCGTGAAGGCCGGACCGTCGAACGGCACCGACCCGAAGGGCTGGAACCTCGGCTACCCGGCGCTGCCGAGCAAGGTCATCGGCCTTCCGGACCTGTCGCTGGTCGGCGACGTGTCGTTCGGCGCGTGGACCCGGCTGCCGATCATCACCGTGGTGCTGCTCGTCTTCACCCTCGTGCTCGCGGACTTCTTCGACGCCATGGGCACGATGACCGGCCTCGGCAAGGAAGCCGGGCTGGTCGGCAAGGACGGGCAGCTGCCGAACGTCGGCAAGGCGCTGTTCGTCGAGGGCCTCGCGGGCGCGGCCGGCGGGTTCGGTTCGGCCAGTTCGAACACGGTGTTCGTGGAATCCGCGTCCGGTATCGCCGAGGGCGCGCGGACCGGTCTGGCGAACGTCGTGACCGGTCTGCTGTTCATCGCCGCGATGTTCCTGACCCCGCTGTACCAGGTCGTGCCGGTCGAGGCGGCGGCTCCGGCGCTGGTCGTGGTCGGCGCGCTGATGATGGCGCAGGTCCGCGACATCGACTTCACCGATTTCAAGATCGCCCTGCCCGCGTTCCTGACCATCGTCGTCATGCCGTTCACGTACTCGATCGCCAACGGCATCGGCGCCGGATTCGTCAGCTACGTCGTGATCCAGGCCGTCACCGGCAAGGCCCGCAAGGTGCATCCGCTGATGTGGGTGATCGCGGTGGCGTTCGTGGCCTACTTCGCCGTCGGGCCGATCCAAGCCGCACTCAGCTGACCGGCGTAAACACCAGCCGCAGGTCGTGAGGTATGCTAACTATATGTCCGGCGACCCGCACGAGCGTTCCCTGGCGAGCCGCTTGCGTCTCGCGGTGGTGCGGCTCAACCGCCGTCTCCGGGCACAGCGGGTGGCTGACGACGTGTCGCTCACGCAGATCGCGGCGTTGTCCACCCTGCACAAGTGCGGCCCGCTGACCCCCGGTCAGCTCGCCGCGAAGGAAGGCGTCCAGCCGCCCTCGATGACGAGGGTCATCGCCGCGCTCGAGGAGATGGGGTTCGTCGAGCGCAGGCCGCACCCGACCGACGGCCGCCAGGCCATCGTCGAGCTGTCCGACGACGGGCTCACGTTCGTGCGCAAGGCCATCTCGGTGCGGGAGGCGTGGCTGGACCGGCAACTGGCCGAACTCGGCGAGGAAGAGCTCGAAGTGCTCTCCCGAGCCGCGGAGATCATCGACAGGATGGCGGGGAACTAGCACAGGTGACCACCACGGGTAGCGAAACAGGATGTCCGGCCCAATCCACTGCTACCCGGGACACGGCACCGCCGCCGTCCAGTTCCGCTCCGCCCGGCCCCTCTTCCGTCCCGGCCGGGAAATCGTCTTCCACCGCGGAATCCCCCGAATCCAAGACCCGCCGCACGATGTTTTCGTCGCTGCGAGTGCGGAACTACCGGCTCTTCTTCAGCGGCCAGGTCATCTCGAACATCGGCACCTGGATGCAGCGCATCGCCCAGGACTGGCTGGTGTTCACGCTGTCCGGCAACGACCCGGTGGCGCTCGGCGTCGCGGTCGCGCTGCAGTTCATCCCGACCGTGCTGCTGTCGCTGTGGGCGGGCGTGCTCGCCGACCGGGTCGACAAGCGCAAGCTGCTGATGCTCATCCAGGCGGCGAACTGCCTGCAGGCCGTGCTGCTCGGTGTGCTCGACCTGACCGGCGTCGCGCAGCTCTGGCACGTCTACCTGCTGTGCGTGATGCTCGGGACGACCTCGGCGATCGAGGTGCCGACGCGCCAGTCGTTCGTCGCCGAGATGGTCGGCCGGGACCAGGTGGCCAACGCGGTCGCGCTCAACTCGTCGATCTTCAACATGGCCCGCATCGTCGGACCGGCCATCGCCGGGTTCGCGATCACCTGGGTCGGCACCGGCTGGTTGTTCATCGCGAACGCGGCGAGCACGCTCGCGGTGATCACCGGGGTCGCGCTGATGAACCCGGCGAAGCTGTTCCGCGGCCCGGCGATCCCGCGCGCCAAGGGCCAGCTCATGGAGGGCCTGCGCTACGTGCGCGGGCGGCCGGACCTGGTGACCGTCATGGTGCTGATGTTCTTCGTCAGCACGTTCGGCATCACCTACTTCACGTCGCTGCCGATCGTCGCCGCGAACGTCTTCCACACCCAGGCTGACGGCTACGGCCTGCTGTCGACGCTCGTCGCGGTCGGCACCTTCACCGGTGCGTTGGCGTCGGCTCGGCGCGGGGTGAAGAGCCGTCCCCGGGTGCGGCTGATGCTGGTGTCGGCGGCGCTGCTCGGGGCGTTCGAGTTCGTCACCGCGTTCATGCCGACGTACCTGGCGTTCGGGATCGGGCTGATCCCGCTCGGGTTCGCCACGATCACCTTCCTGAACACGGCGAACGCGCTGGTGCAGACGTCGGTGTCGCCGGAGATGCGCGGCCGCGTGATGGGCATCTACGTGCTGGTGCTGATCGGCGGCAACCCGATCGGCGGGCCGATGACCGGCTGGATGGCCGACGCGTTCGGCGGGCGGTCGCCGTTCTACATCGGCGGCGCGATTTCGGCGATCGCGGCGGTGGTGTGCGCGGTGGTGCTGATCCGGCGCGGCGGCGTCCGGATGCCCCGGCGGCTCGGCAACGGCCTGCGGATCCTGTCGCGGGAACGGGTCTGACCTGCGGAAATGGCTGTCCGAAGGCAGTGGAGACCGCCGAAAGTCGTCACTCGGGAGGGTGAGACTGAGGTCTCCGGTGGGACGGGCTTGCCTCTGTTGGTGAGGTTAGGCTAACCTCATACATGTCCGCTTCGTGGTGGGAGCGGCAGTCAGTTCGGGAACGGACAGAGCCCCGCGACCTGGGAACCCCGGGACGCGGGGCTCTGTTCATGGTCGGGGCTCTTCCCCGCGAGGGCAAGGCCGTTCACGGGATGAGCGTCAGGACGGGTGCGGGGTCGGGGTCTCCAGCGGATGCTCGCCGGGCCGCATCGGGAGACGGTGCAGCCGCAGGCCGAAGTACACGTGGTAGGCCACTCGCACGGCGTCGTCGTTCGGCAGCAGCACCTCGTGGCGCACGCCGTCGACCGTCTCGATCAGCCGATCGCCGGACAGCGTCACGCGGCCCTGGGCGGTCGGGCGGGAGCACGTGAGGGTCTGCGTGAAGTGCGACTGCGGCGACGTCGACTGCCACCACGCCATCGGCGCGAAGTCCGACAGCTGCCGTGGGCGGCGCTCGAGGCGGTACTCGGGCTTGCCGTCGCGCAGGACGTCCACGTCGCCGTACGGGGCGTCCAGGAGGAGGTACTCGCCCTCTGGATCGCTCTGCGGCTCAACCGCGGACAGCGCGAGCGGCTGCCGGCTGAACTTGCCGAAGCCGACGTCCACCAGATACTGCTCCTCGCCGAGTTGGACGAGGATGGCGGCGTGGTCCAGCGGCGGTCCGGGCACTCCGGCGTCGTTGAAGACGCGAGCCGCGTGCAGCGTCGCGGCGAAGCCCAGCTCTCGCAGCAGGGCGGCGAAAAGACCGTTCAGCTCGTAGCAGAATCCGCCGCGATGGTGGCGCACGAGCTTGTCGAAGAGCGCTTCTTCGGTGAGTTCGATGGGTTCCCCGAGGTGCACGCTGAGGTTCTCGAACGGGACGTGCATCAGGTGCCGCTCCTGCAGCAGGCGCAGCGCGGCCAGGTCGGCCGCCGGAGGCACCGGCAGGTCCAGGCGAGCGAGGTAAGCGTCGACGTCCATGGATTCCACTCTCACACCTCCAGTGCACTCCAGGTCAAGCGAAAAAACGGGGTCCGGCCTGATCGCCAGGCCGGACCCCGGGTGCCGCTGGCCTCAGCTGAGCAGGAGGCCGTTGCCGCCGGCGACGGCGTTGTCGAAGCGCTTGCTGATCTCGGCCCAGTTGAAGATGTTCCACAGGGCGTTGACGTAGTCCGGCTTCACGTTCTTGTAGTCCAGGTAGAACGCGTGCTCCCACACGTCGACCAGCAGGATCGGCACGGTCGGCAGGATCAGGTTGTTGTGGTGGTCGCGCAGCTGCTGGGTGATCAGCGTCTTGCCGATCGGGTCCCACGACAGCGCGCCCCACCCGTTGCCCTGGATCGTGGTCGACACCGCGGTGAACTGGGCCTTGAACTTGTCGAACGAGCCGAACGCCTCGTCGATCGCCGCGGCCAGCTCGCCGGTCGGCTTGTCCCCGCCCTCGGGCGAGAGGATCTTCCACCACACGACGTGGTTGGCGTGCCCGGCCAGGTTGAACGCCAGCGTCGTCTCCAAGCCCACGATCGAGCCGAAGTCGCCCGCCTCCCGCGCGGCGGCGAGCTTGTCCAGCGTGTCGTTCGCGCCCTTGACGTAGGTCGCGTGGTGCTTGCTGTGGTGCAGCTCGTTGATCTCGCCGGAGATGTGCGGCGCGAGGGCACCGTAGTCGTAATCGAGTTCGGGCAGCTCGTACCGGGCCATGGGCCCTCCTTCTGGTCGACGCGCGGTTGTGCTTGGCGGCTTCCCTCGCGGGAGCCTTCTGAAACCGAGCCTCGTACTTCGAGCTAGGTGGAGGTCAATCCGCTGTGACCCGGCTCATGCCGCCGGGTCCCGGTACCGCGCGAGGTCGAGGGCCAGTTCGTCGAACACCGCCACGTTGTGCTCGAACGCGACCACGGATTCGTCGATCACCCGGGCGCGGTCGGCCTCGCTCCACGGCGCCTCGTCGAGCTTCGCGCGGTAGCGGTCGCGGAACGCGGGGGCGCTGCCGATCTCGTCGAAGCGGTAGAAGAGCGTGCCGGCCTCGGCGAGGTCGAACTTCTTCTCCAGCAGCCGCCGGATGATCTGACCGCCCGCGATGTCGCCGAGATAGCGCGTGTAGTGGTGCGCCACGAACCCGCCGGACCAGCGTGCCGCCTCGGCGATCCGCGCGGTGTAGGCCTCGGTCGCGGCGAGCGGGGCGATCTCGGTGCGCCAGCCGGGGCCGACCAGGCGGGCGAGGTCGCGTTCCAGTGCGGGCAGCCGGCGCAGCTCCTCGAACACGAACTCGCCGCCGACCGGGTCGTCGGCCATCGCGTCGCCTGCCCGCTCGATCGCCTCGTAGATGAAGTAGTACTGGGTGGCCAGCGCCGCGTAGCCGTCCAGCGTCAGCTCGCCACCGAGCAGCGCGTTCATATACGTGGAGTGGTTGGCCTTGTCGTGGACCGTCCTCGTGGACGCGCGCAGCTGTCCGGAGAACGGGCTGGCTTCGAGGTCCGCGGTCACCGTCATCAAAGGCCTCCCGACGTTCTTTCTGACAAGCTGTCAGAAAGAACTGTAGGCCACGACCGGTACTTAGGCTACCCTAAAATCAACGGTTTTCACTCGAACCGACCGCTCGCCGGACGAACCGCACGGCGGCCTCGATGGCGTCTTCGAGCTGGTCAGCGGGCACATCGATGACCTGACGGCTGCCAAGCGCGGCGGTGATCATCGGGACCACCACGTCGAGGTCCTGCGCGGGCCAGCTGCCCGCGTCGACTCCGGCGAGCAGTACCGCGCGCAGCTGTTCGATGATCGGGTCGGCGTGCGCGCTGATCCGCTGATACGCCGCGGGCGCGAGCGCGGACTCCAGTGCGGTGCCCGGCGGAAGGTGGTGTTCGGCCAGCACGCGCAGCTGCAGCCGGACGAACGTGGCCAGCTGGGCGACCGGGTCCGGTTCGGCGTCCACTGCCGCGCGCAACCGCTCGACGTACCGCGCGGACTCGTCCTCCACGAACGCGACGAGCAGGCTTTCCTTGTCCGGGAAGTGGTTGTACATCGCGGTGCGGCCGAGCCCGGCCTCCGCGGCGACGCCGGCGAGCGTGATCGCGTCGAACCCGCGCTCGTACAGCTGTGCGCGCACGACGTCGAACACTCGCGACCGCACCTCGCGGCGGTGCGCTTCGAGCGAACCGCCCAGCACCTTCGGCACGCGCGCCACCCCCTTCCCGTGCGAAACACTGTAGGGGACCGCGCGAAAACGGCTCAGTCGTCGAGCGGCCAGGTGTGCACCGGCTCGCCTGCCTCGGAGAGCTCCAGGTACCGCCGCAGCATCCAGTTGAGGGCGGTTTCGCGGTCGGCCCCGCGTTCGTGCGCGCGCAGCACGTAGTCGCGTTGCCAGGCCGCGCCGCTGCGGCGGGCGAGGCAGCGGCGTTCGATGATGCCGAGGTAACGCACGCGGGCTTCGTCGGAGACGTCCGACCGGCGCAGGCCTTCGTGGGCCAGCGGCAGCAGGACGCGCAGGGCCAGTTCGTCCGGCGGGATCCAGCCGATGCCGGGCCAGTACAGCTGCGCGTCGAAACCCTTGCGCGCACCTTCGTACAGGTTTTCTTCCGCTGCCTGGAACGACATCTGCGACCAGACCGGCCGGTCCTGTTCCGCGAGCGCGCGCTGGGCGCCGTAGAAAAACGCCGCGTTGGCGACGATGTCGGCGACCGTCGGACCGGCGGGCAGCACGCGGTTTTCGATGCGCAGGTGCGGCAGGCCGTCGACGACGTCGTACACCGGCCGGTTCCATCGCCAAATCGTTCCGTTGTGCAGCCGCAGTTCGGAAAGTTTTGGCGCCTGGCCGGATTCGAGCGCTTCGATCGGGTCCTCGAGATCGGTCTCCGGCAGCAGTCCCGGGAAATAGCGGACGTTTTCCTCGAACAGGTCGAAGATCGACGTGATCCACCGTTCGCCGAACCACACCCGCGGCCGGACGCCCTGGTTTTTCAGCTCCTCCGGCCGGGTGTCGGTGGCTTGCTGGAACAACGGGATCCGGGTTTCGTGCCACAGTGCCTTGCCCAGCAGGAAAGGAGAGTTCGAGGCGAGCGCGATCTGGACGCCCGCCAGGCATTGCGCGGCGTTCCAATGCGCCGCGAATTCCCCGGGGGCCACCTGCAGATGCAATTGGACTGAAGTACAGGCGGCCTCCGGGAGAATGGACTCCGCGTAGTGCCGCAGCCGCTCCGGCTGGGCCCCGGGCAATGCCGGGCCGTCCATCGCGAGCGCGATCCGTTCGCCGCGGGCGGCGAAGATCTCGTCGTTCAGCGACGTGTAGCGCGTTTTGTGGGACAGCCACTTCTGGTCGAAATGCTCCGCTCCCAGTGTGGGCAGAATGCCGATCATGGCCACCGACGAGCCGGTGTGCGCCGCGCTCTCCTGCGCTTTCGCGAGGTAGGAGTGCAGGTCTTCTTCCAGGTGCAGCGCGGAATCCCCGGCGAGCGGGCGCGGCGGCACGTTCAGCTCCAGGTTGTGCTGGCCGAGTTCGGTGGTGAACGACGCGTCGTCGAGCGCCTCCAGCACGACCGAGTTGGTCATCGACGGGCGCAATTGCCCGTCCACCAGGTTCAGCTCGACTTCGAGCCCGATGTTCTTGCGGGGAAAGGAAAAACTCCCGTCGGTGAGCATCCGGGCCAGGGTGTCCAGGCATCGCTGGACCTTCCGGCGGTACCGTCCGCGATCGAGCCGGCCGGGGTGTGCCGAGAGATCCGTACCCATGGTTCGACGCGCTCCTTGGCTGCTGTCCGCAGTGGTCTGGGCGGCTAGTACGCCAGGCAGACCACCGTCGCACAGCGCCGCGCCATGGGCTAGCGGCCAAACTGGTGCTCTCCGTCACCGGCGGTTGACCCTGCGCGTAACTACGCCGTTTGCCCTAAAGCGCCTCGCACGTTCGGACCAGTGGGCACGGGTTCGGGCGGGTGCGAGACTGTCCGATGTGGCTCAACTGATCTTCACCGAGGACCGGGCGCATCCGGGGCTCGACGACTTCCGCGACCTGTCCACAGCGGACCGTCGGCCGGACCGCCCCGGCGGGCGCGGGCTGGTGATCGCCGAGGGAACCGTCGTGGTCGGGCGGCTGCTTGCTTCGCGCTATCCGGTGCGAGCGCTGCTCGGCGTGGAGCGACGGCTGCGGGAATTGGAAGACGAACTCGCGGGCGTCGACGTGCCCGCGTATGTGACGTCGGCGGAGACGATGGCCGACGTCGTCGGTTTCCACCTCAATCGCGGGGTGCTCGCGGTCGCGGATCGCCCGGAACCGCCGACGGTCTCCCAAATCGTGGACAGCGCACAGGTTTTGGCCGTGCTGGAAGGCGTCGGCGATCACGAGAATCTCGGCGCGCTTTTCCGCAATGCCGCCGCGCTCGGCGTCGGCGGGATATTGCTCGGTCCGGGTTGTTCGGATCCGCTTTACCGGCGCAGTGTGCGCGTTTCGATGGGACACGTGCTGCGCGTCCCGTTCGCGACTTTCGACAGCTGGCCCGGCGGTCTGGATGTGCTGCGGGCACGGGGTTTTACGGTGGCTGCGCTCACTCCGCGCGCGGATTCCGTACCGCTGCGCGGATTGCGCGAGAAAGTGCCGGGTCCGATCGCGCTGCTGCTCGGCGCCGAGGGGCCGGGGCTGACGGACGAGGCGATCGAAGCCGCGGACGTCGCGGTCCGCGTGGAGATGGTGGCCGGGGTCGACTCGCTGAACGTCGCCACGGCCGCGGCGATCGCGTTCCACGAGGTCTCGGCGGGCGTCGCCCCACTAGAGTGACCCCCGGCACGTTTCTTGCGGGGAGGGGCACGATGGAGCTGCGCATCCGCGGCGAGCAGGCGGTGCTCGCCGGGCCGGGCGGCGAGCACGCGCGAGAGGTCGACCCGCGTCGGCTCGCGATCGGTGCCGAGCTGGCGCAAGCCCTGCACGAGTGGGCGCGCGTGGCGTCGGCGGTGGCGCGCTCCGATTCGGACGTCGACGTCGCCGGTTCGGTCGTGTCGCAGCGCGGACGTCAGCTCGCCGCGCGACTGGCCGCGGTGATGGGCACCGAGGTGCGCTTCGTCGACCCGGTGACCGGCGTGGAAACGGTGGTCGAACCGCCTCGGCGGCCGGATCAACCCGCGCGGGCCCGGACTCGGGAAGAGCCGACGCCTTGGCTCACCGGGCTGACCGTGTCGGTGTTCGCGGCCGCGGTGGTGGTCGTGGCGATGCTCGCGCTGGCCACCACACTCGCCCGCGAAACGAGCGTGTGGCTCGCGCTGATCGCGGCGCTGGTGGTGACCGGCGGCGTCGCACCGTCCCTGTGGCTGGGCCGGAAGGTGCCGATCCTGCGCTGGGCGGTGTACGGCGCGGGCGGCGGCTTGGCCCTCGCGTGGATCGGCGTGCTGGCCACGGTGTTCTGACTCGCGGATACTGACGCGATGGCTCCGCTCGACAAGCTGCGCGCCCTCTGTCTCGCCCTGCCCGAAGCCACCGAACGACTCAGCCACGGCGAACCGACGTGGTTCGTCCGCGGCCGCAAGACGTTCGCGATGTTCGCCGACCGGCACCACGACGACAAGCTCGCGTTCTGGTGCCCCGCGCCGCCCGGGGTGCAGGAGGAACTGGTGCGCACCGAGCCGGAGCGGTTTTTCCGGCCGCCCTACGTCGGCGTGCACGGATGGCTCGGCGTGCGGCTCGATGTGGACGTCGACTGGACCGAGGTGGACCAGATCGTGCGCGAGGCGTATCGGCACGTGGCGCCGAAGAAACTGGCCGCGTTGCTGGACGCCTGACCCCGACCGCTGCGCTTCCGCCGCCGTCCGTGAGGGCCACCCTGAGGGAATCGGATTCCCTGTTTTGTCTCGGTTGATCTGTCGCAGGGTTG